>NZ_JBIAGO010000020.1:0-117542 GCF_042869775.1 Streptomyces sp. NPDC006711
CGCTCCCTCAGCCCCGCAAGATCATCGCGTCCAACGGCCACGGTCCTCGCAACTCCCACAGATCGCGGGTGTTGCGAGGACCGTTAGAACCCAAGCCTCGGCCAAGAGGGGGCGGGCCTTCGCGTCGTGCGGGGCCGCGCGGGGTGCGCGCGAGGTGTTACCTGCCGCCGTACTTCGCGCTCATCGCGTCGAAGAGCGCTTTGGCTCCGGCGCCGAGCTGGGGTCCGGCCAGCCAGCCCGAAGTGACCGGCCCGATCGAGGTGTTGGAGACCAGCTGCGCCTTGCCGTCGGGGCCGTTCATGAACCAGCCGCCGCCGGACGAGCCGCCCGTCATGGTGCAGCCGATGCGGTACATGGCGGGTGTGCCCGGGCCGATGGAGAGCTGCCCGGGGCGGTCGACGCACGTGAACATCTGCAGGCCGTCATAGGGCGACGCCGCCGGGTAGCCCCAGGCGCCCATCGCGCCGACCGTCTTGGCCTGCGGAGCGGAGAAGTTGACGCTCAGCGCGTTGCCGACCGTCTCTTCGAGGGACTTGGTGCCGTTCTCCGGCTTGACGTGCAGGACCGCGTAGTCGTACGGGGCGCCGGTGCCGCCGGTCGGGCCGCCGTCGTTGATCCACTCGTTGGAGGTCGAGGCCCAGTCGGCCCAGTAGACACCGTAGGGCGCGATCTGCTGCGGCGTGGCGTTGTTCAGCGCCGCCGCCGACTTGCCCTGGTCGTTGTAGGAGGGGACGAAGGCGATGTTGCGGTACCAGCCGCCGGAGCCGCCCTGGTGGACGCAGTGCCCGGCGGTCCACACCATGTTGGACCTGCCGGGGTGGGCCGGGTCCTTCACGACGGTGCCCGAGCACACCATGGAGCCCTCGGGGGAGTCGAAGAAGACCTTGCCGACCGGGGCCGCGTACTGGTGGTAGGGCAGCTTCTCCTGGACGGCCCTGATCGGCGCGGGCTCGGGGTCGGAGGCACCGGTGCCGCCGGTGGCGTCGCCGGCCGCCATGGTCTTCTGCGGGTCCTTGGCCGACTTCATCCGGTCCGGCTTCCACAGGCCGTCGATCACCGGGTTGACGAAGTCCTTGGCCTCGCGCAGCCAGGTGCCCTTGTCCCAGTTCTTCCAGCCGCCGTCCTTCCACTTGTCCAGCACGGCGCCGTGCTTCTTGAGGGCGTCGGCCAGGCCTGAGGGCGCGCTCGCGCCGCCCTTGGCCGAGGCGGAGGCGGACGGCTTGCTGTCGGCGTCGCTGTCGCCCGGACCGCACGCGGTGGCGGTCAGCGCGATGGCCGCCGCGAGACCGGAAGCGGTCAGCAGCGGACGTATGGATCGCATGGGAACGATTCCCCCTGATGGGCCTGCCCGTGGAGGCAGGTTTTGCCATGTACTTGTCAGCGCGATGGGCGCGGGTGTACGCCGCCGCCGCACCGCGCGGCCCCCTACTATGCCCGCTCGGCACGAGGGGGACGAACGGGGGCCCCGACGTTCACAGGACCCCCGCAACAGGCTCAGTGACCGGCGTACTTGCCGCTCACCGAGTCGTACACGCCCTTGGCCTCCTTGCCCAGGCGCGGACCGGCGAGCCAGCCCGCCGTGACCGGGCCGATGGAGGTGTTGGAGACGAGCGAGGGCTTGCCGCCCGAACCCGTGGCGATCCAGCCGCCGCCGGAGGACCCGCCGGTCATGGTGCAGCCGAGGCGGTACATCGTCGGCAGGCTCGCGTCGAGCGAGAGCCGGCCCGGCCTGTCCTTGCACTGGAACAGCTTCTGGCCGTCATAGGGAGGCGCCGCCGGGTACCCGTTGGCCGTCATGGAGGCGATCTTCGGCACGGCCGGTGCGTTGAAGTCCACCGGCAGCGCGCCGCCGACGGTCTCCTCCAGGGACTTGCCGTTTGAACCCTTCTCCGGCGTCACATGCAGCACCGCGAAGTCGTACGGCGCGCCCTGACCGCCCGTCGGGCCGCCGCCCTCGATCCACTGCTGCGACGTCTGCGCCCAGTCGGCCCAGTAGACGCCGTACGGTGCGATCTGCTGCTTGGTGGCCTTTTGCAGTTGCGAGGTCGCCAGGTCGGTGTTGTTGTACGAGGGGACGAAGGCGATGTTGCGGTACCAGCCGCCCTTGGCGCCCGCGTGCACACAGTGCCCGGCGGTCCACACCAGGTTCGACTTGCCCGGATGCGCCGGGTCCTGCAC
Source organism: Streptomyces sp. NPDC006711 (assembly GCF_042869775.1). Classification (NCBI taxonomy): domain Bacteria; kingdom Bacillati; phylum Actinomycetota; class Actinomycetes; order Kitasatosporales; family Streptomycetaceae; genus Streptomyces; species Streptomyces sp. NPDC006711. The sequence goes on from NZ_JBIAGO010000020.1 coordinate 2,179, forward strand.
GACCGTCGCCGAGCACACCATCGAGCCCTCGGGGCTGTCGAAGAAGAGCTTGCCGAGCTCCGGCAGGCTCTGGTGGTACGGAGCCTTCACGGCGGCCGCCTTGACGGGCGCGGGCGCCGGGTCCGTCACCCCCTTGTCGCCGGAGATGTCGTTGGGGACGGTCTTCTCCGGGGGCTTGTCCGCCTTGCGCATCCGGTCCGGGTCCCACAGGCCCTGGATGATCGGGTTGACGTAGTCCTTCGCCTCACGGAGCCACTTGTCCTTGTCCCAGTTCCTCCACTCGCCGTTCTTCCACTTGTCCGGGTCGATCCCGTGCTTCTTCAGCTGTTGTCTGACGTCATCGGGAATCTGAAACTTGTCAGTGCCACCCGAGACCGCCGACGCCGACGGCTTGCTGTCGGCGCTCGAATCGCCGGGCCCGCACGCGGTGGCGGTCAGCGCGAGCGCGGCCGTGAGACCGAGCGCGGCCGCCACGGGAAAGCCCCCGTGGCGTGTGCTCCTCCCCGTGCCCTCGGCGCTGGACTGGCGTGTCGGTCGCATCTGGAATTCCCCCTGGGACTTCGGTGTCAAAGCGTCTTCGTTGGCTGAACTCGCGCGCGCCGCCGCCGTGGACGGCGCCGCGACACGGCCCCCCACTATGCCGGGGCCCGGACGGACGGCACGCGGCAGGGCCCGCCATCGCCTTCCTTGCCGCCCCGTCCGGCCGCCCGGGTAAGGCCAACCTTCCCCAGCGGCGAGGAACTTCGCTTCAGGCCGTGATCGCGCGCCGCCGGCGTCGTTGGTACGTACGGGGGACATCAGGACAGCGTTCAGCGTGGGCGTACGCACCGCGCGACGGACGCGCCACAGAACCGTCACAGCGGGAGGACCAGCAGTCGTGGCCGTGACCGAACCAGCCCCGGCGGCGCCGCCGGGCGCTCATGAGGCAATCCTGCGCAGGCAGTCCCTGCGGGAGTCGGCGGCCCGCACCTACGCCCGTTCGCTGCCCATCGTGCCCGTGCGGGCGCGCGGGCTCACGATCGAGGGCGCCGACGGGCGGCGCTATCTGGACTGCCTCTCGGGCGCCGGCACGCTCGCGCTCGGCCACAACCACCCCGTCGTGCTCGAAGCGATCCGCGCCGTCCTCGACTCGGGCGCGCCCCTGCACGTCCTCGACCTCGCCACACCGGTCAAGGACGCCTTCACCACCGAGCTCTTCGCCACCCTGCCGCGCCAACTCGCCGAGCACGGACGGATCCAGTTCTGCGGGCCGGCCGGCACCGACGCCGTCGAGGCCGCGCTGAAACTCGTGCGCACCGCGACCGGACGCACCGGCATGCTCGCCTTCACCGGCGCCTACCACGGCATGACCGCGGGCGCCCTCGCCGTCTCCGGCGGCGGCCGCGAGGCGGGCGTGACCCGACTTCCCTACCCGCACAACTACCGCTGCCCGTACGGAATCGGCGGCGAACGCGGCGCCGAACTCGCGGCCCGCTGGACCGAGAACCTGCTCGACGACCCCAAGGGCGGACTGCCCGCGCCGGCCGGGATGATCCTCGAACCCGTCCAGGGCGAGGGCGGGGTGATCCCGGCGCCCGACGCCTGGCTGCGCCGGCTGCGGGAGATCACCGAGCGCCGCTCCATCCCGCTGATCGCCGACGAGGTGCAGACGGGCGTCGGCCGCACCGGCGCCTTCTGGGCGGTCGAGCACAGCGGCGTGGTGCCCGACGTGATGGTGCTCTCCAAGGCCATCGGCGGCTCCCTGCCCCTGGCCGTGATCGTGTACCGCGACGACCTCGACGTGTGGGAGCCGGGCGCGCACGCCGGCACGTTCCGCGGCAACCAGCTCGCCATGGCGGCCGGCGCCGCCACCCTCGCCCACGTCCGCGAGAACCGCCTCGCCGACCGCGCGGCCGTCCTCGGCGCCCGCATGCTCGGCCAGTTGCAGGGGCTCGCCGCCGACCACCCCTGCATCGGCGACGTACGCGGCCGCGGCCTGATGATCGGCGTCGAACTCGTCGACCCCGAGCGCGAGGACCTGAGTTCGGGCGGCCCGCCGCCGCCCGCGCCGGCGCTCGCGGCGGCCGTGCAGCGCGCGTGCCTGCGGCGCGGGCTCATCGTCGAACTCGGCGGCCGCCACTCCAGCGTGGTGCGGCTGCTGCCCCCGCTCACCCTGACCGACGAACAGGCCGTGGCGGTCCTGGACCGCCTCGCCGACGCCGTGGCCGCGGTCTCCCGCGCACCGCACGCGCGCGCCGGAGCGGTGGCCGGCGCCGGGCCCGGCGCGCACCACCGGGCCGAAACTGGACCGCCCCACTGAACCAGGACCACACCGGCTGTCCCCCCGAACCAGGACCGCACTCCCCACTCGCCCCATGCACCTCCCTCTTCGTCTCCCTGAACCAGGACCACGCTCCACGAACACCCGAGGAACGCCCCCGTGAATCCCACCCCCGCACCCGACGCGCACGAGGCCGACGGCCCCGCCACCGCCCCCTGCGGCCCCGTGGCGGCCGAGCCGACGACGGTGCCGCGCCAGAAGGCCGGGATCCACGGCGAACGACTGACCGCGCACCGCGACCCGGACCCGCTCGACGCCGCCGACCCCGCCGCCGCGGCCGAAGCGGCCGCCGTGGAGAACCTGCTGCGCTGCTGGGTGCGCGAGAACGACCTGGCCGCGCCCGACGGCATGGTCCTGCGCATCCCGCTCCCCGCCAGCGCCACCGCGCTGCTCGTGCCCGTGCCCTACTGGTCGGCCACCGGCTGGCACCGCTTCGGCCGGCCCGCCCTGCAAGGAGCGCCCCCCGACGCGCCGCCCGTCGACGCCGTCACCCTCGCGGCCCTGCTGGGACGCGAGGCGGGCCGGAGCGAAGGCGCCGACCTGGTGGGACGCGTCGCCGACTCGGTGCGCCGCACGGCGTGGTTCATCGCCGACCGGCGCGCCCGCCCCGCGCCGCCCCCCGAAGCCGACCTCTTCCTCACCGCCGAGCAGTCCCTGCTTCTTGGCCACCCCCTGCACCCCACCCCCAAGAGCCGCGAGGGCCTGTCCGACACCGAAGTGCGCCGCTACTCACCGGAGTTGTACGGCTCCTTCCCGCTGCGCTGGCTGGCCGTCGACGCCTCCGTGCTGGCCTCGGACTCGGCCTGGACGGAGAGCGGCCGCACGGTCGGCGCCCCCGACCTGACGCGCCGGCTCGCCGGCCCCGGCCTGGAACTTCCGCCCGGCAGCGCCGCGTTGCCCCTGCACCCCTGGCAGGCCCGCGACATCGTCGAGCGCCCCGCCGTGGCCGCGCTGCTCGACGCCGGACTGCTGCGTGAGCTCGGTCCGCACGGCGGCCCCTGGTACCCCACCTCCTCCGTCCGCACCGTGCACCGCCCCGGCGCCGACGCCATGCTCAAACTGTCGCTCGGCGTCCGCATCACCAACTCCCGCAGGGAAAACCTCCGCAAGGAACTCCACCGGGGCGTGGAGGTCCACCGTCTGCTGCGGGCCGGGCTCGGCGAGCAGTGGCAGGCAGCCCACCCCTGCTTCGACATCGTCCGCGACCCGGCCTGGCTCGCGGTCGACACCCCGAACGGCGAGGCGCTGGCGGGGCTCGACGTCATGATCCGCCACAACCCCTTCGCGCACGGCGACGACGCCGTCTGCCTCGCCGCGCTCACCGCCCCCAGGCCCATGCCGGGCCGTAGCGGCACGCACTCGCGCCTGGCCGACGTGGTGGGCCGGCTCGCCGCCCGCACCGGACGGCCCACCACGGCGGTCTGCGCCGAGTGGTTCCTGCGCTACCTCGACCACGTGGTGCGCCCGCTGCTGTGGCTGGACGGCACGGCGGGCATCGCCCTGGAGGCCCACCAGCAGAACACGCTGGTCCTGCTCGACCCCGACGGCTGGCCCGCCGGCGGCCGCTACCGCGACAACCAGGGCTACTACTTCCGCGAGTCGCACCGCGCCGACCTGGAGCGCCGCCTGCCGGGCATCGGCGCCACCAGCGACACCTTCGTCCCCGACGCCGTGACCGACGAACGCTTCGCCTACTACCTCGGCGTCAACAACATCCTCGGTCTCATCGGCGCCTTCGGCGCGCAGCACCTCGCCGACGAACGTGTCCTGCTCGCCGCGCTGCGCCAGTTCCTCGCCGGGTCGGCCGGCCTCGGCTCGCCGCTGCCCGGCCAGCTGCTCAGCGGTGCGACGCTGCGCTGCAAGGCCAATCTGCTGACCCGGCTGCACGGCCTCGACGAACTCGTCGGCCCGGTCGACACCCAGTCCGTCTACGTCACCATCGCCAACCCCCTTCACATCAGCGGCACTTGACCCCTACGAACTGCTGAGAGGAGCGTCGCCGTGCCTCCCACCGATGCGAGCACCGACGCCGACGCCGGCCCGGCCCCCCAACCGGCGGGGGCGGCCGAGGACACCCTGGACCTGCACCTGCCCGACGGCCTGCTGTCCCTGCTCGCCGAGTCGGCCCCCGAGCCCGGCCCCCCGGGCCCGGGCGACAGCGACGGCGACTCCGCCGCCGGCTGCCCAGCGGGACAGGACCTCCTCGATTCCCCCGGCGACTGGGCGCCGGCCACCACCGCGCTCGGGCAGTTCCGCCTCCTGCCCGTGACACCCGAACGCGATCTCGCGCTGCTCACCCGGTGGATGAACGACCCCGCCGTGGCCGCCTTCTGGGAGCTGGCGGGACCCGAGCACGTCACCGCCGCCCATCTGCGCCGCCAACTGGACGGCGACGGCCGCAGCGTGCCCTGCCTCGGTGTACTCGGCCGGACCCCCATGAGCTACTGGGAGATCTACCGGGCCGACCTGGACCCGCTGGCCCGCCACTATCCGGCCCGCCCCCACGACACCGGCATCCATCTGCTGATCGGGGGCGTCGCCGATCGCGGCCGCGGTGTCGGCACCACCCTGCTCCGGGCCGTCGCCGACCTGGTCCTCGACCACCGCCCGCAGTGCCCCCGGGTGATCGCCGAACCCGATCTGCGCAACACCCCTTCCGTCTCCGCGTTCCTCAGCGCCGGCTTCCGCTTCCACGCGGAGGTCGACCTTCCCGACAAGCGCGCCGCCCTGATGGTCCGCGACCGCGCGCTCAGGAACCTGCTGTGAACGCCCCGCCGCTCCGCATACCCCCTGCCACGCACCGGTTTGACCCCGAGGAGTCCTTGTGCCGAACCCTCCTTCCCCCCATGATTCCCACGGCCTCCTCGACCCGAAAGCCCCGCCCGCGCTGCTGGCCCCGCCCGAGCTGAACCGCGAGGCGTGGGAGCGCGCGGGACGGCTGCTCCTCGCGAAGATGATCGGCGCCTTCGCGTACGAGGAGATCGTGAAACCAACGGTAGGGCCCGCCACTGACAATCCCGGTCCGGCCGGGAAAACGGCGGCTCACTACGGGTTCACGCTGGACGACGGCAGCACGCTGGCCTTCGTCGCGCGGCGCGGCGCCTACGGCGGCTGGCAGGTGGACCCCGACTCCGTACGCCACCTCCCGCAGCCGGCCGAGCCGCCCGCATCCGGCACGGGGCAGCCGGCAGCGGGCCCGGGGCACACGGGACAGGCGGCCGCGGGCCAGGGGCTGCGGACCGCGAGCCCCGGGGGGAGCGCCGCGCCGCCCGGCGGCCGGGCCCTCACCGATCCGCTGCGTTTTCTCGCGCTGGCCCGCCGTACCCTCGGCATCGACGGGGCCACCTTCGGCCACCTCGTACGGGAGCTGTCCGCGACCCTGGCCGCCGACACCCGGTTGCAGAGCACGGCGCTGCCCGCCGCGCGCCTGGCCGACCTCGGCTACGCGGAGTTGGAGGGGCACCAGAGCGGGCACCCCTGGCTGGTGCTCAACAAGGGCCGGCTCGGCTTCTCCGCCGACGACGCCGCCCGGTGGAGCCCGGAGGCCCGCATCCCGGCCCAACTGCCCTGGATCGCGGTCCGTACCGACCTGGCCGGCTACCGGGGCGTCAAGGCCCTGGCCACGCCCGACCGGCTCTACGCGCGTGAGCTCGACGCCCCCGTCCGCGCCGCCTTCGCCGCCGCGCTGCGTGCCCGGGCCCTCGACCCAAAGGCGTATCTGTATCTGCCCGTGCACCCCTGGCAGTGGACGGAGATGATCCTTCCGCTCTTCGCCGCCGCCGTCGCCGACAACGCCATCGTGCCGCTGCCCACCGACGGCGACGTGCGCCTTCCCCAGCAGTCCATCCGCACCTTCCTCAATCTGTCGAGCCCCGAGCGCCACACGGTGAAGCTGCCGCTGTCCATCCTCAACACCCTGGTCTGGCGCGGACTGCCCACCGAGCGCACCGTGGCCGCGCCCGCCGTCACCTCCTGGGTCCAGGGCCTGTGCGAGAGGGATCCCTTTCTGCGCGAGGAGTGCCGGGTCATCCTGCTCGGCGAGGTCGCGTCGGTGGCCGTGGAGCACCCGGTCTACGACCGCACCGGTGAAGTGCCCTACCAGTACAAGGAGTTGCTGGGGGCGATCTGGCGCGAGCCGCTGCCGCCGAAGCTCGCGGCGGGCGAACGCGCCCGCACCCTGGCGGCGCTGCTGCACACCGACGCCGACGGACGGGCCTTCACCGCCGAACTCGTCACCCGTTCGGGTCTGGCGCCCCGGGTGTGGCTGCGGCATCTGTTCGCCGCCATGCTGCCGCCGCTGCTGCGCTTCCTGTACCGGTACGGAACCGTCTTCTCGCCGCACGGCGAGAACGCCATCGTGGTCTTCGACGACCAGGACGTGCCCGTCCGCCTGGCGATCAAGGACTTCGTCGACGACATCAACGTGAGCGCCGAGCACCTGCCCGAACACGACTCGATGCCCGAGGACGTACGGAAGGTCCTGCTCACCGAGGCGCCCGACTTCCTCACACAGTTCATTCACGCGGGGCTGTTCGTCGGGGTCTACCGGTTCCTCGCCGTGCTGTGCGAGGACCAACTCGGGGTCGCGGAAGGCGACTTCTGGGCCCTGGTGCGCGAGGAGATCCTGCGCTACCAGGCGCGTTTCCCCGGGGACAAGGACCGCTACGAGACCTTCGACCTGCTCGCCCCCCGCATCGAACGGCTCTGTCTGAACCGCAACCGCCTGCACACCGACGGCTACCGCGACCGCTCGGAGCGGCCGCACGCCACCGTGCACGGCACCGTGGCGAACCCGCTCGCACCCGCTGGGTGACCCGGTTGTCAGTGCTGAGCCTTAGGCTGGTCCGGCTATGACGAAGCCTTCACTCCCCGAGCTCCTGCACGCCGCCGTCACCGCCGTCGGCGGCGTGGAGCGCCCTGGCCAGGTCGCGATGGCCACGGCCGTCGCCGACGCCGTCGACGACGCCTCCCACCTGCTGGTCCAGGCCGGGACGGGCACCGGAAAGTCCCTCGGCTATCTGGTGCCGGCGCTCGCGCACGGAGAGCGCGTGGTGATCGCCACGGCCACGCTCGCCCTCCAGCGCCAGCTCGTGGAGCGCGACCTGCCGCGCACGGTGGAGGCGTTGCAGCCGCTGCTGCGGCGCCGCCCGCAGTTCGCGATGCTCAAGGGCCGCTCGAACTATCTGTGCCTGCACCGCCTGCACGAGGGCGCCCCGCAGGACGAGGACGAGGGCCTGTTCGACCAGTTCGAGGCGGCCGCGCCCACCAGCAAGCTGGGCCAGGACCTCCTGCGGATGCGGGACTGGGCGGACGAGACGGAGACCGGTGACCGTGACGCGCTGACCCCGGGCGTCTCGGACCGGGCCTGGAGCCAGGTGTCGGTGTCGTCGCGCGAGTGTCTGGGCGCCTCGAAGTGCGCGTACGGGGCGGAGTGCTTCGCCGAGATGGCCCGCGAGCGCGCCAAGCTCTCCGACGTGGTCGTCACCAATCACGCGCTGCTCGCCATCGACGCGATCGAGGGCGCCCCGGTGCTCCCGCAGCACGAGGTGCTGATCGTCGACGAGGCGCACGAGCTGGTCTCCCGGGTCACCGGCGTCGCCACCGGCGAGCTCACCCCGGGGCAGGTCAGCCGGACCGTGCGGCGCAGCGCCAAGCTCGTCAACGAGAAGGTCGCCGATCAGCTCCAGACCGCGGCGGAGGGCTTCGAGCGGGTCATGGAGCTGGCGCTGCCCGGCCGCCTCGAGGAGGTTCCCGAAGATCTCGGTTACGCGCTCATGGCGCTGCGCGACGCCGCCCGTGAGGTGATCTCGGCGCTGGGCGCGACCCGCGACAAGTCCGTCCAGGACGAGGACGCGGTGCGCAAGCAGGCCCTTGCCATGCTGGAGACGGTGCACGGCGTGGCCGAGCGCATCACCAACGGCTCCGAGTGGGACGTCGTCTGGTACGAGCGGCACGACCGTTTCGGCGCGTCGCTGCGGGTGGCTCCGCTGTCGGTGTCGGGGCTGCTCAGGGAGAAGCTGTTCGCGGACCGCTCGGTGGTCTTGACGTCGGCCACCTTGAAGCTCGGCGGCGACTTCAACGGGGTGGGCGCCTCCCTGGGTCTGTCTCCCGAGGGCATGGGTGACGAGGACGCGCCGCGGTGGAAGGGCCTGGACGTCGGCTCGCCGTTCGACTATCCCAAGCAGGGCATCCTGTATGTCGCCAAGCATCTGGCGACGCCGGGCCGGGAGGGCTCGCGCGGCGACATGATGGACGAGCTGGCCGAGCTCGTCGAGGCGGCCGGGGGCCGCACGCTCGGCCTGTTCTCCTCGATGCGGGCCGCCCAGGCCGCCGCGGAGGAGCTGCGCGGGCGTCTGGACCACCCGATCCTGTTGCAGGGCGAGGAGACACTGGGCGAGCTGATCAAGACGTTCGCCGCCGACCCGAAGACGTGTCTGTTCGGCACGCTGTCACTGTGGCAGGGCGTCGATGTGCCCGGGCCGAGCTGCCAGCTGGTGGTCATGGACCGCATCCCGTTCCCGCGTCCGGACGATCCGCTGATGAGCGCCCGGCAAAAAGCGGTGGAGGAGGCCGGCGGCAATGGCTTCATGGCGGTCGCGGCCACGCACGCCGCGCTGCTGATGGCACAGGGCGCGGGCCGTCTCGTGCGGGCGACCGGGGACCGGGGTGTGGTGGCGGTGCTCGATCCGCGCCTGGCCAACGCCCGGTACGGCAGCTATCTGCGGGCCTCGCTGCCCGGCTTCTGGTACACCACGGACCGTAATCAGGCCCGGCGCTCGCTCGCGGCGATCGATGCGGCGGCGCGGGCGGACTGCAAGTAGGGCGACGGCAAGCGAAGCGACGGCGGGGAGGCGACGGCCGGGAGCGCGACGGCGGGGTAGCGCCCGCGCGGGCGGCGGGTGTCGCGGGCACCCCGGGGTTGACATGGCGGGACCCCGGGACCGGCGCAGGAGGTCCCGGGGCCCGGTCGAAGCCGGCGGTGGGGTCAGACCCGCCGGAGCACCGCCACCACCTTGCCCAGGATGGTCGCGTCGTCGCCGGGAATCGGCTGGTAGGCGGCGTTGTGCGGGAGCAGCCAGATGTGGTTGTCCTCGCGCTTGAAGCGCTTGACCGTGGCCTCGCCGTCGAGCATCGCCGCGACGATGTCGCCGTTCTCGGCGACGGGCTGGCGGCGGACGGTGACCCAGTCGCCGTCACAGATGGCGGCTTCGATCATCGAGTCGCCGACGACCTTCAGGACGAAGAGCTCGCCGTCGCCGACGAGCTGGCGGGGCAGCGGGAAGACGTCCTCGACGGACTCCTCGGCGAGGATCGGCCCACCGGCGGCGATGCGGCCCACCAGCGGCACGTACGACGCGGCGGGCTTGCCCGCGGTGTCGGTGGGCTGGCTGCTCGGCTGGTCGGAGCCGCGGACCTCGTACGCGCGCGGGCGGTGCGGGTCGCGGCGCAGGAAGCCCTTGCGTTCGAGGGCCATCAGCTGGTGGGCGACGGACGAGGTGCTGGAGAGGCCGACGGCCTGACCGATCTCCCGCATCGACGGCGGATAGCCACGGCGCTGCACGGAGTCCCGGATGACTTCGATGACCCGCCGCTGCCGGTCGGTGAGCCCGGAGCTGTCCGCCCTGATGCCTGGAGGCCTGCCGGGCAGGGAGCGGGCGGGCCGTGCGGCGTCCGCCCCCTGGTTCGTGACTGCGTCATTCATGGCATGCACCGGCTCAAGTCGGGTCTGGGAGCGGTCCTGGGCAGTGATGGTGGCACTGTCTGCGGTCGTGGTCACGTCGGCGGCCCCTCTCGAATGTGGTCTCCCTAGCTGGACAACGGTAGTTGCTTTCGAAAGGTTGCGCCAAACACACGTTCGAGTGAAAAATCGCGGATTACGCTACGTGGCCCTGGGGCTGGGTGTATGTGCGAGTCCCGACCGGGGGCCCGTCGAACGGCATCCGGGCCGTCTGCGGACCATGTGCGGGCCACTCGCGAGCCGTCGCGGCAGCCTTCACGGCAGGGTCAGGCCGGGCCGGGCCGCGCCAGGCCGAACGCCGTATGGTGACGGCCCCCGCCCGGGGCCGGGCCGCACCGGGCCGCACCGGGCCGGACGCCGTACGGTCACGCCCCCGCGCGCCGCCCACGACGGCGCGGCGCCGCCGGACAGTCTGTCATCCGGCACCCCGGGATCCACCGGCGCGACGCGCTTCCCGTAATCTCGTGCGCGGCCGGGCCCCGCCGCGCCGGCCGCGCCCCCTGGGCGACACGCGGACGCGCCGGATCGGCGGCGAAATCCCGAGATCCACTAGATCTAGTGGTTGGATTGGTGCGGCCACCCAGAAGTTGTGGTCCATGGTCCGCTGCGACCCTGGTCATCGCCTATGCTTGGGGTCGCTTCGCGGGCGGATTCCTGGCCCACCGAGGCTATTCAGTCGTGCTGTGAAGGAGGCTTGGGAACCATGCACTGCCCCTTCTGCAGGCACCCCGACAGCCGTGTCGTCGACAGTCGGACGACCGACGACGGCACGTCGATCCGCCGGCGCCGTCAGTGCCCCGACTGCTCCCGTCGCTTCACGACGGTGGAGACGGCCTCGCTGATGGTCATCAAGCGGTCGGGCGTGACCGAGCCCTTCAGCCGCACCAAGGTCATCTCGGGCGTCCGCAAGGCGTGCCAGGGGCGGCCCGTCACGGAGGACGCCCTCGCCAAGCTCGGCCAGCGGGTCGAGGAGGCGGTGCGCGCCACCGGCAGCGCCGAGCTGACCACGCACGACGTGGGACTTGCCATACTCGGCCCGTTGCAGGAGCTCGACCTCGTCGCGTACCTGCGCTTCGCGTCCGTATACCGGGCGTTCGACACCCTCGAGGACTTCGAGGCCGCCATCGCGGAGCTCCGCGAGCAGCGGCCCCCCGGGGAGCCATCAGACACGTGCGCGGCCGGCGCGACCCCCGAGGTCCCCGTCCCCGCCACCGCCGCCGACTGACCGCGGCGGCCCGCAGGGGCCCGCGGTCGCCGATCGGCGGCATCCAGAACCTGCCAGGGGTGCGCTCTGCCGCGCCCGTGGCACCAGACAAACACCGTGCCCTGGGAACATTCAGGCACTTTTGGGCGTTTTTGCCCGCGTATGGGAGGCGGCAATGACAGAGACGACGAGCGGCCCGGCACGAGGCTCCCGAGCCAAGGGATCCAAGGCCACCAAGGGGCTGCGCATCGAGCGCATCCACACCACCCCCGGCGTGCATCCGTACGACGAGGTGGCCTGGGAGCGCCGTGACGTCGTCATGACCAACTGGCGCGACGGCTCGGTCAACTTCGAGCAGCGTGGCGTCGAGTTCCCCGACTTCTGGTCGGTGAACGCGGTCAACATCGTCACCAGCAAGTACTTCCGCGGGGCCGTCGGCACCCCGCAGCGCGAGACCGGTCTCAAGCAGCTCATCGACCGGATCGTGAAGACCTACACGAAGGCCGGCGAGGAGTACGGGTACTTCGCCTCGCCCGCCGACGCCGAGATCTTCGAGCACGAGCTGGCGTACGCCCTCCTGCACCAGATCTTCAGCTTCAACTCGCCGGTGTGGTTCAACGTCGGCACGCCCCAGCCGCAGCAGGTCTCGGCCTGCTTCATCCTGGCCGTCGACGACTCCATGGAGTCGATCCTCGACTGGTACAAGGAAGAGGGCATGATCTTCAAGGGCGGCTCCGGCGCCGGCCTGAACCTCTCCCGCATCCGCTCCTCCAAGGAGCTCCTGTCCTCCGGCGGCAACGCCTCGGGCCCGGTCTCCTTCATGCGCGGCGCCGACGCCTCGGCCGGCACCATCAAGTCCGGCGGCGCGACCCGCCGCGCGGCCAAGATGGTCATCCTCGACGTCGACCACCCCGACATCGAGAACTTCATCGAGACCAAGGTGAAGGAGGAGGAGAAGATCCGCGCGCTGCGCGACGCGGGCTTCGACATGGACCTGGGCGGCGACGACATCACGTCCGTCCAGTACCAGAACGCCAACAACTCGGTGCGCGTGAACGACGCGTTCATGAAGGCCGTCGAGCAGGGCGGGAAGTTCGGCCTGACCTCGCGCATGACCGGCGAGGTCATCGAGGAGGTCGACGCCAAGTCCCTCTTCCGCAAGATGGCCGAGGCGGCCTGGGCCTGCGCCGACCCGGGCATCCAGTACGACGACACCATCAACCACTGGCACACCTGCCCCGAGTCCGGCCGCATCAACGGCTCGAACCCGTGCAGCGAGTACATGCACCTGGACAACACGTCCTGCAACCTCGCGTCCCTGAACCTGATGAAGTTCCTCAAGGACGACGGCCTGGGCAACCAGTCCTTCGAGGTCGAGCGCTTCGCCAAGGTCGTCGAGCTGGTCATCACCGCGATGGACATCTCGATCTGCTTCGCGGACTTCCCGACGCAGAAGATCGGCGAGAACACCCGCGCCTTCCGCCAGCTCGGCATCGGCTACGCCAACCTCGGCGCCCTGCTGATGGCGACCGGCCACGCCTACGACTCCGACGGCGGCCGCGCGCTGGCCGGTGCCATCACCTCCCTGATGACCGGCACCTCCTACAAGCGTTCCGCCGAGCTCGCCGCGGTCGTCGGCCCCTACGACGGCTACGCCCGCAACGCCGAGCCCCACCAGCGCGTCATGAAGCAGCACGCCGACGCCAACGCCGTCGCCGTCCACGTCGACGACCTGGACAACCCGATCTGGGCCGCCGCCACGGAGGCCTGGCAGGACGTGATCCGGCTCGGCGCGAAGAACGGTTTCCGCAACGCGCAGGCCTCGGTCATCGCGCCCACCGGCACCATCGGTCTCGCGATGTCCTGCGACACCACCGGTCTTGAGCCCGACCTCGCCCTGGTCAAGTTCAAGAAGCTGGTCGGCGGCGGCTCGATGCAGATCGTCAACGGCACGGTTCCGCAGGCGCTGCGGCGCCTCGGCTACCAGGAGGAGGCGATCGAGGCGATCGTCGCCCACATCGCCGAGAACGGGAACGTCATCGACGCCCCGGGCCTGAAGCCCGAGCACTACGAGGTCTTCGACTGCGCCATGGGTGAGCGCTCCATCTCCGCGATGGGCCACGTCCGCATGATGGCGGCCATCCAGCCGTGGATCTCGGGCGCCCTGTCCAAGACGGTCAACCTGCCCGAGACCGCCACGGTCGAGGACGTCGAAGAGGTCTACTTCGAGGCGTGGAAGATGGGCGTCAAGGCGCTCGCCATCTACCGCGACAACTGCAAGGTCGGCCAGCCCCTCTCCGCCAAGACCAAGACGGTCAAGGACGGCGAGAAGGAGGCGGTCACCGCCAAGGCCGAGGACACCATCCGCGCCGCGGTCGAGAAGGTCGTCGAGTACCGTCCGGTCCGCAAGCGCCTGCCCAAGGGCCGCCCGGGGATCACCACCTCCTTCACGGTCGGCGGCGCCGAGGGCTACATGACGGCCAACTCCTACCCGGACGACGGTCTGGGCGAGGTCTTCCTGAAGATGTCCAAGCAGGGTTCGACCCTGGCGGGCATGATGGACGCCTTCTCCATCGCCGTCTCGGTCGGCCTCCAGTACGGCGTGCCGCTGGAGACGTACGTCTCGAAGTTCACCAACATGCGCTTCGAACCGGCCGGTATGACCGACGACCCGGACGTGCGGATGGCGCAGTCGATCGTCGACTACATCTTCCGCCGCCTGGCGCTGGACTTCCTCCCCTTCGAGACGCGCTCCGCGCTCGGCATCCACTCCGCCGAGGAGCGCCAGCGCCACCTCGACACCGGTTCCTACGAGCCGGCGATGGAGGACGACGAGCTGGACGTGGAGAGCCTGGCCCAGTCCGCGCCGCGCCAGAGCGAGCCCCTGAAGGCCGTCGCGACGCCGAAGCCGGCCGCCGCCGAGGCCCCCAGGGTCGCGCACAACTCGGCGGAGCTCGTCGAGATGCAGCTCGGCGTCAGCGCCGACGCGCCGCTGTGCTTCTCCTGCGGTACGAAGATGCAGCGGGCCGGCTCCTGCTACATCTGCGAGGGCTGCGGCTCCACCAGCGGCTGCAGCTGACGGCGGGGGCCCTCCGGCCGCCATGGCAACGTGGTGGGCGCGAGGGCTCCGGCCGGCCGATGGGTCACCCGAAGGGCGCCGACGTCAGGTCGGCGCCCTTCGGGCCGTTCGCGTGCGGGCCGTTCGCGTGCGGGCCGTTCGCGTGCGGGGCGGGCCCGCCGGGCCGGGGTCAGGCCGGTGGGGCGCCCATGGCGGTGATGAAGGCGTCCGGGGGCAGGTCGAAGCCCCGGACGTCCTCGCGGAACCGCCAGGCCCCCGCGTCGTCCCGGGTGAACTCCGCGACCGTCGCCGCCATCGAGGCGGCCACCGAGGACAGGTCGTGCCGGGACAGCTCCGTGTAACCCTCACGGATCCGTACCCCCGGGCCCGCCACATCGCCGAAGACGCGGCGGCCCGCGTTCTGCTGGATCACCACCCCGACCACCACCCGGCTGTGCCCGGCCGCCATGCGCGACAGCTCGATGGTCATGACCTCGTCGTACCCGAGGCCCTGGCCGGTGCGGCTGTCGCGGTCCAGATGGATCGTGCCGTCGGGGGAGCGGCTGTCGAAGGCGACCTGATGGGCGGGCGGCCCATAGGGGGCGTTCGCCGCGTAGACGCACGCGACCACGTCCAGGTCGTGGGGCGGAGAGCCGAGCGGACTCGGATCCCAGCGCAGTGCCACCTCGACCGTGCCGAGCCCTTTGCCGATGCCGCTCATCGCCCACCCCTCCCCGGACCTGCCACCCCGCCGACCCCCATGCTCCCACGCCCCATGTGGCCCGCGTCCAGGCCCTGTTGGCGCCGGCTGGGCGATGAGGGGGTGGCGGAGTGGGCGCGGGCTTGTTCGTCGCCTCGGGCGGCGCGCTTCGGCGACCGAGATGCCGGCGTCTCACCGAGGTGGTGTGGCCAGGCCTGTCTCATAGGCGGTGATGACCAGTTGGACCCGGTCGCGGGCATCGAGTTTGGCGAGTAGCCGCGCGACGTGTGCCTTTGCCGTGGCTACGCTGATGTAGAGGTGCGCGGCGATCTCGCTGTTGGACATGCCGCGTCCGACGAGGGTCAGTACCTCGCGTTCCCGCTCGGTGATGTTCCCGACCGGCCGTGCGTGCGGGGCCGGTTCAGGGCGGGCGGCGAACTCCGCGATCAGGCGGCGTGTGACGCTCGGGGCGATCAGGGCGTCTCCGGCGGCGACCACGCGGATCGCCCCGAGGATGTCGTCCAGTGCCATGTCCTTGACCAGAAATCCGCTCGCACCCGCTCGGAGCGCACCGTAGACGTACTCGTCTTCGTCGAACGTGGTGAGGACAAGGACGTGCGTCGCTCCACCGGCTGCCGTGCTCAGCCCGGTGGCCTCGATGCCGTCCATCCCGGGCATGCGGATGTCCATCACCGCCACGTCGGGCTTGGTGTCCCGGACCAACTGGACCGCTTCGGCGCCGGTTTGGGCCTCTCCCACGACGTCGATGTCGGGGGGCGTCGGCCATCAGGACACGCAGACCGCTGCGGACGTACGGGTAGGCGATCGCCCCGCACCAGGCCAGAGCCGCCCGCGCGGCCGGCCGCGGGTGCCAGGACAGCGGGGGACGCGGCTTGGCGGACATGGGGCGATCGTAATCGCCTGACCAGCGGCGGGACAGGGGCCCATGGGCGTACGCCCACGGGATACAAGCTCTCCCGCGCATGCGGTCGACGGGCCGATGCGGGGCGGGCGCTCTCCACGGCACCGTTGGCCGGGTGATCGAAGTCAACGAACTGACCAAGCGATACGGCAAGGCCACCGCCGTCAACGGCCTGACCCTCACCGTGCGTCCCGGCCGCGTCACCGGGTTCCTCGGCCCCAACGGTGCGGGCAAGAGCACCACGCTGCGCATGCTCCTCGGCCTGACCCAACCCACCAGCGGCACCGCCACCATCGACGGCCACGCCTTCCGGGACCATCCGCGCGGCCTGCGCCACGCCGGTGTCCTGCTCGACGCCCACGACGTCCACGGCAGTCGCAGCGCGGCGGCCCACCTGTCCGCCCTGGCCCGCAGCAACGGCATCCCGCGGCGTCGGGTGGAGGAGGTCCTTGAGGAGGTAGGACTGGCTCCTGCGGCCCGGCGCCGCATCGGCGGGTTCTCCCTGGGCATGAAGCAGCGGCTCGGCATCGCCACGGCTCTGCTCGGCGACCCTGCGGTGCTGCTGTTCGACGAGCCGGTCAACGGCCTGGACCCGGAGGGCGTGCGGTGGGTACGTGGCCTGTTCCGGCGGCTGGCCGGCGAAGGGCGCACCGTGTTCGTCTCCAGCCACCTCATGAGCGAGATGCAGAACACCGCCGAGCACCTGATCGTCATCGGCCGGGGCGAGCTGATCGCCGACGAGAGCGTGGCACAGTTCGCGGCCCGCGGCACCCGCCGGAGCGTGACCGTGCGGACGCCCGACCCCACCGCGCTGGCGGCTGTGCTCGAAGCCGAGGGCGCTTCGGTCCAGCCGGACGGCCCGGGCGCGGACACGTGGCTCACCGTGACCGGCCTGAGCGCGGCCCGCATCGGGGAACTTGCCTCCCACCACCGCGTCGTGCTCATCGAGCTGGCCACCCGCACCTCCTCACTGGAGGAGGCGTTCATGGAACTCACCGCCGACAGCGTCGAATACCTCGCAGGAGAATCCCGATGACCTCGACCACCACACAGCGGACGGCCCTCTCGAACGCCGTGCGCGCCGTCGAGCCCCATGCCCGCTTCCACGACCTCCTCGCCGCCGAGTGGATCAAACTCTGGTCGCTGCGGTCCGTTTCCTGGGCGTTGGGGATCAGTGCGCTGGCCGTCATCGCCATCAACATCAGCTCGGCCGTCGCGGACTACAACAACTGGCCGACCTACAACGAAGGGATCCGGGCCCTTTTCGTTCCGATCTGGGCCATGCGGGACGCCTTCACCGCCGGCGCCTGCATGGTCCTGATACTCGCCACCGGCAGCATCGGCGCCCTCACGCTCGTCGGCGAGTACAGCACCGGACAGATCCGCACGACGTTCGCGGCAGTCCCGGCCCGCCGATCGGTCGTAGCGGGAACCTCGTTCGGTGTGACACAGGCGCTCCTGTCCGGCCGGGGCATCGGCCTGTCCCTCGACCACCCCGGCGCTCTCCGCGCCGTCGCGGCGTCCGCCCTGCTCGCCCCGGTGTGCGCACTCGTCGGGATGGGCCTCGGCGCCCTCATCCGGCACACCGCGACCACTCTCGTGACGTTCACCGGCATTCTTCTGCTGCTGCCGTTCCTCCTCAACGACCGCCACCGCTGGTCGTCAGCCCTGCTTCACGCGCTGCCCCGCTGTGCCTGGGAACGGCTGGTGCAGATGGACGACCCCTTCGGATCGTCCCCCTACCCGGCGACCATCAGCGGGTCGTGGACCGTGTACGCGGCCTGGTCCCTCGCCGCGGCAGTCGTCGGTGTGGTCGTCGTCCGCCGGCACGATCTGTGAGCCCCCAGGGCCTGGCCGCTCCGGCGCGCGCCGGGCGGTGGATCCGGTGCGCCGGACGTACGCCGTCGGAGTGCGACCGGGGCGCTGCGGCGCGCCGTACGATGGGCCGGTGCTGGTCACATGGATTCGCTGCACCGTGGTGGACCGCCGCGGTTTCGAGCGGGGGCAGCGGAAATGGGCGGGGTTACTGGGTGAGCCCGGTTTCCGGGGGCAGGGCGGCGGCTGGAGCCGCGCACGGCCGGATGTGGCCCATGTCTTCGGTTTCTGGGAGAGCCGCGCGTTCTACGACTCCTTCATGGCGCGGTCGCACGACGGGCTCGCGGCGGCCCAGTCGGGTACGTACAAGGACATCGAGTGCAAGCTGTTCGGCCACCGCTTCGACATCAAGACCGGCTTCGAGCCGCACTTCGCGGACGCGGACGTGGTCCGGGTCGCGCACTGCACGGTGCGCGAGGAGCGGGTCGAGCACTTCGCGCTGATGCAGCAGAAGGTGTGGAACCCCGCGATGGCGGGCTCGCCGGGCATGGTGCGCGGGGCGTTCGCCGAGGCACCGGGCCATGAGTTCCTGGTGCTCTCGATGTGGCGCTCGGCCGCCGAGCACGGCAAGTACCGGGCCGACCGCGTGGAGCGGCTGTCGCTGCTGGCGCAGACCGAGAGCGACATCACGGCCCTGAGCGGGGACGTCGTCGAACTCGACCCGCAGTGGACCGTCTGACCCGCCCCGTTCCGCGCCCTGGCCCCGGCTACGCCGGATGGAGGTCGCACAGTCGCTCGAAAGGTGAGCGGGCGATCTAGGGTTTGACCATGGCAAGACCACGGCGCATCGTCCTCGTCCGGCACGGCGAGTCGCAGGGCAACGCCGACGACACCGTGTACGAGCGCGAGCCCGACCACGCCCTCAGGCTCACCGCGGCCGGGGTGCGCCAGGCCGAGGCGACGGGGGAGCGGCTGCGCGCGCTGTTCGGCGACGAGGGCGTGAGCGTGTACGTGTCGCCCTACCGGCGCACCCACGAGACGTTCCAGGCGTTCGGTCTGGCGCCGGAGCGGGTGCGGGTGCGCGAGGAGCCGAGGCTGCGCGAGCAGGACTGGGGGAACTGGCAGGACCGGGACGACGTCAAGCTCCAGAAGGCCTACCGGGACGCCTACGGCCACTTCTTCTACCGCTTCGCCCAGGGCGAGTCGGGGGCCGACGTCTATGACCGGGTGGGGGCGTTCCTGGAGAGCCTTTACCGCAGCTTCGAAGCGCCGGACCACCCGCCCAATGTGCTCCTGGTGACGCACGGGCTCACCATGCGGCTGTTCTGCATGCGCTGGTTCCACTGGACGGTGGCGGACTTCGAGTCGCTGTCCAACCCGGGCAACGCCGAGACCAGGACCCTGCTGCTCGGGGCGGACGGCCGGTACGCGCTGGACCGGCCCTTTCAGCGGTGGCGCGCCCCGGAACCGTATGGCGTCACCGGATAGAGTGGTCAGGCGATGACAGCTGACTCCTCCACCGAATCACTCGACCCGCGTTACGAGCGCGCCCTGGCCAGCCTGCGCGGGCTGTCCGTCGGCGACGCGCTGGGCTCCCAGTTCTTCGTCCCCGTCAACTACCCCCGCCTCAAGCGCCGGGAACTGCCCGAGGGCCGCTGGCAGTGGACCGACGACACCGAGATGGCCTGCTCGGTGCTGGCCGTGCTCCGTTCGCACGGCCGGATCGACCAGGACGCGCTCGCCTGGTCCTTCGCTCGGCATCACGACGTCGACCGGGGCTACGGTCCCGCCGTCAACCGCATGCTGCGGCTCGTGCGGGAGGGCGGGGACTGGCGGGAGCTGGCCTCCGCGCTGTTCAAGGGGCAGGGCTCCTGGGGCAACGGCTCGGCCATGCGCATCGCGCCGCTCGGCGCCTGGTACGCGGGCGATCCCGAGCAGGCCACGCACCAGGCCGAGATCTCCTCCTACACCACCCACCAGCACCGCGAGGCCGTCGTCGGCGCCATGGCCGTCGCGGCGGCCGCCGCGCTCGCGGCCTCCCCCGAGGGGCCGCCCGGGCCTGCCGCCCTGCTGGACGCGGTGATCGCACTCGTGCCACGCAGCGCCGTGGGCGCCGGGCTGCGCCGGGCCCGCGACATGCTCGACTACGACGACGCGGCGACGGTGGCCGCGGTGCTCGGCTCCGGCCGGCGCACCAGCGCGCACGACACGGTGCCCTTCGCGCTGTGGTCGGCGGCGCGCGGACTCGGTGACTTTGAGCGGGCGTTCTGGACGACCGCGCAGGTGGGCGGAGACGTCGACACGACCTGCGCGATCGTGGGCGGCGTGGTCGCGGCCGGTGCGGCGGGCGCGCCCCCGGCCCGCTGGCTGGAGCGCACCGAGGCCCTTCCGGCCTGGGTCACCGACGCTCCGGCCCACTGACCGCGCCCGCCCCGAGCCGCCGGATCCAAGGCCGCGCGCTCCTAGGCGTGACCTGGGTGTCGCGGGCCGTCGGCGGCGGCGTAATGTTGCAGACGCCATGCCGTACGAACCACCCACCCACAGCGTCGAGCGCTCGATCCGCGCCACCACCGGAGCCAAGGTCGTCGCCGGTGTCGACGAAGTCGGACGCGGGGCGTGGGCCGGTCCCGTCACGGTGTGCGCCGCCGTCACGGGCCTTCGCCGCCCACCCGCCGGGCTGACCGACTCCAAACTGATCAGCCCCAAGCGCCGGGGCGAGCTCGCCGCGATACTGCACGGCTGGGTCACCGCGTACGCGCTGGGCGACGCCTCCCCGCAGGAGATCGACGAACTGGGCATGACCGCCGCGCTGCGCCTCGCCGCCGTGCGGGCCCTCGACGCGCTGCCGGTGCGGCCGGACGCGGTGATCCTGGACGGGAAGCACGACTATCTCGGGCTTCCCTGGCAGGTCCGTACGGTGATCAAGGGCGACCAGTCCTGCGTGGCGGTCTCGGCCGCCTCGGTGATCGCCAAGGTGGCCAGGGACGCGATGATGGCCCAACTGACGGGCGCCCAGGGGGAGTACGCGGGGTTCGGCTTCGCCGACAACGCCGGTTATCCCTCGCCCGTGCACAAGGCGGCCCTCGCGGAGCTGGGGCCCACGCCCTATCACCGGCTGTCCTGGTCCTACCTGGACGGACTGCCGCGCTGGCGGCACCTGAAGAAGACGCGGCTCTCCCCGGAGGCGGCCGCACTCGAAAGCGGGGGACAGCTCGGCTTCGATTTCTGACCCGGACCACGGCCGATTTCCGGAAGTTCTCGGTCCGTTTTCCGTAAGGCGTTTCCCCGGCTGCGGAGTTTTCCGGTCCGTTTCGCGGGAGCGGGCAAGTCCCGGGCGGCATCCCGAAATCCCTGGACTTTCCCGCCCAGTTGAGGGGAGACTCCGCCCCGATCGCACCTTTGTGCCACCCGCCGATGACGTGTTCACCGGCATTTGATAGACATCCATTCATGCCTCTCATCCCCGAGGAGCCTCAGATTCACGAGAGTGCCCAGGGTCCCCGCGTCACCCCGGCCGCCGGCCGCACCGCGCAGACCCCTCGCCCCGTACCCGGTCCGCGTCCCGCGGCCGCACCGCGTCCCGGACGTCCGGGCCCCGGCCCGGCCCGGCCCACGCCCCCCGCGCAGCGCACGCACCCTTCCGCCGCGCAGACCCCGCCGTCCGGGCCGCCGAGCCCGGCCGGCCCCCAGATCCAGCTGATCCCGGCTCCGGCCGCCGGCGCGCTCGACGCGGCGGGCGAAGCGGTGGACCTGCTGCTCGACACCGGCCGCGCGCCGGGCGACATCCTGGTCCTGACCACGGGTGAGACCCACCCGTGGGCCGCGCACGAGCTGTCCTTCGGCGAGGACGCCTACTGGGCCCAGCACGACGCCCGTGACGACGTCTTCTACGCCGACGCGGCCGACGTGGCCCGGGCCTCGGCCCGACCGGTGGTCGTCGTGGCCGCCAACGCCGAGGGAGACGACGACGGCGTCGTCGGCCGCGCGCTGGCGCTCGCGCGCGAGCGCGCCGAGACGCTGCTCATCGTGTGCGGCGACCCGCAGCAGGTCAACTCGGCGCTCGGCGCCGGAGTCTGAGGCCCCCGCCCGCGTCCCGGCCACCGCACGCGAACGCCGGCCACGCGGGCCGGGTGCGTGGGCCGGGGCCCGGCGGGCCTTGCGATCAGCGCCGGTGGCGCAGGGGCTTGCGGTCAGCGTCAGGCACGCGGCCCCTCGGTCAGCGCCGGTGGCGCGAAGGCCTGCGGTCAGTGCCGGTGGCGCGAGGGCCTGCGGTCGGCGTCAGGCACAAGGCTCCCCGGTCAGCGCCGGGGCGCAAAGGCTTGCGGTCAGTGCCGGGGCGTAAGGGCCTGCGGTTAGCGCCGGTGGCGCAAGGGCCCGGCGGTCATGGCGGTCATCCGTGCCGGTCGTCCTCGGGCGCGGCGGTGGCCGGCCCGGGCCCCGGGCGTTTCAGCGTGCCGCCGCGCGGCCGTGCGGGTCGAGGGCGGCGCTCGCCCGGCGCGGTGCGGGCAGCCCCGCGCGTCCCCCGGCGGCGCCGAGGCGCGGACGGGCCAGGACGGGGGAGCTGGGGCTGCGCCCCGCGCGGCCCTCGCCCAGCACCTGCCAGCCCCCACCCGTCAGCGTGATGTACGCGCCGCAGCGCAGCCCGTGCAGGGTGCAGGCGTCGCGCAGCCCCCACATCAGGGCGCCGTCCTGCGGCGTCCAGCGCTCGTCGCCCTCCCGGCAGTACAGCAGCACCGCGGTACGCACCGGGGAGCGGCGGCGCAGATCGTGCGGGACCACCCGACGCAACTGCGCGAGCAGCGCGTTGCGGAACTCCCAGCCGTCGGCCGAAGCCGCGCGCGGCGCGAACGAGGCGCTGGCGGCGAGCCGTTCCTCGGGGTCAAGGACGGCGACGATCGCCGTGCCGGGCGTGGGCCGGTGCAGCGGGAACAGGGCGCCGACGACGTCACGGGGACTGCGCAGCAGCGGAATGCCGGCCGCCGCCCACTCGGCGGGTTCGAGCAGCCGGGCGTGGCGGTCGGCGGAGCCGGCGGAAAAAGAGCTGGAGAGCGCCGGCGAAGCCGTGGACGGAGCGAGTCCGAAGGTCGTCACGGTCCTCCCTTCGAAAGACGCGCCTCGGCGCGCGGGCCGGGGCCGAGGCGGCCGCGCGCCAGGGCGCGGCGCATGCGGAGCGGGCGGTTCCGGTCAGGCGCGAGCCCCCCGTCGCGCCGTCCCGTGACCGGGCGGCGAGACGCGATGAGGACCGCCGCCCCGATCCATGGGCCCGCACCTCTATCCCTGCCCAGACGCGCCCCCCGCCATCCCTTTCCTCACGCCTGGACGGCGAGGACCAGCGGAAACACGCCTTTCGCGCCGGAGCGCCGCACCAGGCGCGCCGCCACCGCCATCGTCCAGCCCGTGTCGCTGGCGTCGTCGACGAGCAGCACCGGTCCCTCGGCCTCGGCGAGCGCGGCCGCCAGCGCCGGGGGCACCGTGAACGCCTGGTGCAGGGCGCGCACCCGCTGGGCGCTGTTGGACTGCGCGATCGCCTCGCCCGCCGGGCCCTCGGCGTAGGCGAGCGAGCCGAGCAGCGGCATCCGTCCGATCTCGGCGATCCTGGCGCCGAGGGACGAGACGAGCGCGGGCCGGGCCCGGGAGGGCAGCGTCACCACCCCGACCGGCCGGGCCGGCGCGTCTGCGGCCCCCGAGGCCCAGCCGCCCCGGCCCTTGGCCCAGTCGGCGAGCACGCTCACCACGGCCTGGACCACATCGTCGGGCACCGGCCCGTCGGGGGCGCCCGGCGCGAGCATCGGGCGCAGCCGGTTGCCCCAGCCGATGTCCGAAAGGCGGCCCAACGCCCGCCCGGGGAAGGCCAGTTCACCCGCCGGGATGCGACCCTTCAGGTCGATGCCGATGGCCGCGAGACCGGTGGGCCACATCTTGCGGGGCTCCACCTCGACGCCGGGCCGGCTCAGCTCGCCCCGGGCCTGCTCCAGGGCGGCGCCGGACACGTCGGCGGTGAAGCGGACCCCCGCGCAGTTGTCGCAGCGCCCGCACGGCGCCGCCTGCTCGTCGTCCAGCTGACGGCGCAGGAACTCCATGCGGCAGCCCGTCGTCGCGGCGTAGTCCCGCATGGCCTGCTGCTCGGCGGAGCGCTGGCGCGCCACCCACGCGTACCGCTCGCTGTCGTACACCCACGGCTCGCCCGTGCTGGTCCAGCCGCCCTTGACGCGGTGCACCGCGCCGTCCACGTCCAGCACCTTGAGCATCGTTTCGAGCCGGGTGCGGCGCAGCTCCACCAGGGGTTCGAGGGCGGGCAGCGACAGGGGGCGGCCGGCCTGTGCCAGCACGTCCAGGGTGCGCCGGACCTGCTCCTCGGGCGGGAAGGCCACCGACGCGAAGTACTTCCAGATCGCCTCGTCCTCGCGGCCCGGCAGCAGCAGCACCTCCGCGTGCGCCACGCCACGGCCGGCGCGGCCGACCTGCTGGTAGTAGGCGATGGGCGAGGAGGGCGAGCCGAGGTGGACCACGAAGCCGAGGTCGGGCTTGTCGAAGCCCATGCCGAGCGCGGAGGTGGCGACCAGCGCCTTGACGCGGTTGGCGAGCAGATCGTCCTCGGCCTGCTGGCGGTCGGCGTTCTCCGTCTTACCGGTGTAGGAGGCGACCGGGTGGCCCCGGCGGCGCAGACAGGCGGTGATCTCCTCGGCCGCCGCGACGGTCAGCGTGTAGATGATCCCCGAGCCCGGCAGCTCGTCGAGATGGTCGGCGAGCCAGGCAAGGCGGTGCGCCGCGTCGGGCAGCGCCAGCACGTTCAGGCTCAGGCTCTCGCGGTCCAGGGGCCCGCGCAGCACCAGCGCGTCCGAGCCGGCCCCCGTGCCCAGCTGCTCGGCCACGTCCGCCGTCACCCGGGCGTTGGCGGTGGCGGTGGTCGCGAGCACCGGGACGAGCGGCGGCAGTTCGGCCAGCATGGTGCGCAGCCGGCGGTAGTCGGGCCGGAAGTCGTGGCCCCAGTCGGAGATGCAGTGCGCCTCGTCGACCACCAGCAGGCCCGTCGCCGCGGACAGCTTCGGCAGCACGTTGTCCCGGAAATCGGGGTTGTTCAGGCGCTCGGGGGAGACCAGCAGCACATCCACCGCGCCCGCGGCGACCTCCTCCTGGACGGTGTCCCACTCCTCGGGGTTGGCGGAGTTGATGGTGCGGGCGGTGATGCCCGCGCGGGCGGCCGCCTCGACCTGGTTGCGCATCAGGGCGAGCAGCGGCGAGACGATCACCGTGGGGCCCGCGCCGCGCGACCGCAGCAGCGCCGTCGCCACGAAATACACCGCGGACTTGCCCCAGCCGGTGCGCTGCACGACGAGGGCCCGCCGCTTGTCGGCCACCAGTGCCTCGATCGCCCGCCACTGGTCCTCGCGCAGCCGCGCGGTGCCCGTGGCGTCCCCGACGAGACGGGCCAGGACCGCATCGGCCTCGGTACGCAGTTGCGCGTTGCTCGTGTGCTCCATGCCCCCATACAACAGGACGGGTCGGACAAGCGCGGTACGCCGCCGGGCCCGCTGGGCCGTCCGCGCAGGTCAGAGCGGCACCACGGGCTCCGCCCACCCTGTGGACAACCGGCTTGAAAGCAGCTTGAGAACGGCTTGAGGCACCCACGCGAAGCTCCCTGGCGTCGCCCGGATTTCGACCCGGGCAGACGCCGCCGAGCAGGGAAGAGGGTGCTGGCCGTGCTGGATGTCGCTGTGGTCGGGGGAGGTCCTGAAGGACTCTTCCTCGCCAGGCTCCTGATGCTGCGGGGGATCGCCCGCCAGGTCACCGTCCACGAGCGCGACGCCCCGGACGCCACCTTCGGATTCGGGGTGGTCTTCTCCGACCGTACGATGTCCGCCTTCGAGCGGGCCGACCCCGTGACCCACCGCAGGATCGCGGAGGCCGGCGTCGCCTGGACCGACATGGAACTGCGCCACCGGGGGCGGGCGCTGCGCTACGGCGGGTACGGGTTCACCGCCGTGTCCCGCAAGACGCTGCTCGCCGTCCTCCAGGAGCAGGCCGCCGACGCGGGGGCCGAGCTCCGTTTCGAGGAGCGGGCCGACGCCCTCGCGCTGATCGACGGGCACGACCTGGTGGTGGCGGCCGACGGCGCCAACTCCGCCACCCGAGGCGCCCTCGCCGACCGTTTCGGCACCCGCACGACGCCGGGCGCCGGCAAGTACGTCTGGTTCGGCACCCGGGCGCCGTTCGAGGTGGTGACCTTCCCGTTCGTCCAGACCGCGTTCGGCGCCTTCGCCGCGCACGCCTATCCCTACGGGGAGGGGCTGCACTCCTTCATCGTCGAGACCGACGAGGCGACCTGGCGGGCGGCGGGGCTTGAGACCTCGACGGAGCGGGCCGCCGCACCGGGCGTCAGCGACCCCTATGCCCAAGAGCTCATGGAGCAGGTCTTCGCCGAACAGCTCCAGGGCCACCCGCTCCTGGTCAACAACAGCAAATGGGCCACCTTCCGCCACATCACCAACCGTGCGTGGTCGCACCGCAACCTCGTCCTGCTCGGCGACGCCGCCCACACCGCGCACTTCTCCGTCGGCTCGGGCACCAAGATGGCGATGGAGGACGCCATCGGGCTCGCCGCGGAGCTCGCGGCGAGGGGCGCGGGCGTAGGCAGTGAAGGCGTCGAGAGCGCCCTCGCGCGCTACGAGAGTCGCCGCCGCCCCGAGACCGAGCGCACCCAGCGCTGGGCCCTGCCCAGCATGCGCTGGTGGGAGACGTTCGGATCCCGGATGGACCGGGACG
The DNA here is from genome assembly GCF_042869775.1 of Streptomyces sp. NPDC006711. Lineage (NCBI taxonomy): Bacteria > Bacillati > Actinomycetota > Actinomycetes > Kitasatosporales > Streptomycetaceae > Streptomyces > Streptomyces sp. NPDC006711. The sequence continues at coordinate 28,699 of NZ_JBIAGO010000020.1, forward strand.
CCGACCGCTTCGGATTCCACTTCCTGACCCGCACGGACGCGATCGGCCTCGCGGGGCTGCGCCGCCGTCACCCCGAGCGGATCGCGGCCGCCGAGGAGGCCTACGCCCACGACGCGCCGCGCACCGAAACCCCCGCCCCGGGCGGCCACGCGCTCGGCGCGCCGCTGCATCTCGGCGGCGTCCTCCTGCGCAACCGGCTCGTCACCGTCGCAGGGGACCGCGCCGAACGCCAGATCCGGCTGTGCGAGGGGCACTCGGTGGCCGGCAGCTCCCTGGTGCTCGCCGACTGGCGGCGCCCGGTGGGAGCCGGTGAGTGCGACGCCTGGCGCGCCGCCCTGGAACGCGTCTCCTTGGACGGCGGCGTGCTCGGTGTCGTCCTGCGCGCCTTCGACACGGCGGCGGCCGACCGGGCCGAAGCCGTCGGTTTCCCCTTCGTCGAGGTCGTCCTCGACCTCATCGCCCACCCGTCCCCCGCCGAAGCCGCCGAACACGCGCTCCTGGAGCGGAAGTTCCTCGGCTCGCTGCCCGCCGGATCGGCGCTGATCGCCGGTCTGCACTGCCCAGCGACCGGGGCGTACGGTGCTGTAGAGGGGGATGGTGGGCTCGTTGATGGTCAAGTCGTGGGTGGCGGCGCTCAGTTCGGCCAGGAGCGGGTCCATGTGCGGGCTGTGGAAGGCGACGTCGGAGGCGACGCGGCGCACCACTCCGGCGTCCTGTTCGTCATGTCGCTCCACTTCCAGCAGGGCCTCGGCTACACCGCCATGGCCGCCGGGCTCGCCTTCCTGCCGCTGACCCTGCCCACCGCGTTCAACCCGGTCTACACCGGCCGCCTGGTCGCCAAGAAGGGTCCGCGCATCCCCTCCATCCTCGGCTTCTCGCTGATGACGGTGGGCGCGCTCATCCAGCTGGCCTTCGTCGGCGGCGACGGCGCCACCCACTACGCGCTGACCGCCGCCGGCCTGCTCGTCTTCGGGTTCGGTGTCTCCTTCGCCATCCCCTCCCTGGTCACCACGCTGGTCTCCTCGGTGCCCAAGGGACAGGCCGGCATCGCCTCGGGCGCCCTCAACTCGGCCCGCCAGACCGGCGCCGTGGTCGGCGTCGCCGTACTCGGCTCCGTCCTGCACGCCTCCCCGGGCGACAGCGGGACCAAAACCGCCCTCGCGGTCGCCGCGGCGGCCCTCGCGGCGGGCGCCCTGCTCGCCGTCGGCTACATCGGCCGGCGCACGGCCCAGTGAGCGAGCGGCGGGCGAGCCCGCTCACCGGCGCCGCAGTGCCGCGGCGCGGCGCCGGCGCGGGCTCCCCGCCCGTCCTGCGGGGCGAGGCGCACCGCGGCGACGAGACCATCCACCATGTCCGTGCGGTCATCCGCGCCCACGGGGTCTTCCCCGTGGAGCGCGGCTGGCCACCGCCCCCGGCGGAGCACCCCGCGACGGCGGCCCACCTGGCCGCCGCGCTGCGGGACGGCGGACGCCTCGTCCTCGCCGTCCCCGGCCCCCACGGCACCCACCAGCGGCCGTACGCCCGCCCCGCGGACCCGGGCGAGGGGGCCGCGCACGACACCGGCGCCGCCGCCCGGATCTGGCTCACCGTTCCCGCCTGCTCGGCCCCCGGCCACGCACCGGACTGCCGCTGCGAGCCCGACCTGACGGAGGCGTTCGTGCGTACCGTGCTGCCGGGATGGCTCGTCGCCGTCGCCGACGCCCGGCTGCGGACCGCCGTACGCGCCCACCGCAAGCACTACGCGCCGGTGGACGACCTGTCGGCGGTCGGCGCCCTGACCGGGACCTTCGCCGACCTGCTGCTCGCCGACTGCGTGGTCGCCGCCGCGTCCGGCGCCCTGCGCGAGGGCGCCGCGACCGGGACACTGCCCGCCGTGTGCGGATACCTGGTTCCCCGGCTGCTGCGCGAAGGGGCGGAAGAACTCATTCCGTTGAACGCGCGGCGGGGCGACGGTCATCTGGCCAGGTCCGCCTACGACTTCTCCGCCACCCGCGAGTCCGAGGCGCTGATGGCGGCGGCGGGCCCGGGCGCGGACCGGCCGGCCCGGCTGCTCGCCGAGTTCCTGCCCGGATCATCGGGCCGTGGACTGCGCCTGCTGGGACGGGAGTTCCGCGACTTCTCCGGCCTTCCCGACGGGCACGAACCGGCCGGGGCGGCCCTGCGAGAACTCATCCGTACGCTCAACCGGGAACTGCGGGGCCTGGAAAGACGCCGCGCCCACCTGGCCTGCCCCACCTCGGCGCGGCCCGACCCGGCGGCCCTCGCGGTCGCCGACCGGCTCGCCCTGCTCACCGCGGCGGCCTGCGGACTCAGCAGGCTGCGGCTCCTCGCCGCGCCACCGGCCGGCGACGCCACCGACCGCGCCTGGCTGCTGCTCGCCCTCAGCCGGGTACTGCGGCGCCTGGGCCACCCGGCGCCGAGACTGCCCCGAGGACAAGTGGGGCTCGTCCTGAAGGAAGTGATCACCCGTGACCGGGAGTGCCTTGCCTACGACCTGTCCCGGCAGCGGATCGACCTGGAGATGGGGAGCACGGCTTGACACGCGAGCCGACCCCCGCGCTCTACGCGACGCGGGGCCCGGACGACCTGGAAGTGGCCGCCATCAGGAAGGAGTTGGCGCGCAGCCGGTGCGTCGTCGTCGCGGGAAGGACCGAGGACTGGTGGTCGCGGGACGCGGCACCCGACCCCGAGGAGGTACGGGTCCTGCTCGGCGCGGACCGCGCGCGGGCCGACCGCCAGCCCACACCCGAGCGGCGCGTCCGCTTCATCGTCTCGCGCCTGATGCTCAGGGCCACGGCCGGCGCCCTCCTGGGCACCGACCCGGCACTCTTCGAGATCGCGTACACCCCCACCGGGCGCCCGCACCTGCGGGGCTGCGACGACCTGGACATCAGCGTCGGCGACTGCGAAGGACTGGTGGCCGTGGGCCTGATGGACGGCGGCCGGGTCGGTGTGGACGTGGCGCCCCTGCGGCCGCCGCCGCTGCGGCTGCCGTCCGTGGAGCACCTGCTCACCCGGTACGAACTGGAGCGGCTGCGCGCGGCCCTGCCCGCCGCGCGCCACCCGCTGCTCCTGCGGTTTCTGACCCTGAAGAATTCCTATGCCAAGGCCATGGGAAGCGGGCGGAGGATTCCGTACGCCGATTTCGGATTGGCGACGGACGGCGACGGGTGTCACCTCATGGGGAAGGACGGGCGCTTTCATGTGCCCGGCCTCGGGGCGGCCTCCAACCATTTCGGCTCCACTCATCTGATTTCCGCGACAGGCGTGGTCACGTCTGGGTAACCTGCCTCCATCCGTGCAGGTGGGCTCAGGGGTGGGACCGAAAAGGCAAACCGTTCGGTATGTTCGGAACATTGACAAGGCAGAGCAATCAATAGCTCAGGGGGAGTTGTCTTGGATATCGGAGTGCTCGGTGACGTCCGGATAATGGACGGAGATCTCGGCTGGGGCCCCACGGCGCCGAAGCAGCAGCAGCTGCTCGCCACCCTCGCCCTCGCGGTCGGCCACGTGGTGACCATGTCGAGCCTGATCGACGAGCTCTGGTTCGGGGTGGTGCCGCCCCGCAGCGCGGTCACCGCCGTCCAGACGTACGTCATGAACCTGCGGGCCCTGATGGCCTCGCGGTCCTCCCACGGCCGGCTCGACGCGAAGGACGTCCTGGTCACCTCGCGCGGCGGATACCGCCTCGACCTCGGCGCCGGAACGGTCGACGCCGACCTCTTCGAGCGGGCCGTCGACGAAGGGTGCCAGTCGCTCAGCGAGGGTGACAACGCGGAGGCCGCCCGAGCCTTCCAGCGCGGCCTCGCCCTGTGGCGGGGCAGTGCGCCCCTGGACGGCGTGCCCCTCGGCCCGCGTCTGTCCCTGGAGGTCTCCCGCCTCGAAGAGCTCCGGCTCACCGCCCTGGAGGGCCGCATCGAGGCGGACATCCGCATCGGCCGACACCGCCAAGTCCCGGGCGAACTGCGGTACTTAACCGAGAGCCACCCCCTGCACGAGGGTTTCCACGCCCAGCTCATGCTCGTCCTCCACCGCATCGGCCGCCGAGGCCAGGCCCTGGAGGCCTTCACCCGGCTGCGCACCGCCCTGCGCGAAGAACTCGGCATCGACCCGATGCCCGAACTGCGCGATCTGCAACGGGAGATCCTGCACGGCGCGAACGAGAACCGCTGGGCCGCACAGGGCGCCGGCTGGGGCGCCGCCATGGTCGCGGTGGGCGGGGCGGGCTGATGTGTGTGGGTGGCGCCGCCGGCGGGGGTGAATTGCCTTATTGAGTAAGGAGGTTGGGGTAGGCCGGTGGGTGTCCCGGCATTTGTACGACTGATTCGAGTTGCTGTGGACAAGGGGTTTTCCACAGGGGTGGCGAGGGATCCGGAACCGCGAAACGCTCAGGGCATGCGAAACATGAGCGAACATGACGAATCCGAACCCGAGCCTGGTGACGGCGGTCCGTGCGAGGGCGGTGCGCGGGAAACCGGGGCGGCGCGTGAGGGTGGTGCGCGCGAAACCAGTGCGCGGGAAACCGGGGTGGCGCGTGCGGGCGGGCTGCGTGAGGGCGGTGCGCACGAAACCGGTGCGCGGGAAGCCGGTGCGCGCGAAACCACTGCGGCGGAATCCGTACCCCAGGAGTCCGTACCGCACGTATCCGTACCGAACGAATCTCTTTCCCGCGTGCCCCATCCTCATCCCCACGTGTCCGCGGCGCGGGAATCCGCTGCTCTGCGCTCGGCCGGTGCGGGGGACCCGCGGATCACCCTGCGCGGCCCGGCCGAACTGGCGGACGCGCTGCCGTACTTGCTGGGCTTCCACCCCACCGACTCGGCCGTCCTGGTCGCGCTGCACGGCGAGAGCGGCCGGTTCGGCGGCCGGGTCAGGGTGGGTCTTCCGGCCTCACCGCAGGAGTGGCCCGACATCGCCGACCAGCTCGCCGAGTGTCTGGTCACGGGCAGCGAGCGCAGAGGCCCCCGGCCGGACGGCATCGTGGTCTTCCTCTGCCAGGACCCGTCGCGGGACGGCAGCGCTCGGCAAGTGATGGAGCGGCTGCGCCCGTTGGCCCAACGGCTCCGCGTCGCGTGCGGCAGCCTCGACGTCCCGGTCCTGGAAGCGCTGTGCATCTCCGACGGGCGCTACTGGTCGTACTGCTGCCCGGACAGCCGCTGCTGCCCGCCCGAGGGCAGTGTCCTGGCGCTGCCGGGCACCTCCGTCATGGCGGCGGCCGCCACCTACGCGGGGCTTCAAGTGCGGGGATCCTTGCGGGAGATGGAGGAGCGGTTCGCGCCCATGCGGTACCCGGCGGCGCAGGAGCAGGAGCGGGCGCTGGACGCCGCGGCCGCGCAGATGTTCCCGCGCGTTCTGGGCGGTGGCGACCGGCGCGGGGTGGCCGACGAAACGCTCGATCTCGCGGCCCGGCTCATGCGACGCATCGCGCGGGCCCCGGCGCCGGCCTGTGGCGCGGACGGGCGGGCCCCGGCCGGCCGGGGCGCCGGAGCGCTGCTCGCCGGCAGGAACGCGGTGGACGAACTGGACGACGGGCTCATCGCCCACGACGAGGCGGCGGCCCTGATCCTCGGCCTCCAGGACCGCACGACCCGCGACTGGGCCGCCGAGTGGATGGAGGGCGCCGAGGCGCAGCCCGCCCTGCGTCTGTGGCGGGCGCTGGCCCGCCGGTGCGTGGGGCCCTACCGCGACCACGCGGCCGCGCTGCTCACGCTGGCGGGCTGGGTCTCATGGTCGACGGGGGACGACCCGAACGCCCGGGTGGCGTTCAGCCTGGCCCTGCGCGCGGACCCGGAGTACCGCTTCGCCTACCTCCTGCACCAGGCCTGCAACCAGGGCCTGGACCCCGAGGAACTGCGCATCTGCCTGCGGGAGGAACGCGCGGCGAGGCGAAGGGGAGTGGAGGTGGGGGCCTCCGTACGGGAGGAGGACGAAGCGCCGGTGGAGGGCGCGGCACCAGTGGATGACTCGGCGTCAGCGGCGGCGAAGGAGGGGCGGACGGCCCGCACCCGCGTCCGTCGCAGGGTGCCGCCGCCCACGGGCAGGGGCGGCACAGGACAGCAGCCAGGGGGCCCGGCCCGCCCCGCCGGCCCGCCGCAACCGGCCGGCCCCAGGCCGGAGGGGACGCGGACCCGGGCCCGGCGCAGGAGCGGGGAGAGGACGACGGGGGAGGAGTGAAGGGGGTGCGAGGAGCGGGCGCCGGGGGGTGAGGCGTGAGAGGGGGTGACGGCGTGGGGCCGGGGCCGACGGCGTGGGCCGGGAGTACTGGGAGGGCGACGGCGCGGGCGCGCGGGCCGGGGTGGGGTCGTGCGACCGACCGGGTGCCTCGTGCGACCGAGCGGGTGCCCCGGGTGGCGGCCCGTCCGTGACCCCGTCAACCCCCGCGGCGTTCACCTTGATGGCGGCGCGGTCCCGGGCACCACTCCCCACGGGCGGCGAGATCCGCCCCGGCCCACCGCCGCCGTCCTCGTCCGGAACGCGCAGAAGGGTACGCATGGTGTCCACCGCACTGCCTCGCGTCGGCAAGGGAGCCGCGCCGGGTCCGGTCCCGCCGGGGACGCATGAGGGCCCGCTCCCGCCGACCTCGCCGCCTCGCGCGGGCGATGGGGGCGCGCCGGTTCCGGTCCCGGCGAGGGCGCAGGGGGGCCCGCCCCCGCTCAAAACCCCCGGGCGGCCGCCGGGCGAACTCCCGGCCGTGCACGCCGCCTTGATCTGCGTAGCCCTGCCCGGCCTCGTGGTCTCGCCGGAACACGGCCAGCTGACCGGGCGTGGTCTCGAAGGCTTCTACCAGCATGGCCGACGGCTGCTGTCGCGCTGCCAGTTGCGGGTGGCGGGCCGTGACCCGATCTCCGTGCAGGGCAGGTCGATATCGTCCGACGGCGCCCGCTTCCTCGCCGTGGTGCGCACGACGGCGGACGCCGGACCCGACCCCGAGATCTCGGTCGAGCGGCTGCGCCGCGCCGACGGCACCGAACGGATCACCCTGGCCAGCTCATCGGCCAGGCCCGTGCGGTTCCCGGTGGAGATCGCCCTGGGAACGGACCTGGCGGACCTGGCCACGGTGGCCGCGGGCCGCGCCGGGCCCGAACTGCCCGCCAGCGTTCACGACTCGGGGATGCGCTGGACCTCGGGGGGCGCCCACTGCGCGGTGACCGCCCAGCCACCGCCGACCGACGCGCTGGCCTCCGCCGGGGTGCTGCGCTGGGCGGTGGAACTGCCGCCGGGCGGGGTGTGCGTGATCCAGCTGCACATCCGGGGCGGCCGGCCCGCGCGGCCGCCAGGCCTGGGTACGAGCGTGCTGCCCTCGTCCCGGGAGGCGAGAGCCGAGGGGGACGATCCCCGGGTGGCGGCACTGCTGGAACGCAGCATCGACGATCTGCGGGCCCTGCTGATCCGCGACCCGGCGCACCCCGCCGACCTGCACGTGGCAGCCGGCGTCCCCTGGCGGTGCGGTGCCGCGCCCGCCGAGGCGCTGTGGGCGGCACGTATGGCGCTGCCTCTGTCCACGCGCCTGGCGGCAGCCACGCTGCGTACGCTGGCTCGGGCTCAACTTGCGGCACAGGGGCCGGAGTTGGGGCGCATTCCTGGTCCGTTGAGGGATGCGGGTCCTTTCCTGCCGCCGGGCTGTACGGGGGTGGAGGCCACGCTGGCGTTCCCGGTCGTACTCGCGGAGGCGCGTCGCTGGGGTCTGCCCGAGCCGGAGGTGGCCGAGCTACTGCCGGCCGCCGAGCGCTGTCTGCGCTGGCTGGACGCGGCCCTGGGAGACAACGGCTACCTCGCCGAGAGCGGCCCGGGCGCCGGGTTCGTCCGCGCCGAGACCCAGGCCCACGCCCATCGGGCCGCGCTGCTCGGCGGGGAACTGCTGCGGGAGTGCGGCCGCCCCGGCGCCGACGGCTGGCTCGCCAGGGCCGGAGCCATGAGGGAGCGGTTCCGGGCGGAGTTCTGGGTCGACGACCTGGGGGGCGGGCGTCCCGCCGCGGGCCGCACCGCCGACGGCCGGCCGGTGCCGCTGCTCGGTTCGGGCGCCGCTCATCTGCTGGACACGGGGCTGCTGGGCGGTGGCCGCCTCGCACCCGGAATGCTCGACGCGGCGGGGACGGAGCAGGTGGCCCGGCTCCTTGGCGGGCCTGCGATGGACTCGGGGTGGGGGCTGCGCGGGCTCGCCGTCAAGGAGCCCGGGTACAACCCGTACGGGCACCGGGCCGGCGCCGTGCGGGTCCATGAGAGCGCGGTGGCCGTCGCGGGCCTGGCGGGCGCGGGGCACGAGAAGGAGGCCGTCGCCCTGCTGCGGGGTGTCCTGGACGCGGCGGAGGCGTTCGGCCACCGGCTGCCCGAGATGTACGCGGGGGAGCAGCGCACCGCCGGGGGCGTGCCCGTGCCGCACCCGGCGGCCTGTCGCCCGGCGGCGGTGGCGGCGGCCGCGGGCATCCAGCTCCTGACCACCCTGGCCGGGATCCGCCCGGACGCCCCGGCCGCGTCGGTCGCCCTGCACCCGCTGCGCTCCGTCCCGCTCGGCGCGGTGCGGCTCGCGGGTCTGAGCGTGGGGGGTGAGCCGTTCGCGGTCCGGGTCAGCCGGCTCGGGGTCGGCATGGTCGAGCAGGCCGCCGAATGGCTGCAGTTGGGGGGATGAAGGAGGTGGCCACGTCGGGAGAGGCCGTGGGACAAGAAGCGCCGGAGGGTGCGGAAGGGAGTGTTTATCGTCAGGCAGACGACTATGATCGGCGCATGTCGCCCTACGACCCGTCGGCCTTTCCGCCCTTCGCCGTGACCGTCGACCTGGTCGTGCTCACCGTGCGCCGTCACGCGCTCTGCGCGCTGGTGGTGCGGCGGGGGGAGCCTCCCTTCCAGGGGCGCTGGGCGCTGCCCGGCGGATTCGTCCGGGACGACGAGGACCTTTCCACCGCCGCGGCCAGGGAACTGGGCGAGGAGACCGGACTGTGCGCCTCGGACCCCTCGGCTCCGGCGCTCGCCAACGGCGCCCATCTCGAACAGCTCGCCACGTACGGGGACCCCCGGCGCGACCCCCGGATGCGGGTGGTCAGCGTGGCGCATCTGGCCCTGGCCCCCGACCTGCCGGCGCCGCGCGCGGGGGGCGACGCGCACAGTGCGCGCTGGGCGCCCGTCGAGGACGTGCTCGGCAAGGGCGGTGGCTTCGGCCGCGACGACGAGCCGCCCGCACCGCTCGCCTTCGACCACGCGCGGATCCTGGCGGACGGAGTGGAACGGGCCCGCTCGAAGATCGAGTACTCCTCGCTCGCGACGGCCTTCTGCCCCGCCGAGTTCACCGTGGGCGAGCTGCGCCGGGTGTACGAGGCGGTGTGGGGCGTCGCCCTCGACCCGCGCAACTTCCACCGCAAGGTGACCGGCACGCCGGGCTTCCTGGTCCCGGCCGGCGGCACCACGACCCGCCAGGGCGGCCGCCCCGCCCAGCTCTTCCGAGCCGGCGGCGCGACCCTCCTGAACCCCCCCATGCTCCGCCCAGAAGTCTGACCCCCCCCGACCCCGACCCCGCCCCCCAACCCACGCACCACCAGCCGGGCACCCCGCCAGCCCGGAACTCGAGCCCTGTCGGTCCGGAACCCGGGCCCTGTCGGTCCGGAACCCCGCACCCCGCCACCCCGGAACCCGATGCCCTGCCAGTCCGGAACCTCGCACCCCGTCAGCCCGGACCCCGACGCCCTGCCAGTCCGGAACCCCGCGCCGTGTCGGTCCGGAACTCCGCGCCCCGCGAGTCCGGAACCCGACGCCCTGCCAGTCCGGAACCTCGCACCCCGTCAGCCCGGACCCCGTCGCCCTGCCAGTCCGGAACCCCGCGCCGTGTCGGTCCGGAACTCCGCGCCCCGCGAGTCCGGAACCTCGCACCCCGTCAGCCCGGACCCCGTCGCCCGCCCAGGCAGCGGCCACTGGCCCCGCTCGGTCCCGAGAAACGCAGCCAGCCCGGGCCGAAACCACTGGCCGCCGAGCGCTCGGCCCCGAACCGCGAGCCCGCCCGGGGCGGAACCACTGGTCCCATCGAGTCGGAGGGACCCTCGGGCCCGGCCCCCGGCTCGGTGGCCGCGCCCAGGCCAGGGGCCGAGGCCGCGCCGGACCCAGACCCCGAGTGCTGCCGAGCGCCGCCCAAGGTCGCCGCCGTCCGCCCGGTTGGCCCCCGCAGGGTCTGGGCGGCTCCCGTTCGCTCCAACGCCCGTCCTGGGGCGTCATGGTCCCGGCCCACATCACCCGGCCCCTCTGCGGCACCAGCCCAACTGCCAGCCCGTCGCGTCGCGTTGATGCGGCGAGGCGCGGCCGCCGACCCAACCGTGCACCCGGGAGGAGGCGAACCCCGCCCGGGGGGCCCAAACGCTGGGCTCTCCGCCAACCCGGGCCCCGCCCCCTCGCACCCCCCTCGCCCTCACGACCCGCGCCTGCCGCAAAAGTCTGAAATGCCGGGTTATCTTGCTGCTCTATCCGCCCCGTTGGCCGAGCGGTCTCACCTACCGCGAGAGAAGCGATGCTCCAGGCAATCGGACTCACCAGCGCCCCCCGCCCCGACCTCCCGCCCGTCGTGGACGACCTCACCTTCGAGGCGCGACCCGGGCAGCTCACCGCTCTGCTCGGCGCACCGGGCTCGGGCCGGACCACGGCCCTGCGCCTGATGCTCGAACTCGAACCCGGCCGTGGCGTCACCTACTTCCGCGGCCGGCCCCTGCACGCGCTCGCCCACCCCACCCGCGAAGTGGGCACCCTCCTCGGCGATGTGCCGGGCCACCCCGCCCGCACCGTGCGGGGCCAGCTGAAGCTGATGTGCACCGTCGCGGGCGTACCGGTGTCGCGGGCCGAGGAGATGCTGGAGGTCGTCGGACTCTCCGGCCTCGCCGACCAGCGCCTCGGCACCCTCTCGCTCGGCATGGACCGCCGCCTGGGCCTGGCCGCCGCGCTGCTCGGCGATCCCCACACCCTCCTGCTCGACGAACCCGCCGAGGGCCTTTCGCCCCGCGAGAACGCCTGGCTCCACGGACTGCTGCGCGGCCACGCGGAGCACGGCGGGACCGTCCTGTGCACCTTCGCCGACCCCAAGGAAGCGGCTCGCGTGGCGGACCGCGTGGTCACCATCGACGGCGGCCGGCTCGTCGCCGATCAGGACGTCACCGAGTTCGCCCGCACCCGGCTTCGGCCGCGCGTCGCCGTCGCCACCCCGCACGCCGCCCGCCTCGCCGCCCTGGTCGGCCGCGAGGCACGCGCCGCGCAGCGCTCCGTCGAAGTGGTCGCCGAGGACGGCAGCCACCTGTCCGTGTACGGCAGCAGCACCGCGGAGGTCGGGGAGACGGCCTTCCGCAACGGCGTGCTGCTGCACCGGCTCGCCGACGAGGTCGGTGACGCAGGACCGAGCGTCCACGTCCCACCCGAGGAACGCCCCGCCCCGCCCCGAAGTTCCCACCCGCTGCCCATCACCCCCGCCACCCCCCGTACCCCGCTGCGCCCTCTGCGCTACGAGCTGCGCAGGCTCCTGGGCGTACGCACAACCTTCCTGCTGGCGGCGGGCGTTCTCGCGGTGTCGGCGGTCCTGTCGGTGCTGCTCGCCCGGGCCGGGCACGCCCCGCCGTCGCGCCTCCTTTCCGCCTGGCCCGGTCTGCTCCCGCTGCCTCCCGCCGCGCTCGGCGCGGGCCTGTTCGGCGCGCTCGCCTTCGGCGACGAATACCGCTACCCCGCGCTCGCCGCCGACCGCGGCACCGTGCCGCGCCGGCTCGGACTGCTCCTGGCCAAGCTCGTGGTGTCCGCCGGCGCGGCCCTCGTGCTCGCCGCCCTCGCCGCCCTGCTCGACCACCAGGCCCTGCGCCTGGTCTACGGAGGGCCGGTCGCGGGTCCGGCGCGGGAATGGCCCGCCCTGGCCGCGAGTTGGGCCGGACTCACGGTGGGCTGCGCCTGGGCGGGGCTGCTCGCCGCCGGGATCTTCCGGGCCACATCGGCGGGCCTGGCCGCGGTGCTCGCCGTCCCCGTCGTCGTCGTACCGCTGCTGCGCAAGGCAGTCGAAGGGCACACGGTGCGCTCCGTCGCCGGACTTCCCGACCGGCTGCGTGGCCTGGCCCGGGTGCGCTGGCCGCACGCCCTGGACCACTGGCTCGTCGCCGTACTGCGTCTGATCGCCGAACCGGTCGGCGCCGCGCTGACGTTGTCGCTCACCGTTCTCATCTGCGCGTATCTGCTCACCGGCCTTCGCGCCAGGGCCCGTTGGTGAACGGCTCGCGCCCGGCGAACGGTGATCTGTCCGCAACTCCGGGGCCAATGCCCGCTTCTTTCCGATAAAGCGTCAATTGCGGGGGTGGCGGTGATCACCCTTTCGTGTGCTTTTCACCAAAGACCTCAAGGGGCACGGGAGTCCCGCCGACAAAGGGTGCATGAGCACCCTTGCGCACACCATGATGACCGCCCGCACCGCCGAAGCCGGCCTCTCCGCCCCGGGCGAACTCGACCGCTACCCCTACGGCGAGGCGCGCCCCTCGGACCGGCTGGGAGCCCCGTCCTGGGACGGCGGGGACGCGGAGCTCGGCCGGGTGGGCCGCAGGGCCGCCGGCAGCCGGGGCCGAGGCCTGCACGGTCAACTCGTCCAGCAGCTCGGCCAGATGATCGTCTCCGGCGACCTCGGCGCGGACCGTCCGCTGGTTCCCGAGGAGATCGGCCAGCGCTTCGAGGTCTCCCGCACGGTCGTCCGCGAGTCCCTGCGCGTCCTTGAGGCCAAGGGGCTGGTGAGCGCCCGGCCCAACGTCGGCACCCGGGTCCGCCCGGTCAGCGACTGGAACCTGCTCGACCCCGACATCATCGAGTGGCGCGCCTTCGGCCCCCAGCGGGACGACCAGCGCCGCGAGCTGGCCGAGCTGCGCTGGACCATCGAGCCGCTCGCCGCCCGCCTGGCCGCGGGCCACGGCCGCGAGGACATCCAGCAGCGCCTGGGCGACATGGTGGAGATCATGGGCCACGCCCTCGCTCAGGGTGACGCGCTCACCTTCTCGCGGGCCGACGCCGAATTCCACTCCCTCCTGATCCAGCTCGCGGGCAACCGGATGCTGGAGCACCTTTCCGGCATCGTCTCGGCCGCCCTCCAGGTCTCCGGCGCCCCGGTCTCCGGCTGTGACCGCCCCACGGACGGCTCGCTCGCGCACCACGGCCGGATCGTGGACGCCCTGGCCGGCGGCGACGCGATGGCGGCGGAGGCAGCCGTGCGTCAACTGCTCACGGTGCACCCCGAGGTGGAGCGGGTCGTCCCCGCCCCCCGCGAGCACTGACCTGAGCCCGCCCGACACGCTGTGCCGCCGGATCCCGGGGAGGGTCCGGCGGGCTCGAAACGGGGTATCTGCCCCTTGTGGGCCCTTGGTCCCCTTTGGGGTGTGACTCGGGCCACGAAGATTGCCCGTAACACTCCTCGGAACCATGCGATGACTTAAGAGGTAACAGCCGAGGAAGGAATACAGCGGCCAAGCGTGGCGCTGTGCAGCTCCGAGGTTCAGCCCGCGCCCCCGGCACATCCCCAGCCGGTGGTCGTCGGCTCCGGCCCGATCCTGGGCGGGGCCGGAAGCCGTTTTCCATCGTTTCGAGAGGTTGTTCGTGTCGGCCAGCACATCCCGTACGCTCCCGCCGGAGATCGCCGAGTCCGAGTCTGTGATGGCGCTCATCGAGCGGGGAAAGGCTGATGGACAGATCGCCGGCGATGACGTGCGTCGGGCCTTCGAAGCCGACCAGATTCCGCCGACCCAGTGGAAGAATGTTCTGCGCAGCCTCAACCAGATCCTCGAGGAAGAGGGTGTGACGCTGATGGTCAGTGCCGCGGAATCACCGAAGCGCACACGCAAGAGCGTCGCAGCGAAGAGCCCGGCGAAGCGCACCGCCACCAAGACGGTCGCGGCCAAGACGACCGTGACCACCACCAGGACCGTCGCCGCCTCCGCGGCCCCGTCCGAGACCGTGGACGTGCCGGCCGACGAGGCCGAGGACGCCCCCAAGAAGGCCGTCGCCAAGAAGGCGGCCGTGAAGAAGACCGCCGCCAAGAAGACGGTGGCCAAGAAGACCGCGGCGAAGAAGACGGCCGCCAAGAAGGGTGACGACGAGGAGGCCGTCGAGGGCGACGAGCTCCTTGAGGACGCCGCGCCCGGCAAGGGCGACGACGAGGAGCCCGAGGGCGAGAGCAAGGGCTTCGTCCTGTCCGACGAGGACGAGGACGACGCTCCCGCCCAGCAGGTCGCCGTCGCCGGAGCCACCGCCGACCCGGTCAAGGACTACCTGAAGCAGATCGGCAAGGTCCCGCTGCTCAACGCCGAGCAGGAGGTCGAGCTCGCCAAGCGCATCGAGGCGGGCCTGTTCGCCGAGGACAAGCTGGCGAACGCCGACAAGCTCGCGCCGAAGCTCAAGCGCGAGCTGGAGATCATCGCCGAGGACGGGCGCCGCGCCAAGAACCACCTCCTGGAGGCCAACCTCCGTCTGGTGGTCTCCCTGGCCAAGCGCTACACCGGCCGCGGCATGCTCTTCCTGGACCTGATCCAGGAGGGCAACCTCGGTCTGATCCGCGCGGTCGAGAAGTTCGACTACACCAAGGGCTACAAGTTCTCCACGTACGCCACCTGGTGGATCCGTCAGGCGATCACCCGGGCCATGGCCGACCAGGCCCGCACCATCCGTATCCCGGTGCACATGGTCGAGGTCATCAACAAGCTCGCGCGCGTCCAGCGCCAGATGCTCCAGGACCTGGGCCGCGAGCCCACCCCTGAGGAGCTGGCCAAGGAGCTCGACATGACCCCCGAGAAGGTCATCGAGGTCCAGAAGTACGGTCGTGAGCCGATCTCGCTGCACACCCCCCTGGGTGAGGACGGCGACAGCGAGTTCGGTGACCTCATCGAGGACTCCGAGGCGGTCGTGCCGGCCGACGCGGTCAGCTTCACGCTCCTCCAGGAGCAGCTGCACTCGGTGCTCGACACCCTCTCCGAGCGTGAGGCGGGCGTGGTCTCCATGCGCTTCGGTCTCACCGACGGCCAGCCCAAGACGCTGGACGAGATCGGCAAGGTCTACGGCGTGACGCGTGAGCGGATCCGCCAGATCGAGTCCAAGACCATGTCGAAGCTGCGCCACCCGTCGCGTTCGCAGGTGCTGCGCGACTACCTCGACTAGGTCGCGGTCGTTACGAACGAGGGCCCGGTCTCCCCGGCGGGAGACCGGGCCCTCGCGCGTACCCGCAGGTGCGGTGTGCCGCTCGTTGAATGACGCTGGGTGTGCCCGCGTCACCGAGAGTCAGGAGACCCTATGCGCCGCTCCACCGCCCGAGCCGTGATGGGGGCGGCCGCCCTCGCGGTCACCGCCCTGGGCGCGCCACCGCCCGCGGCTGCCGACGAGATCGTCATCGGGGGAAAAAAGGTCCAGATCTCGGACAGCCCCTGGGTGGTGGCCCTCTCCAGCCGTGACCGGTTCGGACGTACGCGCGCGGGCCAGTTCTGCGGGGGAGTGGTGGTCGCCCCCACCACGGTCCTGACGGCCGCCCACTGCCTGCGCAACGACGTGCTGGGCATGGCCGTGAGCCAGGTCCACGACCTCAAGGTGATCGCGGACCGCACGGACCTGAAGACCGCCGACGGCCAGGAGATCCCGGTGAGCGCCACCTGGGTGAATCCGGGGTACAACACGGCGACCAACGCGGGCGACTGGGCCACGCTCACCCTGTCCAAGCCGCTGCCGGCCTCCTCGGTGATCCCGCTGGCTCCGGCGGGCGACCCGGGCTATCAGCCCGACACCCGGGCCACGGTCTACGGCTGGGGCGACACGACGGGTGCGGGCCGCTATCCGACCACCCTGCACGCGGGAATCGTGTCGGTGCTGCCCGACGACGCCTGTGCGCGCGCCTACCCGCCGAACTCCGAAGGGTCCTACGAGCCGGCCACCATGCTGTGCGCGGGCGATCCCAAGGGCGGCCACGACGCCTGTCAGGGCGACAGCGGGGGGCCGTTGGTGGCCGGGGGCAAGCTCATCGGCCTGGTCTCCTGGGGCAACGGCTGCGCGAAGGCCGAGTTCCCCGGTGTGTACACCCGGGTGTCGGCCGTCTCCCTGCCGTCGGGCACGGCTTCCTGACGCGGACATGAGAACGGGCGGCACTCCCCCTGCACGGGGAGTGCCGCCCGTCGCCGGCCTTGGACCGGCCCTGGCTCGTCGTGGTGCCGAGGTCTCAGCGATCCTCGTCCCCAGTGGACTCGGGCACCGCCGTGAGGCGGTCCGTCTCGTCCTGTATGTCAGCGGCGATCTTCTTCAGTTCCGGCTCGAACTTACGTCCGTGATGAGCGCAGAAGAGCAGCTCGCCGCCGCTGGTGAGGACTACGCGAAGGTAGGCCTGTGCGCCGCAGCGGTCGCAACGGTCGGCGGCCGTCAGGGGGCTCGCGGGGGTCAGAACAGTAGTCACGTCGCCTCTTCTCTAGCTCGACGAGCTGTCGTACCAGGGTCAACATCCAACCAGGCCGAAAACGTTCCCGCTCGTGGCTTTTCCTCGAAAACTTCTTGGGTCAAGGTGGCTGTCTGCTGCCGGTTGGCGGCGAATGAGCCGTATTGCGGAGCTTTACGGGTTTCGCGTTGCTTGTCTTGTCTGGTCCTCCCGGCGGGGTTGCCGGTTGTTCATGAGGACGTGCCCGGAGCCTAAATGGTTCATGCCCTGATTGGGAACGTGATATCCGCATCACCCCCACGAGGGATCGAACATGTTTGCGACGCTGGACTAGCATGAGGTTTCGCGAGGGTGGCGTTACAACGGCTCTACCAGGCCTCGGTACCCTCTGACCGGCGACCGACGCCGGCCCCTTACCCACCGGGGCGTCCATTGAAATTCAGCGAGGAGCGAACTGCGTGACCGCCGAGACGTCCGTTCCGTCCACTGCGCTGCTGAGCGGGGCAGACCGCGACGGCTCCAACTACACCGCTCGGCATCTGCTCGTACTCGAAGGCCTCGAAGCCGTCCGCAAGCGGCCCGGCATGTACATCGGGTCCACGGACAGCCGCGGCCTGATGCACTGCCTCTGGGAAATCATCGACAACTCCGTCGATGAGGCCCTGGGCGGCCACTGCGACCACATCGAAGTGATCCTCCACGACGACGCCTCCGTCGAGGTGCGCGACAACGGCCGGGGCATCCCCGTCGACGTCGAGCCCAAGACCGGCCTCTCGGGCGTCGAGGTCGTCATGACCAAGCTGCACGCCGGCGGCAAGTTCGGCGGTGGCTCCTACGCCGCCTCCGGCGGCCTGCACGGCGTGGGCGCCTCCGTGGTGAACGCGCTCTCGGCCCGCCTCGACGTCGAGGTGGACCGGAGCACCACGCACGCGATCAGCTTCCGCCGCGGCGTGCCCGGCATCTTCACCGAGCAGGGCCCCGACGCGCCCTTCGACCCCGGCAGCGGACTGCGCAAGGGCAAGCGCGTGCCCAAGGGCCGCACCGGCACCCGCATCCGCTACTGGGCCGACCGCCAGATCTTCCTCAAGGACGCCAAGCTCTCCCTGGACACGCTCTACCAGCGGGCCCGCCAGACGGCGTTCCTGGTGCCCGGCCTGACCATCGTGGTCCGCGACGAGCGGGGCCTGGACGGCGAGGGCAAGACCGAGGAGACGTTCCGCTTCGACGGCGGCATCAGCGAGTTCTGCGAGTACCTGGCCGAGGACAAGGCCGTCAATGACGTCCTGCGCCTGACCGGCTCGGGCACCTTCAAGGAGACGGTCCCGGTCCTGGACGACCGGGGCCACATGACGCCCACCGAGGTCACCCGTGAGCTCGGCGTGGACATCGCGCTGCGCTGGGGCACCGGCTACGACACCAACCTGAAGTCGTTCGTGAACATCATCGCCACCCCCAAGGGCGGCACCCACGTCACCGGCTTCGAGCGCTCGGTCACCAAGACCGTCAACGAGGTCCTGCGCGCCACGAAGATGCTCCGGGTCGCCGAGGACGACGTCGTCAAGGACGACGCCCTGGAAGGGCTCACGGCGGTCGTCACCGTCCGGCTGGCCGAGCCGCAGTTCGAGGGCCAGACCAAGGAGGTCCTTGGCACATCGGCGGCCAACCGGATCGTCGCCAATGTGGTCGCCAAGGAGCTCAAGGAGTTCTTGACCTCCACCAAGCGGGACGCCAAGGCGCAGGCGAGGGCCGTCCTCGACAAGATCGTCGCGGCCGCCCGGACCCGCATCGCGGCCCGTCAGCACAAGGAGGCGCAGCGCCGCAAGACCGCGCTGGAATCCTCCTCGCTGCCGGCCAAGCTGGCGGACTGCCGCAGCGACGACGTCGAGCGCAGCGAGCTGTTCATCGTCGAGGGCGACTCGGCGCTCGGCACCGCCAAGCTCGCCCGCAACTCCGAGTTCCAAGCCCTGCTGCCGATCCGGGGCAAGATCCTCAACGTTCAGAAGGCGTCGGTCTCCGACATGCTGAAGAACGCGGAGTGCGGCGCGATCATCCAGGTCATAGGGGCCGGCTCGGGCCGCACCTTCGACATCGACGCCGCGCGGTACGGCAAGATCGTGCTGCTCGTCGACGCCGACGTGGACGGCGCGCACATCCGCATCCTGCTGCTGACCCTCTTCCAGCGCTACATGCGCCCGATGGTCGAGGCGGGCCGGGTCTTCGCCGCGGTGCCGCCGCTGCACCGCATCGAGCTGGTCCAGCCCAAGAAGGGCCAGGACAAGTACGTCTACACGTACTCGGACAACGAACTGCGCAGCACCCTGCTGGAGTTCCAGCGCAAGAACATCCGCTACAAGGACACCATCCAGCGCTACAAGGGCCTCGGCGAGATGGACGCCGACCAGCTGGCCGAGACGACCATGGACCCGCGTTTTCGGACCCTGCGCAGGATCAACATCGGCGACCTGGAGGCCTCCGAGCAGGTCTTCGATCTGCTGATGGGCAACGAGGTGGCGCCGCGCAAGGAGTTCATCACCAGCTCGGCCGCCACCCTGGACCGCTCACGCATCGACGCGTGATCCTGGCCGGACCCCGGCCCCGGTCCCGCCCGGCGAACGCCGGTCCGCGCGCTCGCGCGGACCGGCGTCCGCGTCTCTCCACCCCTGGGTGCAGACGGGACGTCCACCCGCGGTCCACCTCTGCGCCGATGCCTCTGAGCAGGCGGTTTCCGTAGCGTCCTTAAGCGTACGGACCGTTCCGTTCCCGTCGCCTGGAGGCTTCGATGTCCGCGCTCATGAACGTATTGCTGGCCCTCGCCGCGGTCGCGCTGATCCTGGTACGCCAGTTCAAGCCCCAGCAGGTGGGCGGCTCCCGGCGCTGGTGGCTCCTCCCCGCGCTGCTGCTGTTCTTCTCGGTGAGGAACGGCGGCCTGGTGGACCAGCACCACCGCTCGGGCTCGCTCGTGCTGCTGGGCGCGGAGGTCCTGATCGGGGTGCTCATGGGCGTCGGCTGGGTCCTGACGTCGAAGACCTGGACCGAGGCGGACGGCACGGTGTGGTCCCGCGGCACCGGGGCCACCGCCGGGATCTGGGTGCTCGGCATCCTCGTGCGCGTCGGGCTCGCCGGGCTCGGCGCCCTGGCCGGGATCCACCTGGGCACGGGTGCCATCCTGCTCGCCCTCGCCGCCTCCCTCCTGGTGCGCGGCGGCCTCCTGATGTGGCGGACCCAGCCGGCCCCGGCGTCCTACGGTGCGGCGGCCGCTGCGGCCTGCGCCGGCTCCGCCCGGCCGTCCCGGCGCGGCTCACTCGACTGACGCCATTTCCATCACCCAATGGGGTGAAGGGGCCCTCCTGGCGAGCGCCGGGCGGGCCGCCTCTGCTCATCCTTGGGCACTGGCCCAACGGGGCCGTGAGCAAGGAGAGTTGTTCGGTGGAGAAGCAGGAAGGGCGTGACTCCGCGGCGGCGCGGATCGACGACCCTTGGTACGACACCATCGCCTCCGGGTGGGGCGAGCTGGAGGGCGACGCGGTGGCCGCGACCGTGCCCGCCCAGCAGCGGGCGGGCGAGGACGAACGTGCCGGCGCGGCCGAGATCTACCTCGAAGTGCACCGCAGTGCGGCCTTTGGGGAGGTGCGCCGCCGCTACCGCCGGTTCGTCGTCCCGGCCGCCCTCGCCTTCTTCGCCTGGTATCTCGCCTATGTGATCACCGCGGTCGGCGCCCCGGACCTCATGGCACGCCCGGTGGCCGGCGCGGTGAACGTGGCGATGGTCGCGGGACTGGCCCAGTTCCTCACCGCCTTCCTGCTGACCTGGGCCTACGCCCGCCACGCCCGGCTGCGCAGGGACCACGCCGCGCTGGAGCTGCGCTGGGTCGTGTTCGAACAGAACCAGCAGAACCGCCGCCACCACCGGCACAGCGGCCCCTGGGTAGATGCCACCACGGCCCGGCGGGACGAAGGACAGGGAACGACACGGGGGGCCGACAAGTGATCGCCGGCGGGGACCAGCAGACTCTGGCGCTGCTCCTGTTCAGCGCGTTCGTGGCGGTGACGCTCGCCATCACCACCTGGGTGAGCCGCAACCGGCACGGCTCGGCCGAGGAGTTCTACACGGGCGGCCGGCTCTTCTCCCCCATGGAAAATGGTTTTGCCATCGCGGGCGACTACATGTCGGCCGCCTCCTTCCTCGGCATCTCCGGCCTGATCGCCCTGTTCGGCTACGACGGCATGCTCTACTCCGTGGGCTTCCTCGTCGCGTGGCTCGTGGTGCTGCTCCTGGTCGCCGAACTCGTCCGCAACTGCGGGAAGTTCACGCTGGCCGACGTCGTCGCCGCCCGGATGAGCGAGCGGCCGGTGCGGATCGCGGCGGGAACTTCCTCGGTCACCGTGTCCGTTCTCTATCTGGTGGCGCAGATGGTCGGCGCGGGCAGCCTGGTCGCCCTGCTGCTCGGCGGCACGAGCGGCGCCGCGCGGAACTGGACGGTGATCGGGGTGGGCGCCCTGATGGTGGTCTATGTGTCGCTCGGCGGCATGCGGGCCACCACCTGGATCCAGATCGTGAAGGCCGTCCTGCTGATGGCCGGCACGATCACCCTCACCGTGCTCGTGCTGCTGCGCTTCCACGGCGACATCAACCTGCTGCTGAACTCGGCGGCCGAACACAGCGGCCACGGAAAGGAGTTCCTGGCACCCGGCCTCAAATACGGCGGCGACTGGACGGCGCGGCTCGACTTCATCAGCCTCGGTCTCGCCCTGGTCCTCGGCACGGCCGGACTGCCGCACATCCTCTCGCGCTTCTACACCGTGCCCACCGCCCGGGCCGCCCGCCGCTCGGTCATCTGGTCCATCGGCCTCATCGGCGGCTTCTACCTGATGACGATCGTGCTCGGCTTCGGCGCGGCCGCGCTGGTCGGCACCGCCGAGGTCAAGGCGTCCAACCCGGCGGGCAACACCGCCGTCGCGCTGCTCGCCTACCACTTGGGCGGCGGAGCCGGCTCCACCGGCGGCACGGTCCTGTTCGCCGTGGTCGCCGCCGTCGCCTTCGCCACGATTCTCGCCGTGGTCGCGGGCATCACCCTCGCGTCCTCCGCCTCCGTCGCCCACGATCTGTACGCCTCCCTCAAGCGCGGGCACGCCAAGCAGCGCAGCGAGGTCGCGGTCGCGCGGGTCGCGGCGGTGGGGATCGGGGCGGTGGCCATCGCGCTCGGCCTGCTCGCCCGTGACCTCAACGTGGCGTTCCTGGTCGGCCTCGCCTTCGCGGTGGCCGCGTCGGCGAACCTGCCGGTGCTCCTGTACTCGCTGTTCTGGCGGAACTTCACGACGCGGGGCGCTGTGTGGTCGGTGTACGGGGGCTTGGTTCCCGCGCTGATCCTGGTGCTCGTCTCGCCCGTGGTCTCGGGCAGCCCCGAATCCCTCTTCCCCGGCGTGGACTTCCAGTTCTTCCCGCTGCAAAACCCCGGCCTGCTCTCCATCCCCCTCGGGTTCCTCGCGGGCTGGCTGGGCACGGTGACCTCGCACGAGGTGGCGGACGAGCTCAAGCACGCGGAGGCGGAGGTACGGGCCCTGACCGGCGCGGGAGCGGTGTAGGACCCCGCCGACTCACACCGCCCACGCGTAGCGGTGTTCCGGGCGTCCCGTCTCGCCGTAGCGCAAGGTCAGGCGCAGGCGCCCGGACTGTTCGAGCAGACGCAGATAGCGCTGGGCCGTGGACCGGCTCAGGCCGGTGCGTCCGGCGACCTCGTGGGCGGACAGCGGGTGGTCGGCGTCGTGCAGGACATCGCGGATCAGTTCCGCTGTCGGCACCGAGTGGCGGCTCGGCAGCCCGGTGCGCAGCGCGGCGAAGATCCGGTCGACCTGCTCCTGGTCCTGCGCCACCGGCCCCGCGCCCGAGGCGTCCGCCGCCCGGTCCACCGTGCGCCGCAGCGTCGCGTACGCGTCGAGCTTGGCCCGCAGCCCCGCGAAGGTGAACGGCTTCACCAGATAGTGCAGGGCGCCATGGCGCATCGCGGCCTGGACGGTCGCCACATCGCTCGCCGACGTCACCATGATCACGTCGGTGTGGTGGCCCCGCTGGCGCATCCGGCGCACCAGGCTGAGCCCGGTCTCGTCGGGCAGGAAGTGGTCGAGCAGGACCAGATCGATCCGGTGGCGCTCCAGGGCGGCCAGCGCCTGCGCGGCGCTGTGCGCCCGCGCCGCCACCCGGAAGCCGGGAACCTTCCCGACGTACGCCGCGTTGATCTCAGCGACCCGGAAATCGTCGTCCACGACCAGGACATCGATCACGACGCATCCCTCCCCGAGGCCGCGACAGCAGTGCCGCGCGCCGATGTCGCGCTGAACTCCGCAGTTGTATCGCGCGCAAAACGAGCACAACAGGGGTCTGCGCGCAGAAGTACGTCCAGCGCGCACAAGGCTGACGCCCGAGGCGGCCCGCGCCTACGGTCCCGCTCCATGAACACAGTAACCAGCCCCGCCATCGAGCTGAGGGGCGCGGGCAAGGCGTTCCGTACGCCGTCGGGCGCCGCGCACATCGCCGTACGGGATCTCGATCTCACCGTGCGCCAGGGCGAGTTCGTGGCCGTCGTCGGCCCCACCGGCTGCGGCAAATCGACCACGCTGACCCTGGTCAGCGGCCTGGAGGAGCCCACCGATGGTGAGGTCTTCGTGGCCGGGGAGCCGGTCCGCGGCATCGGTGACAAGGTCGGCTTCGTCTTCCAGCAGGACGCCGTCTTCCCTTGGCGCACGGTGCTGTCCAACGTCATGGCGGGCCCGCGCTTTCGCGGCGTGGCGAAGGCCGAGGCCAAGGAGATGGCCCGCGCCTGGCTCGCCCGGGTCGGCCTGAGCGCCTTCGAGGACCGCTATCCGCACCAGCTCTCCGGCGGCCAGCGCAAGCGCGTCGCGCTCGCCGCCACCTTCGTGAACGACCCGCGCATCCTGCTGATGGACGAGCCGTTCTCGGCCCTCGACGTGCAGACCAGAGCCCTGATGTCGGACGAACTCCTCGAACTCTGGACGGGCAGCGGGGCCTCGGTCGTGTTCGTCACCCACGACCTGGAGGAGTCCATCGCCCTGGCCGACCGGGTCGTCGTGATGACGGCGGGCCCCGCCACCGTGAAACGAATCTTCGACATCGGCCTGCCCCGCCCGCGCAAGGTCGAGGAGGTGCGCCTCGAACCGCGCTTCCTTGAGATCTACCGGGAGATCTGGCAGTGCCTGGGCGAAGAGGTCCGCATCACCAGGGAGCGGAGCGCCACCGATGCGGCCTGACGCACAGGGTGCGTCTTCGCAGGTGCCGCCTGACGCACACGGTGCCTCGTCGACGGCGCCGGACACGTACGGCGCCGCGCCGATGCCGCCGGATGCACAGGGCGCGTTGCCGACGCCGCCGGACACTCGCGGTGCCTCGTCGACGGTGCCTGACGCACACGATGCCTCGTCGACGGTGCCGCCTGACGCACACGGTGCCTCGCCGACGGCGCCGGACACGCACGGTGCCTCGTCGACGGTGCCTGACGCACACGGCGCGTCGCAGGTGCCCCCTAACGCACAGGGCGCGTCGCCGATGCTGCCTGACGCACACGGCGCCTCGTCCACGGCGCCGGACACGCACGGTGCGTCGCCGACGGTGCCTGACGCACACGGTGCCTCGTCGACGGCGCCGGACACGCACGGTGCCTCGCCGGCGGCGCCCGCCGTCCCCGCCCCGTCCGGTGCCAAGGGTGCGACGCGTGCCCGGGCTGCTCGCAACCGACGCCTCCTGGTTCTCGGTAGCCGCCTCCTGCTGCTGGTCGTGGTCTTCGGGGCCTGGGAAGTGCTGGCCCGCGCCGAGGTCATCGACGCCTTCAACTTCTCGATGCCCTCGGCCATTTGGCGCCAGATACGGGAGTGGGCCGAGCACGGCACCGCGCAGGGTTCGCTCTGGGAGCAGATCTGGTACACGCTCTACGAGGCGCTGCTCGGCTGGGCCGTCGGGGTGGTCGCGGGTGTGGTGCTCGGCATCGCCCTTGGCCGGATCCGCTTCCTCGCCGACGTGCTCGGCCCCTACATCAAGGTGCTCAACGCCATCCCGCGCATCGTGCTCGCGCCCGTCTTCCTGATCTGGTTCGGGCTCGGCCCTGCCTCCAAGGTCGCCTCCGCCGTCGTGCTCGTCTTCTTCCCGGTCTTCTTCAACGCCTTCCAGGGCGCCCGCGAGGTCGACCGGAACCTCGTGGACCACGCCCGCGTCCTGGGCGCGAGCAAGCGGCGCGTGACCCTTCAGGTGGTCATCCCCTCCGCCACCTCCTGGATCTTCACCAGCCTCCACGTCAGCTTCGGCTTCGCGCTGATCGGGGCGATCGTCGGCGAGTACATCGGCGCGACCAAGGGCCTCGGGCTCCTGGTGGCCGCCTCGCAGGGAACCTTCAACGCCGCCGGTGTGTACGCGGCGATGGCCATTCTCGCGGTAGTCGCGCTGGTGACCGAGGCTTTGCTCACCTTCGCCGAACGGCGGCTGTTCCGCTGGCGCCCGGCCGAGTCCGCCACCGACCGCTGACGAGACCGGGCCGCCCCCGGGGCGCCCCCGCTCCGTACGCGGAACGCCGACGCGCGCCGCGTACCCCCTCCGTACCCCACCCGTGATCACAGGGACGTGATGATCATGCACGGCAGCAACTCCGACGCCGCACCAGGCGGCCTCAACTCCCCAACCACACTGGCTCGTTCAGCGCGCCCGGCCGCGCGCAGCGCACCCCGCGCCCGCCTCGCCGGCGGCCTCTGCGTCGCTCTCCTGATGACGCTCTCCGCCTGCGGCGGCCACGCGGCGTCGGACACCAGGAGCGCGTCCGGGCAGGCCACCGTCAAGATCATGGTCGGCGGCCTCGACAAGGTCATCTATCTGCCCGCGATGCTGACCCAGCGGCTCGGCTACTTCCAGGCCGAGGGCCTGGACGTGCGGTTGCTGACCGAACCGGCCGGGGTGCAGGCCGAGACCGCGCTCATCTCCGGTGACGTCCAGGGCGCCGTCGGCTTCTACGACCACACCCTCGACCTTCAGGTGAAGGGCAAGAAGGTGGAGTCGGTGGTGCAGTTCTCGCACGCGCCGGGCGAGGTGGAGGTCGTCTCCACGCGGGCCGCGGCGGGCATCGGGTCGCCCAAGGACTTCAAGGGCAAGAAGCTCGGGGTCACCGGGCTCGGGTCGTCGACGGACTTCCTCACCAAGTACCTCGCGGTCCGCGACGGGGTGAAGACCAGCGACTTCACCCCCGTCGCGGTCGGGGCGGGGCAGACCTTCATCGCCGCGTTGAAGCAGGGTTCCATCGACGGCGGCATGACCACCGACCCGACGGTCGCCGCCCTCCTCGACCAGAAGCTCGGCAAGGTCCTGATCGACATGCGCACGCCCGAGGGCTCGCGGCAGGCGCTCGGCGGCCCCTATCCGTCCTCCAGTCTGTACATGAACACGCAGTGGGTGAACGGCCACCGGCAGACGGTGCAGAAGCTGGTCAACGCCCTGGTGAAGACGTTGCGTTGGATGTCCGCGCACAGTGCGCGGGAGATCGCGGCCAAGATGCCGGCGGATTACGCGCAGGGCGGCAAGGCGCTCTACGCGCAGGCGATCGAGTCCACGCTGCCGATGTTCACCAAGGACGGCGTCATGCCCGAGAACGGTCCCGAGACGGTCGAGCGCGTACTCAAGGCGTTCAATCCCAACCTCAAGTCGGCCAAGGTCGATCTGTCCGGGACCTACACGACGGAGTTCGTGAAGAAGGTCCCGCAGGGCTGACGCGCCCGCGCCGCTCCATCGGGGGACGCACCCGCCGTCCGCCGCCCGCCCCGGCTACCGCGAGGCCACCCACGCGTAACGGTGCTCGGGGCGGCCCGTCTCGCCGTAACGCAGACCGAGCCGCACCCGGCCGGCCCGCTCAAGGAGCTTCAGATAGCGCTGAGCGGTCTGACGGCTCACCCCCGCCCGCTCCGCGATCTCCTGGGTCGCGAGCGGGCCCTCGGCCGCCTTGAGCACCCGGCGCAGCAGATCGGCGGTGGTGGGGGAGTGGCCCTTGGGAAGGTCGGGCTCGGCCGGGACGGACAGCGCCCCGAAGATCCGGTCCACCTCCGCCTGCTCGGCCTCGCCGCCGCCGTCCAGGGTCCGGCGCAGCACGGCGTACGCCTCCAACTTGGCGCGCAGACCGGCGAAGTTGAAGGGCTTGACCAGATACTGCAACGCGCCCTGACGCATCGCGGCCTGCACGGTGGCCACATCGCGGGCCGCCGTCACCATGATCACGTCGGTGTGGTGGCCCAGCGCCCGCAGCTCCCGCACGAAGGCGAGCCCGTTCTCGTCCGGCAGATAGTGATCGAGCAGCACCAGATCCACCGGCCGCGCCACGACCCGGGCCAGCGCCTGGGCGGCCGAATGCGCGAGTGCCACCACCCGGAAGCCGGGAACTTTCGCGGTGTAGGCGGCATTGATGTCGGCGACCCGGGGATCGTCGTCCACGACCAGTACGTCGATCACCGCGCCTCCTCTACGGGCCTTCGCCGCCCGTCCGTGCTCGTGACGGAGCCCGCATCCGTGCTCGTGACGGAGCCGGCATCCGTGCTCGTGTGCGGCGTCTCGCCCAGCGCGTCGGGCAGTACGACGGTGAACTCCGCCCCGCCGTCCGGACCGTCGGCGACGCGCGCGCCGCCGCCCATGCGCTCCGCGAACCTGCCCACCAGCGCGAGCCCGAGCCCCCGCTTGCCGTGCGCGGGCGCCTCCTTGGTCGTCCAGCCCTCGGTGAAGACCAGTTCCCGCAGCTCGGCGGGGATGCCGGGACCGTTGTCACGGACCCGTACGACCACCGTGCGCCCCTCCGCGCGCAGCTCCACCTCCACCGCGGCGCCGGGCACCCCGGCCGTCGCGTCGAGCGCGTTGTCGACGAGGTTGCCGATGACGGTGACCAGGCCGCGGGGATCGACGAGCCGGTCCGGCAGCAGGGTCGCGGGCGACAGCCCCAGGGCCACCGCGCGCTCGGCTGCGACCGTCGCCTTGCCGACCAGGACGGCGGCGAGCAGCGGATCCTTGACCTTCTCCGTGACCTGCTCGGCGGTGGCCCGGTGCACCCCGACGACCTCGGTGACGAAGTCGGCGGCCTCCTCGTACAGCTCAAGTTCGAGCAGGCCCAGCAGGGTGTGCAACCGGTTGGCGTGCTCGTGGTCCTGGGCGCGCAAGGCGTCGATCAGGCCGCGCGTCGAGTCCAGCTCGCGGCCCAGGCGTTCCAGCTCGGTACGGTCGCGCAGGGTCGCCACGGCCCCGCCGTCCTGCGTCGGCATCCGGTTGGCGACCAGGACGCGGTGGCCGCGCACGGTCAACAGGTCGGTGCCCTCGACCCGGCCCGCCAGGACCTCCGTCGTACGTCCCGCGCCCAGCGCGTCGTCCAGGGCCTGCCCGGCCACTTCGGGTCCGACGCCGAGCAAACGCTGCGCCTCGTCGTTGAGGAGTCTGATGCGCCCGCCCCGGTCGAGTGCGACCACGCCCTCACGGATGGAGTGCAGCATCGCCTCGCGTTCGGCGAGCAGCATGGAGATGTCGGAGAAGGCCAGGTCACGGGTCTGCCGGTGGATGCGCCTCGCGATGAGGTAGGCGGCGAGCGCGCCCACCGCGAGCGCGCCGCCCGCATACGCGAGCAGTCCCGGGATCGCGTGCAGGAGCCGGGCCCGTACGCTGTCGTACTCGATGCCCACCGACACGGCGCCCACGATCGTGCCGCGGGCGTCGCGCAGCGGGACCTTGCCGCGGGCCGAGCGGCCCAGGGTGCCGCTGTCGATCTCCATGACGTCGTGGCCGGCCAGCGCGTCCTTCGGGTCGGTGGAGACCACCCGGCCGATCTCACGGGGGTCGGTGTGCGACCAGCGCACCCCCCGCGTGTCCATGACCACCACGTACTCGGCGCCCGTCGCGCGCCGCACGCGTTCCGCCTCGGCCTGCACCGGGCCGCCGGCGGAGGGCGGGGTGGAGCGCAGGTCGTCGGCGAGCCGGGGCTGGGCGGCGGTCGTGGCGGCGATGGCGAGGGCACGCCGCATGGCCTGGTCGTCGAGCTGGGCGCCGAGCGGGGCGAGGAAGAGCCCGGTGGCCAGCACGGCCACACCGGCCGCGATGGCCAGCTGCATGAGGAGCACCTGGGAGAAGACCCGCCGTGGCCAGCCAAGACGCCGCCTGCGGGGCGCGGGCCTGGTCGGGTGGGCGGTCATGGGTAGGCACGTTAGACGGCCCGGGCCGCTTCCCGGAATGCCTCCGGGATCACAGTGCGGTCTCCCTGGACGGCGCGGCGCGGCGCCGGGGGCTCAGCCGTGCGGCGGTCTCCGGATCACATGACGCTGTCCGTGCGCAGCGGGCCCGCCGTGACGCGCAGGGTCCGCACGCGTGGCGGCTCCTGTCGCTCCAGCTCGAAGATGTGCGTGAACGGCGCGCGCACCACGTGCTCCGGGTGGCTCTTCTTGGCCATGACGGCCTCGCCCCGCAGCAATTGGACGCCGTTGTCCGTGGTCCAGTACTCCAGGACCTCGTGGCTGATGCGCAGCGGTGCGTCGATCTTGACGAAGAACGCCTTGATGGCCTCGACGCCATGGATGTGGGCGGTGCCGAAGTACATGTCGGTGTCCTCGGTGAGAGGCGCGAACCCCTCGTCGAAGTCCAGTGTGTCGATGGCGTCCATGAACGCGAGGATCCACTCGGGGACGGCTGTGGCGTGGGCGGTGTCCGGCATGAGGGCGCACTCCTGGTCAGGCCGCGGCGGGCAGCGCGGCGAGGAAGGCATGGATCTCGGCGTTGACGGCCGCCGGGTTCTCGCGGGCCGCGAGATGGGCGGTATGGGGCAGCACACGGAAGGTGCTGCCTTCGATGGCGTCGGCCATGCGCCGCACCACGTGCACGGGGAACTGGCTGTCCTCCTCGCCCGCGATGATCAGGACGGGCGTGTCCCGGATGGTGCTCAGACGGCGGTGCTCGTCCTTGCGGCCGATCAGGATGCTCCGCAGCGCCCAGGCGACGGACTTGGGGTCGTCGCGCAGGACGAACGTGATGAAGTCGAGGAATTCAGGGTTCGTGGCCTCTGCCGTGGGGCCGGCGAAGGCGGCGCGCGCTGCCTTCGCGGCCAGCGGCGGCATGCTCGCGCGCAGCGAGAGGAGGGCACAGAGCCCGGTGGCCCAGACGCTCTCGAAGGTGGAGGGCAGGGACGCGGTGCAGTTGATGCCGATCGCCGCGATGGTGCGGCGCGGGTGGTACGCGGGGAAGACCCCCGCCAGCATGCCGCCCCAGCTGTTGCCGACCAGGACGCAGCGTTCGATGCCGAGCGCGTCAAGGATCTCCACGAGGGCGTCGGAGCACTCCCTCAGGTCGATGATCCTGCGCAGGGCGTCGGACTTGCCGTGGCCTGGGCTGTCAATGAGGACGAGACGGTGGGTGGGGGCGAAGTGCTCGTACTGGTACTGCCACATCGTGCCGTCCATCATCAGGCTGGGCCAGCACACCATGGCGGGGCCGTCGGGGCGGCCGCCGACGCGGACGTTGATGTCTCCCAGGGCCGTGGGGATCAGCTGCTCGGTGACGTCGTGGAGCCAGGCGGAGGTCATGTGCGGTTCCTCTCCGTGGTCGTCGAGGAGGGCGACACTTGGTAGCGTAGCGCTACTAGTATCAAACCGCTACCACTTGCTCGGGGTGCGTCAGTGCGGCCCTTCCTCCGGGTGTGCCGGGTGCAGGGACGAGGCTTCGACCGGCTGGTGACAGCTGCTACAGGCGAGATAGGGCTCGGTCGGCCTGCCGCACGCGGTGTGCACCAGGGGGTGGCGCGTGAGGTCGCCGTCCGTCGCGTGGGCCTCGGCCCAGCGCGTGATGGTCACGATGGCCGGCACGACCAGTTCGCGGGCGCTGTCGGTGAGCCGGTACTCGTACCACGGCTTGTCCGGGCGGTAGGCGTGCTTGGTCAGCAGGCCCAGCTCGGTCAGGCCGGCCAGCCGCGCGGTGAGGATGTTCGCCGAGATGCCGAGGGCGCGTTTGAGCTCGCCGAACCGGCCGACGCCGAAGAACACCTCCCGCAGGATCTGGTAGTTCCAGCGCTCGGAGATGGCGGACAGGAACTCCTGGCCGTGCTGGAAGGTGAGGTGACTCTTTTGGTCGGACATGGGCTTCTCCCGCCCCCGCCGGCCCGGCGGTGAGTGGTCTGGTCGGTACTGAAGGGCACGCAGGAGTGAGACGTTACTGGCTCGCCGCAGCGCCCGGGCCGCCCGTGGACGGCCCCTGGAAAGGGAGGGGGAGGGGCCGTGGTGGGCGGGGGCCGGTGTAGTGACCGCTGGGGCGCATCCGCAGGGGCCGCTCCGCGTACTCCTCCAGGGCGTGCGCGATCCAGCCGGCCGTGCGGGCCACCGCGAACACGGTCTCGCCGGCCTCCGCCGGCATGCCGAAGGCGACGCTCATGACGGCGAGCGCGAGATCGATGTTGGCGTACAGGGCGGTGTGCCGGGCCGTCGTGTCCACCACGTCGCGCGCCGCCGCCAGTGCGTCCGCCGCCTGCGGGATGGCGCCGAGCAGCGCGAACAGGGCGGTGGCGCGCGGGTCTTCGCCGGTGTAAAGGCGGTGTCCGAGGCCGGGTACGCGCCGCCCCGAGCGCAGATGGTCGGCGACGACCGGGGCCGCGCCGCCGCGCTCAAGCACCTCGGCCAGGGTGCGGTGGGCCAGGCCGCTCGCCGCGCCGTGCAGCGGCCCCTCCAGCGCGCCGAGTCCGGCCGAGACCACGGCATAGGGGTGGGCCCGGGCGGAAGCGGCGACCCGGGCGGCGAGCGTGGAGGCCGCGAGGTCGTGGTCGATGAGCAGCGCGAGTGCCGTGTCAAGCAAGCGAATTGACGTCGCGTCAGGTTCCTGGGGGGTCAGGCGCCGCCACAGCCGCCCGGCGAGGCGGCCCTCGTCGTCCGTGTCGTTTTCGTCGGTCGCGTCCTTTTCGGTCCTGGCCGCCTTCGGCAGCGCGCCGACCAGGGTCGGGATCAGCATCCGGCCGCAGCCGAGGACGGCCGAGGGGTCGAGGTCGAAACGCAGGGGGTCGGCGGCGGAGACGGCGACCGCGGCGACCCGCAGCCGGTCCATGGCGCCGCTGTGTGCGGGCAGCGCGCCGGCGGCGCGCCGGGCCGCTTCGAGGAAGGGGGGCGGCGCGGTGAAGCGGGCGCCGCGCGTCAGCTCCCCTGTCCACACCCACTCCGCGACCTCCTCGAAGCCGTAGGCGGTGGCGAGTTCGACGGCGTCGACGCCGCGGAAGAAGTAGCGGTCCTTGTCGATCAGGGTCAGGGCGGTGGGGAAGCTCAGCTCGCCGCCCGTGGCGCCGCCGGCGGACGGCTCGCGGCGGTTGCCGCGCCGGGCCAGCGCGTCGACCTCCCGAGCGTCGAAGGTGGAGCCCCGGCCGCCGGGCGCGCGCTCACTGCTCAGCTGCCCCCGGCTGACGTACGCGTAGACCGTCTCGGGCTTCACGCCGAGCCGCTGGGCCGCCTCGCGGGTGGTGAGCCGTGCCTGTTCCGTCATGGGGTCACCGTATCCATATTGATTGAGCGGATCAGAATCAATGTTGACACCTTGCAATCAATCATAGACAGTCGAATCAAGATGAAGCAGGGAAGATGCAGCACTGAAGGAGGCAGTCACATGGCCGGCACCGTCACCGCCCCCGCCGCGGCACCCCGCGGGCTCGCGGGCGTCGTCGTCACGGACACCGAACTCGGCGACGTCCGAGGCCGCGAGGGGTTCTACCACTACCGCCAGTACTCCGCCGTGGAGCTCGCGGGAGCCCGCACGTTCGAGGACGTCTGGTACCTGATGTTCCACGGCGAGCTGCCCGACGCAGGAGCCCGCGCCGCCTTCGCCGCCCGCACGGCGGCGCTGCGCCACCTGCCCGACGGCGTACGGGAGGCGCTGCCGGGCATCGCCCGCACCGGAGCCCGTTCGGGGCCGCTGGCCGGACTGCGCACCGCGCTCTCCCTGCTCGGCGCGGCCAGGGGCTTTAGGCCGGTGTACGACCTGGACCCGCGCGAGCGCGCCGAGGACGCGCTCGCCGCCTGCGCCGCCGTCCCCACCCTGCTCACCGCGCTGCACCGGCTCGGCCAGGGACATGAGCCGGTCGAGCCCCGCGACGATCTCCCGTACGCCGCCAACTACCTCTACATGCTGACCGGTTGTGAGGCCGAGCCCGAGCGGGTCCGCGCCGTGGAGCAGTACCTCATCTCGACGATCGACCACGGCTTCAACGCCTCCACCTTCACCGCCCGCGTCGTCGCCTCCACCGGCGCCGATGTCGCGGCGAGCCTGGTCGCCGCGGTCGGCGCGCTCTCGGGTCCCCTGCACGGCGGCGCGCCCAGCCGGGCCCTGGACACCCTGGACGCGATCGGCACCCCCGACCGCATCGACGGCTGGATCCGCGAACGCGTCCTGGCCGGTGACCGGATCATGGGCTTCGGGCACCCCGTCTACCGCACCGAGGACCCCCGCTCCCGCATGCTGCGCGGCATCGCGCAGAGCTTCGGCGGACAGCTGGTGGACTTCGCCGTCGAGGTGGAGCGCCAGGTCGAGGCGATCCTGGCCGAACTCAAGCCGGGCCGTGAGCTGCACACCAATGTGGAGTTCTACGCCGGTGTGGTCATGGAACTGTGCGGCCTGCCGCGCGAGATGTTCACGCCCACCTTCTGCGCCGCCCGGGTCGTGGGCTGGAGCGCCAACATCCTGGAGCAGTCGGCCGATTCGAAGATCATCCGCCCGGCGGCGCGCTATGTGGGGCCGCCCCCGGCGCAGCCCGTCCCCGCTGCCTGAGCCCGCTCCTGGCGGCGCCGCACGCCGGGCCCGCCGGCTCCTGCCGCGGCGGGGACGGGGTCAGCCCCGGCAGGGGTAGGCGGGAAGCGTCAGGGAGTTGGCCGCGCGGGCGAGCTCGACGGGGGAGGGCCTGCTGTCGCCCGACCTGTTCTGGGCGAGCCGCTGGTTGCGGTGGACGTAGTCGCGGGTCAGGAGCTCGTAGCGGGCGAAGGCGCCGCGGTGGTCGTGGGGGCTGTTGCCGAGCTCACCCGCCAGTACGTAGGCCCCTGCCAGGGCGAGACTGGTGCCCTGGCCCGAGCGGGGCGAGGGGCAGTAGCCCGCGTCGCCCACCAGGGTGACCCGCCCCTTGGACCAGTGGTCGAGGCGGACTTGGCTCATCGAGTCGAAGTAGAAGTCCGGTGCGCTGCCCATGCGTTCCAGGAGCCGGGGCGTCTCCCAGCCGACCCCGGCGAACCGCTCGGCCACCAGGGCCCTGTGGCGGACGGGATCGCGGTGGTCGATGTCCAGCTCGGGGGAGTGGAACAGGAGGATCGCCCTCGCCTCGGTGTTGTCGCGCGTGCTGTAGACGCCGACCAGCTCCTCGGGGGTCATGTGGAAGGTCTGCCAGTGATCCAGCGCGAGGAAGTTGTCCACGCTGAAGATCGCGAGATAGCTGCCGAGGAAACGCAGGTAGGAGGACTCCGGCCCGAAGACCAGCCGGCGCACCCCCGAGTGCAGGCCGTCCGTGCCGATCACCAGGGCGAAGCGGCGCGGGCGTTCGTGCTGGAAACGGACCTCGACGCCGTCGTCGTCCTGCGCGATGGCGGTGATGACGTCGTCGAACAGGAACTCCGTGCCGTAGCGGCTCACGTCGAACAGCAGCGTGGTCAGATCGTCCCGCATCAGTTCGACGTCGTCGTTGTCTATCACCCCGCCCGTGAAGGTTTCCTCGGTGGAGCGCGACAGTTCCACGCCGTCGCCGTCCACCACCGACATGCCGCGCATGCCGGTCGTCACGGACCGGACCTTGTCGAGAAGGTTCATCCGGTCCATGACCTGTAAGGCGGAACCCCGGATGTCGATGGCCTGCCCGCCCTTGCGCAGCCCCGGAGCCCGCTCCACCACGGTCGGCCGGAACCCGGCCCGCTGCAACCAGTAGGCCAGCGTCAGCCCTGCCACACTGGCCCCGGAGATCAAGACGTTCCTGTGGTGCATGGCGCTCTCCCGGTGCTTGTCGTGTGCATCCTGGAGACCGCTTCACCCGCTCTCCGGGGATACGTCGAGTCGTGACAGGCTGAGTCTCGACAGCGTGCCGGGGGGCCGCAATACACAAAACGGCAAGGAATCGTTGCGTTCCGGGCAATGTCCGCGCGAGCGGGCAGGCGGCGGGCGCGGACAACCAGCAGGCACAGACAACCAGCAAGCACAGAGGCCGGGTCCGGCCGCCGCCCGTCCGGGCGGCGCCCAGGGGACGCGGCTCGCGGAAAGGTCCCAGGTGAACAACCCCGGCCGGCAGATCCCCGTCATCGTCCTCGCGGGCTTCCTCGGCTCGGGCAAGACCACTCTGCTCAACCATCTGCTCAGGGCCTCACGCGGCACCCGTATCGGCGCCATCGTCAATGACTTCGGATCCATCGAGATCGACGCCATGACGGTGGCGGGCCGGCTCGGCGACTCCACCGTCTCGCTCGGAGGCGGCTGTCTGTGCTGCGCCGTCGACAGCAGCGAACTCGACCGCTACCTCGACAAGCTCACCCGTCCCGCCGCTCGCCTCGACGTCATCGTCATCGAGGCGAGCGGTCTGGCCGAACCGCAGGAACTCCTCAAGATGCTGCTCGCCAGCGAGAACCCGCGCATCGTGTACGGGGGCCTGGTCGAGGTCGTCGACGCGGCGGAGTACGAGGCGACGCGCGAGCACCACCCCGAGATCGAGCGGCACGTGGCCATCGCCGACCTCGTCGTGCTCAACAAGACGGACCGGGTGGACGCCGGTGACCTGGCCCGGCTGCGGGCCTCGCTGCCCGAGGCGGCCGCCGTGGTCGAGTCCGCGTACGGCCGCGTCGACCCGGAGCTCTTCTTCGACCGCAGGCCCGTCACGGAACGGGTCGGGCAGCTGGCCTTCGACGACCTGCTCGACGATCTGCCCGACGGCGAGGAGCCCGGCCACTCCTGCGGGCACGACCCGCACGGGCCCGGCTGCCCGGGCCATGGCGGGCACCTGCACGCCGGGTACACGTCCGTCGCCTTCACCTCGCAGGTGCCCCTCGACCCGCGCCGCCTCATGGCCTTCCTCGACACCCGGCCCGAAGGCCTCTACCGCCTCAAGGGGTTCATCGACTTCGGCGCCGCCGATCCTCGCAACCGCTACAGCCTGCACGCGGTCGGCCGGTTCCTGCGCTTCTACCCCGAGCCGTGGGCGCCCGGCCAGGAGCGCCGCACCGACCTCGTCCTGATCGGCGCCGGCATCGACGCGCCCGCCCTGGACCAGCACCTCGCCGGCTGCGTGAGCGACGACCCGGGCGCCGTCCCCGCCGAACACGCGATGTGGGGCGTGTTGCGTTACGTACCCGAGCCCGAGCCCGAGGCGGAGGCCGAGCCCGAGTCCGAGTCCGACATCGAGGACCCCGAGGAGTCGGAAGAGGCCGGGGTTCGGTGAACTCCCCGGCCCCCTGGGCTAGTTGACGCCCGTGCCCGCGCCCGCCGCCGCGCTCGCTCCCCGCCTCCGCCCCCGTCCCCGCCTCCGTCTTACGCGAGGGGGCCCGAAAGGACCGCGACCGGCGAGGTCAGCGGCGTGCCCGAACCGTCACGGCGTGGGTCGGGCTCGGGGAGCTGGGCCGGGGTGCCATTGCTCTGGGCCGCGCGCGCCGGAGCGGGTCCCGCCCAGGCCAGCACCAGTTTGTCCTCGCCCTTGAGGAAGCGCTGACAGCGCACCCCGCCGGTGGCCCGGCCCTTGCGCGGGTACTGGTCGAAGGGCGTCAGCTTGGCGGAGACCGCCGCGTCCCCGAGCAGGGTGGCGCCCGAGCCCGCGACCGTGAACACCGCCCCGTCCCCGCCCGGGTCGACCGCCGTGAAGGAGATGACCTTGGCGCCGTCGGCCAGCTTGATGCCGGCCATGCCGCCGGCGGGCCGGCCCTGGGGGCGCACCTGCTGGGCCTGGAAGCGCAGGAGCTGGGCGTCGTCGGTGATGAAGACCAGGTCCTCCTCGCCGGTGCGCAGCTCGGCCGCGCCCACGATCCGGTCACCGTCCTTGAGGGTGATGACCTCCAACTCGTCCTTGTTGGCCGGGTAGTCGGGCACCACGCGCTTGACGATGCCCTGCTCGGTGCCGATGGCCAGACCCGGTGAGGACTCGTCGAGCGTGGTGAGGCACACCACCGTCTCGTCGGGGTCCAGCGAGGACAGGAACTCCGAGACGGGGGCGCCGCCCGACAGGTTGGGCGCGGACGCCGTGTCCGGGAGCCGGGGCAGGTCGATCACCGCGAGGCGCAGCAGCCTCCCGCTGGACGTCACCACGCCCACGTCGCCGCGCTGGGTGGCCGGCACGGACGAGACGATCACGTCGTGCTTGACGCGCTTGTCGTCCTCGCCGGGCGTGAACGGCTCGGCGCCCGCGGTGCGCGCCAGCAGGCCCGTCGAGGACAGCAGCACCCGGCACGGGTCGTCCGCGACTTCGAGGGGGACGGCCGCCACGGACGAACCCGCCGATTCGAGCAGGACGGTGCGCCGGTCGGTGCTGAACTTCTTCGCCACCGCCGCCAGTTCGGCCGAGACCAGCTTGCGCAGCTCGCCGTCGGAGTCCAGGATCCCGGTCAGTTCGTCGATCTCGCCGCTCAGGCGGTCGCGCTCGCTCTCCAGCTCGATGCGGTCGAACCTGGTGAGCCGGCGCAGCGGGGTGTCCAGGATGTACTGCGTCTGGATCTCGCTGAGCGAGAAGTGCTCGATCAGCCGTTCCTTGGCCTGCGCCGAGTTGTCACTCGACCGGATGATCCTGATGACCTCGTCGATGTCGACCAGGGCCACGAGCAGGCCCTCGACCAGGTGCAGCCGGTCGCGGCGCTTGGTGCGGCGGAACTCGCTGCGCCGGCGCACCACGTCGAAGCGGTGGTCGAGGTAGACCTCAAGGAGCTCCTTGAGGCCGAGGGTGAGCGGCTGGCCGTCCACCAGGGCCACGTTGTTGATGCCGAAGGACTCCTCCATCGGCGTCAGCTTGTACAGCTGCTCCAGGACGGCCTCGGGGACGAAGCCGTTCTTGACCTCGATGACCAGGCGCAGACCGTGCGAACGGTCGGTGAGGTCCTTCACGTCGGCGATGCCCTGGAGCTTCTTCGAGCCGACCAGGTCCTTGATCTTGGAGATGACCTTCTCCGGGCCGACCGTGAAGGGCAGCTCGGTGACGACCAGGCCCTTGCGGCGCGCCGTCACGTTCTCCACCGACGCCGTGGCCCGGATCTTGAAGGTGCCGCGCCCCGAGGCGTAGGCGTCCTTGATGCCCTGCAAACCCACGATCCGGCCGCCGGTCGGCAGGTCGGGGCCCGGCACGAAGCGCATCAGCGCCTCCAGGTCCGCCTGCGGATGGCGGATCAGATGGCGGGCGGCGGCGATGACCTCGCCCAGGTTGTGCGGCGGCATGTTGGTGGCCATGCCGACCGCGATCCCGGACGAGCCGTTGACGAGCAGGTTCGGATAGGCGGCCGGCAGGGCGACCGGCTCCCGCTCCTGGCCGTCGTAGTTCGACGTGAAGTCGACGGTGTCCTCGTCGATCGACTCCGTCATCAACGACGTGGCGTCGGCCATCTTGCACTCGGTGTACCGCATGGCGGCCGGCGGGTCGTCGTTGCCGAGCGATCCGAAGTTGCCGTGGCCCTGGACCAGCGGAAGGCGCATGGAGAACGGCTGCGCCATGCGCACCAGGGCGTCGTAGATGGAGGCGTCACCGTGCGGGTGCAGCTTGCCCATCACCTCGCCGACGACGCGGGCGCACTTCACATAGCCCCGGTCGGGGCGCAGGCCCATCTCGTTCATCTGGTAGACGATGCGGCGCTGGACGGGTTTCATGCCGTCCCGCGCGTCCGGCAGGGCCCGCGAGTAGATCACGGAGTACGCGTACTCGAGGAAGGAGCCCTGCATCTCGTCGACGACGTCGATGTCGAGGATCCGCTCCTCGAAGTCGTCGGGCGGCGGCGGGGTCTTCGTGCTGCGGCGGGCCATCGCGGCTGCTGCTCCTTCACGTACCGGATCGGGGCTGGATCCGACCATTGTGGACCGTCCCACTGACAACGCCGACCGCGACCCGGGAACTTCGCCAGGTGCCCACGCGCTTGCATACAGTGGCAGGACTTCTCAACCCAGGACTTCCTCCGCACGTACTCCACACTGCGGTACTGCACATCGGATACGAAGGGACGTACATGCCCATGGGTCACACGGCCACAGCCCAGGCCGGCTCCGGCGGTCTGACAGCGACGGAGCACCGACTGGCCAACGGCCTGCGCGTGGTGCTCTCCGAGGACCACCTGACCCCGGTCGCGGCGGTGTGCCTCTGGTACGACGTCGGCTCGCGCCACGAGGTCAAGGGCCGTACCGGTCTCGCCCACCTCTTCGAGCACCTCATGTTCCAGGGCTCCCAGCAGGTCCACGGCAACGGCCACTTCGAACTGGTGCAGGGCGCCGGCGGCTCCCTGAACGGCACCACCAGCTTCGAGCGCACCAACTACTTCGAGACCATGCCCGCCCACCAGGTGGAGCTCGCGCTCTGGCTGGAGGCCGACCGCATGGGCTCGCTGCTCGCCGCCCTCGACGAGGAGTCGATGGAAAACCAGCGCGACGTCGTCAAGAACGAGCGCCGCCAGCGCTACGACAACGTGCCCTACGGCACCGCCTTCGAGAAGCTGACCGCGCTGGCCTACCCCGAGGGCCACCCCTACCACCACACCCCGATCGGCTCCATGGCCGACCTGGACGCGGCGACCCTGGACGACGCGCGCGCGTTCTTCCGCACCTACTACGCGCCCAACAACGCGGTGCTCTCGGTGGTCGGCGACATCGATCCCGAGCAGACGCTGGCCTGGGTGGAGAAGTACTTCGGCTCCATCCCCTCCCACGACGGCAAGCAGCCGCCGCGCGACGGATCGCTTCCCGCCACCATGGGCGGGCAGCTGCGCGAGGTCGTCGTCGAGGACGTCCCGGCGCGCGCCCTGATGGCCGCCTACCGGCTGCCCCACGACGGCACCCGCGAGGCCGACGCCGCCGACCTGGCGCTGACCGTCCTCGGCGGCGGCGAGTCCTCGCGTCTGCACAACCGTCTGGTGCGGCGCGACCGGACGGCGGTCGCGGCGGGCTTCGGCCTGCTGCGGCTGGCCGGCGCGCCCTCGCTCGGCTGGCTCGACGTCAAGACCTCCGGCGGCGTCGAGGTCCCCGACATCGAGGCCGCCGTCGACGAGGAGCTGGCGCGGTTCGCCGAAGAGGGCCCCACGGACGAGGAGATGGAGCGCGCCCAGGCCCAGTTGGAGCGCGAATGGCTCGACCGGCTCGGCACCGTCGCGGGCCGCGCCGACGAACTGTGCCGCTTCGCGGTCCTTTTCGGCGACCCGCAGCTCGCCCTGAGCGCGGTCGACCGCGTCCTGGAGATCACCGCGGCCGAGGTCAAGGCGGTCGCCGCCGCGACGCTGCGCCCCGACAACCGGGCGGTCCTGGTGTACGAGCCCACCGGGGCACCCGAGGCAGGCAACGACGAGGAAGAAGAGGCGGGCCAGTGACGGACGCTGTCGTGACCATGGAGTTCCACCCCAAGCCGGCCGCCGGCGCCGCCGAGCCGTGGGCCTTCCCGGCCCCCGGGCGCGACACGCTCGCCAACGGCCTGACCGTGTTGCGCTGTGACCGGCCGGGACAGCAGGTCGTCGCCGTCGAGATCTTCCTCGCGGCCCCGCTGGACGCCGAGCCCGAGGGCCTGGACGGCGTCGCCACGATCATGGCGCGCGCCCTGACCGAGGGCACCGACAAGCACTCGGCCGAGGAGTACGCCGCGGAGCTGGAGCGCTGCGGTGCCACGCTCGACGCGCACGCCGACCACCCCGGCGTCCGGGTCTCGCTCGAAGTGCCCCTCTCGCGGCTGCCGAAGGCGCTCTCGCTGCTCGCCGAGGCGCTGGCGGCCCCCGCGTTCGCCGACTCCGAGATCGAGCGCCTGGTGCGCAACCGGCTCGACGAGATCCCGCACGAGCAGGCCAACCCGGCCCGCCGCGCCGCCAAGCAGCTCTCCAAGGAGCTCTTCCCGGCCACCTCGCGCATCTCCCGGCCCCGCCAGGGCACCGAGGAGACCGTCGGGGCGATCGACGCGGCCGCCGTGCGCGCCTTCTACGAGGCGCACGTGCGTCCCGCGACGGCGACCGCCGTCATCGTCGGCGACCTGTCGGGCACCGACCTCGACGCGATCCTCGCCGACACCCTGGGCGCGTGGACCGGCGACACCGCCGAGCCGCGCCCCGTCCCGGCGATCACCGCCGACGACACCGGCCGCGTCGTCATCGTGGACCGCCCGGGCGCCGTCCAGACGCAGCTGCTCATCGGCCGCGTCGGCCCCGACCGCCACGACCGCGTCTGGGCGGCCCAGGTGCTCGGCACGTACTGCCTGGGCGGCACCCTGACGTCCCGTCTGGACCGGGTGCTGCGCGAGGAGAAGGGCTACACCTACGGTGTGCGCGCCTTCGGCCAGGTGCTGCGCTCGGGCCCCGACGGTGGCGCTGCGATGCTCGCCATCAGCGGCTCGGTGGACACTCCCAACACCGGTCCCGCGCTCGATGACCTGTGGAAGGTGCTGCGCAAGCTGGCCGCCGAAGGGCTGACGGACGCCGAGCGCGAGAGCGCCGTGCAGAACCTGGTGGGCGTAGCCCCGCTCAAGTACGAGACGGCGGCGGCGGTCGCGGCGACGCTGGCCGACCAGGTCGAGCAGTTCCTGCCGGACGACTACCAGGCCCAGTTGTACGCGCGGCTCGCCGAGACCGGCACCGTGGAGGCGACGGCGGCCGTCGTCAGCGCCTTCCCGGCCGACCGGCTCGTGACGGTGCTCGTGGGCGACGCGGCGCAGATCGAGGAGCCGGTCAGGGCGCTGGGCATCGGTGAAGTGAGCGTCGTCACGGGCTGATTGACGCCCCTTCGGCCCCCGGGATCCCCGGGGCCTCGGTGACAGGAAGGACCCCGGTGGCGCACGCGCCCCCGGGGTCTGCCCATATGTCCTGTTTGTTGGGGAGGTTGCCTCTCTGTCGTGTGGCGTACGCAACAAAATGCGGCGTCTGTTTGGTAGGAGAAAGACCGGCCGTCTAGCGTCAGTCGCGCTGTCCGTCACCACCCGCCGCAGCCGCGGCACCGGACAGCGATCGCCGAGTCCCCGATGGCGCGAGCCAGGGGAGCCGGGGACCCACTCAGTCCCTGGGGTGAATCGGACGCCTCCGCCCGCGGGGGAGTCCGTAGGAGACCTTCCTGCTCCGAACCCGTCAGCTAACCCGGTAGGCGAGATGGAAGGAAAGGACACCGCCACTCCATGGCGTTCACCCGTGCCACCGGGAAACACCGCGCGCCCAGCCGGATGACGCGCCGCAGCGCGAACATCGCGGGCATCGCCACCCTCGCCACCGCCGGAGTCGTGGGCACCCTCGCCTCCCCGGCCGTCGCCGCCCCCGACAACACCGTCACCGACACCGGTCTCACGCAGGCCATCGTCATCGGTGACACCGTCGCCGACCAGCTCGGCGCCCAGGCCGACGCGCAGAAGCAGGCGGCCGCGAAGGCCCAGGCGAAGGCGGAGGCCGAGGCCGAGGCCCGGCGCAAGGCCGAACTGCGGGCCCAGGAGGCACGCGAGGCCAAGGAGCGCGCGGCGCGCGAGGCCGAGCGCAAGCGCCTCAACACCTTTGTCGCGCCGATATCCAACAGCTATGTGTCCACCGGCTACAAGACCGGCGGGTCGCTGTGGTCCTCCGGCAGCCACACCGGCATCGACTTCCACGCGGGCATCGGCACCCCGGTGCACGCGGTGGGCCTCGGCACCGTCGTGGAGGCCGGCCCCGGCGGCGCGTACGGCAACAACGTCGTGATCAAGATGCAGGACGGCACGTACACCCAGTACGGCCACCTCTCGGTCATCCAGGTCACCGTCGGCCAGTCGGTCGAGCCCGGCACCCAGATCGCCCTGTCGGGCAACACCGGCAACACCACGGGCCCGCACCTGCACTTCGAGGCCCGCACCGGACCGGAGTACGGCTCGGACATCGACCCGGTCGCCTACCTGCGCTCGCACGGCGTGAACGTCTGAGCGTCCCACCCGAAGGCACCCCGGCGCCCCCGCGCCCACCGAAGGCCCCCGTGACGCGCGCGGGGGCCTTCGCCGTTGGCCGGAAGGCGCCCCTGGGCTCCGACGCGTCACGGGGAATTAACACGGCCTGCGTACAGTCGCCCGACCAGCGCCGACGACCGCGTCGCGCCGTGTACCAGGCGGAGGTCGAGGCATGCGCGTTCCGGCGCATTCGGTGTGCGCGGCCATCCGCGACGACATCGTGGCGGGCGTCCACGAGCCCGGCGGCCGGCTCGCCGAGGAAGCGCTCGCCCGCCGTTACGGGGTCTCGCGCGTCCCGGTCCGCGAGGCCCTGCGCACCCTGGAGTCCGAGGGGTTCGTGACCACCCGCAGATACGCCGGCGCCTGGGTGGCCGAGCCCACCGCCGCCGAGGGCGCCGACCTCCTCGAACTGCGCCTGCTGCTGGAGCCGTTGGCGGCGGCGCGGGCCGCCGCGCGCCGCGACGAGGCCCATCTCACCGTGCTGCGCGCCCTGGTGCGGCTGGGCAGGGAGCGGGCCGGGCGCGGTGCGGGCGAGGACTGCGCTGAGCTGTGGGGCTGGTTCCACGAGACGCTGGCCCAGGCCTGCGCGAGCCCGGCCCTGATCGCGCCGCTCACCCAGGTGCGGCGCAAGATCGCCTGGATGTACGTGGCCGATCCGTCCGAGCGCGGGGCCCAGGCGTGGGACGGCCTTGGCGCCGTCACCGACGCGGTGGCCCGGGGCGACGCCGAACGCGCCCGCTCGCTCATGGCCCAGCACACCGAGCGGTCCTCGCGCGCCCACCGGCCGCGCGGGCTCGGGGCGGCCGGGGTGGCCGCACCGAGCGGAACGCCGAGAAAGCGAGGGGCGCCGCGCGGGACCGAGATCGCGCGCGCCCGCACCTGACGACGAAGGACCGCCGGGCCCGTGTCGGGGCCCGGCGGTCCTTCGGTGTGCGGCCGGCCGGGTCAGACGGTCTCGGGCAGTTCCTCGAGGCCGTCGGCGACCAGCTTCGCCAGCCGGTCGAGCGCGGCGTCCGCGCCCTCGGCGTCGGAGGCCAGCACGATCTCCTCGCCGCCCTGCGCGCCCAGGCCGAGCACCGCGAGCATGGACGCGGCGTTGACCGGGTTGCCGTCGGCCTTGGCGATCGTCATGGGGACTCCGGCAGCCGTGGCGGCACGGACGAAGATGGACGCGGGGCGGGCGTGCAGGCCCTCGGCCCAGCCGACGTTGACGCGGCGCTCAGCCATGGTGTTGCCCTTCGAAATCTCTGACGGTTGTCTAGACCAGTCTCTCATGGGGTGTGCCGTGCTCCTGCCGACCCCGGGCCCGGGTGCGCCGCCGGCCGGCCCTAGGTCGTGTCTTCAAAGTCCCGTCTGGCCGGCGGGGTCTGGCACGCACGCTCGCGGCGTTGTCGTCGGTCGCCGATGCTCCGCGTCGACTCCCTCCTTCGCCTTGCGATCGCACGCACCAGACCCCGCCGGCCCCGCCCTACGGGCGGACGACGCCACTTTGAAGACACTCCCTAGGGGGTGTCTGGTGGACCATGGCCGGGGGCGCGGCGCCCTGACCGACCCTGATCCACCAGACACCCCCTTGCCACCTTGCCCCGCCCGGTACGCCCACGCGACCCGTACGCTTTCGGTATGACGACGGCGTCCGACCCCGCGTACCCGGCTCACTGGGAGGCCGACGTGGTGCTGCGCGACGGCGGCACCGCGCGCATCCGGCCCATCAGCCCCGAGGACGCCGGCCGGCTCGTCTCCTTCTACGAGCTGGTCTCGGACGAGTCGAAGTACTACCGCTTCTTCGCTCCCTACCCCCGCCTCTCCGCCAAGGACGTGCACCGCTTCACCCATCACGACTACGTCGACCGGGTCGGGCTCGCGGCGACGGTCGGCGGAGAGTTCATCGCGACCGTGCGCTACGACCGGATCAACGCCCTTGGCCGCCCCGCCTCCGCCCCCGCCGACGAGGCCGAGGTCGCCTTTCTCGTCCAGGACGCCCACCAGGGGCGCGGCGTCGCCTCCACGCTGCTCGAACACATCGCGGCGGTGGCCCGCGAGCGCGGCATCAGGCGGTTCGCCGCGGAAGTGCTCCCGGCCAACAACAAAATGATCAAGGTGTTCACGGACGCCGGGTACCAGCAGAAGCGCTCCTTCGAGGACGGCTCGGTCCACCTCACGCTCGATCTGGAACCCACCGCCGAATCGCTCGCCGTGCAACGCGCCAGGGAATACCG
The DNA here is from genome assembly GCF_042869775.1 of Streptomyces sp. NPDC006711. Classification (NCBI taxonomy): domain Bacteria; kingdom Bacillati; phylum Actinomycetota; class Actinomycetes; order Kitasatosporales; family Streptomycetaceae; genus Streptomyces; species Streptomyces sp. NPDC006711. The sequence goes on from NZ_JBIAGO010000020.1 coordinate 73,397, forward strand.
CGCCGAGGCGAAATCCGTGCGGCGCCTGCTCGCGCCCGGTTCGGTCGCCGTCATCGGCGCGGGCCGCGCCCCCGGCGGCGTCGGCCGCGCGGTCCTGCGCAACCTCCTGGAGGCCGGTTTCACGGGACGGCTCTACGCCGTGAACCGGGCGCTGACCGGCGAGCGGCGCGAGATCGACGGCGTCCCCGCGTTCTCCAGCGTCGGCGCGATCGGCGAACCGGTCGACCTGGCCGTCCTCGCGGTGCCCGCCGAACGGGTGCCGGACGCGGTCGCCGACTGCGGCGAGCACGGCGTGCAGGGCCTGGTCGTCCTCGCCGCCGACTACGCGGAGAGCGGCCCGGCCGGCCGGGAGCGCCAGCGCGCGCTCGTGCGCCAGGCCCGCTCCTACGGGATGCGGCTGATCGGCCCCAACGCGTTCGGGATCATCAACACCGCGCCCGGCGTGCGGCTCAACGCCTCGCTCGCCCCCCAGGCGCCGCCCGCCGGCCGGATCGGTCTGTTCACGCAGTCCGGCGCGATCGGCATCGCCCTGCTCTCGGGCCTCTACCGGCGCGGCGCGAGCCCGTCGACGTTCATCTCGTCGGGCAACCGCGCGGACCTGTCCGGCAACGACTTCCTCCAGTACTGGCACGAGGACCCCGACACCGACGTCGTCCTGCTCTACCTCGAATCCATCGGCAACCCGCGCAAGTTCACCCGCCTGGCCCGCCGCACCGCCGCCGCCAAACCCGTCGTGGTCGTCAAGGGCGCCCGGCACAGCGGCACGACCCCGCCGGGTCACGCCGTCCCCGTGAGCCGGGTGCCGGACGCCACGGTCTCGGCGCTGCTGCGCCAGGCCGGCGTCATCCTGGTGGGCACGGTCACCGAGCTCGTCGACGCGGGCCTGCTCCTCGCGGGCCAGCCGCTCCCGGCCGGGCCGCGCGTGGCGATCCTCGGCAACTCCGAATCGCTGGGCCTTTTGACGTACGACGCGTGTCTGACCGAGGGTCTGCGTCCGCTCAGGCCCCTCGACCTGACGACGGCCGCGACCCCGACCGACTTCCGCGCGGCCCTCACGGCGGCCCTGGCGGACGACGCCTGCGACGCGGTGGTGGTCACCGCGATTCCCTGGGTCGGCGAGAACGGAGTGCTGGAGTCCGGCGACGGCCAGGTCCTCGCCGACGCCCTGCGCGACGCCGCGGCCACGGCGCCCGCCAAGCCGGTGGCGGTGGTCCACGTGGAAATCGGCGGCTTGGCCGAGGCGCTGGCCGCGGCGGCTAGAACGGTCACCCGGACCCCGTCCGGCGCGCATCCGGCTCCGCCCGGCACCGCGTCGGCCGCATCGGTCCCGTCGGCCCCCGAGGAGCGGGGATCCGGTGGCGGCGTATCCCGCGCATCCCGCGCATCCAGCGCACTCGGCGTATCCGGCGCACCCGTCGGCGTCCGGCCGGGGCAGGACCCGGGGCGCGGGGCGGCCACACCCCCCGGCGCGGAGCCAGGCCGCACGCCGCCCGCGCCGCGCGAGGCCGCCCGCATTCCGGCCTACCCCGCCGCCGAGCGGGCCGTGCGGGCCCTCGCCGAGGCCGTCCGCTACGCGCGCTGGCGGCGGGAGGCGGCCGACCCCGGCAAGGTGGGGGAGTACGACGACATCGACGAGGCCGGCGCCGCCGCCCTGATCGAGCGCCTGCTCGGCGCCGACCCCGACCCGCGTGGCACGACCCTGGCCGACGCCGACGCCCGGGAGCTGCTGGCCCGGTACGGCATCGCGGTGCGCCCCGCGCTGCCCGCGCCCGACGCGGCCCGCGCCGTCGAAGCCGCCCGCCGCCTGGGCTACCCGGTCGCCCTCAAGACCACCGCGCCGCACCTGCGCCACCGCCCCGACCTCGGCGGCGTCCGCCTCGACCTGGCCGACGAGCGCCAACTGGCCCGCGCCTACGCCGAGTTGACGGCCACCCTCGGCAAGCCGCAGGAGCTCGCGCCGGTGGTGCAGGCCATGGTCCCGCGCGGCGTGGACACCGTCGTGCGCGCCGCGATCGACTCCGCGGTGGGCGCGGTGCTGTCCTTCGGGCTCGCGGGCGCCGCCTCCGAACTGCTTGGCGACACCTCCCACCGCCTCATTCCGGCCACCGACCGCGACGCGGCCGAACTGATCAGGACCATCAGGACCGCGCCGCTCCTGTTCGGCTGGCGCGGCTCGGCGCCGGTGGACACCGCGGCGCTCGAAGAGCTGCTGCTGCGGGTGTCGCGGCTGGTGGACGACCATCCCGAGGTGGTCGCCATCGGTCTCGAACCCGTGATCGTCGCTCAGCGCGGCCTCGCGGTGCTCGGCGCGAGCGTCCGTCTGGCCCCCGCCCCGCCCCGCACGGACCTGGGCCCCAGGCGCCTGCCCAGCTACTGAGGGCCGTGAGCCCCGCGCGGGAGCTTAAGATGGACCCCATGGCGAAGACCGGTACGACGACCCAGGGGCTGCGCGCGGCGATCGAGCGCAGCGGCTATTACCCGGCCCTAGTGGCCGAGGCGGTGGAGGCCGCAGTCGGCGGCGAGCCCATCGCGTCGTACCTGGTGCACCAGGAAACCACCTTCGACGCCAACGAGGTGCGCCGCCATGTGACGGTCCTCGTGCTGACGGACAACCGTTTCATCGTCAGCCACACCGACGAGCAGAACGCCGACACCACCTCCCCCACCCCGTACGCGACCACCTCCACGGAGTCCGTCAAGCTCGGCCGGATCTCCTCGGTCGTGGTGAGCCGCGTCGTCGCCAACCCCGAGTCGTACACGCCCGGCACCCTGCCCCGCGAGGTCGTCCTGACCATCGGCTGGGGCGCCGTCGCGCGGCTCGACCTGGAGCCCGCCGCCTGCGGCGACCCGAACTGCGACGCGGATCACGGCTACACCGGCAATTCGACCGCCGACGACCTGAGCCTGCGCGTCAGCGAGGCCGGAGACGGCCCCGACACGGTCCGGGGGACCCTGGCCTTCGCCCAGGCGCTCTCCGAGGCGACCGCGGCGACCGGCCGCTGATGGCACAGCCGGCCTGGCAGGACCCCGAACCCCTCGCCCTGGACACCGCGCCCGTCCCCGAGTACGGCACCGGATCGCTCGCCGACCTGCTGCCCACCCTCGTGGCGGGCCAGGGCGTACCCGGGTTCGAACAGCGCATCGACGCCCTCGCGCCCGCCGACCGCAACTGCGTCTTCCTCATCGACGGCCTCGGCTGGGAGCAGATCAAGGCCCACCCCGACGAGGCGCCCTATCTGCACTCCCTGCTCGCCACTTCGCGCGGCGGCACGGGCCGGCCCATAACCGCCGGATTCCCCGCCACCACGGCGACCTCGCTCGCCTCGGTCGGCACGGGCCTTCCCCCCGGCGAGCACGGCCTGCCCGGCTACACCGTGCGCGACCCGGAGGCCGGCGAGCTGATGAACCAGCTCCGCTGGAAGCCGTGGACCGACCCGCACGTCTGGCAGCCCCACCCCACCGTCTTCCAGCTCGCCGACCGGGCCGGCGTGCACACCGCCCAGGTGTCGTCGCCGGACTTCGAGCACACCCCGCTCACCAAGGTCGCGCTCAGCGGCGGCACCTTCCGGGGCAAGCTCTCCGGCGAGGAGCGCATGGATCTCGCGGCGGCCCAACTCGCGGCGGGGGACCGGTCGTTGGTCTACACCTACTACTCCGAGGTGGACGGCAAGGGCCACCGCTTCGGCGTCGACTCGGACGCCTGGCGCGGCCAGCTGATGTACGTCGACCGGCTCGCCCAGCGCCTGGCCGAACAGCTCCCGCCCCGCGCGGCCCTGTACATCACCGCCGACCACGGCATGATCGACATCCCCTTCGACGAGCAGTCCCGGATCGACTTCGACGAGGACTGGGAGCTGCGCGCGGGCGTCGCCCTGCTCGGCGGCGAGGGCCGGGCCCGCCATGTGTACGCGGTGCCGGGCGCCGCTCCGGACGTCCTGACCTGCTGGCGCGAGGTGCTGGGCGAGCAGTTCTGGGTGGCGAGCCGCGACGAGGCGATCGCCGCGGGCTGGTTCGGCCCGCACATCGACGAGCGGGTGTACGGCCGGATCGGCGACGTGGTGGCGGCCGCCCATGACGACGTCGTCATCACCGCGTCGCGGCGCGAGCCCCACGAGTCCCTGATGGTCGGCAACCACGGCTCGATGACCCCGGTGGAACAGCTCGTACCGCTCCTCGAAGTACGCTCGTAACACCCTCCCCCCAGATCTGAAAGGCCGTCACCCTCCCATGCCCGAGCTGGTGTTCTTCTCCGGAACGATGGACTGCGGAAAGAGCACCCTCGCTCTTCAGATCGAGCACAACCGCTCGGCGCGCGGGCTCCAGGGCATGATCTTCACCCGGGACGACCGGGCGGGCACGGGCAAGCTCTCCTCCCGGCTCGGCCTGGTGACCGACGCCGTCGAGGCCGCCGACGGCTTCGACTTCTACGCCCATCTCGTCGCCCACCTCTCCCAGGGCGGACGCTGCGACTACGTCATCGCGGACGAGGCCCAGTTCCTCGCGCCCGACCAGATCGACCAGCTCGCCCGGGTCGTCGACGACCTCGAACTCGACGTCTTCGCCTTCGGCATCACCACCGACTTCCGCTCCAAACTCTTCCCCGGCTCCCAGCGCCTGGTCGAACTCGCCGACCGGGTCGAGGTGTTGCAGGTCGAGGCGCTGTGCTGGTGCGGCGCCCGCGCCACGCACAACGCCCGTACCATCGGCGGCCAGATGGTCGTCGAGGGCGCCCAGGTCGTCATCGGCGACGTCAACCAGGCGGCGGACGAGATCGGGTACGAGGTGCTGTGCCGGCGCCACCACCGCCGGCGGATGACGAGCGCGTCGGCGCGGGCGGCGGCGCTCTCACCGGACGTGCTGCCGGTCGCCTCCGCCTGACCCCGGCGCCGCCGTCCGCGCCCGGCCGGGGTTGCCGTCGTGTTCGGGAGACCAACCCGTAGGGGCCGTACGGGGGTTGGGCCAGGGTCCTTCCCGATGGGCCGGGGGGTCGCGCCGGGCGAGCATCGAGCCATGACACCTCGTACGTACGCCACCGCAGCCCCCGCCCTGCTCGCCGGGTACGGCCTCGTCCGGATGTCCGGTGAGGACGCGCGGAGCCCCGGCGTCCTGTGGACCACGGGACACCTTCTGCTGCTCGCCTCGCTCGTCCTGTTCGTGCCCGTGGTCCTCGGGCTGCGTCGCAGGACCGCGCACCCGGGTGCCGCATCGGCCGCCGCCGCCGTCGCGCTGGTCGGCATCGCCGCCGGGATCGTCCAGGCGGCGATCGACCTCGAAGTCGGCCTGCGGGCCCAGGACCGCGCCGGCATGGACGCGCTCTTCCTCGCGGTCAAGGCACACCCCGGCGTGACGCCCGCCGTGTACACGGTGGGGCCGCTGCTCTTCTACATCGGTCTGCTGGCCCTGCTCGTGACGCGCGCCCTCGCCCGGCCCGCCAAGGCGGGCCGTTGGCTGCCCCCGGTGCTCGTCCTGGCCGGTACCGCCGTGATGGCCCTCAGCCTGGACCTCATGGCGCTGGGCGCGCTGTGCTACTGGCTCGCGCTGGCGCCGATTCCGGGGCTCAAGGGGTTGGCCGAGGTCCCCCGGAGCGAACAGCACTGACCGGGCGCGGGGTCAGGGCAACTGGCCGCGGCGGACCGGCTGTTCACCTCCCTGGAGCGTCAGCGGCGTACCCTCATGGACACTGTTCGGGCCGGCCGCCCCGGACACCGGCCGGGTCAGCCGCCCGATCGCAGAAGCGTGAACACGGCGCCCTCGGGGTCGGCGACCATCGCGACCCGGCCGCTCGCGGTGGTGTGCGGCTCGGTGAGCACCCGGCCGCCGAGGCCGGCCACCCGGGCCGCCGCCGCGTCGACGTCGGCGGCCTCGAAGTACGTCATCCAGTGCGCCCCCTTGTCGCGCGGCAGGGCGTTGCCCACGCCGTGCAGCGAGGCGACCGGATGGTCGTCCAGGCACAGACGCACATGGTCGGGGTCGGCCCCGGCCGCCGGCTCCATGGCGTAACCGAACACCGCCTGGTAGAACTTGCCGACCGCCGAGGTCTCGCGCGTGACCAGCTCGTTCCAGGCCGGGGTGCCGGGCGGGCCCGCGACGACGGCGCCGACGTGCTCACCGCCCTGCCAGACGCCGAACACGGCGCCCGCCGGGTCCGAGGCGATCGCCATCCGGCCCGCCTCACCGGCGTCGAGCGGACCGACGCCGACCGTGCCGCCGCAGTGCCGGATCGACTCGGCCGTCGCGTCCGCGTCATCGGTCGCCAAATAGGTGGTCCAGGCGATCGGCAGATGCCGGTCGGGGGGCAACTGGCCGATCCCGGCGACCTCCTTGCCGTCGAGCACGGCGCGGACGTAGGGGCCGAGCTGCTGCGGGCCGGGCCAGAACTCCCAGCCGAACAGCGCGCCGTAGAACTCCTGGGTCGCGGCCAGACCGTGCACCATGAGACTCACCCAGCAAGGTGTGCCAGGTGTGCGCCGGGTCTCCGACTGGGTCATCGTCACTCTCTCCTCGGCCGTCGCCATACTGCTGCTGGGAGGTGCGGTTGAAGTACCCGCGCACCCGGGCCGATGCTTCCACCCCCATGGCCCCTGCGCGCCCCGGCCGCGCCGCGTGTGGCGCGTTCCCGCAGGAGGATGCCCCCTTTGAGGCCTCTCACGCTTCCCGGGGATCCCCCCGGCTCCCTCCGGCTCTTCCTGGTCTTACGTCGCGGACGGCCGCTGCGCGAGGATGACCCCATGAACGCCATCATCACCGCATCCGAACTGGCCGCCGCCGTGGCGGGCCCGCGACCGCCGGTCCTGCTCGATGTCCGCTGGCAGCTGAGCCTGGCCAAGGCGTCGGGCGACGCTCCCTTCGACGGCCGGGCCGAGTACGCGGCGGGCCACCTTCCCGGCGCCGTGTTCGTGGACCTCGACACCGAACTGGCCGGGCCGCCCGGGGCCGGCGGCCGCCACCCGCTTCCGGACGTGGCCGAATTCGGCCGGGTGATGCGCGGCGCGGGCGTGTCGGCCCGTACCCCGGTCGTGGTCTACGACGGCGGGCAGGGCTGGGCCGCGGCCCGCGCCTGGTGGCTGCTGCGCTGGACCGGCCACGGTGACGTCCGGGTGCTCGACGGCGGGCTCGCCGCCTGGACGGGCCCGCTGTCCACCGAGATCCCGGCGCCCCCCGAGGGCGATTTCCGACCCGAGCCGGGAGCGGTCGCACTGCTGGACGCGGACGGCGCGGCCGCGCTGGCGCGCTCGGGGGTGCTGCTCGACGCGCGGGCGGGGGAGCGCTACCGGGGGGATGTCGAGCCCATCGACCGGGTGGGCGGGCACATCCCGGGCGCCCTTTCGGCGCCGACCACCGAGAACGTGGGCCCCGACGGCCGCTTCCTTCCCGCGCCCGAACTGGCCGCCCGTTTCAAGGCCCTTGGGGCGCTCGACACCGAAGTCGGCGTCTACTGCGGTTCGGGGGTCTCGGGCGCGCACGAGGTGCTGGCCCTCGCGGTGGCGGGGATCCCGGCGGCGCTGTACGCCGGCTCGTGGTCCCAGTGGTCGAGCGACGAGTCCCGGCCGGTGGCGACGGGACCCGACCCGCAGTAGCCGGGGCAGACCGGCCCGCCGTGCCGGGCGGGCCGACGCGCCGGACACCCGTGGGGGCGGGGCGCCGCCCCGCCCCCACGGCGGACGTCCGGGGACCTCTAGTCCTGCTTCTTCCTGCGCGTCCCGAACACGATCTCGTCCCAGCTGGGGACGGCCGCCCTGCGTCCGGGGCGCACCCCGTCGGCCTCGGCCTGGCGGTCGGTGGTCCCGGTCAGCCGGTCCCGGTGGCCGGCCACCGTGCGGGGCATGAGGACGTCCGCGTACGCGGCGCCCGCACCCGCCGAAGCGGCCGGCGCGGGCGGCTCCTCGACCTCGGACTCGGTGTCCGGCGCGGTCTCGGGCGGCTCCGGCGGGGCGGACGGACGCTCAGGGACGACCAGGTCGCCCCGGAAGCTCGGCACCGCTTCGAGCAGGCTGGTCAGCGAATCGCTCTCGTCGGCCACCACGGGCTCGGGCGACGGCGCCGGCCGCTCCAACTGACGGTCGAGGGCCCGGTCGAGCGGCCGCTCGAGGGACCGGTCGAGGGCGCGGTCGAGCGGCCGGTCCCTGGGCAGCCTGGCGATCCTCGGCACGAACGGGAAGCTGGGCTCCGGCACCGAGGTGATGGTGTCGTCGGACTCGCCGATCAGCGAGCGGGCCTCGTCGTCGACGGCCTGCACGAGCCGGCGCGGCGGGTCGTAGGTCCAGCTCGCGGAGTGCGGCTCGCCCGCGACCAAGTACACGAGCAGGACTTCCCACGTGCCGTCGTCGCGGCGCCAGGAGTCCCACTGGACGCTCTCCTTGTCGGCGCCGCGCAGCAGCAGACGCTCCTGCACCGCCTCGCCGAGCTGGGGTCCGGTGTTCTCGCCGGGACGGCGCACGGGGGTCTTGCGCGCCCGCTCCGCCATGAAGGCGCGCTCCGCGAGGACGGGGCCTTCGAAGCGGCGTACGCGCTCGACCGGGATGCCGGCGAACTGGGCGACCTCCTCGGCGGAGGCACCGGCTCGTATCCGTGCCTGGATGTCGCGCGGGCGGAGGTGGCTCTCCACCTCGATCTCGATCTGGCCGAGACGGGCCCGGTCGTTGCGCACGGCGGCCCGGAGCCGCTCGTCGATCGGAAGCGTGTACTCCGTGCTGTCCGCAGCCTTGAGCACCAGTCGTGTGCCGTCGTTGGAGACGGCCACGACACGCAGTTCGGGCATGGGGACCTCCCGGGTGGTGCCTGCCGACGTCACGTGCGTCGCTGCTTCCGCTAGTCGAGTGTGGCCTGCCCGGGTGCAGCCTGCCACAACATTGCCGAGTTGCCCGGCGTGTCGGGCATGGGCCCTGGAACGCCGCTGTGGCACGGTTGCCTGTTTCACAACGCAGGGTGACCGAGTTGGTCACTCTGTGCAGCAGGCGCCCGTGCGGTGCCGCGGCGCCGCCGGTTCGAGTGCCGCGTTCGGCCCCCTCCCGTAGTCCCGGGTACCCGTGTGGGACCGGGGCCCAGGGCTCGCCACAGTACTCCATTCGGGCCACCGGGGTGGACCGGCACGCCGCCGAAGTTCTCCCTGGGTACGGGAGTTGAGCCTGCCCCGGCGGGGGCGTTCCAGGCACCCACGTGTCCTGCTTCACACAATCCCCAAAACCGGAACTAATCCTTTCGCTCATATGTCCTTTCCCAGTGCAAGACGGAACAGAAGGGCGAACAAGGACTGGGCATGAGTGACAAGCCGGACACCGGTACGGATGAGAAGAAGCGCATCGATCTGAGCGTGCCTCAAGTGGCGGGCAGCGCGCTGGCGGCGGTCGCCGCGGCGGTGCTCGCCTCGACCCTCGGCGTGTACGGCACGTTCATCGGCGCCGGTGTCGTGAGCGTGGTCGCCACCTGCGGCGGCACCGTCTTCCAGCACTTCTTCAAACGGACCGGCGAGCAGTTGCGGGAAGTGACGGTCCAGGCCAAGTCGGGCGCGCGGCACGTGCCGGTGGTCTCCCCGTACAAACGCGGCCGCGACCGGACGGCGCCGCCGCCCCCGGCGGACGCCGAACGGACCCAGCTCCTGGGCCGGCCCGATCCCGCCGACGCCGAACGGACCCAGCTCCTGGGCCAGGTCGACCTCGACGCCGACCGCACGCACCTGCTGCCCCGCGCGGACGCCGACCGGACCCGGCTGCTGAAGACCCTCGGACCGGGGGACCTGCCGCCGGGCGCGGCGCCGGCCAAGGAGTTCAACGAGGCGAGCGTCCACGGCACCCGGCTGCGGGGCTGGAAGCGGCCGCTGCTGGCGGCGGCCGTCGTCTTCGGGGTGTCGATGGGCGGTATCACGGCGTACGAGCTCATCGCCGGCGGCGAGCTCGGCGGCAACGGCGGCGGGACCACCTTGCAGTCCGTGTTCACCGGCGGCGCCGCCAAGCGGCAGCCCTCGGATCCCGCGCCCGCCGACAGCGGCGATCCGCACAAGCCCTCGCCCGGGGCCGGCACCGGTGGTTCGCCGAGCCCGGGTCGCAGCGGCAAGGGCACGGGCGGGGACGGCTCCTCGACGACGGATCCCTCGCGGTCGCCCGCCCCCTCGTCCTCCCCGTCCACGGGCTCCGGTACCGGGCCCGGCTCGGGTTCCGGCTCCGGCTCTGGTTCCGGTTCCGGCTCCGGGGGGTCCTCGACGGCCCCGACGCCCACCCCGTCCGGCTCCGCCGGTTCGCCGGGCACGGGCTCGTCGGGAGCGGATTCGTCCGGCACGGCCACGGGGCAGGGCGGCGGCGCCGGCGGGCCCGGCGCCTCGGGCGCCTCCGGCGCGAAGCCCGGGGGCACCCCCGCCCCGTGACGCCCGCGCCTCAGTCGCCCAGCACGCGCCGCAGATAGGGGTTGGTGAAGCGGCGGTCCGGGTCGAGCCGGTCGCGCAGCGCGGTGAACTCGGCGAAGCGCGGATAGACCTCCGCGAAGTACGCCGCGTCCCGGGTGTGCAGCTTGCCCCAGTGCGGCCGGCCCGCGTGCTCGGTCATGATCCGCTCGACCGCCGTGAAGTACGCCTGGTGCGGCGTGCCCTTGTACATGTGCACGGCTATGTAGGCGCTCTCGCGGCCCGACGCGGTGGAGAGCGCGATGTCGTCGGCGGGCGCGACGCGGACCTCCACGGGGAAGCTCACGCGCAACGGCGAGCGGTCCACCAGCGCCTTGACCTCGCGCAGCGCCGCGATCGCCGCCTCGCGCGGCAGGGCGTACTCCATCTCGACGAAGCGCACCCGGCGCGGGCTGGTGAAGACCTTGTACGGAATGTCGGTGTAGGTGCGGGCGGAGAGCGCCCGGCTGGAGAGTCCCGCGATGGCCGGGATCGTGGCGGGCGCGACCCGGCCGAGCGAACACACCAGCTGGAACAGCCCGTTGGACATGAACTCGTCGTCGATCCACGCCCGCAGCTTCCCGGGCGGGGCGGCGGGCCCGGCGCTGCGATTGTTGCGCTTGGTGTTGCAGTTGCCGGTGTGCGGGAACCAGTAGAACTCGAAGTGCTCGTTCTCCGCGCAGAGTTCGTCGAAGCCGGCGGTGACCCGGTCGAAGCCCATCGGCTCCTCACGGGCCGTCAGCCAGAAGACGGGCTCGACGGCGAAGGTGATCGCGGTGACGACGCCGAGCGCGCCGAGCCCGATCCGGGCCGCGGCGAACACCTCCGGGTTCTCCTCGGCGGAGCAGGTCAGGAGCGAACCGTCGGCGGTGACCAGCTCAAGTGCGGTGATCTGGGCGGCGATCGAGGCCGAGTCGCGGCCGGTGCCGTGGGTGCCGGTGCTCGTGGCGCCCGCCACCGTCTGCTCCATGATGTCGCCCATGTTGGTGAGGGACAGGCCCTCCCGCGCCAGCACCGCGTTGAGCCGCTTCAGCGGGGTGCCCGCCTCCACCGTGACGGTCATCGCGGCGCGGTCGATCTTCCGGATGCCGGTCAGCAGGTCGGGACGTATGAGTACGCCGTCGGTCGCGGCGGCCGCGGTGAAGGAGTGGCCGGTGCCGACCGCCTTCACCGCGAGGCCGTCCCGCGCGGCGGCGCGGACCGCCTCGGCCAGTTCCACCGCCGAGGCCGGCGCGACCTCTCGGGCCGGCCTGACGGTGACGTTGCCCGCCCAGTTACGCCAGGTGCTGCTGCCGTTCGCTCCGCTCATCTGCTTCGAGCCCCTCCCGATGCGGCACCGGCCTGCGAAGCCGGCGGTATCCGAGGAACGCCACCACCGCCGCGAGCGTTCCCGACACGCCGGACACCAGATACCCCGCCCCCGCGCCCGCCGCGTCCACCACCCAACCGGCGGCCGATGAGCCGAGCGCCACACCGACCGCGAGCCCGGTACCGGTCCAGGTCATGCCCTCGGTGAGCTTGCTGCGCGGTACGTGCTGTTCGACCAGGGCCATCGTCGTCACCATCGTCGGCGCGATGAACAGACCCGCGACAAAGAGCGTCACGGCAAGGAACGGCAGGTTCCCGGCCAGTTGGAGCGGGATCATACTCACCGCCATCGCACACACGCCCACCAGCCACCTGGTCGACGCCGCCCCCTTCAGGCGCAGCAGCCCGAACACCGCCCCGGCCAGGCACGAGCCGAGCGCGTACACGGCGAGCACCAGACTGGCCATCGCCTTGTGGCCCGCCTCGTCGGCGAAGGCGACCGTGACCACGTCGACCGAGCCGAAGACCGCGCCGGTGGCTACGAAGGTGGCGACCAGGACTTGCAGACCGCGCGAGCCGAGGGCGGTGCGGCCGGTGTGCTGCTCGTGCGGGTGCGGGGCGGGTTCGGTGGCGCGCTGAGCGGTCAGCCAGAGCACCCCGGTCACCAGGAAGCAGGCCGCGATCAGCGGTCCGGCCCCGGCGAACCAGGCGGTGCAGAGCCCGATCGACAGGATCGGTCCCAGGATGAAGCAGAGCTCGTCGACGATCGACTCCCAGGAGTACGCCGTGTGCAGCTTCTGGGTGTCGCCGCGGTATATCGCGGCCCAGCGGGCCCGGACCATGGAGCCGACGCTCGGCACACAGCCGGCCCCCGCCGCGAAGACGAAGAGCGTCCAGTCGGGGGCGCCCCGCTGGGCGCAGACCAGGAGCCCGCCGACCGCGGCCACGGTGACCAGGGTGGCCGGGCGCAGCACCCGGCGCTGGCCGTGCCGGTCCACGAGCCTGGATATCTGGGGGCCGAGGACGGCGGCGGACATGGCGAGCGTCGCCGAGAGCGCGCCGGCCAGGCCGTAGCGCCCGGTCAGCTGGGAGATCATGGTCACCACGCCGATGCCCATCATCGACAGGGGCATCCGGCCGAGCAGGCCCGCCGCAGAGAACCCCAGGGCGCCGGGGGCGGAGAAGATCGCGCGATAGGGACTGGGCAACGGGGGCTCCGGGTTCCGGCGTGACGCGTTACTTAATTCCTAAAGCGTACGACGCTGAAGTGGGCGGGCGCACCGCCTTTTTCCCGGCCCCCACGACCGGCTCGGTGGGCCCTCTGTCAGAGGCGGATGGCAGGATCGAGTCATGTCCGAACTGCGCGATCCAGCTCCCGGAGTGGCCGCCGCCGCCCCGTACGACGCCCTGCTGCTGCTCTCCTTCGGCGGCCCCGAAGGCCCCGACGACGTGGTCCCGTTCCTGGAGAACGTGACGCGCGGCCGGGGCATCCCCAAGGAGCGCCTGAAGGAGGTGGGGCAGCACTACTTCCTGTTCGGCGGCGTGAGCCCCATCAACGAGCAGAACCGCGCCCTTCTGGCCGCCCTGCGCGAGGACTTCGCGGAGCACGGCCTCGACCTGCCCGTCTACTGGGGCAACCGCAATTGGGCGCCCTACCTCACCGACACCCTGCGCGAGCTCGTCACCGACGGCCGGCGCCGCGTCGCGGTCCTCACCACGAGCGCGTACGCCTCGTACTCGGGCTGCCGGCAGTACCGCGAGAACCTGGCACAGGCGCTGGCGACGCTTCAGGACGAGGGCCTTGCGGTGCCCAGGGTCGACAAGCTGCGGCACTACTTCAACCACCCCGGCTTCGTCCGCCCCATGATCGACGGCGTCCTGAAGTCGCTCGCCGCGCTGCCCGATGACGTCCGCGCGGGCGCCCACCTGGCCTTCACCACGCATTCGATCCCCACCGCCGCCGCCGACACCTCCGGTCCGGTGGCGGAGCACGGCGACGGCGGCGCCTATGTGCGCGAGCACCTGGACGTGGCGCGGGTGATCGCCGGCGCGGTCGCCGCCGAGACCGGCGTCGAGCGGCCCTGGCGGCTGGTCTACCAGTCCCGTTCCGGCGCCCCGCACATCCCCTGGCTCGAACCCGACATCTGCGACCACCTGGAGGCGGTCCACGGCGAGGGCGCCCCGGCCGTCGTCATGGTCCCCATCGGCTTCGTCTCCGACCACATGGAGGTCCTGTACGACCTGGACACGGAGGCCACCGCCAAGGCGGCCGAGCTCGGTCTGCCCGTGGCGCGCTCCGCCACCGTCGGGGCCGACCCGCGCTTCGCCGCGGCCGTGCGCGACCTCGTCCTGGAACGCGCGGCGGCCGAGCGCGGACTGCCCGCCGAGCGGTGCGCCCTGGGCGCGCTCGGCCCCTCGCACGACCTGTGCGCGGTCGGCTGCTGCCCGGCCGCCCGGGGCGCCGCGAAGCCCGCCGCGGCCGGCGCCGACAGCCCGTACGCGTAAGGAGCGACCATGACGCTACCGCTGCACCGCGAACTGCTCGATCTCGCCCTCGAGGCCGCCCGGCGGGCCGGGGCGCTGCTGCGTGACGGGCGCCCGGCCGACCTCGCCGTCGCCGCCACCAAGTCGAGCCCCATCGACGTGGTGACCGAGATGGACATCGCGGCCGAGAAGCTGATCACCGGCTACCTCGCCGAACGGCGCCCGCGCGACGGCTTCCTCGGCGAGGAGGGCGCCTCCAGCGAGGGCACCAGCGGCGTGCGCTGGATCATCGACCCGCTCGACGGAACCGTCAACTACCTCTACGGGCTGCCCACTTGGGCCGTCTCCATCGCCGCCGAGGCGGACGGCGAGCGGGTCGCGGGTGTGGTCGCCGCCCCGATGCGCGGCGAGACCTACCACGCCGTCCTCGGCGGCGGCGCCTTCGAGGGCGAGAGCCGGCTGCGCTGCCGCCCCCCGGCCCCGCTCGCGCAGTGCCTGGTCGGCACGGGCTTCGCCTACGTCCACTCCGTCCGCGCCCACCAGGCCCAGGTGGCCGAGCGCCTGATCCCGCGCTTCCGTGACATCCGCCGAGGCGGCTCGGCCGCGATCGACCTGTGCGACGTGGCGGCGGGCCGGCTCGACGCGTACTACGAGCGCGGCCTGAACCCCTGGGACTACGCGGCGGGCGACCTGATCGCCCGCGAGGCCGGCGCGCTCACCGGCGGGCGGCCGGGGCAGCCCGCCTCCCGCGAGCTGACTCTCGCCGCGTCCCCGGAGGTCTTCGGCCCGCTCCAGGCGCTCCTCGAGGAGCACGGCGCCTGGCACGACTGAGCCGCCCGGCGGCCCTGGACATGACCGGACCCCGGCGCCCATGTACGCGGCGCCGGGGTCTCGGGCGGACGGGTCTCAGACGGCTGCGGCCACCTCGACGCCGTGCTCGGCGGCCAGACGACGCAGATCGTCAAGCTCCGCCTGCTCGACGTCCGCGAGGAAGTCGTCGCCGGTCTCGCGTGCCCGTGTGAGGTCGGTTTCCGTGGCCCTTATGCGCTGCAGCAGTCCTGCGGTGAAAGCGTCCATGGTGCGCCCCCTCGTCGTGGGTCGGTGGCACGGGGTGTGCCGACGGTGGGTAGCGACCACGACGCCGGGGTGTGGCAAGCCACAGCCAGGGGCGTGATCGCGGGGTGTGCATTCGTCCTCCCCAGACCCGCTCCGGCGGAAACCTCAACGGGCCCGCCAATCCGGTTGCGCACCGCGCCCGCACCTGGCGTGGCCGGAAAGCGCAGGCGGGGGCGGCCGCCGGCCCGGCATCGCCTTACCGCCGGTTTATGGGCGTAAGGGGCAGGATGGGAGCGCACCGTCACTGGTGCACTGCACCGTCGTGCCCGCGAACGACGCGGGTCCCTAGGGAAGGAAATGCGCCGTGCGCGTACTCGTCGTCGAGGACGAGCAGCTGCTCGCCGATGCGGTGGCCACCGGACTGCGCCGGGAGGCCATGGCCGTCGACGTCGTGTACGACGGCGCCGCGGCCCTGGAGCGGATCGGCGTCAACGACTACGACGTGGTCGTGCTCGACCGGGACCTCCCGCTCGTCCACGGCGACGACGTCTGCCGCAAGATCGTCGAGTTGGGCATGGCCACGCGTGTCCTGATGCTGACGGCCGCGGGCGATGTCAGCGACCGGGTCGAGGGCCTGGAGATCGGCGCGGACGACTATCTGCCCAAGCCCTTCGCCTTCACCGAGCTGACCGCCCGCGTCCGCGCGCTCGGCCGGCGCACCACCGTGCCGCTGCCGCCGATCCTGGAGCGGGCCGGCATCAAGCTGGACCCCAACCGGCGCGAGGTGTTCCGCGAGGGCCGGGAGATCCAGCTCGCTCCCAAGGAATTCGCGGTGCTCGAGGTCCTGATGCGCAGCGAGGGCGCCGTGGTCTCGGCCGAGCAGCTGCTGGAGAAGGCCTGGGACGAGAACACCGACCCGTTCACCAACGTCGTACGGGTCACCGTCATGACCCTGCGCCGCAAGCTCGGCGAGCCCCCGGTGATCGTCACCGTGCCGGGCTCGGGCTACCGGATCTGACGGCGATGGCCGCCACGCCCGCGCCCCCCACGGCGCCTCCGAAGCCCACCTGGGCCCCGAAGTCGGCCGAACCGCCCTTCCCCTGGCTCAGGCCCACCATCCGCATACGCCTCACCCTGCTCTACGGCGGCATGTTCATGATCGCGGGGATACTGCTCCTGTCGATCATCTACCTGCTGGCGGCCCAGGCCCTGCACGCGGGCAGCGCCCCCTTCAAGATCGTGGGGGGCCAGGGCATCGCGCTGTCCAGCAGCAGCTGCCAGCTGCCCGCCTCCGGCACCTCCCAGGAGATCAACGACGCCATCAGCCTCTGCATGGCCCAGCAGCGCCAGCACGCCCTGGACAACCTCCTCAGCCGCTCCCTGCTCGCCCTGGTCGGCCTCAGCGTCATCGCCTTCGCCTTCGGGTACGCGATGGCCGGGCGCGTCCTGTCGCCGCTCGGCCGCATCACCCGTACCGCCCGCCGGGTGGCCGGCACCGACCTGACCCGGCGCATCGAGCTGGACGGCCCCGACGACGAGCTCAAGGAGCTCTCCGACACCTTCGACGAGATGCTGGACCGCCTGGAGCGGGCCTTCACCGCCCAGCAGCGCTTCGTCGCCAACGCCTCCCACGAGCTGCGCACCCCGCTCGCCATCAACCGCACGCTGCTCGAAGTGCATCTGTCCGATCCGGGCGCCCCGGTCGAGCTCCAGCAGCTGGGCAAGACCCTGCTGGCCACCAACGAGCGCAGCGAGCAGCTGGTGGAGGGGCTGCTGCTGCTGGCCCGCAGCGACAACGAGATCATCGACCGCAAGCCCGTGGACCTCGCGGAGGTGGCCTCACGCGCCCTGGACCAGGCCCGCAACGAGGCCGATGCCAAGGGCGTGGAGATCCGCGGCGAGCGGGCCCCCGCGATCGTCCAGGGCAACGGCGTGCTCCTGGAGCGGATCGCGCTGAACCTGGTGCAGAACGCGGTGCGGTACAACATCCCCGATGAGGGCTGGGTCGAGGTGGTCACCGAGGTCAGGGACGGCCATGCGACGCTCATCGTCCGCAACACCGGCCCGGTGGTCCCGGCGTACGAGATCGACAACATCTTCGAGCCGTTCCGGCGGCTGCGTACCGAGCGGACCGGCAGCGACAAGGGCGTCGGACTCGGCCTGTCCATCGCCCGGTCGGTCGCGCGGGCCCACGGAGGCCGTATCATCGCGGAGCCCCGCGAAGGCGGAGGCCTCGTGATGCGTGTCACCCTTCCGGTCTGAGACGCGGCGCGAGGAGCCCCTTGGGCTTCTGATGGCCGTTCGCTTTGCGCGGAATTCTCTGGACCTGTTCCTGTGAGTTCCGTGTGTGATCAGTCACAAGGGGACACAACAGGCCACCTACTCTCCGTGATCGTCGAATTCCCTGGAATCCCGGTAAAAGTCCGGGTTTCCGGGGGGTGAGATCACGGGAAGTACACGAGGTGGCGCTGGTGAAGCGCGACCTATGGACCGTGTACGGTCCCGATCGCCATCCAAGACGAGCACTCCTGAGGGGTGCGGTTGGGTGTCGATTGAGTAACAGACCTTGATGTGAGGCAAAATCTCCGCCTCAGGTCGGGCACAAGTCCGGCCTCTCACGCGTTACGTGCGCTGAGACACCGCAACCACCCAGAGGGGGAGAGCGACATGGCAACGGACTACGACACCCCACGCAAGACCGATGACGACGTCGATTCCGACAGCCTTGAAGAGCTGAAGGCCCGGCGCAACGACAAGTCCACCTCGACCGTCGATGTCGACGAGTACGAGGCTGCCGAGGGTATGGAACTGCCCGGCGCGGACCTGTCCAACGAAGAGCTCGCCGTTCGCGTCCTGCCCAAGCAGGCCGACGAGTTCACCTGCATGAGCTGCTTCCTCGTGCACCACCGCAGCCAGCTGGCCCGGGAGAAGAACGGCCAGCCCATCTGCCGCGACTGCGACTGAGCAGGCCGGCTGTGGCAAGCGCGAAACCGTCCCGGAAGCGACCGTTCCGGAGGAAGGGTGCCCCGGGTCCCACCGAGGCGCCACAGGGCGGCACGAGCCCGGCAGAAGGCGTGGAAGCCCCCGCCGAGCCGGCCGGCCGGCCTGCGGTGAGCGCGGCCGACGGTGCACGTGACGCCGAGCGGGGCCGGCAGGCCTCGCTCGAAGCAGCCGTCACGGCACCGGAGACGAAGGAGGCGGGACCCGCGGCCGGGGTCCGACGCCTGGACGCCCTGCGCAGGGGCACTCTCGACAAGGGCCTGCCGGCCCTCAAGAAGGGTGTTCCGGTGCTCAAGAAGGGCGTACGCAAGAGCGGCGAGGGCGTGAAGGCCTCGCTCGGCCACCTCGCCGACCGGATCATCGACATCGCCCCCCGCGTCCCGGTGCGGGACCTGGCGACCCTGCGCGCCCAGTTCCCGGGGCTCGGCCCCGAGGAGATCGCCGACAAGCTGATCGCGGGCGCCGCCAACGGCACGTCCACGGTCGGCGCGGGCATCGGCGCGGCCGCGATGCTGCCCGTACCGCCCGCGATGCCCGCCGAACTGGCCGCGGAGATCACCGGCGTAGCCGCCATCGAGCTGAAGCTCATCGCCGAGCTGCACGAGGTCTACGGAATGCGGCCGCCGGGCTCGCTCAAGGAACGCGCCATGGCGTACCTGACGTCGTGGACCGAGGAGCGCGGCATCGACGTCACCAAACCCACCACGCTCAACTTCGCCCTCGGCGGCCAGATGAAGCGCGAGCTGCGCCAGCAGATCATGAAGCGCATGGTGCGCAATCTGCCGAACCTGACGCCGTTCATGGTCGGCGCGGCCGTCGGCGCCGTGCTCAACCGCCGCGACACCAAGAAACTCGCCGGGCACGTCCGCGAGGACCTGCGCGCACGCCAGGTGCCCTGGGACGCGCTGGAGGACCTGCCGGCCCTGGAGCAGCCGGACGACCCGCTGCCGCCGGGCACCACCCCCGGGGAACTGGGCCGCTGAGCGGCGAACCGGCCGGGGGAGATCCGGCTCAGGCGGCGGAGCGGACCGCGTTCAGAGCGGCCTTCAGCGCCTCGGGGTCACGGGTGGAGAGGTAGACGTAGGGCGTCGGGTCCGACGGGTCGGTGATCTCCACCTTCACCGCCATCGGGATGTAGGCCCGCAGCAGCATGAAAGCGCGCGGATCGGCCTTGTGCAGCCGCCAGGCCCGCGCCTCATCGGCGTCCAGGATCTCCGGTTCGCCCAGCGCCTTCACCGGGATCCGGGCCTCGCCCGCCACCAGCGTGTCCGTGAGCACCCGGATCCGGATCGAGCCGTAGGAACTCACCACCACCCACGACACCGCCGTGCCGCCCACGAAACCGGCCAGCATCGGCAGCGTGCCCACCGGCAGCAGCATCAGCGCGCAGGCGACGCCGACCAGGACGGAGATGAACCACCAGGAGCGGGGCGCGGTCAGGCGTTCTGTGTACTGCGGGGCATTGGGCTGCATGAAAGCAAGCTTGGCACGGCGCGACCTGCGCCTGGACCGCGGGTAAGGTCTGCGCCTGTGACTGCTACATCTGCGTCCCTGACGCCCCCGGCCGACGCCACGGCGCCGGTGCGGCACCCCGAGGCGCCCCTGCCGGGCGAACTGCTCGGCGCGCACTACGGGCACTGCTTCGGCTGCGGCGACGGAGCGCCCCATGGACTGCACCTGGCCGCGCGGGCCGGGGAAGGCGTGCGCGTCACGGCCGAGTTCACCGTGCGCGAGGCCCATCAGGGCGCCCCCGGGCTCGCGCACGGCGGGGTGCTGGCCACCGCGCTCGACGAGACGCTCGGCTCGCTGAACTGGCTGCTCAGGGTCATCGCGGTGACCGGCAGGCTGGAGACGGACTTCGTCCGCCCGGTCCCGGTCGACGCCGTGCTGCATCTGGAGGCCGAGGTCACCGCCGTGGCCGGCCGCAAGATCTACTCCCGGGCCACCGGCCGCGTCGGCGGGCCCGACGGGCCCGTGGCGGTCCGGGCCCAGGCCCTCTTCATCGAGGTGAAGGTGGACCACTTCATCGACAACGGACGCCCGGCCGAGATCCAGGCCGCGATGTCCGACCCCGACCAGGTCAGGCGCGCCCGCGCCTTCGAGGTGAACCCGTGACGCGTGACCCCGTAGACGTCCTCATCCGCCGCGTCGACCCGGAGGTGCCGATCCCGGCGTACGGGCACCCGGGCGACGCCGGGGCCGACCTGGTGACCACCGAGGCCGCCGAGCTGGCCCCCGGTGAGCGGGCGGTTCTGGCGACCGGTGTTTCCCTCGCGCTGCCCGACGGGTACGCGGCCTTCGTGCACCCCCGTTCGGGGCTCGCCGCCCGGTGCGGTGTCGCCCTGGTGAATGCCCCGGGGACGGTGGATGCCGGGTACCGTGGAGAGATCAAGGTGATCGTGGTCAACCTCGACCCGCGCGAGAGCGTGCGGTTCGAGCGTTTCGACCGCATTGCCCAACTGGTCGTCCAGCAAGTCGAGAAGGTGCGCTTCCACGAGGTGGCGGAGCTTCCCGGCTCGGCGCGGGCCGAGGGGGGCTTCGGGTCCACCGGCGGTCACGCCGCCGTGGACGATCCGGCCGCCAGTGGCGGCACAACGGGTGGGAATCGATACGCTTCGGCCGTATCCGACCGGGAAGGACAGTGACGTGTTCGGACGTCGCAAGAAGAGTGGATCCGCGGACGACGCGGCGGACGCGGCGGGCGAGGCCGAGCAGGCCGTCGACGGCACTGAGGCCGACGGCGCCACCGGGGCCGGCGACGAGGGCGAGGCGCGCCGGGTGAACCTGCCGCCGGCGCCGCGTCCGGACGGGCCCTGGGACGTTTCCGAGGTCATCGAGCCGGGCGAGGGCCGGGTCGACCTCGGCGGCCTCTTCGTCCCCGGGGTCGAGGGCATGGAGCTGCGCGTCGAGGTCGCGGGCGACGCGATCGTGGCGGCCACGGTCGTCCTGAACGACAGCGCGGTCCAGTTGCAGGCCTTCGCGGCGCCGAAGAAGGAAGGCATCTGGGGCGAGGTCCGCGAGGAGATCGCCTCCGGCATCACCCAGCAGGGCGGCATCATCGACGAGGTCGAGGGCCCGCTCGGCTGGGAGCTGCGCGCGCAGGTCCCCGTCCAGCTGCCCGACGGCACGGGCGGCGTGCAGCTGGTGCGTTTCGTGGGCGTGGACGGACCGCGCTGGTTCCTGCGCGGGGTCATCTCCGGCCAGGGCGCGGTGCAGCCGGGGGCCGCCGGGCTCCTGGAGACGATCTTCCGCGACACCGTCGTGGTGCGCGGCGAGGGCCCGATGGCGCCCCGCGACCCGATCGTCCTGAAGCTGCCCAACGACGCGCAGATGGTGCCCGAGGGCGTACAGCAGGAGGACCAGGAGGGCTCGCGCTTCTCCGGCGGCATGGGCCAGCTCCAGCGGGGCCCCGAGGTCACCGAGATCCGCTGAACCGTCCGCCCGGCTTCTCGATGGGCCGCGCCCCCGCGAAGGGGACGCGGCCCATCGGCGTTCGCGCCGTCGCCCCGGCCCTCGCGCGTTGCCCGAAAGACCTCCCCCGCCCGGGCGATCCGGGCAGACCCCCGGCCACGTCATTGCCCGCCCCCGCGCCGCCCGCACATACTGGCGCCCAACCGCGCACACGTACGTACGGGGCGCCGGGGCGACGGGACAGCGGGGCAACGGGGAGATGACCGACATGACGCGGAGCACCAGGGGACAGGGCGCTGCGGCCCTCGCGGCCGAGCGGCCGGCCGGCCCGATGGTCAAGGTCGACAACCTGCACCGCTCCTACGGCACCGGCCCCCGCGCCGTGCACGCCCTGCGCGGCGTCTCCTTCGAAGTGCCGCGCGGCGAACTCGTCGCCCTGAAGGGCCGTTCGGGCTCCGGCAAGACCACCCTGCTCAACCTCCTGGGCGGCCTCGACAAGCCGGACGAGGGAACCATCACGGTGGACGGCACCGACGTCGGGAGCCTGGGCGAGCAGGGCCTCCTGGAGCTGCGCCGCGACCGCATCGGCTTCATCTTCCAGTCCTTCGGCCTCATCCCCATCCTCAGCGCCGCCGAGAACGTGGGCGTCCCCATGCGGCTCAAGAAGGCCGACGCGCGCGAGCGCGAGGAGCGGGCCGCGCTGCTGCTCTCCCTGGTCGGCCTCGGTGAGCACACCGCGCAGCGGCCCGGCGAGCTCTCCGGCGGCCAGCAGCAGCGCGTCGCCATCGCCCGCGCCCTGGCCAACCGCCCCGCCCTGCTCATCGCGGACGAGCCCACCGGCCAGCTCGACGCCGACACCGGCCTCGCGGTGATGGAGCTGCTGCGCGCCGTCGTACGCGGAGAGGGCGTCACCGCCCTGGTCGCCACCCACGACAGCCAGCTCCTGGGCCTCGCCGACCGTGTCCTGGAACTGAGCGACGGCCAGATCACCGATCACGGCTGACCCGGGGCGCGCGGCCCGAGACCCGGCGGCCGGGCGTCAGAATCGCGTCAAGAGGTGCCCTCCGCCCCACCCCCACCCCATTTGCCGCAATTGTTGGCCGTAAGGTCGACGCAGCGTACGCAGCTGAATTCTGAAAGACAATGGGGCCATGGCACGCGGCAAGCTTCGGATCTACCTCGGCGCGGCGCCGGGCGTCGGCAAGACGTACGCCATGCTCTCCGAGGCCCACCGCCGGGTCGAGCGCGGCACCGACTGCGTCGTGGCCCTGGTCGAGCACCACGGCAGGCCGCGCACCGAAGTGATGCTGCACGGCCTTGAGCAGATCCAGCGCCGCGCGATCGACTACCGGGGCGGCGCCTTCACCGAGATGGACGTCGACGCGGTCCTGGAGCGCCGCCCCGCCGTCGCCCTGGTGGACGAACTGGCGCACACCAATGTGCCCGGCGCCCGCAACACCAAGCGCTGGCAGGACGTCGAGGAACTGCTCGCGGCCGGCATCGACGTCGTGTCCACCGTCAACATCCAGCACCTGGAATCCCTCGGCGACGTCGTCGAGTCGATCACCGGCGTACGCCAGCGCGAGACGGTGCCCGACGAGGTGGTGCGCAGGGCCGACCAGATCGAGCTCGTCGACATGTCGCCCCAGGCGCTGCGCCGCCGCATGGCGCACGGCAACGTCTACCAGTCCGACAAGGTCGACGCGGCCCTCTCCAACTACTTCCGGCCCGGTAACCTCACCGCCCTGCGCGAACTCGCGCTGCTCTGGGTCGCCGACCGCGTGGACGAATACCTCCAGCAGTACCGGGGCGAGCACGGCATCCAGTCCACCTGGCAGGCCCGCGAGCGCATCGTCGTCGGCCTCACCGGCGGCCCCGAGGGCCGCACCCTGATCCGCCGGGCCGCCCGCATGGCCGCCAAGGGCTCCGGCAGTGAGATCCTGGCCGTCTACGTGGCGAGGAGCGACGGACTCACCTCCGCGTCGCCCAAGGAACTCACCGTCCAGCGCACCCTCGTCGAGGACCTGGGCGGCAGTTTCCACCACGTCATAGGCGACGACATCCCCTCCGCGCTGCTCGCCTTCGCACGCGGCGTCAACGCCACCCAGATCGTCCTCGGCTCAAGCCGGCGCAAGGCCTGGCAGTACATCCTCGGCCCCGGCGTCGGACAGACCGTGGCCCGGGACTCCGGTCCCGACCTCGACGTCCACATCGTCACCCACGACGAGGTCGCCAAGGGCCGGGGCCTGCCCGTGGCGCGCGGCGCACGGCTGGGGCGGGCCCGCATCGTGTGGGGCTGGGCGGCCGGCGTGCTGGGTCCCGCCCTGCTCACGGTGCTGCTCACCAACGTCGAGGCGGACCTCGGGCTCGCCAACGACATGCTGCTCTTCTTGACGCTCACGGTCGCGGCGGCGCTGATCGGCGGACTGCTCCCGGCCCTCGCGTCGGCCGCCTTCGGCTCGTTCCTGCTGAACTACTTCTTCACCCCGCCCGTCCACCAGGTCACGATCGCCGACCCGAAGAACATCGTCGCCATCGTCATATTCGTCCTGGTCGCGGTGTCGGTGGCCTCCGTGGTGGACGTCGCCGCCCGCCGAACCCACCAGGCGGCCAGGCTGCGCGCCGAATCGGAGATCCTCTCCTTCCTCGCGGGCAGCGTCCTGCGCGGCGAGACCAGCCTGGACGCCCTGCTCGAACGGGTCCGCGAGACCTTCGCCATGGAATCGGTCGCCCTTCTGGAGCGCGCCGGCGACATGGAGCCCTGGACCCGGGCCGGCAGCGTGGGCCCCCGCCCGGTCGGCCGGCCCGAGGACGCGGACGTGGACATGCCGGTCGGCGACCACATGGCGCTCGCCCTGTCCGGCCGGGTCCTGCCCGCCGAGGACCGGCGGGTGCTCGGCGCGTTCGCCGCCCAGGCCGCCGTCGTCCTGGACCGCAGGCGCCTGGTCGGCGAGGCCGAGGAGGCCCGCAAGCTCGCCGAGGGCAACCGCATCCGCACCGCGCTGCTCGCCGCCGTCAGCCACGACCTGCGCACCCCGCTGGCCTCCATCAAGGCGGCGGTGAGCTCGCTGCGCTCCGAGGACGTCGCGTGGTCCGACGAGGACCGCGCGGAACTGCTCGAAGGCATCGAGGCCGGCGCCGACCGCCTCGACCACCTCGTCGGCAACCTCCTCGACATGTCGCGCCTCCAGACCGGCACCGTCACCCCGCTCATCCGCGAGATCGACCTCGACGAGGTCGTGCCCATGGCGCTGGGCGGCGTCCCCGAGGACAGCGTCGTCCTCGACATCCCCGAGACGCTGCCCATGGTCGAGGTCGACCCGGGCCTGTTGGAGCGGGCCGTGGCCAACGTGGTCGAGAACGCCGTCAAGTACAGCCCGCCCGGCCGCAGCGTCACGGTCGCCGCCAGCGGTCTGGCCGAACGCGTCGAGATACGCGTCACCGACCGGGGCCCCGGCGTGCCCGACGCCGCCAAGGACCGCATCTTCGCGCCCTTCCAGCGCTACGGAGACGCCCCGCGCGGGGCGGGCGTTGGCCTGGGTCTCGCCGTCGCCCGGGGCTTCGCGGAGGCCATGGGCGGCACGCTCGCCGCCGAGGACACCCCGGGCGGGGGCCTCACCATGGTCCTCACCGTCCGCGCCGCCCCGGGCCCCGGCCGCGCCCCGACGGACCACGCCGCACAAGCCACCCCCGCCGTTCAAGCCACCAACGCCCCCTCATGAACCGAACCGCTCAGGCAGTAACCGCTCAGGCAGTAACCGCTCAGCCAGTAACCGCAGAAGGCAGGTGTCCCAGATGACCCGGGTGCTCGTGGTCGAGGACGAGCCGCAGATCGTGCGCGCGCTCGTGATCAACCTCAAGGCACGCAAGTACGAGGTGGACGCGGCCCCCGACGGAGCGAGCGCCCTCCAGCTCGCCGCCGCCCGCCACCCCGACGTGGTCGTCCTCGACCTCGGCCTGCCCGACATGGACGGCGTCGACGTCATCCGGGGGCTGCGCGGCTGGACCCGGGTCCCCATCCTCGTG
The DNA here is from genome assembly GCF_042869775.1 of Streptomyces sp. NPDC006711. NCBI lineage: Bacteria > Bacillati > Actinomycetota > Actinomycetes > Kitasatosporales > Streptomycetaceae > Streptomyces > Streptomyces sp. NPDC006711. The sequence continues at coordinate 99,054 of NZ_JBIAGO010000020.1, forward strand.
CTCTCCGCGCGCCACACCTCCGACGAGAAGGTCGAGGCGCTTGACGCGGGCGCCGACGACTACGTCACCAAGCCCTTCGGCATGGACGAGCTGCTGGCCCGGCTGCGCGCCGCCGTCCGCCGCGCCGAGCCGCCCAAGGGCGCCGACGGGCCCGACGACGTGGTCCTCGTCGAAACGGACGGCTTCACCGTCGACCTGGCCGCCAAGAAGGCCCACCGCGACGGCCGCGACGTACGTCTGACCCCCACCGAGTGGCACCTGCTCGAAGTGCTCGTGCGCAACCCCGGCCGCCTGGTCAGCCAGAAGCAGCTGCTCCAGGAGGTCTGGGGCCCCTCCTACGGCACCGAGACCAACTATCTGCGGGTCTACATGGCCCAGCTGCGCCGCAAACTGGAGCTCGACCCCTCGCACCCGCGCCACTTCATCACCGAGCCCGGCATGGGGTACCGCTTCGAACACTGATCCGAGCCGGCCCGCCGCCGGGGGTGACCGGGACGCCTCATCCCCGTGCGGTAGGGCCGAGGAGTGCGTGGTGCCCACACGCTTCGATCCGGCGGGGGAGGGCCCCGGTACCCTTTGTGTATGAGTGCTGACCTTCGTACCGACAAGCCCGCGGGGCGCTTGCGCCGGATGCTCGACCGGCTGTCCACCTCGCAGGAGGACCTGCACTCCGCGGAACTGCAGCAGGACGCACAGGCCACGGGGTGCACCCGCATCGCCGAGTGCAGCGACCGCCAGATAGTCAAAGTCACTGGTACCTTGCGGACGGTCACCCTGCGTCCCCGGGCGGGTGTGCCGGCGCTGGAGGCCGAGCTCTTCGACGGCACCGCCCCGCTGGACGTGGTGTGGCTCGGACGGCGCTCGATCGTGGGCATCGAGCCGGGCCGCAAGCTCATCGCTTCGGGCCGGATCTCCTTGAGCCACGGCCGACGGGTCCTTTTCAACCCCAAATACGAACTGCGACCGCTCGGACAGGAGTAGCCGGTGACGTCAGTCGACAAGCCGACCACGACCACCCCCGCCCCGCCCGCCGACGCGAAGGCGGTGACCGAAGCCGCGCTCTTCGAGGCCTTCGGCGGCGTGCGCGGCATGGTGGAGACGGTCCTTCCGGGACTGCTCTTCGTCACGATCTTCACGGTCAACAAGGACCTGCACGTCTCGGCGATCGCCGCCCTCGCGGTGTCCCTGCTGCTCGTCGCGGTCCGCCTGGTGCGCAAGGACACCATGAAGCACGCCTTCAGCGGCGTCTTCGGCGTGGCCTTCGGCGTGGTCTTCGCCATGGTGACGGGCAACGCCAAGGACTTCTACCTGCCGGGCATGCTCTACACGCTGGGCCTCGCGCTCGCGTACATCGTGACCACCCTGTGCGGCGTGCCGCTGATCGGGCTCATCCTCGGCCCGGTCTTCAAGGAGAACCTGTCCTGGCGCACCCGCAACCCCGGCCGCAAGAAGGCGTACGCGAAGGCCAGTTGGGCCTGGGGGCTGATCCTGCTCGCCAAGTGCGCGATCCTCTTCCCCCTGTACTGGTGGGCCAACACCTCCCAGCTCGGCTGGGTCCTGATCGCCCTGAAGATCCCGCCGTTCCTGCTCGCCGTCTGGCTCACCTGGGTCTTCCTCGCCAAGGCGCCGGCGCCGATCGACGTCTTCGCCGAGATGGAGGCCGAGGAAGCGGCCGAAAAGGCCCGCAAGGCCGCCGCCAGGGGCGAAGCCGGCGCCTGACCAACCCCCCGCCCGGGGATTTTCCGTACGCGCGCCAAAGGCCCGGAACCACGACGGTTCCGGGCCTTTGGCGCATCGTCGCCGATCAGCGCTCGCGGCGTACCGACAGCAGGTCTTCCAACTGCTCCTCGCGGGCCTGCGCGGCCACGAACAGCAGCTCGTCGCCCGCCTCCAGGGTCTCCTCCTGGCTCGGCGTCAGCACCCGGGTGCCCCGGATGATGGTGACGAGCGAGGTGTCCTGCGGCCAGGCCACGTCCCCGACCTGGGTGCCCGCGATCGCGGACTCCGGCGGCAGCGTCAGCTCGACCAGGTTGGCGTCGCCGTGGCTGAAGCGCAGCAGCCGTACGAGATCGCCGACGCTCACCGCCTCCTCGACCAGCGCCGACATCAGACGCGGCGTCGAGACGGCCACGTCCACGCCCCACGACTCGTTGAACAGCCACTCGTTCTTGGGGTTGTTGACCCGGGCCACGACCCGGGGCACCCCGTACTCGGTCTTCGCGAGCAGCGAGACGACCAGGTTCACCTTGTCGTCACCGGTGGCCGCGATGACCACGTTGCAGCGCTGCAACGCCGCCTCGTCGAGCGAGGTGATCTCACAGGCGTCCGCGAGCAGCCACTCCGCCAGCGGCACCCGCTCGACCGAGATGGCGGTGGGCGCCTTGTCGACGAGAAGCACCTCGTGCCCGTTCTCCAGGAGCTCGCCCGCGATGGAACGGCCCACCGCGCCGGCCCCGGCAATCGCCACGCGCATCAGTGACCGCCCTCCTCGGGACCCTGGGCGAACGCCGCCTCGACCTTTTCGACCTCGTCGGTCCGCATCATCACGTGCACCAGATCGCCCTCCTGGAGGACCGTCTGGGACGTCGGAAGCACCGCTTCGCCCAGCCGGGTGAGGAAGGCGACCCGTACGCCGGTCTCCTCCTGCAACTTGCTGACCTTGTGACCGATCCACGCCGTCGAGGTGTGCACCTCGGCCAGCTGCACGCCACCGCTCGGGTCGCGCCACAGGGGCTCCGCGCCGGACGGAAGCAGCCGGCGCAGCATCTGGTCGGCGGTCCAGCTGACCGTCGCGACCGTCGGGATGCCCAGGCGCTGGTAGACCTCCGCGCGGCGCGGGTCGTAGATCCGGGCCGCCACGTTCTCGATGCCGAACATCTCACGCGCCACCCGGGCCGCGATGATGTTGGAGTTGTCGCCGCTGGAGACCGCCGCGAACGCGCCGGCCTCCTCGATGCCCGCCTCGCGCAGGGTGTCCTGGTCGAAGCCGACGCCGGTCACCCGGCGTCCGCCGAAGCCCGAACCGAGGCGGCGGAAGGCCGTCGGGTCCTGGTCGACCACGGCAACGGTGTGCCCCTGCTGTTCCAGGGCCTGCGCGAGAGCGGCTCCCACTCGCCCGCAGCCCATGATGACGATGTGCACGTCCCCTTACCCCGCACTCCTGGTCGCCCCGATGACCTGCGCAAACACCCTGCTCACTACTTCCTTCTCGGCTAGCCGGGCAACGGCGTGGCAACAGAAATCCACGTTGCCGCCCGATGAGCTTATGCGGCCCGGCAGGTGATGCGTTCACTCAGTGCCCGTATCGCGGACACGGCTTGGGGGAGGCGGGTGGGCCTTATCCAGACACAGCGCTTACGATCCTCTGCGTGTCCAAACTGACCGACGTGCCCAAACGGATCCTGATCGGCCGGGCGCTGCGCAGCGACAAGCTGGGAGAAACGCTCCTCCCCAAGCGCATCGCACTTCCCGTCTTTGCCTCCGACCCGCTCTCGTCCGTTGCGTACGCGCCTGGAGAAGTACTCCTGGTGCTGTCCGTGGCGGGTGTGTCGGCGTACCACTTCAGCCCCTGGATCGCGGCCGCGGTCGTGGTGCTGATGTTCACCGTGGTCGCCTCCTACCGGCAGAACGTGCACGCCTATCCGAGCGGCGGCGGCGACTACGAGGTCGCCACCACCAACCTCGGGCCGAAGGCCGGACTCACCGTCGCCTCCGCCCTGCTTGTGGACTACGTACTGACGGTGGCGGTCTCGATCGCCTCCGGCATCGAGAACCTGGGCTCGGCGATCCCGTTCATCGTCGAGCACAAGGTGATGTGCGCGGTCGCGGTCATCGTCCTGCTGACACTCATGAACCTGCGGGGCATGAAGGAGTCGGGCAAGCTCTTCGCCATCCCGACGTACGTCTTCGTCGCCGGCGTCTTCATCATGATCGCCTGGGGCGCCTTCCGGGGTCTGGTACTCGGGGACACCATGAACGCGCCCACCGCCGACTACACGATCAAGGCCGAACACCAGGGCCTCGCGGGCTTCGCCCTGGTCTTCCTGCTCCTGCGCGCCTTCTCCTCCGGCTGCGCCGCGCTCACCGGCGTCGAGGCGATCAGCAACGGCGTCCCCGCCTTCCGCAAGCCGAAGTCGAAGAACGCCGCCACCACGCTCGCCCTGATGGGCGGCCTCGCCGTCACCATGTTCTGCGGCATCATCGCGCTGGCCATGACCACGCACGTACGGATGGTCGAGAAGCCGGCCGAGGACCTGCTGCGCAACGGCACGCCGCTCGGTTCGGGCTATGTGCAGAACCCGGTGATCTCGCAGGTCGCCGAGGCCGTCTTCGGCAAGGGCAGCTTCCTGTTCGTCGTGCTGGCCGCGGCGACCGCGCTCGTGCTGTTCCTCGCCGCGAACACCGCCTACAACGGCTTCCCGCTGCTCGGCTCGATCCTCGCCCAGGACCGCTACCTGCCGCGCCAGCTGCACACCCGCGGCGACCGGCTCGCCTTCTCCAACGGCATCGTGCTGCTGGCCGGCGCGGCGGTCCTGCTCGTCGTGATCTACGGTGCGGACTCGACCCGCCTGATCCAGCTGTACATCGTCGGCGTCTTCGTCTCGTTCACGCTCAGCCAGACCGGCATGGTCCGGCACTGGAACCGCCACCTGGCCGCCGAGACCGACCAGACCAAGCGCCGCCACATGGTCCGCTCGCGCGCGATCAACGCGTTCGGCGCGTTCTTCACGGGTCTGGTCCTCGTGGTCGTCCTCGCGACGAAGTTCACCCACGGCGCCTGGGTCGCGCTGCTCGGCATGGTCATCTTCTACGGAACGATGACCGCGATCCGCAAGCACTACGACCGGGTCGCCACCGAGATCGCCGCCCCCGACGAGCCCTCCGACGACAGCCTGCGCCCCTCGCGGGTGCACTCGATAGTCCTGGTCTCCAAGGTCCACCGTCCCACCCTGCGCGCCCTGGCCTACGCCAAGCTGATGCGCTCGGACCAGCTGGAGGCGCTGTCGATCTCGGTGGACCCGGCCGAGACGAAGGCGCTCAAGGACGAGTGGGAGCGGCGCGGCATCAATGTGCCGCTGAAGATCCTCGACTCGCCCTACCGCGAGATCACCCGGCCGATCATCGAGTACGTACGGGGTCTGCGCCGCGAGAGCCCGCGCGACGCGATCAGCGTGTTCATCCCCGAGTACGTCGTCGGCCACTGGTACGAGCACCTGCTGCACAACCAGAGCGCGCTGCGGCTCAAGGGGCGCCTGCTGTTCACCCCCGGCGTGATGGTGACGTCCGTCCCCTACCAGCTGGAGTCCTCCGAGGCCGCGAAGAAGCGCGCCCGCAGACGGGCGGACTGGAACGCGCCGGGCGCGGTGCGCCGGGGCCCGGTGGCCCGCCCGAAGGAGCCGGGCAACAAGAGCTGACGCCCCGGCGCGGTCGGGGCGTGCCCGTGGCGGGCGGCCGGGTGACACCCACGTAGACTGGTGGGCTGTTCACCCGGCCTTCGCCGTCCTCCCCTCACTCTGGAGTCACCCGCCCATGCAGCAGAACGCACCCGAGCCCTCGCCGTCGTCGCTGGTCGGGGAGGAGTACGAGGTCGAGGTCGGCCCCGTCGCGCACGGTGGCCACTGCATCGCACGCACCGCCGAGGGCCGCGTCCTGTTCGTACGCCACACCCTGCCCGGCGAGAAGATCGTGGCCCGGGTCACGGAGGGCGAGGAGGACTCGCGCTTCCTGCGCGCGGACGCGGTCAGGGTCATCGAGGCGTCCAAGGACCGGGTCGAGGCCCCCTGCCGGTTCGCGGGTCCCGGCAAGTGCGGCGGCTGTGACTGGCAGCACGCCAAGCCCGGCGCGCAGCGCCGCCTGAAGGGCGAGGTCATCGCCGAACAGCTTCAGCGTCTGGCGGGCCTCACGCCCGAGGACGCGGGCTGGGACGGCACGGTCGTGCCGGCCGAGGGCGACAAGCTCCCGGCCGGCCAGGTCCCGGCGTGGCGCACGCGCGTGCAGTACGCCGTCGACGACGAGGGCCACGCGGGCCTGCGCAAGCACCGCTCGCACGACATCGAGGTCATCGACCACTGCATGATCGCGGCGCCGAGCGTGACGGAACTGGGCGTCGAGAAGCGGGAGTGGCCGCAGCTGGCGTCGGTCGAGGCGATCGCGTCATCGGGCTCGCACGACCGCCAGGTCGTCCTCACCCCCAACCCCGGCGGGCGGCTGCCCCTGGTGGAACTCGACAAGCCGGTCTCGGTCCTGCGCGTCGAGGAGAAGGACGGCGGAGTGCACCGGGTGCACGGCCGCGCCTTCGTCCGCGAGCGCGCGGACGGCCGCACCTACCGCGTCGGCATGGGCGGCTTCTGGCAGGTCCACCCGCAGGCCCCCGACACGCTGGTGAAGGCGGTCATGCAGGGCCTGATGCCGCGCAAGGGGGAGATGGCGCTCGACCTGTACTGCGGCGTCGGCCTCTTCGCGGGCGCGATCGCGGAGCGGGTCGGCGAGAGCGGCGCGGTGCTCGGCATCGAGTCCTCCAAGCGCGCGGTGGAGGACGCCCGCCACAACCTGGCCGACCTGCCGCGGGTCCGCATCGAGCAGGGCAAGGTCGAGCAGGTCCTGCCCCGCACGAAGATCACGGAGGCGGACCTGATCGTCCTGGACCCGCCCCGCGCGGGCGCCGGCAAGCAGACGGTCAAGCACCTGGCAGCCCTGGGCGCCCGCCGCATCGCCTACGTAGCCTGCGACCCGGCCGCCCTGGCCCGCGACCTGGCGTACTTCGCCGAAACGGGCTACAAGCCGCGGACGCTGCGGGCGTTCGATCTGTTTCCGATGACCCATCACGTGGAGTGCGTGGCGATCCTGGAGCCGGTCGCGAAGGGTGCCTGACCTGCGGGTTCGGGTGGTGTGCGGTATGTGCGGTGTGGGCGTTACGGGCGATGTCTTGACGCATGTTCGACGCGTGTGACGCACGTTTGACGCATGAACTGATGGCGCGTCAAGCCTTCGTGGGCGCAGGTGACGATCCGTCAGGTGTGGTCTGAGGATCCCTGGCTGTGGGGCGTCGAGGATGAGCTCGGTTCGCGGACGGTTGCATGGTGTCGAGGTACGACTCAAGATCTGCGCGGCGTGAATAGCTTCGGCGCCGAGGCGGCTCTGGTGAGCTGCTGAAGGTGGGCGCCTGCGAACGCGAGTCAGCCTCGATCTCGGCCCTTTCCTGTCCGGGTGGCAGGGATGCGGCGTGGTCGTGTACTGCCGTGACGAATTCGGTCAGGCGCTTGGCTTCGTGCCACGCGTCTGTCTGTCTGATTCTTGCGGCCCTGGTCGATCAGGGCCGCAAGAATCAGGTCGTCGCCCACGGGGCGGGACACCGGACTCGGCGTCGAGTCCGGCGCAATCCTGAGGGGCGGAGATTCTTTCCGCAGCCGAAACGGTGGCGGGTGGAGCAGACGTTCGGGATTTTGATACTGGTCCGCGACTACGAACACCGTCCGGCCACGTCCACCTCCCGCGTCTACTGGGCCATGCCCCACGTCATGGCTCGCCGGCTCACCGATGCGAACTCGCTCACCTAGCGGGTCCGCAGATGCCCGGCGCGTGAACGTACACGGTCTTAGCGCGGCAGGTGTGCCCGAAATCTGTCGGCGTCGTCTCTCAGGTAGGGCGAAAGCTCATTGTCGGGCATGTCGAGTACATCCTTGATGGCTCCAGCGAGCTCTGGTGCTTCGGCCCATGCGGTGGCGTTGCGCGTGAGCACTGCGGTCAACAAATCATCGTCGAACCAGCCGCCGGCGGTCCCTTCTGCGGCCTCACCCTGAAGGATCTCCACGCCGACAGGAAGCAACCATGGCAGCCCGACATCCTGTGTGATGAGCCTGGCAAGTTGCTCCACTGTCAAGTCGCTGATTGGACTCTTCCGCAGAGCGGTCGAAAGACAGATTTATCAGCAGCCTTTCCTGGAATCATGCGACAAGCCGTCCGAGATGGGGCTGGAGATCCCCCTCTCGGCTCTGCATCATGCCATTGGGCGCTCAGTTGGTGCCGGGATTGCGCTCCACGCCTTACAGTTGCGGGGCCTGTCACGGATAATTCATGAGTGGTCGCCTCGAGTTCGCTCGGTCGGCGCGTATATCAGCAGAGCTGGCATCGCCGCGTGATCGGTCCCCTCCATTGTGACGATGACTTCCTGTTGGGTCGTATCGCCTAGACGACGGACGAAGTCCCGCACTGCGGTGAACGACTTCTCGTCCTCGACGTCAGCAGGGTCGAAGGTGAACTCGATCTCATCCGGGTCGAAGAAGTAGCAAGTGAACCAGATGTTCCCCACCTGGACGGAAAGACTCGCGGATTCATCTTGATCTTCTTCCAGGTGCCGCCAGATTTCCCCGGCGTCGAGGAGGGACCCTTCGTCAGGTGATTCCGCGAAAGTCCATCGGAAGACGACTCGCCAAGGGGCCATCGAAAAGCCTTCGATCATGCGCTGCCAGGATTCCGGCTGAGCATTCAAGATGCATACGTCGCGCAATGCCCCATCCGCCTCGAAATGCTCCGGCCTGTATCGCAGCCTGTCGTGGACCGGTCCAGCCATCACAGAAACCCTTCGAACGTGAGTTGGCCACCGCGCCAACTCCAGCGAGCACCCCAGCCCCCGGGCACTCTGAAGTCCCTGGTAATCCCCCCGTACTGAGGGAGTGCCGAGGTATTGACCTTCTCAACGACCCTGGGATCGGTGAGGATGTCTTCGATCATCTCATTGGCGATCTGTGTGCGCTCGACGTTGGTCACCTTGCCGAAGTCATAGAGATCGACGTGGGGCCGGCCCCGTTTTTCGATATTGCCAGGGCTGGGGTCACCATGCTTTTGTAATGCCCGTCCCGCCGGTGACAGCTGCCCCTTCTTGACTGTGGCAGCCGAACTGTAGAGGTCTTCAATTCCGTAGTTGCATGGTGAAAGGCCGAGCGGGTCCTGCCACGTGTGCGGTGCGTGCACATAGCCGTGGTGATTTCCGGCCGGTTCAAGCCCCATAGGGTCCGGACTGATGTACCGGGCCGTCTCGGGATCGTATGAGCGGAAGTAGTTGTAGTTCAGCCCTGTCTCGGCATCCCCGTACTGACCCGGAAATCGCAGCGGGCAGTCGACCATCGGCGGTCCGTCCTCCGGGGACGGCAACGGCATACCCCACAGGCTCGCGCGTTTCTGCCACTCCACCTGCCCGTCCGCCGTGACGAGTTCGGCTGGTGTACCCACCGGTCCGGTGATGATGGCGTGGAAATGGGTGACTCGCTCAGTGGTTGTGTCTTCTGCCAGTTCGGCAAGGTATGAAGTTTTAGCACCCCTCGGACGATGCCTGGTCTGGGTCAGAGGCCGGTGCGTGCCCACCGCGTAATCCCAGGTAGTGACGGCCCCGTCCGGCCCCGTCTGCTCCGCAAGGCGCGTGCCGTCCCAGCTGAACTCGGTTTGGTCCGCATTGGAACCGTCCTTGTCCACGCGGTATTTGGCGATACGCCGTCCGAGCGGGTCGTACACGTACTGCCACTGCTCGCCCTCGGGCGTGACCGCCGAGGTCATCTGGTCCTGGGCGGTCCACGAGTACGTCCACTTTCGTTTCCGGCCGTTGAGAAGCTGCCGGATCTTCGCAGTCAGACGTCCCTGTCCGTCGTACTCATAACGGGTGCGGTCAGCTCGTCGAATGAGCGTGCCTTCGAACTCCCGTTGCCCCACGATTCCTTGGCCTGGTGAAGTGCCGTGAGTGAGGTTACCTGCGGCGTCGTAGGCGTACGTCTCGCTCCAGCCGACAGCGCGCACGGATGTGGCCCTGCCGATCGCATCGAGCGTGAACCGGCTGGTGCCTGACGTCAGTTCGCGCATCTCGGAGAGGTAACCGTCTGCCCGGTATCCGTAGGTGCGATGCTGGAGGGTCCGATCCTGGGCTGAACTGAGGCGTTGCACGGTCAGGCGGTCGGCTTCGTCCCATTCCTGGGCGAGGAACGTCGACTCACCGATGGTGCGCCGGCGCTCTCGTCCTGCCGCATCATGCGTGAACGCGAGCGCGCCGACATCCGACCACAACTGAGTCGCACGGTTCGCCGGATCATAAGACGTCATTTCATTTGGTGATGCGGCGGTAGCAGATGAGGGTGCTGGCGATGCCGGCGAAGGCGAGGAAGTGCTCGGGCTTGCGTTCGTAGCGGCGGTGCAGGCGTCGGCATCCGTTCAGCCAGGACATCGTTCGCTCGACCACCCAACGGTGCCGGCCCAGCCGGTCGGAGGCTTCGATCCCGCGTCGTGCGATGCGGGGCACGATCTGTCGTCGTCGCAGCCAGTTGCGGAGGTGGTCGTAGTCGTAGCCCTTATCGCCGTGGAGTTTGGCGGGGCGGCGTCGTCGCGGGCCGAAGCGGGAGCGGATCGGCGGGATCCCGCGCATCAGCGGAATGAGGGCCAGGCTGCCGTGGTCGTTGGCGGCCGAGATGCCGATCGAGATGGGCAGACTGTTGCGGTCGACGATGAGGTGGATTTTCGATCCGGCTTTGCCACGGTCGGTCGGATTCGGTCCCGTCAGGGGCCCCCTTTGAGGGCCCGGACGCTCACGGAGTCGATCGCGCACCTCGACCAGTCCAACTCACCGCGGGCACCGAGTTCATCCAGGACCAGGCGGTGCAACTTGGCCCACACCCGGGCTTGCGACCACTCGGTGAAGCGCCGAAACGCCGTCACTCCGGAGGGGCCGAAGCCGGGTGGCAGCTGATTCCACGTGCACCCTGACGTGGCCACGAAGATGATGGCGGCCAGCACTTCACGATCCCCATGCCGACGCCGGCCGCCGCCCTGGGGGCGTTCCGGCGCCGGCGGCACCACACGTTCGAACAACTCCCACAAGCCGTCCGGCACCATCCGCTGTACGAGCCCAGTCGTCACCACACCAGACTGCCGCAAGATCACACCAAATGAAATAGCATCTTAGAGTCTCACCCTCAATGAAGGGTCAAGCCCGTGCCATGCGTTGGCAACCTGAGCAGCTGCAAATCGTTGTATCGGCGCGATCGCATCCGCTGGGAACTGCGTGCAAAGCCAAGCGTGCGTCGATCAGGACTGCCCGCGCGCGTGCGGCGAGGTGGACAAGGCGCCCACCCGCGACGCGTTGCGCATGTCGCAGTCAGTCGACCTGGAGTGGGGAAACCAAGCCGCGACGCTCGTGACGCTCATCCGACCTCCACGGAATGGAGGGCAAGGGCGGGCGCTTGGGTTCGCCGAGGCCATGGACGGATGCGAGACGTGGAAGTCGAAGGGCTCTTCAGCTGTCGGTCTTGATGCTGGAGTCCGGATCCCCCGTGGGTGTCGTATGCGGCACTGTGCGTCCACCGAGGTGGTCCGCATCACGCGCGTAGCACCGAGTTGCACGTGCTCATGCGTCTCAGGAGCGGTTCTTCTGTCGGCAGACAGCGCAATGCCCCGGGTTTGACCGCGCGCTTCCCCGATGCAGAACTGGCGCCCTGATACTGGGGCGACGCCTATGGCGCGAGGCTCAGCGCGGGTGACGCCTCGATCCCGGGCGCCGAGACGGCGCGATCGCCGACCCGCTCGCCAAGCCGCAAGGCGATTCGCCGCCCAGCGAACTGACTCCGCTGCTCCACTCCACGGGTATCGAGGCCAGTTGCCCAGCACCCCTGGAAACCGTCGCCCGTTCCGTGGAGTTCGCTGCCGGGAAGCGATCCGCCGAGACGGGCCCTGTAGCGGGGCGAACCTCATGCCTCGGCCATCCAGGTGGCGTGGCCGGCACGCGCAGCACGGTGGTTCAGCGTTCGTTATCGGCTGTCAGGCCTGTGCTGTCAGGCCTCTGCTCACCTGCGAAATTGCTTCAATAACGCAGCGAAATCGGCCGTGCATACCGTCGATTCACGAGTGTCATGCGCGTTTGCCCGAGTCGCACGCCCTCACACACGTCGCCAAGTCGAGAGCACACGCCCTTCGTCGGGCCACGAGGAGTTTCGGAAGATGAGCGGTTCGCAGACTGCGGGTGCGGTGGAGTCCGGTGCCGGGGAGGAGCTGTTCGCGGGTGTTCCGGCGCGGTGGCAGGGACGGCTGTGTCCTGCACCCGGCTCGAAGCTGCCCGAACTCTTCGAGGCCCAGGTGCGCCGCACTCCCGACGCCCCCGCGGCGACCTTCCGCGACCGGACGCTCAGCTACCGCGAACTGAACGAGCGGGCCAACCGGTTGGCCCGGCTGCTGGTGGCGCGCGGTGCCGGACCGGAGCAGGTCGTGGGTGTGCTGATGCCCCGCTCGCTGGAGCAGATCGTGTCGCTGGTGGCGGTGACCAAGACCGGTGCCGCCTATCTGCCGGTGGACGTCGACTACCCGGCCGAGCGCATCGCCTACATGCTCTCCCACTCCGACCCCGCCTGCCTGCTTTCCGCCACCGGCGCCCCCGCCGCGGAAGGGCTCGCCGACCGCCTCGTGCTGCTGGACGACCCGGCGGTGGACGAAGCGCTGCTTGGCCTGCCGGACAGGGATCTGACCGACGCCGAGCGCACCGAGCCGTTGCGGATGGCCAACCCGGCCTACATCACCTACACGTCCGGCTCCACCGGGACCCCCAAAGCCGTGGTGATCGAGCACCGGGCGCTGGCCGACTATCTGGCGTGGGCCCGCAAGGATTACCCGAGCATGGGGCCGGGCGGCACCTCGCTGTGGCACTCGCCGGTCTCCTTCGACATGACCGTCTCGGAGCTGTGGGGGCCGCTGGTGTCCGGCGGGCGGGTGCTGGCCGCCGCGCTGGAGGAAGACGCGTACGCCGACACTGTCTCCTGCACCTTCATGAAGGCCACGCCCAGTCATCTGCCGATGCTCAACCTGCTTCCGGACGGCTACTCGCCCACCGGTGAGCTGATGCTCGGCGGCGAGGCGTTGCTGGGTGCCGCCTTGGACGAGTGGCGCCGCCGCCATCCCCAGGCCACCGTCATCAACGTCTACGGCCCGTCCGAGATCACCGTGAACATGGCACAGTTCCGGCTGCCGCCGGGCCTGCCGACCCCGGACGGCGTGCTGCCTCTGGGCCGTCTGATGGACAACATGCGCGGCTACATCCTGGACGACTGGCTGCGTCCGGTGGCACCGGGCGTCACCGGCGAGCTCTACATCGCGGGCCCCGGGCTCGCGCGGGGCTACTTCAGGCAGCCCGGGCTGTCCAGCGAGCGGTTCGTCGCCGACCCGTTCGGGGCGCCGGGCGGCCGGATGTACCGCTCCGGTGACCTGGCCCATTGGACGCAGGACGGGCAGCTGGTGTTCCGCGGCCGCGCCGACCACCAGGTCAAGGTCCGCGGCTTCCGGGTCGAACCGGGCGAGATCGAGGCCGTGCTGACCCGGCACGAGCAGGTCTCCCGCGCGGTGGTGCTGGTCCGCGAGGACCGCCCCGGCGACCAGCGGATCGTGGCCTACGTGAGTACCACGGAGGGCGCCGCCGACCCGGACGCCGCGACGATGCGGGCCCACGCCGAGGAGACGGTGCCCTGGTACATGGTGCCGTCGGCCTTCGTCGTGATCAAGGAGTGGCCGCTGACGCCGAACGCGAAGGTGGACCGCAAGGCCCTGCCCGCTCCGGAGTACAGCACCGGTTTCGGCAGCGGCCCGAGCACTCCGACAGAGGAGATCCTGTGCCGGCTGACCGCTGAGGTGCTGGGCCTTGAGTCGGTCGGCGTCGATGACAACTTCTTCGACCTGGGCGGCCATTCCCTGCTGGCCAACCGGCTGACCAGCCGGATTCGCGCGACTCTGGACGCCGGGCTGTCGATGGGCGCGGTGTTCAAGGCACCCACCGTCGCCGAGCTCGCGGCACTCTTGGCCGGCGCCGGCACGGCACATGCCGCGCTGGCACCGATGAAGCGTCCGGCCAGGATCCCGCTCTCCCTCGCCCAGCAGCGCCTGTGGTTCCTCCATCAGATGGAGGGACCAAGCCCGACCTACAACATCCCGATCGCCGTGCGCTTGACCGGTGAGCTGGACCGCACCGCGCTGGAGGCCGCGCTGGGCGACGTGGTGGCCCGGCACGAGGCGCTGCGTACCAGCTTCGCCGACCACGACGGCGAACCCCACCAGGTGATCCTGCCCGCCGAACAGGCGGCCCCGACAGTGGAGTTCATCGAGCTGGACGGAACCGAACAGCTTGAACAGGCGCTGTTCGCGCAGGCCGGGCACGGCTTCGACCTCACCGCCGGAGTACCGCTGAAGGCGGTCCTGTACGGAGTCGGCGCAGGCGCGCACGTCCTGCTCGTCCTGCTGCACCACATCATCACCGACGGCTGGTCCCGCGGCCCGCTGTCGCGGGATCTGTCCGCTGCTTACACGGCTCGCGTGGGTGGGCTGGCGCCTGCCTGGGAAGCGCTGCCGGTGCAGTACGCCGACTATGCGCTGTGGCAGCGTGACGTGCTGGGCGAGGAGGACGACCCGGACAGTCTGATCGCTCAGCAGCTGGCCTTCTGGCGCAAGGAGCTCAGTGGTGCTCCGGAGTTGTTGGAGCTTCCGTTGGACCGGCCTCGGCCGGCCGTTGCCAGTTATCGCGGTGCTACCGAGAACTTCGTACTGGACGCCGAACTCCATGCGCGGATCGTGGAGTTGGCGCGTGCGTGTGATGCCACGGTGTTCATGGTGTTGCAGGCCGGGCTCGCGGCGCTGCTGTCGCGGCTGGGTGCGGGTACGGATATTCCGATCGGCACCGCGGTGGCGGGGCGTTCGGATGAGGCGTTGGATGATCTGGTCGGGTTCTTCATCAACACTCTGGTGTTGCGAACGGATGTGTCGGGTGACCCGACCTTCCGTGAGTTGCTGACTCGGGTGCGGAAGGCCGACCTGGACGCCTACGCCCACCAGGACATCCCCTTCGAGCGAATCGTCGAGGCCGTCAACCCGACCCGGTCGCTCTCCCACGCCCCTCTCTTCCAGACCATGCTGACCTCGCAGAACACCCCTGAGGACAGCATGGTCCTGCCCGGCCTTGAGGTGGCGGCGCAGGACGTCCACAGGGGCATCGCACAGTGCGACCTCTCCTTCCACACGAAGGAGAGGACAGCGCGGGACGGCACTCCCGCGGGCATCGACGGCATGCTGGAGTACTCCACCGATCTGTTCGACAAGGCCACCGTCGACGCGCTGACCGCCCGGCTGGTGCGGCTGCTTGCCGAGTGCGCCTCCCAACCGGACGTGCCCCTGGGCCGGTTGGAGATCCTGACGGAGCAGGAGCGGCGGCAGGCGCTGGAGGAGTGGCAGGGCCGTCCGCACGAGGTCTCGGGGAAGACCCTGCCTGTCCTCATCGAGGAGCAGGCACGACGCGTGCCCGGTGCTCCCGCCGTCGTGCACGACGACGTCAGCCTGACCTACGCCGAACTCAACGAGCGCGCCAACCGGCTGGCCCGGCTCCTGGTGGAGCGCGGCGTCGGTCCGGAGTCCTACGTCGCGGTGGCGTTGCCCCGCTCGGTTGACCTGGTGGTCACCCTGCTGGCCATCGTGAAGGCCGGTGGCGCGTACCTGCCGCTGGACCCGTCCTACCCTGCGGACCGACTGGGCTTCATGCTGGAGGACGTGGCGCCCGTACTGGTCGTCACGGCCCAGGGCGTGCTCGACCACGTCGCCGCGCCCTGCCCGTCGCTGCGCCTGGACGGCCTTGAGGTCGCCGCGATGCTGACCGGACAGGACGGCTCGGACCTCACCGACGCCGACCGCACCGCACCCCTCCACCCCGACAACGCCGTCTTCGTCATCTTCACCTCGGGATCCACCGGCCGCCCCAAGGGCGTCACCGTGCAACACCGCTCGCTGGACGCCTACCTCAGCTGGACCCGCACGGCGTACCCGGGTGTGGCCGGACGGGCCCTGGTCCACTCGCCCGTCGCCTTCGACCTCACCGCCACCGGCCTGTTCGCGCCACTGACCTCCGGTGGCTGCGTGGAACTGGTCGAGCTGAGCGGCCAGGCCCGGGCGGCGGACGGACGGCAGCGGCCCACCTTCGTCAAGGCCACCCCGAGCCACCTGCCGCTGCTCATCGAACTGCCCGCGCAGTACTCGCCGGCGGAGCAGTTGGTGCTCGGCGGCGAGTCGCTGATGGGCGAGGTCCTGGACGAGTGGCGCAGCCGCCACCCCGGTGCGACCGTCATCAACGAGTACGGCCCGACGGAGACCACCGTCGGCTGCTCGGAGTACCGCATCGAGCCCGGCGAGAGTGTCCCGGCGGGCGTGGTCACCATCGGCCGGCCGATCTGGAACACCCAGATGTTCGTGCTGGACGCCCAGCTGCGCCCGGTGCCCACCGGCAGCACCGGCGAGGTGTACATCGCCGGTGACCTGGTGACCCGCGGCTACCACCGACGCCCGGACCTGACGTCGGGCCGCTTCGTCGCCAATCCCTACGGCCCGGCAGGCAGCCGGATGTACCGCTCGGGCGACCTGGCGCGGTGGCGGGCGGACGGTCAGATGGAGTTCATCGCGCGCGTCGACGACCAGATCAAGCTGCGCGGCTTCCGCATCGAACTGGGAGAGATCGAGGGCGTCATCGGAGCGCACCCGAAGCTGGCCCAAGTGGCCGTGATCGTCCGCGAGGACCAGCCCGGCGACAAGCGGCTGGTCGGCTACGCGGTCCCCGCGCCGGGGCAGCACCCGGACTCCGCCGAGCTGCGCAGCTATGCTGCCGGGCAGCTGCCCGACTACATGGTGCCCTCGGTCTTCGTACTGCTCGACGACCTTCCGCTGACGGCGAACCGCAAGCTCGACCGCAAGGCGCTGCCCACGCCCGACTACGGTGCCGCGGCCGGCGGCTCGGACCGTGCGCCGCGCACCGCCTACGAGGAGATCCTTTGCGGCGCCTTCGCGGAGATCCTGGGCCTGTCACGGGTGGGCGTGGACGACAACTTCTTCGAACTGGGCGGGCATTCCCTGCTGGTGACCCGGCTGACCAGTCGCATCCGCGCCGCTCTGGACGCGGAGCTGTCGATCCGCGCGGTCTTCGAGGCACCGACTGTCGCCGAACTCGCCGCACGTCTGGCCGACGCGGGTGCGGCCCGCCCGCCCCTGGTGGCGGACACACGCCCCGAGCGCCTGCCGCTCTCCGGTGCGCAGCAAAGACTCTGGTTCCAGCACAAGATGGAGGGCCCCAGCCCGACCTACAACATCGCGACTTCTCTGCGTCTGTCCGGCGAACTGGACCATGTCGCTCTGGAGGCGGCGCTGGTCGATGTGGTGGGGCGGCATGAGGTGCTGCGTACGCGGTTCGTGGAGGAGTCGGGTGAGCCGTTCCAGGTCGTGCTGGACGGTGAACAGGCTTTCCCCGTGGTCGAGTTGGTTGAGGTGGGGGAGCCGGGCCGGTTGGAGTCGGCGTTGGCGGAGGCGGCGGCGTTCGGGTTCGATCTGGCCGGTGGGGTTCCGCTGCGGTTCACCCTTTTCCGGGTGTCCGAGCGTGAGCACGTCCTGTTGATTCTGCTGCACCACATCGCTGGTGACGGCTGGTCGATGGGTCCGCTGTCGCGGGATCTGTCCGCTGCTTATACGGCTCGTGTGGGTGGGCTGGCGCCTGCTTGGGAAGCGCTGCCGGTGCAGTACGCCGACTATGCGCTGTGGCAGCGTGACGTGCTGGGCGACGAGGGCGATGCGGGCAGTCTGTTCTCTGAGCAGCTGGCCTTCTGGCGCAAGGAACTCAGTGGTGCTCCGGAGCTGCTTGAGCTTCCGCTGGACCGCCCCCGCCCGGCCGTGGCCAGCTACTCCGGCGGCGTCGCGCGGTTCGAGCTGAACACGGAACTCCACAGCAGAATCGCGGAGTTGGCGCAATCGAGCAACGTGACGGTGTTCATGGTGTTGCAGGCCGCGCTTGCGGCGCTGTTGTCACGGTTGGGTGCGGGTACGGATATTCCGATCGGCACCGCGGTGGCGGGGCGTTCGGATGAGGCGTTGGATGATCTGGTCGGGTTCTTCATCAACACTCTGGTGTTGCGCACGGATGTGTCGGGTGACCCGACCTTCCGTGAGTTGCTGGCTCGGGTGCGGGAGACGGATCTCGGGGCTTATGCCCACCAGGACATTCCGTTTGAGCGGGTTGTTGAGGCCGTCAACCCGGCGCGGTCGTTGTCTCATGGTCCGTTGTTCCAGACGATGTTGTCGTTGCAGAGCGCCGATGAGGGCGGGTTTGTGATGCCGGGGCTGGAGGTGTCTGTCAGTGATTTGGATACGGGGGTGGCCAAGGTTGATCTGACGTTCACGTTGTGTGAGCGTCGTACGTCGGGGGGTGCTCCGGCGGGTATTGGTGGTGAGGTGCAGTACGCCACTGATGTGTTCGATCAGGGGACGGCGCAGGTGTTGGGGGATCGGTTGGTGCGGCTGTTGGAGGCCGTGGTGGCTGATTCGGGTGTGCGGGTGGGGCAGTTGGAGATTCTTTCCGGCGGGGAGCGGGAGTTGTTGCTCTCGGGTTGGAACGATACGGCTCGGGGTGGTGTGGTTCGTACGATGCCTGAGCTGGTTGAGGCGTGGGTGGTGGCT
>NZ_JBIAGO010000021.1:0-104821 GCF_042869775.1 Streptomyces sp. NPDC006711
TTACATTCCGAACCCGGAAGCTAAGCCTTTCAGCGCCGATGGTACTGCAGGGGGGACCCTGTGGGAGAGTAGGACGCCGCCGAACAAATTTTGGGAAAAGCCCCGCACCTCATGGTGCGGGGCTTTTCTGCGTTCTGGGTGCGGCAAAACACGTTGCGGGTGGTCGGGGCTGTGGCGAGCATGAGCGCATGGACTATCTGATTCGCCCGGTCCGCGCCGACGAATGGCTGCGGATGAAGGAATTGCGCCTGGTCGCGCTGGCCGATCCGGTGGCTCCGGTCGCGTTCCTTGAGACCCCGGAACAGGCTCTGGCCCGCCCGGATTCGTTCTGGCAGGAGCGGACGGCGGGCGTCACGCGCGGCACGTCCGCCCGGCAGTTCGTCGCCGAGACGCCGGACGGGGAACTGGTGGGCACGGTCGTCGTGCTGGTCGAGGAGGTCGGGGCGAAAGACATCTTCGGCGCGGAAATCACCGCCCCGCAGGCGCACTTGGTGGGCGTCTTCGTGCGTGACGAGCACCGAGGGGTGGGCCTGACCGAGCGGCTTTTCCAGGCCGCCGTCGAGTGGGCCTGGACGCTGGAGGCGCCGCCCGTCGAGCGCGTAAGGCTCTACGTCCACGAGGACAACCCGCGCGCTCAGGGCTTCTACCGCAAGTTCGGTTTCGTGGCGACGGGTCAGTGCGCGCCCGTCGTGGGCAAGGCCGGCGGCGTGGACCTGGAGATGGAGCTCGTACGAACCTGATCGTACGAACCTGCCAGGGGCGAACCTGACAGCGCGAGCCTGACCGTACGAGCGGGCTCGGGCCGCGGCCGGCGCTCTCAGGTCAGCGCTTCGGTCCAGCGCGCGCGGGCCTGTTCGGGGGAGCGGAGCAGGACCAGGAGCGGAAGGCCCTGGTCCTGACCGGTCGACAGCAGCTCCGGAAGGCGGGGAAGGGGGGCCACTGCCGCGACGTCGTCCAGGACGAGCGTCATTGGTGGGTCGAGGCGACCGTCAGATGACCGTTCGGCCATGCGGCGGCCGCGCTCGACCACGTCTGAGGCGAGCGCCGTCAGGAGGGGCATCGCGGCAGGGTCGGACCGGGGATCCTCGATCGCTTCGCCCACCACATAGAGGGTGCCCCCTTCGTTCACGAAAGATTCCAGAGCGAGCGAATCCGCTCGGTTCGGTGTGCAGGCGTCGCGGATGTGGATCGAGGCGAGGCAGGCGAGAGCACGGGCGGTCAACGCCTGGGCGATCTCCCGGCGTTCGGGGTAAGCGGTGAGCGCGGACTCCAGGAGGCCCGCGCCGCCGTTCTGGGCCTTGGGGTGGGTGCGCAGAATGCGCACGGCTTCGTGGGCGGCCGTTCCCTGGGCCCAGCGGTGCAACTGCTTCGTCGCCTTGCCGTCGCGGCTCTCCAGGGCGGCGGCGTGCAGCCAGCAGCGCAGCAGGGTCTCCGCGGTGTCGGCCATCGCGGCGTCCACGCGGGCCTGGGGGCGCACGGGGGCCAGGAGCGCGGCGGCCCGCGCGGCCGCCGTGTCGGGGTCCTCGCAGCCCGCGGTGGGGGACCAGTGCAGGCGGGCGGGGGTGTCGCAGCGGTGGGTGGGGTCGTAGACGTGTACGGGGCCGAGCTTGGCCCGGGCGTCCTTCGTCTCGGCCCACAGGGTCGGGTCCGAGGTGACGACCAGGGCCGCGCCCTCCGCCTCCTGGATGGCCTGGAGGGCGAGGGGCCGCCGGGCGGCCGGGGTGCCGAAGTGGAGCCGGGTGTCCGGTCGTTCGGCTCTGGGGGTGGGTACCCCCGGGCCCCCTGCGGGGTTTACGGGGTCTGGTGTGCCGGCCAGTTCCAGTGCGGGCGCCGACGGCTGTGCGGGGTCGGTGGCGGTGGCCGGGGTGCCTGCCGCCGGGGTCCGCTGTGCCCACCCGTTCCGCCCTGCGGAACGATTGCCCACAGCGGGGGTGGGGAGGGGGGCGTCGGTCCCGGCGTGCGTTGCGGGGCTGGTGGTGGCCGGGGTCGGGATCGCTGGGGCGGCGTTGTTGGCCGGGGGCGGGATTGCTGGGGCGGCGTTATTGGCCGGGGTTGGGTTGAGGGGGTGGGCCCCGGGAGGGAGGGCTTGCTGCTTCGCTCTCGTTCGTACCGCCCGCCAGCGTGTGAACGTGCCGAGCGCGAAGATCGTCAGGACGATCACTATGAGCAGTTCGCCGATCAGCAGGCCCCAGAACAGGCCGTAGCCCGAAAGGGCGTGGGGCGGGGTGTCGGGCCAGGCCGACGGGAGGTCGTGCGGGGCGGTGACCAGGGAGCGCAGGGCCATCGGGCTCTGCGTGAACGATACGCCCGGCGGCCACGCGCCCTGGGTGAGGAGGCCACCCAGGCCCGTGGCCGTCCACACCAGTACGGTCAGACCCAGGAGGAAGGCCAGCAGGCCGACCAGGAGCGAGTCCGGGATGCCGCGCGGGGTCTCTCTCGGTGCTGCGGGTCCGCTCATGTCAGGCCACCGTGGACTCGGAGGAGTCGGGTGCGGCGGACAGATGCTGTTCCCTGAGGGCCGCTCGGCGTTCCGTCTCCGATTCGAGCCGGGAGTCCAGCTCCGAGGCGAGGATGTCGTCCGTGGCCGCCGATTCGGTCATGGCGCGGTCGGTGAAGACCAGGGGGCGTTCTCGCTCGGTGATCAGGTGTTTGACCACTTGGACGTTGCCGTTCACGTCCCACACCGCGATGCCTGGGGTGAGCGTCGGGATGATCTCCACCGCCCAGCGTGGCAGGCCGAGCACCCGGCCCGTGGCCCGTGCCTCGTCCGCCTTCTGGGCGTAGATGGTCCTGGTCGAGGCCATTTTCAGGATCGCGGCGGCCTCGCGCGCGGCCGCGCCGTCCACGACGTCGCTCAGGTGGTGGACCACCGCCACGAACGACAGGCCGAGCCGGCGCCCGAACTTGAGCAGGCGCTGGAAGAGCTGGGCGACGAAGGGGCTGTTGATGATGTGCCAGGCCTCCTCGACCAGGAAGATGCGCTTCTTCCGGTCGGGGCGGATCCAGGTGTGCTCCAGCCAGACGCCCACGATCGCCATGAGGATCGGCATCGCGATCGAATTTCGATCGATGTGCGAAAGATCGAAGACGATCAGAGGCGCGTCCAGGTCGATGCCGACGGTCGTCGGGCCGTCGAACATGCCGCGCAGGTCGCCGTCGACCAGGCGGTCGAGCACCAGGGCGACGTCGAGTCCCCAGGCCCGTACATCGTCTATGTCGACATTCATCGCCTCGGCCGACTCGGCCTCGGGGTGGCGCAGTTGTTCCACGATGTCGGTCAGGACCGGCTGGCGGTCCGTGATCGTGGCGTTGACGTAGGCGTGCGCCACCTTGAGAGCGAATCCCGATCGTTCGTCCAGGCCGTGTCCCATCGCTACTTCGATGATCGTTCGAAGCAGGGCGAGCTGGCCGGTGGTCGTGATCGCCGGGTCCAGCGGGTTGAGCCGGATGCCGCCGTCCATCGCGGTCATCGGGTCGAGGCGGATGGGGGTTATCCCCAGCTCGCGCGCGATGAGGTTCCATTCGCCGACGCCGTCCTCGCCCTGGGCGTCCAGCACGACGACCTGGCGGTCGCGGAACCGCAACTGCCGCAGGACGTACGTCTTCTCCAGGGCCGACTTGCCGTTGCCGGACTCGCCGAGCACCAGCCAGTGCGGGGCCGGGAGCTGCTGGCCGTACAGCTGGAAGGGGTCGTAGATGTAGCCCTTGCCGCTGTACACCTCGCGCCCGATGATCACGCCGGAGTCGCCGAGGCCGGGGGCGGCGGTCGGCAGGTAGACGGCCTGGGCCTGGCCCGTGGAGGTGCGGACGGGCAGCCGGGTGGTCTCCACCTTGCCGAAGAGCAGGGAGGTGAAGGCGTCGGTGAGGAGAGACAGCGGATCTCGCATGGCGGGTACTGCCTCTCAACTAGCGGCGGATTCCGGTCGCGAACGGCAAGGTGTTGACGAAGGCGCGGTGGTGCTCGCGGTCGCACCACTCCAGCTTCAGATAGGACTTGCCGGCGGAGGCTCTGATGGTCCGCTTGTCGCGGGCCAGGGCTTCGGGCGAACGCGAGGAGACCGTGATGTAGCCGACCAGGTTGACGCCGGCGGCGCCGCTCGCGAGGTCTTCGCCGCGCTGGTCGAGGCGGCCGTGGGCGGCGATGTCGCGGGGGTCGACCGTGCGGTTCATCTTGGCCGCTCGGGAGGCTTCCGCCTCGTCGTTGGTCTTCTCCGTGAGCATGCGCTCGATGGCGACTTCGGTCGGCTCCAGGTCCATGCAGACGGCGACCGTGCGGATCACGTCAGGGGTGTGGACGAGCAGCGGCGCGAGGAAGTTGACGCCGACCGGGGTCATCGGCCACTCCTTGACCCAGGCAGTGGCGTGGCACCAGGGGGCCCGCGTGGAGGACTCGCGGGTCTTGGCCTGGAGGTAGGTGGGCTCCACCGCGTCGAGCTCGGCCGGCCAGGCGTTGCGCTTGGTCATGGCCTGGATGTGGTCGATGGGGTGGTCCGGGTCGTACATGGAGTGCACGAGGGAGGAGAGCCGGCTCTGTCCGAGCGGCTGGCGTACGCGGATGTCGGCCTCGGCCAGCCGGGCGCAGATGTCGGTCAGTTCGCGCGCCATGACGACGGCGAGGCCCGCGTCGCGGTCGAGTTTGCGGCCGTGCGGGTTGGCGGCGCGGGCCATCGCGTTGGCCTCGGCGGCGAGTTCGCGGCTGTACTGCATGCACGCGACGAGGTAGGCGCGGTGCTGCTCGCTGGAGGTGGACACCATGGACTGGAGCTGGTCGTAGGACTCCTGGAGCCAGCCGGGCGCCTTGGTGTCGCCGCGCTGGGCGACGTCCTTGGCGTGGGCGTCGGGGTCGGCGGGCAGGGTGCGGGCCAGCATCTGGAGCCGGGTGACGAAGCCGTCGCCGTTGGCGACGTGCTTGAGCAGTGTGCCGAACCGGTCGACCAGGGCTTCCTGGTCCTCGCTGTCGCGCAGGCCGACGCCGGGGCCCTCGATCTCGATGGCGGCGGTGACGGTACGCCGGTCTGCGTGCAGCAGGACGGCGATCTCGTCGGGGCCGAAGGGCGCGGCGAGCCAGGTGATGTGGCCGATGCCGGGTGGCGGCCCGACCTCGACCTCGCGCCCGTCGAGGCGTACGCCCGCTTCGGGTGAACCCGAGCGGTAGGCGGTGCCTCGGCGTAGCGAACGCTTATAACTGCGGTTGATTTCAAACCACTTGTAGAAGGTGCGGTGCTTGTACGGCACGTACACCGCGGCGAGCGCCAGGAAGGGGAAACCCATCAGGAGCACGATGCGCAGGGACAGGACCGGGACGAGCAGCCCGCACACCATGCCGAGGAAGGCACCGCCGATGATCAGGGCGATCTCGCCGGTCTCCCGGTTCTTGCCGACGACGGCCGACGGCCTGGCGCGGCCGATCAGATACGTACGGCGGGGCGTGACCGGCTGGGACTGGGTCGTCAACGCCCTCCACCTCCAGTGTTCTTGTTACCTGTGGTACCGCCGGTGTCGCGGCGGTGGGAGTGCGGCGTGCCGGACGTCGGGCTGTTGCCGCTGCGCGGCGGAGGGGCGGCGGAGGGGACAGTTCCGCCGCCGGCTCCGCCGCCCGTTCCACCGCCGGAGCCCCGGCTGCTGTGGGCGGCCACGCCACCGGACAGGGGGTTGGCGGGGCGCGCCTGGGCGGCGCCGCCACCACCGCCCTGGTTGCCCCGGCTGCTGTGGGCCTTGATGCCCTGGGAGACCAGGGCGGCGGGCGAGGAGACGAGGGCGGCGGCCTGGGCGCCGCTGGTGGCCTGTTTGCGGTTGGAGCGGGCGGAGGCGATCTCGTCGCCGAAGCCGGGGACGAAGCGGTAGATCATCGCCGAGGCGAAGATCGCGAGCAGGATGATGGCGAGGCCGGAGACGACGGCCGAGAAGGAGTCGGGGCCCTTGCCGGAGGAGAGCGCTCCGGCGAGGCTCAGGACGATCACGATGATGGGTTTGACCATGATGATCGCGATCATGATCCCGGCCCAGCGCCGGACGTGGCCCCACATGTTCTTGTCGACGAGTCCCGAGTACACGATGACGCCGAGCAGCGCGCCCACGTACAGCAGGAGGGCGCGGATGTAGAGCTCCAGGAAGAGGATGCCGGCGGCGACGATGGTGACCAGGGAGACGACGATCAGCATGATCGGGCCGCCGCCGATGGATGTGCCCTTCTTGAGCGCGTCCGAGAAGGAGCCGAAGAAGACGCCGGTCTGGTCGCCGGTGCCGGCGGCGATGACGTCGGTGACGGCGTCGGTGGCGTTGACCACGGTGTAGAGGACCAGCGGGGTGAACGCGGAGGCGAGCACCGTCAGCCACAGGAAGCCGACGGCTTCCGAGATCGCGGTCGACAGCGGTACGCCGCGGATGGCGCGCTTGGCGACGGCGAGGAGCCACAGGACGAGGGTGAGGATCGTGGCGGCGGCGAAGACGATGGCGTAGCGGCTGAGGAAGGCGGGGTCGGTGAAGTCCACCTTGGCGGCGGTCTTCACGAACTTGGAGAGCGTGTCGACGACCCAGACGGCGGCGTCGGCGCAGCCCTTGGAGAGCGAGGTGAGGGGGTCGGCTGCGCCGCCGTCGGTGGGGGGGACGTTCTTGCTGGTGCCGCCCGATCCGCTGGTGCAGTACTGCTTGGCGGGGCCGATCAGAAGGTCACACGGGTCACTGCTCGCGCTGGGGCTCGGGCTGGCGCCGGGCGATCCGCTCGGGGTGGGTGTGGGGGTCGGAGCCGCGTAGGCCCTGCTCGCCAACAGGACGGCTGAAGTTTGCACAGCCGTGAACGTGCCGGTGATCGAGAGGGCGACGCGGGTCGGCTTACCGGGCATAGGTGAAGCCTCCGTACTCCCCGACGGCCTTGCTGATGGCGTCGGCGCTGGAAGCCGCGATGTCGCCGGGGACGGGCGCAGGGCCGTCGGTCTGGGTGTCGTCGGCGATCTTCCAGTCGTTGTCGGACCACTGGAGGTCGAACGTCCACGTCTTCCACGCCGTGCGTACTGGATCGGTGGAACCGGGCCCCGACATTCCGATGAGGCCGGTGTACCAGACGGAGACCTTCGCGCTGCCCGTGCCGTAGTCCTGCACCTTGGTGCCCACGGGGATGGTGCGGGAGACGAACGCATTGCCTGGAGGCGTCCGGCCTTCGGCGTCCAGCCCGAGCCTCTTCAGGAAGTCCGCGGAGTACGCCGCGTCCTGCGGTGCCTTGAGCTTGGCCGCAGCCGCGGTGGTGTACACGGCATCGAGGATCTGGTGCCGGGTGTCCTTGTTGAACATGCCCGTGGACCCCAACGCCACCGCGTAATTCGCCGCAGCCGACTGCGCCCCCTCCTCGGTCTGGGGGAAGCCCGCCGGGATTGAGCCGTTCTTGCCCGTCACCGGCTTCGTGCCCGTCGCAGCTGTCGCGCCCGCCCCGCCGGGCCTCGCGGTGGTGTCGGGGGACGTGCCCGGGTCGTCGCCGCCCCGGTTGGCGAAGGCGATGGCCGCGATCAGGAGGACCACTACGCCGACCACCATCACCAGGGAGCGGGACGTCCGGGGTGGCCGGCGGCCCGTGCCGTAGCTGTCGCCGGCCGGCTCGGGCAGGCGCGTACGGGTCTGGCGGGTGCCGCCGAGCGTGCTGAAGCGGTCGTCGCCGTGGCCGGGTCCGGACCCGCCGCGGCCCGGCTCGTCGTCGAAACTCATGCCTGCGCCCCCTCGACCGTGTGCGGTTCCGCGTAGTACGACGGTAGCCGTGCTGGTTCCCGCGCGGGCGCGGTGTGGTGACTCGACATCAGGGGGACGCAACCTCTGCCGGTGGGCACGACGGACGGATGGTGTGAGGGGGACGGGAGGGACGTGCGGCCTGTCTGACTGGGCGTCAGACGGCCATTCCGTACACGATGGTGAAGAGCGTGCCGAGCGATCCGATGATGAAGACTCCGGTCAGGCCGGCCACGATCAGGCCCTTGCCCTGTTCGGCGCTGAAGGTGTCCCGCAGCGCCGTCGCCCCGATCCGCTGTTTGGCCGCACCCCATACCGCGATGCCGAGGCAGAGGAGGATGGCGACCGCCATCACCACCTCGACCATGATGCGGGCCTCGTTGCCGAGCGTCCCGAACGGCCCCCAGTTGGGGGCGATTCCGCCGATGATGGTGGTGATGTCGCCTTTTCCGGCTGCCAGGTACATGTAACTCACCGCCCCTGTCGGGTAGTTCGAAGCCCCTGCCGCGCGGCATGGGTCAGGTTCTATCTTCGCTGATGAAACCGCCGGAGTAGCACGCCTTCGCGCCTCTCTTTACCCGTACCCGCATGGCAGTACCGGTTCACCGCCCTGACCTGCGGTGAACCGGTGTATGCGGAAACGCGTATGGTCACTCTGTGTATCACGGAGCGTGACTCCGGGCAATGACTGTCGTTGTTACACCCTTGGGCCGTTCGTCGTGTCGGAGGGCGACGTGGCTGGTCACGGTGGCGGACCGGTTCATAGAAACTTCTAAGAAAAGCCTCATGGTCGTTCTCAGCGGGGGCAGCGAGAGTCAGAGTGTTCGCAGTCAGCAAGCAGGCCGCCGACCACCAGGAGCCGCACGTATGAAGCGCACTGGCATCTCCGGGAGGAAGTTCGCCCCCAGGCGCGGGAGGTTCAGCGCGCTGTCGGCGGCGGCGGTGCTGTTGGTCATACCGACGTACGGCGACCACGACACGGTGGCCAGGAGCCTGACCACGACCGCTCCGGCCACGGCGGCCGACGCGCGGGTGGGCGCGCTGTTCAAGGGGGATCTCGACGGCGGGCACTACTGCACCGCGTCGGTCGTTCACAGCTCGGGACACGATCTCATCGTGACGGCCGCGCACTGTCTGTCGGCGGACGAGTCGGAGGGCGGCAGGACGGTGTTCGCGCCCGCCTACCGGGACGGTTCGGCGCCGTACGGGACATGGCCGGTGGAGTCGGTGTACGCGGACGACAGCTGGAACGAGGACGGGGACCAGGACAGTGACGTCGCCTTCGCGGTGCTCGGGCCCGGCTCGCAGGGCGGCAAGCAGATCGAGGACGTGGTGGGCGCGGCCCCGCTGTTCGCCGACCGCGCGACGGGCGGGCCGGTGACCGTCACCGGGTATCCCTCGGACACCGAGGTTCCGCAGGTCTGCACGAACACGGCGACCGCCTACGGCGCCACCCAGCAGCGCATCGACTGCCCGGCCTTCCCCGGCGGCACCAGCGGCAGCCCCTGGGTCACCGAGGGCGGGGCGGTCGCGGGGGTGATCGGGGGGTACGAGTTCGGCGGTGACGACCCCGACGTCTCGTACAGCGTCGTCTTCGGGCCGGTCACCAAGTCGCTGTACAAGCTGGCGGAGTCGGCGGGTGACCCGGAGCCGGTGGCGCACGCGACGGCGCGGGCGGCGGACAGCGCGGCGGTGACGGAGGATCAGCCCCTGGTGTGTGCGTGCCTGTTGCCCTGAGGGGCGCGACCGGCTGAGGCGGGCCGCTGACCGGTTTCGGGACAGCCGGGGGCGTGAGGGGGGCGTGGTGCTGACGTGGGCGGGTTTCGCGCCGGGTGCGCCGGGCTCCCTGGCCGAATGCGCGCCCGTGCGACACGAGTGCGGATGAAGTGGCGGTGAACCGCGCCTCGATGGGGGAGGGTTGAGGGGTGCGCAGAGTCTGGGTGGTCGCCGGGATCGGGTTCGGGGTGTGCCTGAGCTTCATCACGCTGCTCGTTGTCGGTACGTATTCGGCCGCGGCGGGCCTGGCCTCCTCGGCGGGCGGCGCGGTCGGCCTGGCCAAGGGGGCCGTGCCGGCCGCCTATCAGCCGCTCGTGCAGAAGTGGGGCACCTACTGCCCCAGCCTCAACCCGGCCATGCTCGCGGCCCAGCTCTACTCGGAGAGCGGCTGGAAGACCAACGCCGTCAGCCCGGTCAACGCCCAGGGCATCGCCCAGTTCATGCCCGACACCTGGGCGACCCACGGCATCGACGGCAACGGCGACGGCAAACGGGACATCTGGGACCCGGCGGACGCCATTCCGTCAGCGGCCTCGTACGACTGTGAATTGGCCAAATATGTCAAGGGCGTACCCGGGGACGCGAGCGACAACATGCTCGCCGCCTACAACGCGGGTGCCTATGCCGTCATCCACTACCAGGGTGTTCCGCCCTACAGCGAGACCCAGGGGTACGTGAAGACCATTCGCTCCCTGGAGAAGAGCTTCGCCGCCCCGGTCGGGCGCGTGCAGCCCTCCCAGCAGGCGGCCGGGGCCATCTACTACGCGCAGCAGAAGCTGGGGACGCCCTATCTGTGGGGCGGGGAGGGGACGCCCGAGCAAGGGGGGCGGTTCGACTGTTCCGGGCTGACGCAGGCCGCGTACCAGAGCGTCGGGATCACCTTGCCGCGCGTCGCCAACGACCAGTACAACGCCGGCCCGCACCCCGCGCGGAACGAGCTGCTTCCGGGGGACCTCGTCTTCTTCTCGACCGACCTCGGCAACTCCCGGGCCATTCACCACGTGGGGCTCTACGTGGGTGGCGGATACATGATCAACGCGCCCTACACCGGTGCCGTCATCCGCTTCGACAAGATCGACGCGCCGGACTACTTCGGCGCGACCCGGGTCACCAAGGACGGCGCGGCCGCGCTGCCGACGCTCCAACCGGGGGCTTGAACCAGGCCCTCCGGTGGCTTGAACTCTCCGTGAAGCCAAGGCCCTGAACTGCGACGATGAATCTCTCTTCGATAACGTCGAGGTGATCATTCAGTGGAGAGTGGAACGCGGCGGCCGTGATGGGCGTTTCCTGGACAGTGACTGATGTACGTACTGACCACGGGGGTTGGTAGCAGGACGGATCAAGGCAAGGGGCCGCAGCATGGCTGGACTCGCATTCGACGGAGCGAATCCCGATGTCAGCCTGCTCTACGACATCAACGGGCTAGCCAAGGACGCCCCTTCCTGGCTCGACCGGACCATGGCCTTCGTCGGGGAGTACGGGATCCTGCTCGGTCTCGTGCTCGTCGTGCTGTGGTGCTGGTGGAGCGTGCGGCGCGCGGAGGACCGGCAGTCCGCGGTCGTCTCGGTCGCCGGGATCGTGTGGGCGCCGCTGGCCGCCGGGATCGCCGTCCTGGTCAACATCCCCATCCGCGACTTCGTGGAGCGGCCCAGGCCCTTCCTCGACCACAAGGGGCTCGACGTCCTGGTCGGCGGCAAGGCCGACTTCTCCTTCGTCAGCGACCACGCCACCCTCGCCATGGCGATCGGCGCCGGACTCTTCGTCGCCAACCGCAAGTTCGGCCTGATCGCGCTGGGCCTCGCCCTGCTCGAAGGGTTCTGCCGGGTCTACATGGGCGTCCACTACCCGACCGACGTCGTGGGCGGCTTCGCACTCGGCACGGCGGTCACGCTGCTGCTCGCCCCGCTCGCCCAGCTGCTGCTCACTCCGGTCGTCGCGGCCGTCGCCCGCTCGCGGCGGCTCGGGCTCCTCGTGCACTCGCGGCGCACCCTCACGGTGGTCCCGGCGGCGGCCGGCGGCGCGATCGAGCGGCCGGGCGCCACCGAGCGCGATCTGGCGGCCTGACACCGGCTCAGCGGCGGTGCGGCCGACGGTGGTACGGGCCAACGTCGGTACGGGCCGGCTGCCGTACGGGTCAGAGCGCCTGGGGGAAGTCGAAGAGCCTGCCCGGGTCGTACTGCTGCTTCAGCCGCGCCAGCCGCGGCGCTGCGGTGCCGTAGTAGGCCGTGCGCCAGTCGGTGAGCGCGGGGTCGGGGTAGTTCTGGTAGGCCGCGCCCGAGGCGTACGGGCGCATCGCGTCGTGGGTGCGGGCCAGCCAGGACTGCTGGGTCGCGCCCGAGGTGCCGGGGCGCCAGGAGGCGATGTACTGGGCGAGCACCCGTGAGGTGCGGTGGGTGAAGGCGGTGGCGTCGGGGGCCACCCGGTTGACCGCGCCGCCGAGCGCGGTGAGCACGATGGTGCCGCCGCCCCCGTTGTCGGCGGCGGGGATGCGGGTGAACTCCTCGGCGCCGCCGAGGAGTTGGCGTATGCCGGTCGGGGGCAGTGCCTTGGTGTAGAAGTCGGACTTCGCGGCGTACGTCTCGCGTTGGAGCACGCCCTGCGGGGCGCGGCCAGGGGTGGTGCCGGGCAGGTGGCACTGGGCCTGGCTGTAGGTGGAGCAGCCCCCGTACAGGAGCATCGCGTCCTGGAAGCCGGTGCGGTGCAAGGACACCGAGGAGGCGGACGCGCCCGCGCGGTCGGCGAGGCGGTCCAGGGCGTTCTGGAGATCGCCGTACGTGCCGAGCGAGAACGCGGCGATGGTCAGGGTCGGGTTGGCGCCGCCGGCGCCGCCGGCCAGATGCGCGGCGCTCCAGATCTCGTCGGGCTGGTCGGGACCCCACTCCTGCCAGGCGCCGATCACCGCTTGCGCCTGTCGCCAGGGCCAGGTCAGATACGCCGTCACGCCCTGCGGCGCGTCGTGGGTACGGAAGGTGAGGCCGGTGACCACGCCGAAGTTGCCGTTGCCCGCGCCGCGCAGCGCCCAGAAGAGGTCCGGGTTCTGCTGCTCGCTCGCGCGCAGTTTCCGGCCGTCGGCGGTGATGAGGTCGACGGAGGTCAGGCTGTCGCAGGCGAGCCCGTACGCGCGGGCCGTGACGCCGTGGCCGCCGCCCAGGGTCAGGCCCGAGACGGCGACGGTGGGGCAGGAGCCGCCGGGGATGGTGCGGCCGCTCTCGGCGAGGCCGGTGTAGACGTCCAGGAGCCGGGCGCCCGCGCCGATCGTGCCGTCGGACGACACGGAGGCGAGCCGCGACACGTCGATGACGAGACGTCCGGTTCCGGACGACCAGCCCGCGTAGTCGTGGCCGCCGCTGCGGATCGAGACGGGGGTGTGGTGGGCGCGGGCGTAGGCAAGGCATTCCCGCACGTCCGCCTCGTGCGCCACGTAGGCGACGGCGTCGGGTTTCTGGCTGTCGAAGCGGGTGTTGTAGAGCTGGCGTGCGGTGGCGTAGTCGGCGTCGCCGGGGCGGACGAGTCTGCCGTCGAGGGAGTGGGCCAGGGCGTTCCAGTCGGCCGGGGCCTGCGCGGTGGCCGGGGAGCTCGGGGACGGGGAGCGGGTGGGCGGGATGGTGACCGGCGCGGGGCCGGGGTGCGCGGCGGGGCCGCAGCCGGTGGTGGCCAGTGCGGTCGCGGCGGAGCCGGCGGCTGCGGTGAGGAGAGTGCGGCGGCGCATGGTGGCTCCCGGGGGCGTGTGGGGCGCTGTGCGGGCGCCTTCCCCGCGGGGGCGCCCCCCGAACCGGGTGGCCGGCGCGGGTGCTCAGGTGGTGGAGGGGGTCGGCGGGGCCGAGGCGGCGGGTGTGGTGTGGGGGAGGTCGGTGGGGTGGGTGTCGGCGTCGGCGCGGGGGACGTCGGTGTGGTGGGTGTCGGCGTCGGCGCGGGCCCTGTCGCGACTGCGGCGGGCCGGGCCGGTCCAGCCGCATCCGCAGCGGGCGATCGCGAAGCTGCCGCGTTCCGTGACGGTGGTCTGGTGGGGCACCGCACCACGGTACTGCGGCCGTGCGTGACGGGGGCGCGGTCGCGGTCGTTAGGGGATATGGGCTAGGCCAGTGGGCGTTGGGGGTTTGGCGGCGATGGTGGTGCGGCGGAACGGAGCCGGGCGAGCGGGCGCGATGGTGGCCGCCGCGGTGGTCGGCGGGGTGGCCGGTGGGGTGCTCGCGGCCGTCGCCGGGTGCGGCGCGAACAGTGCCGAGAGCGCGAGCGGCGCGCCGGCCGACCCGGGGGCGCTCGTGCGCTCGGCCGCGGACCGGCTGGTGGCGGCGGGTACGTCCCGGGTCACGACCTCCATGGAGATGGCCACCGGGGGCACCCGGGTCACGATCCGGGGCGAGGGGACGTACGACTTCCGGGGCAGGACCGGGCAGTTGGTGGTGCTGCTGCCGCAGGACGCCACCGGGGCGCGGCAGAAGCAGCCGATCACCGAGCTCCTCGCGCCGGGCGCGCTCTACATGAAGAACCGGGGCGCGGGGGTGCCCGCCGACAAGTGGGTGCGGATCGACACCGCCTCGCTCGCCGACGGCAACCTGGTCACCGGCGGGGCCACCGATCCCTACGCGGCTGCCGGGCTGCTGCGTGACGCGCAGGGTGTGACGTACGTCGGGGAGGAGGACCTTGCCGGGGTGAAGGTGCGGCACTACCGGGGGAGCGCGGCGCTGCCCGCGACGGTGGCGAAAGGGTTCTCCAAGGGGGCCGTGCCGTTCGACGCGTACGTCGACGCGGCGGGGCGCCTGTGCAAGGTGCGGCACCAGTTCAGTTACGTCAACCGGGGGCGGTCCGTGGCGGTGGCCTCCACGACGCTGCTGTACGAATTCGGGGCGGGCGCGTCGGTACGGTTGCCGGCGGCGCGGGACATCTACGACGGCGCGATCCAACCGTAATCGGCCAGAAATGGCTCCCTCAGGTGGGGCGGTGGTGGCGGAAATGGTCCGTCCGTGCCATGCGCGGTGTGTGCCGCCCTCTTTACGCTGGGAAGCCGACGGCGGGGAGAAGAGGTCGAGGAAGGGGTGATGTGCGTGGCTTCGCTTCGCGGGGTGACCGTCCAGGACCACGTGGCCCTCGTCGAGATAGAGCTGTGCGGGGAATTGATGATCGCGGCGTCCGCCACGGAGGGGGACCGGCTCAGTCCCGATCTCATCGACGAGGTTCTGAATGTGGTGCGGGGCGAACGGCACCCCGGCCGCCCCGACCCGGGCTGACCCTGGGGCTCCGCCCGGCCTGAACGCCTTGTCCTCAAGTGCCGGACGGGCTGACTGGGCGCATGCTGGCCGGCGCCGAGTGGTCGGGGGCGCGGGGAACTGCGCGCCCAGCCCCGCACGGCCCGCAGCCGGGGTCCCTGGGGCTCCGCCCCAGACCCCGGGAGGCCCCTCCCCGCCCCTTCCCTAAACCCTCCGGGGGCGAAAGGAAACCCCTGGGGCTCCGCCCCAGACCCCGTTCGGCCTGAACGGCCTCGTCCTCAAACGCCGGACAGGCTGGGTATGCCTCAGCACCAGCCCTGCCAGGGGCGCGGGGAACTGCGCGCCCAGCCCCGCACAGCCCGCAGCCGGGGCTCCTGGGGCTCCGCCCCAGACCCCGTTCGCGCTGAAGGCGCTCGTCTCAATCTCCCCCAAGGCCTTAAGGGCCAGGGGGGACCCCCATGACGGGCTGACTATGCGCATGCTGGCCGGCGCCGAGTAGTCAGGGGCGCGGGGAACTGCGCGACCAGCCACCCACGGTTCGCAGCCGGGGTCCCGGGGGCTCCGCCCCAGACCCCGTGTCGCGCCTGAAGGGCGCTCGTCCTCAAAGGCCGGACAGGCTGGGTATGCGCACGCGGGCTGGCGCCGGATGCTCAGGGACGCCGCGGGTCACGTTCGTAGCATGCGGGCGATCGCCTTCGTCGCCTCTTCCACCTTCGCGTCGATCTCGTCCCCACCCTTCACCGCCGCGTCGGCGACACAGTGCCGCAGGTGCTCCTCGAGGAGTTGGAGCGCGAAGGACTGCAACGCCTTGGTCGACGCCGAGACCTGGGTGAGTATGTCGATGCAGTAGACGTCCTCGTCGACCATCCGTTGCAGGCCGCGGATCTGGCCCTCGATCCGGCGCAACCGCTTGAGGTGCTCGTCCTTCTGGTGGTGATAGCCGTGCACGCCGCGGTCGTGATCGGTCACAGGGGGCTCGACCGGGGGGCCGGCCGCCTCGGTGGTCGTCATCGCGTCCTCCCGTTGTCTCCTGCCATGCGCCAAGGTGGTGGCTTGGCTCGCCTTGTGAGGCAAGGGGAGTGGATACCCCTCATGGGTATATGGTAACGAATTTCGTCCCCCGGACGGGGGTCCGTGCTGATCACTGTGCCTGATGGGCGACACTGAAGAACGCCGGTTAGCCGTGGCCGGATGATGCGCCTAGCATCAGCCTGACCGAATCCCAAGCACTCCGAGGACCCCACGTGCGCTTTCGTCTGACCCCCAGGGAGACGAGCTTCTACGACATGTTCTCCGCATCCGCGGACAACATCGTCACGGGCTCGAAGCTCCTCATGGAACTGCTCGGAGCGGATTCCGCGTCCCGGGCCGAGATCGCGGAGCGCATGCGGGCAGCGGAGCACGCGGGGGACGATGCCACCCACGCGATCTTCCACCAGCTGAACTCCTCCTTCATCACGCCGTTCGACCGCGAGGACATCTACAACCTCGCCTCGTGCCTCGACGACATCATGGACTTCATGGAGGAGGCCGTCGACCTGGTCGTCCTCTACAACGTGGAGGAACTGCCCAAGGGCGTCGAGCAGCAGATCGAGGTCCTGAGCCGGGCGGCCGTGCTGACCGCCGAGGCCATGCCCAACCTGCGCACGATGTCCAATCTGACCGAGTACTGGATCGAGGTCAACCGCCTGGAGAACCAGGCCGACCAGATCCACCGCAAGCTGCTCGCCCACCTCTTCAACGGCAAGTACGACGCCATCGAGGTGCTGAAGCTCAAGCAGATCGTGGACGTGCTCGAAGAGGCGGCGGACGCGTTCGAGCACGTGGCGAACACGGTGGAGACCATCGCCGTCAAGGAGTCCTGACCCAGTCATGGACACCTTTGCGTTGATCGTGACCATTGGCGTCGCGCTCGGATTCACGTACACGAACGGCTTTCACGACTCGGCGAACGCCATCGCCACCTCGGTCTCGACGCGGGCGCTGACCCCGAGGGCCGCCCTCGCGATGGCCGCGGTCATGAACCTCGCCGGTGCCTTCCTCGGCAGCGGCGTGGCCAAGACCGTGAGCGAGGGGCTGATCTCCACGCCCGAGGGCAACAAGGGGATGGGCATCCTGTTCGCGGCGCTGGTCGGCGCGATCATCTGGAACCTGGTCACCTGGTACTTCGGGCTGCCGTCCTCCTCCTCGCACGCCCTGTTCGGCGGCATGGTGGGAGCGGCGCTGGCCGGTGGGACCACCGTGTACTGGTCCGGTGTGCTCGACAAGATCGTCATCCCGATGTTCATCTCGCCGGTGATCGGCCTGATCGTCGGTTACCTGGTGATGTGCGCGATCCTGTGGCTGTTCCGCAAGTCGAACCCGCACAAGGCCAAGCGCGGGTTCCGTATCGCGCAGACCGTCTCGGCGGCCGGCATGGCGCTCGGGCACGGTCTCCAGGACGCGCAGAAGACCATGGGCATCGTGGTGATGGCGCTGACCATCGCCGATGTGCAGTCCGCCGGGGACGAGATCCCGATCTGGGTCAAGTTCGCGTGCGCGGCGATGCTGTCGCTCGGTACGTACGCGGGTGGCTGGCGGATCATGCGGACGCTGGGGCGGAAGATCATCGAGTTGGATCCGCCGCAGGGGTTCGCGGCGGAGGCGACCGGGGCGTCGATCATGTTCGGGTCGTCGTTCCTGTTCCAGGCGCCGATCTCCACGACGCATGTGATCACTTCGGCGATCATGGGTGTGGGGGCGACCAAGCGGGTCAATGCGGTGCGGTGGGGGGTCGCGAAGAACATCATCCTGGGGTGGTTCATTACGATGCCGGCTGCGGGGGCGGTCGCTGCGGTCAGCTATCTCGTGGTTCAGCTCTGCTTCGGCTGACGCGGCCTGCCGCCTGTCCGGGGTGCGGTGGGGGTGCCCGCGCAGTTCCCCGCGCCCCTGGCGGGGCTGGTGCTGGCCCGCATGGGCATACCCAGCCCGTCCGGCGTTTGAGGACGAGGCCGTTCAGGCCGATCGAGGTCTGGGGCGGAGCCCCAGGGACCCTGGCTGCGGGTCGTGGGTGGCTGGGCGCGCAGTTCCCCGCGCCCCTGGCGGGGCTCCTGCTGAGGCAACCTCAGCCCGTCATGGGGGTCCCCCCTGGCCCTTAAGGCCTTGGGGGAGTTTGAGGACGAGCGTGTTCAGCGCGATCGGGGTCTGGGGCGGAGGCCCAGGGGGTGTGGGTGGGCCCGGACCCGGTGTGGAGGACCGGGGCCGGGCCCTTCGTCTTGCGGTGGCACCGCCATGCAGCACCGCAGACGGTCTGGGGGTCGGGCCTAACCGAAGCGGCCCGAGATGTAGTCCTCCGTGGCCTGCACGGACGGGTTGGAGAAGATCCGCTCGGTCTCGTCGATCTCGACCAGCTTGCCGGGCTGCCCGACCGCCGCGAGGTTGAAGAACGCCGTACGGTCCGAGACCCGCGCCGCCTGCTGCATGTTGTGCGTCACGATCACGATCGTGAAGCGCTCCTTCAGCTCCCCGATCAGGTCCTCGATCGCGAGCGTGGAGATCGGGTCGAGCGCCGAGCAGGGCTCGTCCATGAGCAGGACGTCCGGCTCGACGGCGATGGCCCGCGCTATGCACAGCCGCTGCTGCTGGCCGCCCGACAGACCCGAACCGGGCTTGTTGAGGCGGTCCTTCACCTCGTTCCAGAGGTTCGCGCCCTTGAGGGACTTCTCGACGACGCCGGCCAGCTCGTTCTTCTTGACCGTACCGTTCAGACGCAGTCCCGCCGCCACGTTGTCGAAGATCGACATGGTGGGGAACGGGTTGGGGCGCTGGAAGACCATGCCGACCGTGCGGCGCACCGCGACCGGGTCGACCGCGGCCCCGTACAGGTTCTCGTCGTCGAGCAGCACCTTACCCTCGACGCGGCCGCCGGGGGTCACCTCGTGCATGCGGTTGAGGGTGCGCAGGAAGGTGGACTTGCCGCAGCCGGACGGCCCGATGAAGGCGGTCACGGAGCGCGGCTCGACGGTCATGGAGATGTCGTCGATCGCCTTGTGGGCGCCGTAGTAGGCGGAGAGGCCGGATACGTCGATTCGCTTGGCCATGGGTGACTCACTGTCTTTGTGGAGGACTGGTCGCTGAGCAGGGGCCGCGTCAGCGACCGGTCTTGGGGGCCTTCCAGCGGGCGATGCCGCGAGCCACCAGGTTGAGGATCATGACGAAGGCGATCAGGACGAGGGCGGCGGCCCACGCGCGGTCGTACGACGCGTCGCTGCCGACCCGGTACTGCTCCCAGATGTAGAAGGGGAGCGAGGACTGAGCGCCTTCGAAGGGGTTGGTGTTGATCAGCTGGCTGCCGAAGACGAGCAGCATGATCGGGGCGGTCTCGCCGGCGATGCGGGCGACCGCGAGCATGAAGCCCGTGGTGATGCCGCCGATCGCGGTGGGGATGACCACCTTCAGGATGGTGCGCCACTTCGGTACGCCGAGGGCGAGCGCCGCCTCGCGCAGCTCGTTCGGTACGAGCTTGAGCATTTCCTCGGTGGAGCGGACCACGACCGGCATCATCAGGATCGACAGGGCGAGCGAGCCCATGAAGCCCGAGGGCTGGAGGTCGAACATCAGCATCAGGGTGAGGATGAACAGGCCCGCGACGATGGACGGGATGCCCGTCATGACGTCGACGAAGAAGGTGACGGCCTTGGCGAGCGCGCCCTTGCCGTACTCCACGAGGTAGACCGCGGTCAGCAGGCCGAGCGGCGCGGAGATCAGGGTGGCGATGCCGATCTGCTCCAGGGTGCCGATCAGCGCGTGGTAGATGCCGCCGCCCTGCTCGAAGGCGGGCACGCCGGCCATCGAGTGGGTCAGGAAGTACCCGTTGAGCACCTTGGTGCCGCGGCTGATCGTCGTCCACAGGAGGGAGAAGAGCGGGATGACGGCGAGGACGAAGCAGACCCAGACCAGGGAGGTCGCCACCCGGTCCTTGGCCTGCCGCTTGTTCTCGA
Organism: Streptomyces sp. NPDC006711; assembly: GCF_042869775.1. Lineage (NCBI taxonomy): Bacteria > Bacillati > Actinomycetota > Actinomycetes > Kitasatosporales > Streptomycetaceae > Streptomyces > Streptomyces sp. NPDC006711. The sequence goes on from NZ_JBIAGO010000021.1 coordinate 19,676, forward strand.
CGGCCGTGGTGACCGTGTAGGAGATGAGGATGAACAGCAGGGCCGCGATCAGGCCCCACTGGACCGTGCTGCGCAGGTCGAAGGCGAGGCCGATGCCCACGGCGAGCGCGATCGCGGCGACCGCGAAGCCGGCGCCGGCCCAGCGGGGCAGCGAGCGGTGGCTGAGGCTGCCCTTGTGCGGCGCCGTGGCGGCCGGCCGGGCGTCCTGTACGGCTACGTGACTCATGCGGGGCTCCCTGCGGCTGCGGGGGTGGGGGCTTGGCAGGGCCGGCTCCGGCGGGCCGCGGCCGGGGGTCCGGGGGTTGTCCCCCGGGACAGCGCAGTACTCATGCGGGGCTCCCTGCGGCTGCGGGGGTGAGGGCTTGGCAGGGCCGGCCCCGGCGGTCCGGGGTGCGGAGGTCGCGGGGCGTGGCGCGGGTCATGCGTTGGCCCCCGAGTACTCCTTGCGGCGGGCGATGATCATGCGGGCGCCGCCGTTGACCAGCAGGGTGAGCACGAAGAGGACGAGGCCGGAGGCGATCAGGGCGTCGCGGCCGAGCTGGTTGGCCTCGTCGAACTTCGCGGCGATGTTCTGCGCGAAGGTGCCGCCGCCCGGGTTGAGCAGGTGCAGCGAGAGGACGTAGCTGGGTGAGAGGACCGTGGCGACGGCCATCGTCTCGCCGAGCGCGCGGCCGAGGCCCAGCATCGAGGCGGAGATGACGCCGGAGCGGCCGAAGGGCAGCACCGAGAGGCGGATGACCTCCCAGCGGGTCGCGCCGAGGGCCAGGGCGGCCTCCTCGTTCATGCGCGGGACCTGGAGGAAGACCTCGCGGCTGACGCTGGTCACGATCGGCAGGATCATGATCGCGAGCAGGATGCCGACGGTGAAGATGGAGCGGGCGACGCCGACTTGGGTCTTCTCGAAGAGGAACGTCCAGCCGAGGTAGGTGTCGAGCCACTCGTTGAGGCCGCCGAGGTAGGGCACGAGGAACAGGGCGCCCCAGATGCCGTAGACGATCGAGGGCACGGCGGCGAGCAGGTCGACGACGTACGCGAGGGGCGCGGCCAGCTTGCGCGGCGCGTAGTGCGAGATGAACAGGGCGATGCCGACGGCGACCGGGACCGCGATGGCCATCGCGATGACCGAGCTGACGATGGTGCCGAAGAGCAGGACCGCGATGCCGAACGCCGGCGGGTCGCCGGCCGGGTTCCAGTCGAAGGTGGTCAGGAAGTTGCCCTGGTCCTTCGATATCGCGATGCCGGCCCGGATGCTCAGGAAGATGGCGATGGCCGCCATGACGACCAGGAGCAGGACGCCCGAGCCCCGGGAGAGCCCGAGGAAGATGGTGTCGCCCGCGCGGCCGGTGGACTGCTTGCGGCGCGGTGCCGGGGCGGGAGCGGGTGGCGGAGGTGTGTCCGTTACGAGAGAAGAGGCCATGATCTTTCCGGTCTGTGGGCGGGGATCCGGGGGATCCCCTGGCGGCGGTGCACCGGATGGTGTGCGGCGGGGGCCGGATCGGGGCCCCGCCCCACGCGAGCGGCCGGGTCTTCGGCCCGGCCGCCCAACTGCGGTTCTACGAGAGCGAGTTGATCGTCTCGATGACCTTGGAGTTGATCTCGGACGGGATCGGCGCGTAGCTGGCGTCGGTGAGCAGCTTCTGCCCGTCGGCGCTCGCGGCGTAGGAGAGGAAGGACTTGACCGCGGGGAGGGTGGCGGCCTTGTTGCCCTTGTCGCAGGCAACCTCGTACGTCACCAGGACGATCGGGTAGGCGTTGTCGGCCTTGGTCGTGTAGTCCAGCTTCAGGGCGAGGTCCTTGCCGGTGCCGGCGATCTTCGCGGCGGCGATGGCGGTGGAGGCGTTCGCGGAGCTGGCCTTGACCGGGGCGGAGGCGCCGGTGTTGATGTCGACGGTCTTGATCGACTGGGAGGAGGCGTAGGAGAGCTCGAAGTAGCCGATGGCGCCGTTGGTCTGCTTGACCTGGGCGGCCACGCCCGCGGAGCCGGAGGCGGCCTGGCCGCCGGGGGCGGCCCACTTCTTGGCCGGGGCGTAGGTCCAGTCGGACTTGGCCGTGGCGCTGAGGTACTTGGTCAGGTTCTCGGTGGTGCCGGAGTCCTCGGAGCGGTGGAACGCCTGGATCGCGAGGTCGGGGAGCTTGACGCCCTGGTTCAGCTTGGCGATCGCCTCGTCGTTCCACTTGGTGATCTTGCCGTTGAAGATCTTGGCGAGGGTCGGGGCGTCCAGGACGAGGCTGTCGACGCCCTCGACGTGGAAGCCGATCGCGATCGGACCGCCGACCATCGGCAGGTTGATGCCCTGGCCGCCGGCGCAGACCTTCTTGGAGTCCGCCGCCTGCTGCGGGTTGAGCGGCGAGTCGGAGCCGGCGAAGGCGACCGTGCCCTGGGTGAACGCGACGATGCCCTCACCGGAGGAGGAGGACTTGTAGTTGATCTGCGCGTCCTTGCAGGACGCCATGTAGTTCTTGACCCACAGGTCCATGGCGTTCTTCTGCGCGGAGGAGCCGGAGGCCAGGACCTGGCCCTTGGCGCCGTCGCACTTCACGTTCGAGGCGGCGCCCGACGCCGTGCCACCCGTACCGCCCGTGCTCCCGCCGCCGCTGTTGTTGTCGCTGCCGCACGCCGTGAGGGCCAGGGCGCTGGACACGGCGATGACGCCGAGGGCGGTGGCGCGGAGCCGGTTCTTGCGCTGAAGCTTCACTGTCGGGTGTTCCTTCCGGGAGCCGCCGGGGTTCCGTTCGTTCTACGGCGGCGTGCGTGGATGGGCGGTGAGGGCGGGATGCCGTGCACCGTGTAAGGCCGAAATTAGGCAGAACAGGTGAAGCGGTCGGCGGGGGAGAGTTAACGGCAGGTGAACCGTGGCGGGCAGTGCGGTGCCGACCGTTACCGGTTCGTGTTCAGGAGGCGTACAGAACCGATTCCGCACCCGTGACCCCCGGGGCGGGGGCGGCGCACGGGTCAGGCGGGGCGCGGCAGATCGAGCAGCGCGAGCAGCAGCTGGCGGTCGCGGGGCTCGGTGAGGCGCTGGTGGGCGGCGCCCGGGGGCAGCCAGAGCAGCCGGTCGACCTCCGCGTTGGGCGTGAAATGTCCCTCGCCCGCCTCGGCGGCCCAGTACTCGACGCGTTTGGGTCGGCCCTGCGGATCCGTGTAGTACGCGGTGGGCAGCCGTTCACCCGGCACGCACGTGTACCCGGTCTCCTCGAACACCTCGCGCAGCGCCCCCGCGAGCGCGTCCTCCCCCCGGCGCAACTTGCCCTTGGGGTGGGACCAGTCGTCGTATTTCGGCCGGTGTACGAGGCAGACCTCGATGGCGTGCGGGCGCGTACGGGCGGCGTCGCGGGAGACGGACGTGCCGTCCTGGGGCGGGCGGCGCCACAGGACGCAGCCCGCCGCGAGGACGGTTTTCCCGGGTGCGGTGCTCATGGCGCGGCCGTGGTCGCCGCGGGTGCTGTCGTCACCGCCCCAGGCTGCCAGATCCGCTGGAAGGCGAAACGGGCCGCCTCCACCTCGTGCCGCTGATCGGCGTGGAGCACGCCGAGCGCGTACGCGGTCGCCGGGGCGATGCGGGGGGTGCGGGCGGCGGCCTGCGCGGCGGCCGCGGCCTCGGCGGCCTCGCGGTGGCGGTCAAGTGCCCTTGCCGCGCACGGGAGTTGATCGCTCAGTCCCGGCCCGTCGAGCCCCGTGGCGCGGGGCGGGGAGGTGCCGCGGCGCGGGCCGCAGAGATAGGGGTCGCACAGGTGCGCGGCCACGGGCGCGAGGCCGTCGAGTGCCAAGGCGCCGGGTCCGGGGTCCGGGGCGCCCGCGTGCAGCAGTTCCTGGGCGTACCGGTGCAGTCGCAGCAGCCGCCGCACCTGGTGCCAGGGGCTGTCCTGGCCCTCGCTCTCCTGGACAAGCGCCTCCGCGTTGTAGGGCCGGGCGGCGCGGGCCAGCGGCAGCGCGGCGACCGCCCGCTCCAGGCGCTCCTGGGCGGCCAGCGCCGAGGGGATCAGGACCTCCTCCGCGCGGGCGGCGGCCGCGGGCGCCAGCGGCACCTCGCTGGCCAGCAGCGCGACCGCGTCCGCCACCGCGTGGAAGCGGGAGGAACCGAGCGCCTGGAGCGCGGCCGAGTGGGCCCGGGCGCGTGCCGGCGTCAGCTGGCGGTCGAGCAGCGCGCCCGCGCGGGCGGCGCCCACCGTGAGCGCCCCCGCCTCGCCGCGCGCCGGCGCTCCGCTGCCGCCGGACAGCCGGTGCAGGGCGTCGATGAGCCGGCTCAGGCGCGCGGCGCAGGCGTGCTCGCCGCCCAACGTGACGCCAAGCCAGGCCAGTTCGGAACGCAGCTGGTCGGCCCAGGCGGCGTCGAGCAGTGGCCGGAACGTGTGCAGCGTGGCGCCGATGCGGCGGGCGGTCGCGCGCAGCGCGCTGGCGGCCTCGTCGGCCACGTGCCCGTCGGGTCCCGCCTCGCGGTGCAGGCGCAGTCCGCGCAGGAACTCCCCCGCCCGCAGGTGGAGGTAGCGGGCGAGTATGTCGCCCGCCGGGTCCTGTCCTGTGATGTTCTCAAGGCGTTGCACGCCGGCGCCTCCGGGCGTCTATCAGCATCTCCTGCACATGGCGCAGCGGCAGCCCGTCGGCGTCGGCCGCGTGCCGGGTCCAGTTCCCGTCGGCGCCCAGGTGCCAGGAGGCGGTGGTCGGCGCCATCCCGGTCTCCAGGAGCCGGCCGAGAACCGCGCGGTGGGCCGGATCGGCGACCCTGACCAGTGCCTCGATGCGTCGGTCGAGGTTGCGGTGCATCATGTCGGCGCTGCCGAACCAGACTTCGGGCTCGCCGCCGTTGCCGAAGGCGAAGATCCGGGAGTGTTCGAGGAAGCGGCCGAGGACGGAACGTACCCGGATGTTCTCCGAGAGCCCGGCCACGCCCGGGCGGACGGCGCAGATGCCGCGCACCCAGATGTCGACGGGCACGCCCGCCTGCGAGGCCCGGTAGCAGGCGTCGATGACGGCTTCGTCCACCATCGAGTTGACCTTGATGCGGACGTAGGCGGGCCGCCCGGCGCGGTGGTGGGCGACCTCCTTGTTGATCCGCGAGATCAGGCCGTCGCGCAGGGACTTGGGGGCGACCAGGAGGCGCCGGTAGGTCTCGCGGCGGGAGTATCCCGAAAGGCGGTTGAAGAGGTCGGACAGGTCGGCGCCGACCTGCGGGTCGGCGGTGAGCAGCCCCAGGTCCTCGTAGAGGCGGGCGGTCTTGGGGTGGTAGTTGCCGGTGCCGACGTGGGAGTAGCGGCGCAGGGTGTCGTTCTCCTGGCGCACCACGAGGGAGAGCTTGCAGTGCGTCTTGAGCCCGACCAGGCCGTACACGACGTGGCAGCCCGCCTCCTCCAGCTTGCGGGCCCACTTGATGTTGGCCTGCTCGTCGAAGCGCGCCTTGATCTCCACCAGGACCAGCACCTGCTTGCCCGACTCGGCGGCGTCTATCAGGGCGTCCACGATCGGCGAGTCGCCCGAGGTGCGGTACAGGGTCTGCTTGATGGCGAGCACGTCCGGGTCGGACGCGGCCTGTTCGAGGAAGGCCTGCACGGAGGTGGAGAAGGAGTCGTAGGGGTGGTGCAGGAGCACGTCGCGCTCGCGCAGCGCGGCGAAGATGTCGGGCGCGGAGGCGGATTCGACCTCGGCCAGGTCGCGGTGGGTGCCGGCGACGAACTTGGGGAACTTCAGCTCCGGCCGGTCGAGCGCGGCGATCCCGAACAGGCCGGTCAGGTCGAGCGGCCCGGGCAGCGGGTAGACCTCGGCGTCGGAGATCTTCAACTCCCGTACCAGCAGGTCCAGTACGTACGGGTCGATGGACTCCTCGACCTCCAGGCGCACCGGCGGTCCGAAGCGGCGCCGCATGAGCTCCTTCTCCAGGGCCTGGAGCAGGTTCTCCGTGTCGTCCTCCTCGACTTCGAGGTCTTCGTTGCGGGTGACGCGGAACATGTGGTGCGCCAGCACCTCCATGCCGGGGAACAGCTCCTCCAGGTGCGCGGCGATGACGTCCTCAAGGGGTACGTAGCGCTGCGGGGACGCCTCCAGGAAGCGCGAGAGCAGCGGCGGCACCTTCACGCGGGCGAAGTGACGGTGGCCCGAGACGGGGTTGCGCACCACCACGGCCAGGTTGAGCGAGAGTCCCGAGATGTACGGGAAGGGGTGCGCGGGGTCCACGGCCAGCGGCGTCAGCACGGGGAAGATCTGCTGGCGGAACAGCGTGAAGAGGCGGGCCTGCTCCTTCTCGGCGAGCTCGGGCCAGCGGATCAGATGGATGTTCTCGTCGGCGAGCGCGGGGGCGACGTCCTGCTGGTAGCAGGCGGCGTGGCGGGCCATGAGCTCGCGCGAGCGGGTCCAGATCAGGTCGAGGACTTCGCGGGGCTGGAGGCCGGAGGCGGAGCGGGTGGCCACGCCGGTGGCGATGCGGCGCTTGAGTCCGGCCACCCGGACCATGAAGAACTCGTCCAGGTTCGAGGCGAAGATCGCCAGGAAGTTGGCCCGCTCCAGGAGCGGGGTGGCCGGGTCCTCTGCGAGTTCGAGGACACGCTCGTTGAACGCGAGCCAGCTGCGCTCGCGGTCCAGGAAGCGCCCCGAGGGCAGCTCGTCGCCCTCGCTCTCGTCCTCGTAGGCGTCCAGATCCGCGTCGATGTCCGGTTCCAGGTCGGAGGCCACCGCTGCCAGGGTGTGCGGGCGGTGCGCGGCTATGGAGGCCACGGACGGCTGGGCGGGCTTGAGGGAGACTTCGGAGCTGGGCTGCTGGCTCATGTCCCCATTGTTCCGCGCGACGGCCCGGTCCAGCGCGTCGGAGCGGGCGGGAGTGAGCGCTCTGGGGGCTGAGGGCGGGGGAACGGGTCCGTTCCGGGTGGGGGGCGCCGGCGGCTTCATTGCGTGAGCGTCGCAAGCGTGTCTGAATACCCGGTTACGAGGACATGGCGTCCGGGAGAGCGGACCCGGGCCCCCGGGGGCGGGCCGGGGGCCGGGGCGGGGTCCGGAGCGGGGTCCGGGGCGGGTCCGGGGCGGGCCGCGCGGCGGCGGGTCAGGACTCCGCGCGGTACATCAGGTCCACCTCGTGCGTGGTGAAGCCGAGGCGTTCGTAGACCGTGAGGGCCGCGGTGTTGTCGGCGTCCACGTACAGCATCGCGGTGGGCAGGCCCTCGGCCGCGAGGTGGCGCAGGCCGGTCGCGGTGAGCGCCTTGCCGAGCCCGCCGCCCTGGGCGTCCGGCCGGATCCCGACCACGTACACCTCGCCCAGTCGCTCCTCGGCGTGCACCTTGGTCCAGTGGAAGCCGACGAGCTCGCCGGCCTTCTCCGCGAGGAAGAACCCCTTCGGGTCGAACCACGGCTCGGCCTTGCGGTCGTCGAGGTCGCGCTGGGTGAGCGAGCCCTGCTCGGGGTGGTGGGCGAAGGCGGCGGCGTTGACCGCGAGCCAGGCCGCGTCGTCCTCGCCCGGCGTGAAGGTGCGCACGGTGACGCCGGCGGGCCAGACGGGCTCGGCGATGTCGAGCGGGCTCAACGGGCGCCGCAGCTGGCGCAGTTCGCGAAAGAGGGTGAGCCCGAGCACCTGCCCGAGGTGGCGGGCCGCCGCGTGGCCGCCGTGCGCCCACACCCGCAGCCGCTTGCCGGTCGCCCCGAGCAGCGCGCTGCCCAGGGCGCGGCCGTGCCCCTGCCCCCGGTGCGCGGGGTGCACGACGAGCTCGGCGGCGGGTGCCTCGACCGGGTCGGTGTCCTCAAGCTGGGCATACCCGACGAGCGTGTCGCCCACGGTCAGCAGAAAATGCCGCACGCCCTCGCGGTGGCCGCCGCGCAACTGGAGCCGGCCCTGCTCGGAAACGGCCTGCTGCCCGTCGGAGCGGGCGGCTTCGGCGATGAGGCCGAGCACGGCCTGCGCCTGGGGGTGCGTGAGCTCGTCGAGGGTCTGGATGTCGCGGGTGGAGGGGGTGGGGGCGGCTGCGTCTGTCATGGGTACGAGGGTACGGCGGCCCACCTCGCGAGCCCGGCCAACGGCAACCAGCTCGTAACCCGCGACCCCCTGTTGCGCTACGCGCGTTGACCTTAGGCTGCGCCGGGAATCCACAAGGAACGCACATGCGACGCACAGGGGATCCGAACAACACATGCCAGCCAGACGCCACATGAACCGTGCCGCCACACGACTGTGGGCCGGGGCCGCAGGCCTCGCCACCATCGGGGCGCTCGTCGCCGCGATGCCCGCCCACGCGCACGACCGGGGCCACGGACACCATCCCAAGCCGGGCCGCACCGTCGACGTGCAGCTGCTCTCCTTCAACGACCTGCACGGCAACCTGGAGCCACCGGCCGGCTCCGCCGGAACGGTGACGGAGCGTCAGGCAGATGGGACCACCAAGTCCGTGCCGGCCGGCGGCATGGAATACCTGGCCGGCTCGCTGCGCACGGCCCGCGCGGGCCACCCCCATTCGATCACCGCGGCGGGTGGCGACATGATCGGCGCGAGCCCGCTGCTGTCCGGGCTCTTCCACGACGAGCCGACCATCGAGGCGCTGAACAAGCTCAAGCTGGACGTCACGGCCGTGGGCAACCACGAGTTCGACGAGGGCGCCACCGAGCTGACCCGCATGCAGAACGGCGGCTGCCACCCCACCGACGGCTGCTACGAGAAGGGCAGGAAGTTCCCCGGCGCGGACTTCCCCTACCTCGCGGCAAATGTGACCAGCGAGAAGACCGGCCGGCCGATCCTCAAGCCGTACACGGTGTGGGAGAAGAACGGCGTCAAGATCGGCTTCATCGGCGTGACGCTCGAAGGCACCCCGAACGTCGTGACCGCCGCCGGCGTCAAGGGCCTCAAGTTCGCGGACGAGATCGAGACGATCAACAAGTACGCCAAGGAACTCGACCACCAGGGCGTCAAGTCCATCGTCGCCCTCATCCACGAGGGCGGAATGCCGTCCTCCAACGCCTACAACGACAGCTGTGACAGCCAGGGCCCCGGAAGCGGGATATCCGGGCCGATCGTCGACATCGCCAAGGGCATCACGCCCAAGGTGGACGCGCTGATCACCGGCCACACCCACCAGGCGTACGTCTGCACCATCCCCGACCCGGCGGGCAACCCGCGCCTGGTCACCTCGGCGGCGTCGTTCGGCAAGCTGTACACGGACACGACGCTGACCTACGACCGGCGCACCAAGGACATCGTGCGGACGGCGGTGAAGTCGCCCCTGTCGCCCAAGTCGGCCAACCACATCGTCAGCCGGGACCAGCCCAAGGCCGCCGACATGACGCAACTGATCGCTCGATGGGGCAAGTTGGCGGCGCCGGTCGCCAGTCGTCCGCAGGGTTACATCTCCGCCGACATCAACGGCCGGGGCTCGGACGCGCCCGAGAAGCCGCTCGGCGACCTCATCGCGGACGCGCAGCTCGCGGGCCTGTCCGCGCCCGACAAGGGCGGCGCCCAGCTCGCCCTCATGAACCCCGGCGGTATCCGTTCCGACCTCGTGTACAAGGCGAGCGGCGGCGAGGGGGACGGGGTCGTGACGTATGGCGAGGCGTTCACCGTCCAGCCGTTCACCAACATGATGAACGTGGTCGGCCTGACCGGGGCGCAGCTGCTCGCGGCGCTGAAGCAGCAGGTCAGCGGCGTCAACGAGGCGGATCCGAAGATCCTCCAGGTCTCGTCGGGGCTGACCTACACGCTCGACCTGACGAAGTCGGGGGCGGCGCGGGTGGTGGACGGCACGGTGCGGCTGAACGGGGCGGCGATCGATCCGGCCGCCACGTATCGCGTGGCCATGAACGAGTTCCTCGCGGGCGGGGGTGACGGGTTCCCGGCGCTGGTCGGCACGGACAAGGTGGTCGGGGCGTCGGACTTGGACGTGTTCGACGCGTACCTCGCGGCGAACTCGACCCCTTCCACCCCGCTGGCTCCGCCGGCTCCGGGGCGGATCACGGTGCTCAGGTAGACCCCTTGAGGGCTGGGTGCTCCGGGTGCGGGCCGTGGTCGCTCCTCGCGCGCCCCTGAGCATCCGGTGACAACCCGCACGGGCCATGCCAACCCCGTTCGCGCAGTTCCCCGCGCCCCTGGCGGGGCTGGTGCTGGTCCGCATCGGCACCTTCAGCCTGTCCGGCACTTGAGGACGAGGCCGTTCAGGCCGAATGGGGTCTGGGGCGGAGCCCCAGAGGCTTTTCCTTCAACCCCCGGAGGGTTTAGGGAAGGGGCGGGGAGGGGCATCCGGGGTCCGGGGCGGAGCCCCGGGGGGTTGGGGGCAGGCCCCGGCTCAGGGGGTGTCCGGCGGCGGGGTCGGGGCGCCCGGGAGGGTGATCGTGGCCAGGGTGCCGCCCGTGGGGGCGGGGGCCAGCGACACCTCCCCGCCCGCGTGCCGCACCGTACGCGCCACGATGGAGAGCCCGAGCCCCGACCCCGGCAACGCCCGCGCCGACGGCGACCGCCAGAACCGCTCGAAGACATGCGGCAGATCCTCCGTGGGGATGCCGGGCCCTTGGTCGCGTACCGTCAGGACACCCCGGTCCAGCGTGACGGTGACCGTCCCGTACGGCGGACTGAACTTCACCGCGTTGTCCAGCACGTTCACCACCGCCCGCTGCAACGCCGCGGGCTCCGCCCGCACATACCAGGGCGCGAGCTCCGCCGTGATGGTCAGCTCGGGCCCCCGCAGCCGGGCCCGGTCGAGCGCGATCCGGGTGATGTCGTGCAGCCCGACCACTTCCAGGGGCCCCTCGCGCACCGCGTCGGGCCGCGACAGCTCCTGCAAGTCCCCGATGAGGGAGGCCAGTTCGGACATCTGGGCCTTGACGGACGCCATCAGGGCGGCGCGGTCGGCCGGCGGAATGGCCCGGCCGGTCTCGTCGCTGCGCGCGAGCAGTTCGATGTTGGTGCGCAGCGAGGTCAGCGGGGTGCGCAGCTCGTGCCCGGCGTCGGCGATGAGCTGCGCCTGCCGGTCCCGCGAGGAGGCGAGCGCGGCGGTCATCGCGTTGAAGGAGCGCGAGAGCCGGGCGATCTCGTCCTCGCCCTCGACGGGGATGCGTACGGTCAGATCCTCGGTGCGCGCCACGTGCTCGACGGCCCCGGTGAGCTTGTCCACGGGCCGAAGACCGGCCCGGGCCACCCACAGTCCGGACGCCCCGGCCGCGACGACGCCGATGCCGGCGAGCCCGGTCAGCAGAAGGGCCAGGCGGTTGAGGGAGGAGTCGATCTCGGTGAGCGGGCGGGACAGCGAGACGGTGGCCCAGCGCCCGGCGAACTCCTGACGCGTGGTGTGCACCCGCACGTCCATCCCGCTGTCGGTGGTGCTGCTGTGCAGCGTCTCAGGCTTCAGGTCGCGGGCCACGGCGATGTCCTGGGCGGTGACGCGCACGGGAGGCGAGTCGAGGGCCACGCAGCGGGTGCCGTCGGGGAGCACCACCTGGATGTAGGCGAACGGCTTCTGTCCGGTGGGCAGATTGCCCTGCGCGGTGCAGGACTGGAGCGCGGAGACCACCAGGGCGCTGGGCGCGCCGGTGTTGCGCAGCGTGGTGTCGAGTTCGCCGCGCAGCTGGGCCCGGGTGAGCAGCCAGCACGTGACCGCGACCGCCGCGACCGCGACCGCGACCGCCGTGGCGACCAGCATGGCGAGGCGGGAGCGGAGCGGCATCGCGCGGTAGCGGCGGGCCAGACGGTTCACTCCGCGCCGCCCGGCCGGAGCGCGTACCCCACGCCCCGCACCGTGTGCACGAGCCGGGGCTCGCCGCCCGCCTCCGTCTTGCGGCGCAGATACATCACGTACACGTCGAGGGAGTTGGAGGAGGGCTCGAAGTCGAAGCCCCACACCGCCTTGAGGATCTGCTCACGGGTCAGGACCTGGCGGGGGTGGGTGAGGAACAGCTCAAGGAGGGTGAACTCGGTGCGGGTCAGCTCCACCACGCGGCTGCCCCGGGTGACCTCGCGCGTGGACAGGTCCATCCTGAGGTCGGCGAAGGTCAGCACGTTCCCGGCGTCCTGTCCTGCCGCGCCCGCGTCCACCGCGTAGGAGCTGCGGCGCAGCAACGCCCGGATGCGCGCGAACAGTTCGTCGAGTTCGAACGGCTTGACCAGGTAGTCGTCGGCGCCCGCGTCGAGCCCGGTGACCCGGTCGCCGACCGTGTCGCGCGCGGTCAGCATGAGGATGGGCGTGGTGGACCCGGCCGCGCGCAGCCGGCGAGCCGCGGTGAGCCCGTCCATCCGGGGCATCTGGATGTCCAGGACGATCAGCTCGGGCCGGTACGCCTCCGCCTTGGCCAGGGCGTCGAGGCCGTCCACGGCGACCTCGGTGCCGTATCCCTCGAAGGCCAGACTGCGCTGCAACGCCTCGCGGACGGCGGGTTCGTCGTCGACGATCAGGATGCGCTGCGGTTCGTCCTCGGCGGGGCTCATGAGCGGGTTCCTTCTTCTGTCTCTCTGCCGGCTCGGACCATCAGCCTCGCATGGGACGGGGTGGCGCGGGGCGGCTCACCGCCCCGCGCCGGGACGGGGTCAGTAGCTGCCGCTGAAGGCGCCGCCCGAGCCGTCGCCGCTCTGGTCGCCGCCGCCGGTGCTCGCGCCGCCGCTGCCGCCGGCGCGCAGGCTGGACAGGTCGGACTTGACGGTGTTGACCGGGATGGCGAACCCGAGCCCGACGCTGCCGGCCGTCGAACCGGTCTGGCCGGCCGAACTGGGCGAGTACATCGCGGAGTTGATCCCGATGATGTTGCCGTTCATGTCGATGAGCGCGCCGCCGGAGTTGCCCGGGTTGAGCGAGGCGTCGGTCTGGAGCGCCTTGTACGTGGTCTTGGACGAGCCGGTGTCGCCGTTGAACTGCTGCCCGCCGAACTCGAACGGCCAGCCGCCCCCGCCGCTGCCGCGCCCGCGGCCCTGCCCCTGGCTCTGGTCCTGGCTGCCGTCCTCCTTGGCGACGGTGACGTCGCGGTCGAGCGCCGAGACGATGCCGCTGGTGACGGTGCCGGTCAGGCCCTCGGGGGAGCCGATCGCGACCACCTGGTCGCCGACCGCGATCTTGCTGGAGTCGCCGAGCGAGGCGGGCTTGAGGCCGCTCGCCCCGTTCAGCTTGATCAGCGCGAGGTCCTTGTCGGGGTCGGTGCCCACCACCTTGGCGGTGTAGCTCTTGCCGTCGCTGAGCTTCACCTTCACCGAGGTCGCGCCCGCGATGACGTGGTTGTTGGTGATGATCTCGCCGCTGGAGGTGATGATCACGCCGGCGCCGGTCGACTCGCCCGAGCCGGACGTCGCGTTGATCTCGACGATGCTCGGCATGACGGCCTTGGCGACCCCGGAGACGGTGCCGTTGGTGCTGTGGGAGGCGTTGGTGCCGCTCACTCCGGCGCTGACGGACGAGCTGTCGTTGCCGACGTAGTGCTCGACCACGCTCGCGGTGCCGCCGCCTATCGCCGCCGCGATGATGGCGACGGCGGCGAGGAGCCCGACCGAGCGCTTGGCGCGGCGGGGCCCGGGCGCGTCCGCCTCGCCGCCCGCGCGGTGGGCGCCGCCGCCGTGGCCGCCGTCGTGGAACCCGGCGCCGACGGGGGCGCCCGGCCACACGGTGGTGCCGGGGCCCGTGGTCACGGGTGTGGCCGGCTGGTAGGGGGGAGGCGGCGGATAGGCCGCCGCGTAGGCCTCGGCCTCTCGCCTGGCGTCGTCCTTGGCTCGCTGCCGGGACTCGTCGGTGAGGTCGGAGTGCTGGGGCTGCTGCTCGGGTTCGCCGCTGTGGCGGGGGCTCTCGGTCATGTCTATGACCTTCGCCACCGTTGATGAGAGCAGTCTGAGGACCGGGTAAGAAGCCCGGCAGAACCGTGTTTGCCCGGTATAAGGACGCCCGGCGGTGCCCGGCCGCGGCGGCTCGGACGGTTCAGCCGCAGCCGCAGGAGCGGCGGACGACGAGCCGGGAGGGGAACTGCTTGAGACGTTCGCGGCGCGAGCCCGCGACCCGCAGCCCGTCGTCGAGGACCAGGTCCACCGCGGCCCGCGCCATGGCGGGCCGGTCGGAGGCGATCGTGGTCAGCGGCGGATCGGTCAGGGCCGCTTCCTTGACGTCGTCGAAGCCCGCGACGGCGAGCTCGCCCGGCACGTCGATGCGCAGCTCGCGGGCGGCCCGCAGCACGCCGATCGCCTGGTCGTCGGTGGCGCAGAAGATGGCCGGCGGCCGCTCGGGCCCGGCCAGGATCTCCAGGGCCACCTGGTAGGCGTCGTACCGGTTGTACGGAGCCTGGAAGAGACGGCCCTCCAAAGAGCGGCCGGACTCCAGCATGGCCCGGCGCCAGCCCTCGACGTGGTCGGCCACCGGGTCACCGACAGCCGGAGTCGACTCGATGCCACCGAGGCAGGCGACGTAGTCGTGGCCGTGTTCGAGCAGGTGGCGGGTGGCGAGCTGGGCGCCGCCGATGTCGTCGGTCACCACCGCCACGTCGTCGATCGCCTCGGGCCGCTCGTGCAGCAGCACCACCCGGGCGTCCCACGCGTCGATCTCGGCGGCGGCCCGCTCGCTCGGGCCCTGGCTCACCAGGATGAGGCCGGCGACCCGCATGCCGAGGAAGGCCCGCAGATAGTGGACCTCGCGCTCGTCCACGTAGTCGGAGTTGCCGACCAGGACCATCTTTCCGCGCTCGGACGCGGCCTGTTCGACGGCGTGCGCCATCTCCGCGAAGAACGGCTGGCGCGCGTCCGGGACGATCATTCCTATGAGGTCGGTGCGCCGCGACGCCATCGCCTGGGCGACCCGGTCCGGCCGGTACCCCAGCTCCTTGATCGCGGCGAGGACACGCTCGCGCGTGGCCGGGGCGACCGGCCGGGGTCCGTTGTTGATGACATAGCTGACGACGGCGGTCGAAGTACCCGCAAGTCGTGCCACGTCGTCCCGCGTCACCTTGGCCACGCGCGGCAGTCTACGCGGGGTGACCTCCCGCTGGGCAGGCCTTATCGCAGGTCGTACCCCAGGTGTGACCTAGGGCCCGACCGGAGCTTTTCCCGTCCGGGCGGCGGGGGCTTCCCCCGAGCGGCGCCCGGGGAGCGCCCTCGCCTACCCCTACCGCTCGGCGCGGGCGGCGGCTTCCTTCGCCTCGGCGGTCGCCGCGTCCACGACGGCCTTCGCCTTGGCGTCCTCGGAGGCGCGCTCGGGCTTCTCGGGCGTCACGAAGCGGTAGCCGACGTTCCGTACGGTGCCGATCAGCGACTCGTGCTCGGGACCGAGCTTGGCCCGCAGCCGCCGCACGTGCACGTCGACCGTGCGGGTGCCGCCGAAGTAGTCGTAGCCCCAGACCTCCTGGAGCAGCTGGGCGCGCGTGAAGACCCGGCCAGGATGCTGGGCCAGGTACTTGAGCAGTTCGAACTCCTTGAAGGTCAGGTCCAGGACCCGGCCCTTCAGTTTGGCGCTGTACGTCGCCTCGTCCACCGACAGATCGCCGTTGCGGATCTCCATCGGGGAGTCGTCGGAGGTCGCCTGGGCGCGGCCGGTGGCCAGCCGCAGACGGGCCTCGACCTCGGCGGGACCCGCCGTGTCGAGCAGCACGTCGTCGATGCCCCAGTCGGCGGTGACGGCGGCGAGCCCGCCCTCGGTCACGACCAGGAGCAGCGGACAGCCGGGCCCCGTGGAGCGCAGCAGCTGGCACAGCGAGCGCACGTGCGGCAGGTCGCGGCGGCCGTCGATCAGGATGACGTCGGCACCCGGGGTGTCGACGAGCGCCGGGCCCTCGGCGGGGGCCACGCGCACACTGTGCAGGAGCAGGCCGAGGGCGGGAAGCACCTCCGTCGACGGCTGAAGGGCATTGGTCAGGAGCAGCAAGGAGCTCATCGCTCTCCTCCTACCCGGATGATCCGCTTCTTATCGTGTGCGGTTGGTTCGCCCATGACGTCGTTTCCTCCTCGGTCCCTGCGGAGGGGGTCCCCCTCAGCTCTCGCGGAGCCCCGGGGGCGGTGCGGCACTGCTTCGTACTTTTCCGTACTTCCGTGATGTTCCGGGCCGTTCGGGCCCAGTTGTGAGCATTCGTTGACCCGCCCGTAACAACGACGGGGAAACACAAAAGGACCCGGGGGCTGCGTTGCCCGGATCCTCTGCCCAGGAGAATAGCCCACATGAATGCCGAGGCAGAGGGCCGATTTCACACTCCGGCTGTTCCGTCGATCACTCCCGGCCCCCGGCGCGCCACCCTGCGTACGTCCGACGGTGTCCGGATCGAGGCGGTTTACGAGCCCTGCGCCAAGGGGTCCCGCGACACCGCGATCGTCGTCGCGCACGGCTTCACCGGATCGGCCGACCGGCCCGCCGTGCGCCGGGCCGCTGGGGTTTTCGCGCAGTACGCGGCCGTGATCACGTTCTCCTTCCGGGGCCACGGAAGGTCCGGCGGCCGCTCGACCGTGGGCGACCGCGAAGTGCTCGACCTGACGGCGGCCGTCGAGTGGGCGAGATCACTCGGGTACGCGCGGGTGGTGACCGTCGGCTTCTCGATGGGCGGCTCGGTGGTGCTGCGGCACGCCGCGATCTGCCGGGGGAGCGCTCGGGGGCGCACGGAAGCAGTGGCGGCGGTCAGCGCGCCCGCCCGCTGGTACTACCGGGGTACGCCCGCGATGCGCCGGGTGCACTGGCTCGTGACGCGGCGCGCGGGCCGACTGGTCGGCCGGCTCGGCTTCGCGACCCGCATCCACACCGAGGACTGGGACCCGGTTCCGCTCTCGCCCGTCGAGGCCGTCCCGCTGATCGCGCCGACCCCGCTGCTCATCGTGCACGGCGACCGCGACCCGTACTTCCCCGTCGACCACCCCCAGCTGCTTGCGGCGGCCGGACCTGCGCGGTTGTGGCTTGAGCGGGGCATGGGCCACGCGGAGAACGCGGCCGGCGACGAGCTGCTTGAGCGGATCGGGCACTGGCTGATCACCGCCCGGCCCGCCGCGTAGCCCATCATGGAGGGCGACGAAAGGAGCCTGACCATGGCAGCGGGAACCATCCGCTTCTGGGCCGCGGCCAAGTCCGCCGCCGGCGTCGCCGAGGAACCGTACGCGGCCGGCACGCTGGCCGAAGCCCTCGACGCGGTCCGCGAACGGCACCCCGGAGAGCTCACGCGGGTACTCCAGCGGTGCTCCTTCCTGGTCGACGGCGACCCCGTCGGGAAGCGGAACCATGAGACCGTACGGCTTGCCGAGGGCGGCACGGTCGAGGTGCTCCCGCCGTTCGCAGGAGGGTGACCCCCACGTCATGAGCGACCAGTACCCGTATCAGCAGCAGCAGCAGCAGCCGCAGCCGCAGCCGCAGCCGCAGCAGCCGCAGCAGCCGCAGGCTCAGCCCCAGCCCTCGTACGACCAGCACGGCCAGCACGGCCAGTACGACCAATACGGCCAGTACGACGAGTACGGGCAGCCCGTGCCGCAGCCGCCGTTCCCGTACGAGCCCCAGCCGGACCACCAGCAGTACACGCAGACGTGGGAGGGCCAGACCTGGGACACCCAGTACCAGCCCACGATCCCGCCCGCGCCGCAGCAGGAGGACCCCGCACCGTACCGGCCGCGACATGCGCAGCCGTGGCAGGAGAGCGGGCAGGACGGCACGGGTGCGGGGTACGCCGGGGCGGGGACCACGTCCGTGCCGTTGCCGCCCGAGGTGCCGATGGCGGCGTCCGGGCCGGGACGGGCGCCGGTGTACGAGCCCGCCGCGCGGCCGGGTGCGCACGCGGCGCCGGGTGCGTCCGGGGACGCGGGCGTGGCCGAGGCGCCGGGTCTCGGGCCGGGGGCGGCCGGGGACGGTGCGTCCGGCCTGTCCGGCGCGTCCGGTGTGCCCGGCGTGTCCGTTGCTTCCGAGGGGGCCGGCGCGGATCAGGCCGGGTCCGGGGTGCATCGGGCCGACGGCGGCGCAGGGGCCGCGGCGGCCGGTGCTGGTGCCGATGCCGGTGCTGGTGGGCCCGCCTACAGTCCGCCCACCACGGTCGGCAACGCGCGCGTCACCGACGCCCAGCGGGCCCGCGCGGAGGGGCGTTCGCCCATCATCGCGCCCGGCATGCGGCCCGCCGCGCTGACCGCCGTGCTCGGCCTGCTCCTCGCGGTGGCGGCGCCGGCCGGCCCGTACGCCCTGGTCGTCCCCCTCATCGCCCTCCAGGCGGTGACCGCCGCCGGCTGGTTCCGCCTGAATGGGATGTGGCCCGCACGGCAGGGCATCGCGCTGGCCTTCGCGGGCGCGCTCGTCGCCGATGTCGCGCTGCTCGCGCTCGGCCGTGAGCACGCGCCCGCCGCGATCCTGGGCACGCTCGGCGTCTGGGTGCTGCTCACCCTCGTGATCCAGCTGCGTTCGCACGCGGACCCCGACGAGCGGATGTACGGCCTGATGGCGACGGTCGCCTCGACGGCGCTCGCGATCCTGGCCGGCGGGTACCTCGCGGCGCCGCCGCATGCCGTGTCCGTCGGCGCGGCGGCCGTGGCCGTGGCGGCGCTGGCCCGGGCGCTGCCGCTGCCGTCGGCGGCCTCGGTGGCGGTCGCGCTGCTCGCGGCGGCCGGCGCGGGCATCGCGGTCGGCGGCCTGACGGGCATCGGCGCGGCCGGCGCCCTGCTCGGCCTCGCGGCCGGGGCCTGCGCGCTGATCGGCCTGCGGGTCGCCTCGTACGACTATCCGTCCCGGTTCGTCCACATGACGGCGGGCGTGGCGCTGCCGCTCACGGCGGCCGTGCCTGTGCTGTATCTCATCGGACGCGCCGTGGCCTAGGGAACCGGGGTTAGGCTCGCGATCGTCGTTCTGGGGGTTGATCAGCGGAGCCGGGCGCCGGGAGAGTGGCCGCCGGGGCCCGGTGCGGGGTGCGCGTACGCGACCGGCGGTGCGCCAACGGCGACAAGCGACACGCGAGTAGCGGCACGCGAAAGCGACACACGACGCACAACACACGACGCACAACACACGACACGCGACAAACGACACACGAACGTCGAAGGCCGAGTGGTGGCCGACTGGTGGGGGACACGTAGGCAATGCGCGCACTGCGAATCATTCTGATCATCGTGATCGTGCTCGGCGGCATCTTCGTCGCGGCGGACCGCATCGCGGTGAACCTCGCCGAGTCGAAGGCGGCCGACAAGATCAAGAGCAGCCAGCACCTCGGCTCGACGCCTGACGTGGACATCAAGGGCTTCCCCTTCCTGACCCAGGTCGCCGCCAAGGAGCTGGACGAGGTGGACGTCTCGCTGTCCGGCGTGACCGCGACGGCGGGCGGCCACTCGGTGAACGTCACCGAGGTGACGGCGGAGCTGTACGCGGTGCGGATCAACAGTTCGTTCTCCTCGGCGGTCGCCGGGCGGGCCGAGGGGGCGGCGCAGATCTCGTACGCCGACCTCTCCAAGGCCGCGCCCAAGGGGGCGACGGTGGGGTACGCGGGTGCGGAGCGCGCGGCGAAGGGCCAGGTCAAGGTGTCCGGGCCGCTCACCGATCTGCTGGAGGGCCAGGGCGTGACGCTGCCGGCCCCGGTCAAGGCGCTGCTGCGGGGGCAGACGGTGTCGGCGTACAGCACGGTGTCCCTGAACGGGTCGGGGATGGTGCAGCTGCGGGCGGAGTCGCTGCCGACGTTGCCGGTGCCGGGGTTCGAGCAGCGGTTGCGCAAGGCGGTCGACTACGAGCTGAAGATCGACGGGATGCCGTCGAGCATCAAGCTGGACAAGGTGACGGCGTCGGAGTCGGGTCTGCGCTTCTCGGGCAGGGGCACGGACGTCCCCCTGGCGGGCTGACGCCCACACCCCCTCGGGGCCCACCCGTCCCCGCACCCTCGGAGGGGTTGCTCCTCCGAACCGGGGTGGGGGTGCGGGTCGCTCGCGACGGGTTCCTTGGGGTGGATCGCTCCTCCGGTCCGGGGTGGGGGTGCGGGTCGCTCGCGCCCAGGGTGCCTTGGGCGGGTTGCTCCTCCGGTCCGGGGCGGGGTGCGTGTTCTGCGCGTCCGGGGCCCTTGGGCGGGTCGGGTCCTTCGACCCGGCGGAAGGTGCGCGGCGGTCCTCGCGCTGTGGGCCCTGGCTCCGGGTCGGGTCCTGACCCGGAGCTGGGGGATGCGCAGTTCCCCGCGCCCCTGGGGTTGGGGCGGCTCGGGTGTGGGTGCGGGTGGTGCGGGGTTGCTCGCGCAGTTCCCCGCGCCCCTGTAGGGCGTCCGGGGTTGCCCTGGCGACAGCCGGCGAGGGGGCGCAGCCCCCAGAGGGGTCTGGGGCGAAGCCCCAGGGGTCGGCCTCTTCGTTTCCCTGTACGGCGGGCGGGTGGGTGAATCCCCCGGGGTTTGGGGCGGAGCCCGAGGGCTGGCCCTTCGTTTCCTTGCACGCGTGGGCGGGTGATGAATCCGTTGGGGGTTGGGGTTGAGCCCCAGGGGTCGGCCTTTTTGTTCGGCTGCACGGGTGGGCGGGCGGGTGAACCCCTGGGGTTTGGGGCGGAGCCCAGGGGGGGGCAGGTTTCCGCCACCTTGCACGGGTGGGCGGGTGGGTGAACCCCTGGGGTTTGGGGCGGAGCACCAAGGGGGTGCACGTTTCTGGCTTCCTGCACGGGTGGGTGGGTGGGCGAACCCCCGGGGTTGGGGCGGAGCCCCAGGGGGTGCCTCCTCCGCGCGGTGGCCACCGCCCCGCGCCCGCCCCCTGACCGGATGGTGAGACGGTGGGGTCCGCAGGGCAGATGCGGTGGGGCGGAGACGGACCCGGGGCTGGCCCGGGCGGGGCAGGAAGGGCCGCCGCGTATCAGGATGCGGATGATCGAGTCTCAGCATGCGACACCCCGGTGACACACCCCGCACGCGTCCCTACGATCGGACGCATGAAGCGACAGGCGGACCTCACGAAGCGGCGGGCAGTAGACCTGTGCCGCGTCGCCGCCATGCTCTGTCGCCCCTTCTGAGCGGGACGCTCAACTCCCGCGTTCCCCGGGCCACTTGGCCGTTCAACGGCCGCCCCGGCCCGCGCCGCGCAGGCGAGCCCCAGACGCGTACCCGCAACCGCGTACCCGCACCCCCGCAACCGCGTACCCGCATCGCCGCCCCCGCAGACTGCCCCGGAGGAGATCAACATGAGCCGCAGCGACGTCCTGGTAGACGCCGACTGGGTCGAGGCCCACATCGACGACCCGAAGGTCGCCATCGTCGAGGTCGACGAGGACACCTCGGCCTACGAGAAGAACCACATCAAGAACGCGATCCGGATCGACTGGACCAAGGACCTCCAGGACCCGGTCCGCCGCGACTTCATCGACCAGGAGGGCTTCGAGAAGCTCCTCTCGGCCAAGGGCATCGCCAACGACACCACGGTTGTCCTGTACGGCGGCAACAACAACTGGTTCGCGTCGTACGCCTTCTGGTACTTCAAGCTCTACGGCCACCAGGACGTCAAGCTCCTCGACGGCGGCCGCAAGAAGTGGGAGCTCGACTCCCGCGACCTCGTGGACGGCGACCAGGTCCCCAGCCGCCCCGCGACCCAGTACAAGGCGAAGCCGCAGGACGCCTCGATCCGCGCCTTCCGCGACGACGTCGTGAACGCGATCGGCACCAAGAACCTCGTCGACGTGCGCTCGCCCGACGAGTTCTCCGGCAAGCTGCTCGCCCCGGCCCACCTCCCGCAGGAGCAGTCGCAGCGCCCGGGCCACGTCCCGTCCGCCCGCAACATCCCGTGGTCGAAGAACGCCAACGACGACGGCACCTTCAAGTCGGACGACGAGCTCAAGGCCCTGTACGAGGCCGAGCAGGTCGACCTGGCGAAGGACACCATCGCGTACTGCCGCATCGGTGAGCGTTCGGCCCTGACCTGGTTCGTGCTGCACGAGCTGCTTGGCCAGGAGAACGTCAAGAACTACGACGGCTCGTGGACCGAGTACGGCTCCCTCGTCGGCGTGCCGATCGAGCTCGGCGCCAACAAGTAACCCCGCACAGCCCGCGCAGCCCCAGCCGTACCCGACCGTAGACCGTAAGGAAGAACCCATGTGTGGAGCGAAGGCCGGCGGCCCCGACGCCTTGACGATCAAGCCCGGTGAGACCACGATCCAGGGCCAGGTGACCCGCGACGGCGAGCCCGTCACCGGTTACGTGCGCCTGCTCGACTCGACCGGCGAGTTCACCGCCGAGGTCCCGACCTCGGCCACCGGACAGTTCCGCTTCTACGCGGCCGAGGGCACGTGGACCGTGCGCGCCCTGGTGCCGGGCGGCAGCGCGGACCGTACGGTCGTCGCCCGGACCGGTGGCCTCGCCGAGGTCGCCATCGCCGTCTGACCGACGGCAGCAGTACCGCAGTACCGCAGTAGCCGGCCGAAGGGCCGCACCCCGGGGGTTGGACGCCTTGGAATGGGGTGCGGCCCTTCGTGCCGTGCGGGGCCGGGCCACCTCGTACTTCGGCGTATCGGGCCGGGCCCCTTGGTCGTACGCTGGATGCATGTTGGCCCGGCGTCGGCGCGGCTATTTCTGGATGATGGGCGGCTGCATCCTGCTCTTCGTGTCCGCCTGGGGCTTCGTGCGCCTGTGGTCCGTCCCGGCGGCCGTCGGAATGTGCGTCGTCGCCATGGTCATCCCGCCGGTCGCCGCGATGATCGCCAACCGGCGCGGGCCCGATGACCGCTGGTGGGACGACCCCTCGGGCGACCCGAAGTCCGACGAGTGGTGGGACGAGCTGGACGGCAAGAAGCGCCGCCCGTAGCCGTACGCGAGCCGTAGGCGACCCGTACGCGGCGGATCGGCGCTCAGTACACCAGCGCCTGCACGCCGTCCGCCATGATCTCCTGCACGAACACCTGCGCCCCCGCGATCCGTACGCCCTCCAGGACGTCCTGCTCCGTGATCTCGCGGCGGGTCGCGCACTGCGTGCACAGGGTGATCCGCCCGCCCGCCTGGACCGACTCGATGAGATCGGGCAGCGGCGCGGCATGGGGAAGCTCGAATTCGGCGGCCCGGCCCGGCAGGGCGAACCAGGACGACTCACCCGTCAGCCACAGCGACACCTCCACCCCGCTGGCCACGGCCACCGCCGCCACGGTGAACGCCTGCGAACACCGCTCGGGCGCGTCGGCCCCGGCGGTCACCTTGATCACGAGCTTCTGCTTCGGCATATGCCGAACTGTAATCCGCCGGGCCGCAACCTCCCCCGGTGGCTGTGGGTCTGCTGTGTGGCGCGGTGACGCATCCGCTCCTGACGCCATGCCAAGTCCTGTGGAGGACGCGTGAGTTCAACGGAAGAGCCGCCCGGTATGTCCGGGCCGGACCCGAAGGCGCCACCCGTGGTGGCACCCGAGCCGGATCCCCCCGGCCCCGGCACCGCGTCCGGACCGGATGCGTCCCTCATAGGGCCCGTCGCCGAGCCCGCCGCCAGGCCCGGGGCCGTGGCCGCCGCGCGCCCGGGCCGTCGCCGTGGCCGTACCGCCCTGATCGTCGCGGGCGCCGCCGCGCTCGGCGTGCTGGCGGGCACCGTCACCGGGTACGCCGTGCAGTATCAGAGGCCGCCGACGCCCCTGGTGCCACTCGCCCAGCGGGACCTGGCCCCGTCGACGACCTCGCCGGCGGACAGGAAGACGACGGCCCGCACCATCTCCGCCGACCGCTGGGACGAGAAGACGGACGGCGATCCGCGCCTCCTCCTGATGCCGAAGCCGGACGGCGCGAAGACCGAAGCGGGGCCCGACTGGCAGGATCTGCCGTCCGTGTCGGCGGGCTACGAGTCTCCCGACGGCGCCTTCCAGGACTTGTTGAGGGTCGGGTTCCGGCGCTGCGCCAGGACGTCCTGGTCCCAGGGCGGGGTGTACGTCGAGATCACGCTGATGCAGTTCCACGACGACACCTCCGTCGACTCCAAGTCCTATGTCCGGCGCCAGAAGGACTACATGCAGAAGCCGGAGTACGCCGGGAACGCCGGCAAGCCCATCCCGGACAGCGCCGAAGGGCGCGTCTACGTGTACGACAGGCCGCACACCAAGCCTGGTTACCAACCGGTGTACAGGGGGCGCGCATTCGCCTGGCGCGACGGCACGTACATGGACATCCAGTACGAGAACGCCGCGGGGACCGTATCGGAATCGGCCCTTCAGGCCCTGGCCAAGCAGCAGTTGGAGCGACTGTGAACGAGCACGAAAGGGCCGCCGCCGAGCCGGTCCCCGCCGTCACCCCCGAGCCCGCCGAGCCCGACGGGGCCCTCACATCCGAGGCCCCGGCGCTCGCACGCCGTAACGGCCGCGTCGTCCCGCTCGTGTCGGGGGCCGTCGCACTCCTGCTCGTCGCCGGGGGCGCCGTCTGGGGCCTGGCCAAGCTGGGCGAAGCGGACCGCAATGCCCCGACCGTCGTCCAAGCGATGCCGAAGGGAACCCCGGCGCCCGCGCCCAGAGCCTCGGTCTCCGCGTCGGCCGGGCTCGGCGACAAGCTGCTTCCGCTGCCCTTCACCTACGAACTCGGTCCAGACATCGGGGAGTTCGGCAACGACACGGTTCTCGACACCCAGCGGTCGATCGCCCTCCTGAAGGAGGGTGGCCGTCACCTGCCTGCCGACATGCGGGCGGAGAGCGACGAGATCATCGACAACCTGAAGATCAAGGCGATCGCCATGCGCAGCTACGGCGAGGGCCACTTCGTCGTCGAGATGCGGCTTTCGCAGATGCAGAACATGGAGGCCGTCAAGGACATGATCGAGGTCCAGAAGAAGACCGGGCGCGACAGCAAGGCCCTCCGCGTCGGTCCGGAGATCAAGGGTCACGCCAATTCCGTGTGCCTGCTCCTGCCCGAGCACGACGGGATGAAGCTCGACGCCATGTACTGCACCGCGTACGAGGGCGACATCATGGTCAACGCGTACACCTACGGCCCGGCCCCGCTGGACACCGCCGACGCGGCCACTCTGCTGCGCAGGCAGCTCGACCTCATCGCGTCCCCCGGGGAGCCCGTGTGAGTGACTCGACCGACCAGCGCGCAGCAGCGGACACAGCCCCGGCCCCGGTCACGCCGGAAGCCATAGCGCCCCCGCTTCCGGAGACGCCGGCCGCCCCCAAGGACCGCCGCGTGCTGCGGGCCGTCCTGCGGTGGACGGCCGCCGCGGCCGTCTTCGCGGTGCTCGGCACCGGCGTCGCGTACGGGATCACCGAGCGGGAGCGCACGGATGTGCCCGGGCTCTCCACCGAGAGCGACGGCCGCTGGGAGTATCCCCGGCTGGTCAGGCCCGCCCTGCCCGCCGGGGCCGCGCTGCCGTTCGCCGTCGAGAACCCCGGCCGGATCCACTACGCCGACCTGGAGCGGCTGTTGCTGCCCGCCCCGGTGGGGTCCGTGCCCGACCCCACGCTCAAGGGGGACAGGAGCCGTATCTCCACCGACCGGTTCTTCCAGGAGTTCGGCGCCGACCGCGAGGTCTCCAGCATGCGGCACGACCTCGCCACGGGCGGCCCCGTGCAGATCGCGGCCCGTGGCTGGACCATGCCGGACGGCACCGCCACCCGTATCTACCTGCTGCGCTTCCACAGCGTCGGGTACCAGACCACGTTCACCTCCCAGCACCTCCCGGACGCGAACGTGGCCCCTCCGGTCCTGAAGGACGTGGAGGGCAAGTCCGTGTTCGACCAGGACTACGTCTCCCGCGTCCCGGACGTAGGGCACGACGTGTACGTGGAGCCGGCGCCGACCGGGCCCGTCCAGGTACGGCACGCCTACCTCATGGCGGGTGACATCCTCGCCCTGGTCATCCAGTCACGGAAGGGATCCGCCCCCGCCGTCCCCTTCCACCAGACCACCGTCCTCCAGGAACAGCTCCTGGGCTGACCCCCCCCGCGTCACCCCGCCGTGCCACCGGCGGCGTACCTCACAGAGAGGGCCGCGCTCCCACCCATTAGGCTGGGGGCCGGCCCTGTCCGCCCCGAACCCGCTGCTGCGAGGAGCCCCCCGTGCTTGAGGCTGTTTTCTCCACCCTCCTTGTCCTGGTCTGCGTCGGCGTCCTCGCCTTCGCCGGTCTGACCGTGAAGAAGCTGTACCAGGGCCAGCGCTGACCCCCTGCCGTCGTTAACGAAGAGATCGCAGCCTCATGATCGAGATTCCGTCCGACCTCCACCCCGACCTGGTCCCCCTGGTCTTCCTCCTCGGTACGTGGGAGGGAGCGGGCGTCACCGACTTCCCGGGTGCCGAGAAGGCGAACTTCGGGCAGTCCGTGACCTTCTCCCACGACGGCCGTGACTTCCTTGAGTACGTCTCGCACTCCTGGATCCTGGACGCCGAGGGCAACAAGGTGAAGCCGCTGGAGTCCGAGTCGGGCTACTGGCGCATCGACAAGGACCGCAAGGTCGAGGTCGTCATGGTCCGCGACCAGGGCATCGTCGAGGTCTGGTACGGCGAGCTCGCCCACCAGAAGCCGCAGATCGACATCGTGACGGACGCCGTCGCGCGCACCGCCGCCTCCGGCCCCTACACCGGTGGCAAGCGCCTCTACGGCTACGTCAAGAGCGACCTGATGTGGGTCGGCGAGAAGGCGACGCCCGACGTCGAGCTCCGTCCGTACATGTCGGCGCACCTGAAGAAGGTCGTCACGCCGGAAGAGGTCGCGGAGATGGCGCGCGGACTCGGCGATCTTCCCGATGACGGGATCGCCTTCTTCAAGTAGGTCTCCTTCTTCGAGCAGGTCTTACGCTGGGGGCGTGGTGACCACCGACTGGCAGAGCGACCTCCGCAGGCGCGGCTACCGCCTGACGCCCCAGCGACAGCTCGTCCTGGAGGCCGTGGACGTGCTGGAGCACGCGACGCCCGACGACATCCTCACCCAGGTGCGGAAGACGGCGGGCGGCGTGAACATCTCCACCGTGTACCGGACCCTTGAGCTCCTGGAGGAGCTGGGTCTGGTCTCGCACGCCCATCTGGGCCACGGTGCCCCCACCTACCACCTGGCCGACCGCCACCACCACCTCCATCTGGTGTGCCGCGACTGCACCGAGGTGATCGAGGCGGACGTGTCGGTGGCCGGTGACTTCACCGCGAAGCTCAGGGACACCTTCGGCTTCGACACGGACATGAAGCACTTCGCGATCTTCGGGCGCTGCGCCGAGTGCGCCAAAAAGGCCGAGGGCGCCGGGTCGTAGGCTTGCCCGTATGAAGAGCCCTCTGCTGTCCCAGGCCGGCGCCGTCCCCGCCGAAGGGCGCGACGACGGCGTCGCGGCGCACTACGGCGACCTGTTCCGCGAGCAGCGCGCGCTCGCCGGCGGTACCGGACTCGTGGACCTCTCCCACCGGGGGGTCCTCACCGTCACCGGCGACGACCGGCTGAGCTGGCTGCACCTGCTGCTCACCCAGCACGTGAGCGACCTGCCCGCCGGGCAGGCCACCGAGGCGCTGGTCCTGTCGGCGAACGGACACGTCGAGCACGCCCTGTATCTGGTGGACGACGGCGCCACGGTGTGGATCCACGTCGAGCCCGGCACCCAGGGCGAGCTGATCGCCTACCTGGAGTCGATGAAGTTCTTCTACCGGGTCGAAGTGGCCGACCGCACCGGCGAGTTCGCGGTCGTCCACCTGCCGGCCGGTTCCATCGCCGAGGTGCCCGACGGGGTGGCCGTGCGCGAGACGGCGTACGGCCGTGATCTGTTCCTGCCCCGCGCCGACCTGGAGAAGTACGCGGCCGGCGCCGGCCCGCTCGCCGGGATCCTGGCGTACGAGGCGCTGCGGGTCGAGGCGCACCGGCCCCGGCTCGGCTTCGAGACCGACCACCGCACGATTCCGCACGAGGTGGGCTGGATCGGCTCGGCCGTGCACCTCCAGAAGGGCTGCTACCGGGGGCAGGAGACGGTCGCGCGCGTCCACAACCTGGGCAAGCCCCCGCGCCGCCTGGTCTTTCTGCACCTGGACGGCAGCGAGGTGCTGCTGCCCGGTCCCGGGACGCCGGTGCGGCTCGCCGCCGACGGCGCCGAGGGGCGTCAGCTCGGCTTCGTCACGACCTCGGCCCGCCACCACGAGCTGGGTCCGATCGCGCTGGCCCTGGTCAAGCGGAACGTGCCGGTGGACGCGGAACTGCTCGCGGGGAACACGGCGGCGGCCCAGGAAGTCGTGGTCGAGCCGTAGCCGGGTTCCGCCTGGGCTCAGACGTCGACGATGACCGTGAACGGGCCGTGGTTGGTGAGGGACACCCGCATGTCCGCGCCGAAGCGGCCCGTCTCCACCCGGGCGCCGAGCGCCCGCAGCCGGGCCACGACCTCGTCGACCAGGGGTTCCGCCACGTCGCCCGGTGCCGCCGCGTTCCAGGTGGGGCGGCGGCCCTTGCGGGCGTCCCCGTAGAGAGTGAACTGCGAAATCACCAGCAAGGGCGCATTCACGTCGGAGCAGGACTTCTCGCCCTCAAGGATGCGAACCGACCACAACTTGCGGGCGAGCTGCGCCGCCTTGTCCGGATTGTCCTCGTGTGTCACGCCGACCAGGACACACAGGCCCTCGCCCGTGATCTCGCCGACCGTCTCGCCCGCCACGACGACCTTCGCGCCGTCGACTCTCTGCACCACCGCTCGCATGTGGCCCAACTTATGCCACCGGCGCGTCCGGATTCCGAGCGGCTGAACGGGTGCAGTGCGCCTGCACCCGCCGTACCCGGAGTGGCACGATGCGTGCAGGCGGTGCTTCCCCGGGGTCCTTCGGGCCCAGGGAGACCCCATGCACCGGTCGAGGGGACGGAAAGACGCATGAGTACACCAGGCGCCGGGCGATCGTCCGGTCCCGTATCGCTGACCCGGACCAGCCCGCGTACCGCCGTGCGATCCCCCATGCGATGGGCGGGCGGCGCCCTGCCGCTCCAGCGCGAACACGACCTGGCCGGGCTCCGGCTGGCCGAACTGCGCGCGCTGCGCCGCCAGTCGCAGCGCGACGAGGCCGACCTCAGCTATGTGCGGCGGCTCCTGCACGGCCGGATCGACATCCTGCGGGCCGAGCTCGCCCGGCGCACCGGGCCGCAGGCGCCGGTGGTGGAGCGGCTTGCCGAGATCCTGACCGACGCGCCCTCCTCGCACCGGGCCTCGGCCCGCCACGTCACGCTGTCCGCGCCGCGCAGCGAGGAGTACCGCGTCCTGGCCGCCGAGATGGACGCCGAGGTCGAGCTCTCCGACCTGGCCGCCCGTACGGACGAAGAGCTGCACACCGCGACCGGCCGTCTGATCCGCTACGAGCAGCAGGTCTCCCGGCGCCGCCAGGAGCTCCAGCGCACCGCCGACGATTGCAGTGCGGAGATCGCCCGCAGGTACCGTGATGGGGAAGCGCAAGTAGACGATCTGCTCATCTGACCCACCGACCGGAAGCGATCCTTCCGGGGCGGGTCATCTGCCCCGGAAGGCCGCCCCATGACCGCCGTGTCCCCGACGTCCCCGATATCCCAGGTCGCGTCCCCGATACCCCCGGTCCTCGCCGAGGTCGTCCGTTCGGGATTCGTCGAGGGCCATCACCGGGGCTCGCTCGTGGTCCTGGCCGCCGACGGCAGCGTCGAGTTCGCGCTCGGCGACCCGGCGGCTCCCGTCTTCCCCCGCTCCTCCAACAAGCCGATGCAGGCCGCCGCCGTGCTGCGGGCCGGGCTCGACCTGTCCGGGGAGCGCCTGGCGATCGCCGCCGCAAGCCACTCCGGCGAGGGCTTCCACCTCGATCTGGTCCGCACGATGCTGGCCGAGCACGGACTGAGCCCGGACGACCTCCAGACCCCGCCCGACCTGCCGCTGGACGCCGCGGAGGCCGAGACGTACCTGGCCGCGGGGCACGTCCGCGACCGGCTCACCATGAACTGCTCCGGCAAGCACGCGGCGATGCTCGCCGCCTGCAAGCTCAACGGCTGGGGCCTGGGCACCTACCTCGACCCGGCGCACCCCCTCCAGCGCCTGGCCCACGACAGCGTCGAGGCGGCCGCCGGCGAGCCCGTCGCCTCCGTCGGCACCGACGGCTGCGGCGCTCCCCTGATGGCGATCAGCCTCACCGGCCTCGCCCGCGCCTTCCGTACCTTCGCCACGGCCGCCCCGGACACCGTCGAAGGCCGCGTCGCCGAGGCGATGCGCGCCCACCCCGAGTACGTCGCCGGTACGCGCAGGCCCGACACCTGGCTGATGCGCGAGGTGCCCGGCGCGCTGTCGAAGATGGGCGCCGAGGCCGTGCAGGCCTTCGCGCTCGCCGACGGCCGCGCGCTCGCCTTCAAGGTCGACGACGGCGCCATCCGCGCGCTCGGTCCGATCCTGGCGCGTGCGCTGCGCCTGATGGGGGTGGACGCGCCCGCAGTGGAGCGGATCGGCCGCGCCCCGCTGTTCGGCGGGGCCGCCGAGGTGGGCGAAATCCGCGCGACATTCTGAAGCGGGGCCGCTTAGCGTGGCGGCCATGAGCTTCCCGGCCACGCCCGACATCGAGGTCCGTACCGTCGCCGAATCCGAGTTCGCCGCCTGGATGAAGGCGATGAGCACGGGATTTCTCCAATCGACGCCGCCGCGCGAGGACTACACGCGGGACCTGATGGCCCACACCGACCTCGGCCGGGTGCGCGGCGCCTTCGACGGCGGCCGGTGCGTGGCCACGTTCCGGTCCTTCGCGCAGGAGCTGACCGTGCCGGGCGGGGCCGCGCTGGCGGTGAGCGCGGTCAGCGCGGTCACCGTGGCGCCCACGCACCGCAGGCGCGGGCTGCTGTCCCGCATGATGGCGGCCGAGCTCGCCGGGGCCCGGGAGCGCGGCGAGCTCGCGTCCACGCTGATCGCCGCCGAGTACCCCATCTACGGCCGGTACGGGTACGGGCCCGCGACCTGGCTCACCGAGTGGGAGATCGACACGGCCCGCACCGGCCTCGACCCGCACTGGTCGCGCCCGGAGTGCGGCGGCCGGGTGGATCTGGTGGACCCGGCCGAGGCGGCCGAGCTCGGCGCCGAGGTGTTCGAACGTTTCCGGCCGTTCCAGCCCGGCGCGATCAACCGCGACCGGCGCTGGTGGGACCGGACCACCGGCGTCGTGCGGCGCGACGCGACCTGGACCGAGCCGTTCTTCGCGGTGTACCGCACGGCCGATGGCGACCCGGCCGGGATCGTCGCGTACACCGCCGACGAGCGCTGGAGCGATGCCAAGCTGCCCGAGAACACGGCGACCGTGCAAGGCCTGATCGGGCTCACCCCGCGGGCGGACCGCGCCCTGTGGCACTACCTGTGCTCCATCGACTGGATCCGCACCGTACGCACCGGCTACCGCGCGCCCGACGACCTGCTGCCCCTGTTCTTCCCGAACCCGCGCGCCGCCAGGATCGTGACCCACAGCGACTTTCTGTGGCTGCGGCTGCTCGATGTCGCCGCCGCCCTTGAGGCCCGCGCGTACGACGACGAGGGCGGCTGCGACATCGTCCTTGAGGTCGAGGACGCCACGGGCCTGACGGCGGGCCGCTTCCTGCTGGAGGCGGACCGCGGCGGCGCCCGCTGCGTGCCCACCACGCGGGAGGCCGAACTGGTCCTTGACGTACGGGAGTTGGCGTCCCTGTACCTGGGCGACGAGTCGGCCTCGCGGCTGCTCGGGCTCGGCCGGGTCACCGAGGCCCGGGCGGGCGCGGCCCTGCGCGCGGACGCCCTGTTCCGCACGGCCCGCCGCCCGTGGTGCCCGGACATGTTCTGACCGGCCGCCGCGACGGGGGCGCGGGCGGGCGTGCGTGTGGCTCGGGTGTGTTCGGGCCCTGCCCGGCCCCTGCTCAGGCGGGGCGGGGTCGGTTGGCTCAGGCGGGGGCGGGGTCGCGTGTGGGCTGTGCGGGGTTGGCTCGGGCGGGGTCGCGTGTGGGCCGTGCGGCCCATCCGTTGGGGTAGCGCGCGTCATCCGGGGCCAGGCGCTGGGTGATCCGGTCGAAAAGGTCCTCCAGCGGGGTGCCGAGCTCGCGGCCGAACTCGGTGAGGCCGTAGGTGACTTGGGGCGGTGTGGTCGGCTCGACCTTGCGCCAGACCAGATCGTCCTCGACGAGCGCGCGCAGCGTCTGGGCGAGCATCTTCTCGCTGATGCCCTTGATGCTCTCGCGCAGCTCATAGAACCGGAGGTCGTTGCTCCGCAGCGCGATCAGGACCCAGATGCCCCATCTGCTGGTCACGTGGTCGACGACCACCCGCGCCGGGCAGTCGGTGTGAAACACGTCATACCGCCGCTCGGGAGCGACCGGGCTGAGCTGCGCGCCTTCCGTCATGGCAGGAGCTTACCCAGAGGTATGCCCTTACCGATAGTTAGCCCGAACTCCTAACGTGCGGACCACGGAGATCGACGCGGCGCGGGAGCACACCGCACACGTCGCACCTACCGCACCTACCGCACGTGTCACACGCGTCGCACGTATTCGCGCGCATCGCAGAGAGAAGGAGCTTTCATGATCGTGGTGACCGGGGCCACCGGAAACATTGGCCGGCCGTTGACGCGGGCGCTTGCCGAGGCGGGGCAGCGGGTGACGGCGGTGTCGCGGCGCCCGGCCCAGGTGCCCGACGGGGTACGCCACGTGGTGGCCGACCTGAGCGACCCCGCCGGACTCAAGCCCGCGCTCGAAGGCGCCCGGGCCCTGTTCGTGCTGCTCTCCGGCGATCTGCACGCCGCCGGAGCCGAACCCGCCGACATCATCGGCGAGGCGGCGGCCGCAGGCGTACGCCGCGTGGTCCTGCTGTCCACGCTCGGCGTGTCGACCAGGCCGTACGGACGGACGCGGATCGCGATGCGCGCCCTTGAGGACACGCTGCGGGAGAGCGGCCTCGAGTGGGCCGTCCTGCGACCGGGCGGCTTCGCCTCGAACGCGCTGTGGTGGGCCGAGTCCGTCCGTACGCGCCGGACGGTGGCCGCGCCCTTCGGCGACGTCGGGGTGCCGGTCGTCGACCCGGTGGACATCGCCGAGGTCGCGGCGGCGTGCCTCGTCGAGGACCGGCACGCCGGTGGCGTGTACGAGCTGACCGGACCGGCGGTCATCACCCCGCGCGGCCAGGCCGAGGCCATCGCCGCCGCGCTGGGCGAGCCCGTACGGTTCCACGAACTCACCCGCGAGGAGGCGAAGGCGGGCATGACCGCCACGATGCCGGGGGAACTCGCCGACGACACGCTGGACATCATCGGCTCCCCGAACCCGGCCGAACTGCGCGTCAGCCCGGACGTCGAGCGCGTCCTCGGCCGGCCGCCGCGCCCGTTCGCCGCGTGGGCGGCCCGCAATGTGGCGGCGTTCCGCTGAGCGGCGGCCGCCCCAGCGGGGTTCGCCCAACCCGTCAGCGGGGTTCGCCGAACCAGCGGCCGAGCGCCGTTTCGAGGCCGACCGTGCCGGCCCAGCACACATAGCCGTCGGGCCGGATGAGCATCGGCTCGGTGGCGGCGCCTCGGCCCGCGACGTCCACCCGGTCCGACCAGGGCTCGGCGGCCTTGGCGAACGCGTCGTCCGGGTCGAGCAGGACGCCCCGGCCGGACCGCAGGAGTTCGTGCGTCCGGGTCGTGCCGAGGTCCAGGTCCGGTACGGGGCGGCCGGTCAGCGGGTGGCCGCCGTCGAGGTCCGGCATCGGGTAGCGCAGAGCCATCCCCGACATCAGGCCCCCCAAATGGCGCTGTACGTCCGGGAGTTGGACGAGCTCCGTGAAGATCGCCCGGGCGGCCAGCACACTCGGGTCGCGGGTGCCGGCCCAGTCCATCAGGAGGCTCTGGGCCCGTACGTTGCGCAGGACGGCGGCGCCGGCGGGATGGCGTTCCGCGTGGTAGGTGTCGAGCAGGCCATCGGGCGCCCACCCGCGCACGGCCGCGCCGAGCTTCCAGCCCAGGTTGAACGCGTCCTGGAGCCCGGTGTTCATGCCCTGCGCCCCGAGCGGGAGGTGGACGTGGGCGGCGTCGCCCGCGAGGAACACCCGCCCGTGCCGGTAGCGCTCGGCCAGGCGCGACGCGTTGGTGATGCGGCGCGCGTAGCGCAGTTCGAGCAGCCGCACCCGGGCGCCGAACACGGTGCTCAGACCACGGCGTACGTCGTCCTCGGTCACCGGTGTGTCCCTCGGCAGCGACGACTCGCCGGGCCCGCCGAGCACCAGCCGGTGCATCGGCCTGCCCCGGTCGTCGGTGCCGAGCGGGAAGAGCGCCGCGAAGTGTCCGTCCTCGTTCCAGGTGTGCGTGGCGACCGCGTCGGCGCCGTCGAGGCGTACGTCGGCGGCCGTGGTCGTCAACGTACCGGGCTCGCCGGGGAACGCGGCACCCAGCAGCGACCGTACGGTGCTGTGGGCGCCGTCGGCCGCGACGAGGTAACGGCAGCGCAGGGCGGCGCCGTTGGCGAAGGTGGCGGTGACCCCGGACTCGTCCTGAGTGAGCCCGGTCAGCTCGTGCGCCCGCCGGACGTGCAGGCCGCGCGCGGCGAGGTGGCGCTCGAAGAACCCCTCGATCACCACCTGCGGCACGGACCGCCAGGGCAGCCGGTGGGCGGCGAAGGGGAGCGGTATCCCGGCGAAGTGGCCGGAGGCGGTGGGATGGTCCCCGGTGGCGAGGAGCGGTTCCAGCAGCCCCCGCTGGTCGAACGCCTCCAGGGTGCGCGACTGCACGCCGCCGGCCTTGGACAGGTCGCTGCGGCGCGGCAGCCTGTCGACGAGGGCGGCCGAAACGCCGGCCGTGAGCAGTTCGTTGGCGAGCGCGAGCCCGGTGGGCCCCGCGCCGACGACGAGGACGTCGGTGGGGGTGGGGGTGGGGGCGGAAGTGTTGGGGCCGGGGTGGGTGTGGGTGCCGGGGTCGGCGTCCATGGGGTCTCCTTGGGGGGTTGGGGGTCGGGGGCTGGCTCCGTCGAGCAGGGCAGGACCAACCCTCCGCGTGCCGTCCCCGACCGCCCCTCAACCACCCCGATTCCGGCGCGACTTGACACCGGATAGCCTCGGCCCAGTGGAATCCGACTTTGACGACCTGGACCGGCGGCTCGTACACGCCCTGCAAATCGACGGCCGCGCCCCGTTCAGCGCCATCGCCGCCGTACTGGGGGTGTCGGACCGTACGGTCGCCCGCCGCTACGCCCGGCTGCGGTCGACCGGGGCGGTACGGGTGCTCGGCGGGGTCGACGCGACCGCGCTGGGCGCCGATGTGTGGCTGCTGAGGGTGCGGTGCGCGCCGGCGGCGTCCGTGCCGGTCGCCGAGGCGCTGGCCCGGCGGGCCGACACGTCCTGGGTGAGCCTGAGTTCGGGCGGCACCGAGGTCACGTGCGCGGTCCGTACCGAGAGCGAGGCGGACAGCGAGGCGCTGCTGCTCGCGAAACTCCCGGGCACCCCGCGTGTGGAGGGCGTGACCGCGCACTCGGTGCTGCACGCGTTCTACGGCGGCCCGGACAACGTGGTCGGAAAGCTCGGATCACTGGACGAGGAGGAGGCGGAGCGGTTGCGTCCGCCGCGAGCGCCGCGTGCGGCGGGACGGATCCGGCTCGACGACGCCGACCGCGCGCTGATCGCCGTGCTCGCCGCCGACGGCCGGGCCGGGTACGAGGAGCTGGCCGGCGCGACCGGCTGGTCGCCGACGACGGTCCGGCGCCGGGTGGCGCAACTGCGCGCGCACGGGGTGCTCTACCTCGACATCGACGTGGACTGGCGCATGTTCGGCGTACGCACCAGGACTTTGCTGTGGCTCTCGGTCGCCCCGGCCCACCTGGAGGAGGCGGGCCACGCCCTGGCCGGCCACCCGGAAGTGGCCTTCGCTGCCGCCACGACGGGCCCGGCCAACCTGTACGCGAGCGTGGTCTGCGCGGACCAACGCGCCCTGTACCGCTACCTGACCACCCGGGTGTCCGCCCTCCCCTCCATCACCCACCTGGAATCGGCCCCGGTGATCAGAACGGTCAAGCAGGCGGGGAGCCGGTGGGGGCGGGGGTCGGGGGCGTACGGCTAGGGGGTGCGGCCGACGGGGCGGGGACGGATCAGCGGGGTGTGGGCGGCGGCGGCGTGGGGGCGGCGGCGAGCAGCAGCCCGGCGAAGGCCACGGCGGCGGCCGCCTGGTACCCGACCCACACCTCGCCTCCAACACCGCTGCCCCGCCGGGCCAGCAGGAATCCGACGGCGGCGGTCACGACCCAGCCGATGTCGTAGGCGGCCATG
Source organism: Streptomyces sp. NPDC006711 (assembly GCF_042869775.1). Classification (NCBI taxonomy): domain Bacteria; kingdom Bacillati; phylum Actinomycetota; class Actinomycetes; order Kitasatosporales; family Streptomycetaceae; genus Streptomyces; species Streptomyces sp. NPDC006711. The sequence goes on from NZ_JBIAGO010000021.1 coordinate 55,622, forward strand.
AGCCGCAGGCAGGTGCGCGCGGACCGGTCGCGCACACGGCGGATCTCGATGCCGCCACACGCCAGCAGGGCGACCCCGGAGACGGCCATCAGCCAGCCGGACACCCCCAGCAGACGGCCGAGCGGGGCCGCGCCGGCGAGGTAGACAGCGGCCAGCACCACTTTGAAGACGCCGTCACCGACAATCCCGGCCAGTGTCCAGCGTGCCGCCGTAGGCACCACGGCCCGCGTCATGAGCACCCCTCCCTGAGCATCGGCCTGCGTCTCTCCAGGGCGGCCGACGCCTTCGCCCGCCATTACCGCCGCACCTGCGACGCCCCGGACGCGCTGCCCCATCTGTCGCTCCAGATCACGCTGCTCGACATGGCACTGCACGACCCGGACCTCGGAGCCCGCCTCGCCACGTCCGTCCGGGGGCAGGAGGAGCACCTGGTCGCGCTGTTCACGGGGCGAGCGCACAACGGCACCGTGGTGACGCGACCTCAGGCCCAACGCCTGGCAACCGCCCTCAGAGCCCTGTTCGTGGGCCTGGGCCAGGGCATCCCGCTGGGCCTGGCCCCCGGCGCCGACGAACACTTCTTCGCGACCGCGGCCCGCGCGTTGGCATCGGGCCTGACCCGCACGGATGCGGACGCGGACGTTGACCCGGGCGCGGACGTGAGTACGGACGCTCCATGACGACGTGCCGACGTGCCGACGTGCCGACGTGACAATCCCGTGGCCCGGGCTCAGGGCGCCCCGGTGGGCTTCGTCCTGGTGGGGGTGTGCCGGCTGGGGATGTCGCGCGGCGGTTCCCAGACGGAGCAGTCGTGGGCGAAGAGCACACGGCGCGGGTCGAAGTCGCAGAGCCGGTTCAGCCAGTGCCGATAGGGCGGAAGCGGTTGCTCCACGCCGTGCAGGGCCGCGTGGTGGGCCAGGTGCTCGGACGCGAAGTCCGAGGCGAAGTCGTGCGCCTGGCCGGCCAGGACCACGGTGCCGTCGCCCTGCCGCAGGACCAGCGACTGGTGCCCCGGAGTGTGCCCGGGCGTCGGAATGATCCAGACCTCTGGCCGGATCTCGGTCTCGCCGGCGATCTCCTCGTAGGTCGCGCCGGGGAAGTCGACCAGCTCGGCGAAGGTGTAATCGCCCCGACGGGCCGCGGCCAGCTCGACGTCCTGAACCACGATGGGCGCACCGCCCAGGAGGGGGTTACCGCCGCAGTGGTCGAAGTGCAGATGGCAGTTCACGACCAGGGAGATGTCGTCGAGCGCGACCCCGGACGCGGACAGGACGTCCTGCAACGCGCGGCGCCGGGGCCGGTAGTGCGCTTCGGTTTCGGGGTCCCCTGCACCGATACCGGTGTCGAAGAGGATGAGCCCGTCGGGGTGCCGCACCAGGTAGGCAAGAGCGGGTTCGACCCTGGGTTGGGTCCCTCCTGTCTCCGCTGCGGGTCGGACGAAGTACCCCAGATCCAGTCGGCGCACCGCCATGTGCTTCCCCATACGGCCATCCTGGCCGGGCCACGACGGCGGCAGCCAGCGGGTCCGCCGACAGCGGAACCGCCGGGTGCTCCCGTGGGGGCCGCGGGGCCCGCGTGACGCAACGGGCAGGGGTTGTCGTAGGTACGCGCTACAGTCCGGTCCTCCGACTGGGGAGGGCTCATGGCGACCGAGTGGAGCTTGACGATCGACTGCGCGCACCCGGCGAGGCTGGCCGCGTTCTGGGCTCTGGCGTTGGGCTACGTGGCGAGGCCCGTGCCGCCGGGGTTCGGGAGCTGGGAGGAGTGGTTCGCGGACCATGGGGTTCCGGAGGACGAGTGGGACGACGGGGCGTACCTCTCGGATCCGGACGGCGTAGGCCCCACGGTGTCCTTTCTGAAGGTGCCGGAGCCGAAACGTGGGAAGAATCGGCTGCATGTCGATGTGCGTGTCGGCGGCGGCCGTGAGACTCCGTGGGAGGTGCGCTGGCCGCGCGTGGCCGAGGCGGTGGTGCGGCTGACCGCCGCGGGTGGGACCGTGATCCGCGAGGACGAGTTGCAGGGCAGGCCGGATCACGTCGTGATGGCGGACCCGGAAGGCAATGAGTTCTGCGTGCTCTGACGGACGGGGTGCGGGCAGGACGGGGCAGACCGACTGGTCGCGCGCAGGGTGTCGGCGTCGCGGGCGGCGGCCGGCGGCCCGGATGCCAACTCGCCCGGTGCCGCAGGCCGTTGTCAGTGGGGCGGGGCAGGATCACGGGCATGACGCCCTTGCTTCTTTCCGACATCGAGCGAGCCGTGCGCGGCAGCTGGTGTGCCGAGACATGCACGCCCGAGTTCCGATCGCGCTGGACCGAGGACAACCCGGCCCGGGACCAGTGCGGAGTGACCGCGATGGTGGTCCATGACCTGCTGGGGGGTGAGTTGATCCGTGGGGAGGTCCACGTCGACGGAGAGCGTGTGGACTTCCACTGGTGGAACCGGTTGGGCGGGGGCATCGAGGTCGATCTCACGCGTGAGCAGTTCGGCCCTGAGGAGACCGTCACGGGCGGTGTCGTGGTCCCCCGCCCGCCCGTGACCGAGTGGCGCAGGCTCCGTGAGGAGTACGCCCTGCTCCGCGACCGGGTCCTGAAGAAGCTCGATCAACAGCAGACGGGTGCCGGCGACCGTGCCGCTGCGGACCTGGGTGGGACGCGTGGGTGAGCTGGTCGAGCGGGTGGACGAGCAGGACCGGGTCTTGGCGGTGGTTGCCCGGCGCGAGGCCGTTCGCCGTGGCTGGCCGCACCGGATCGCCGTGACGGTATGCCGCGACCGGCAAGGCAGGATCCTCGTGCACCGTCGCGCCGAGCACGTGGATCGGTTCCCCGGGCACTACGAGGTGGCGCCGGGTGGCGCCGTCGTCCCGGGGGAGTCCTATGAGGAAGCCGCATCGCGCGAACTGGCCGAGGAACTGGGTGTTCGTATGCCGGTCCGCTTCATCGTGAAGTTCCTCAACCGCACTGGAATCAGCCCCCATTGGCTCGCCGTGCACGAGGCCGTCCTGTCGGGCCCGCTGCGCCCTGACCCCGACGAAGTGATGTGGCACGGCTGGCTGTCGGAGACGGAGCTCCGCGGATCGATGCGGGAGAACGTGTTCACTCCGGACACCCGCGACGTGCTGAGTCACTACTTTTCGTCCGTGGAGCGGGGAACCTTCTGATCGCCCTGGCCCCCCTGGCCCCCTGGACCTCGCCGCGTCGCCGCCACGGGTCATCGCCCCTCGTTCGGGTGACTACACAGTCCGGCGCGATCTCCTCGCTCACCACCGGTCAGGGCTGAGCGTCATGCCGACGGCGGGGTGAGTTTGGCGGCCACGGCGTCGAGAACCCAGTCCAGGCCGGTTGCGAAGGATGTCTGGGCGTCCACGTCCGTGCCGTCGTGCACGGCCTTGGCCAGCGCCGGGAAGCGGCCTGTGGCCAGCATTCTCGTCACATGCGGGCCGTGGGCGCGCTGCCAGTCGTGCTTGGACAAGCCCGTGGCGCGCTCGGCCCGCAGGTTCGCGATCTCGCGCCTGATCGCGCCAATGAAGTAGGCGCTCACGGTCTCCACGGCACGCATGACGGTGTCGACATCGGTGAGACCGTCGAGGGCGGCCAGCGTGGCCTCGGTCACGGCGAGGCCGTTCGGTCCCAGGGCCGGGCGGCCGCCGAGCAGGTCGGCCAGCCATTCGTGACGGAGAGCGCACTGCCTGGTGCCTTGAGCGAGAGCGCGTAGCGCCTCCCGCCAGTCACCGGGCTGCCCGGGCTGTTCCGCGGGAAGAATTTCGGCCTGGACCTCGTCCACCATGAGGTCGAACAGCTCCTCTTTGGTGGAGATGTGCCGGTACAGCCGCATCGGACCGGCGTCCAGGCGGGCCGCGACCTTGCGCAACGACACCGCCTCCAGCCCGCCCTCGTCGGCCAGTGCGATGGCGGCGGCGACGATCCGCTCTCGGTCGAGCGGCAAGGGGCGAGTCGGCGGCTCCGGCCGGTCCCAGACAGTCATGCTCACACCGTACCGTTGCGATGCGCTGTATAGGAGCAATACAGTGTATCGGCATGAGACACCGCATCGCAGTGGTCGGGAGCGGTCCTGCCGGCCTTACCTTCGCCCGCGTCCTTCACCGCCATGACCACCCAGTCACCGTCCTCGAACGCGATCCCGCCCCCGACGCGCGCCCCTCGGGCGGCACGCTGGACCTGCACGAAGGGCTGGGCCAGCTCGCGCTGGACAAGGCGGGGCTGCTGGCGGAGTTCCAGGCGCTGTCCCGCCCCGAGGGGCAGGCCATGCGCATCCTGGACACGGCCGGGACGGTCCTGCGCGACTGGCAACCCCGTCCAGAGGACCGGGCCAATCCCGAGATCGACCGCGGACAACTGCGCGACCTGCTGCTCGGCCCTCTCGACGTTCAGTGGGGCCGGGGCGTGACGCAGGTGGTGCCGGGGACCCGGGGTGGCGTAGTGGTCCATTTCGCGGACGGGCGGCGGGAGACGTACGACCTCGTGATCGGCGCTGACGGCGCCTGGTCCCGGATCCGCTCAGCGGTCTCGTCGGCGACCCCGCACTACACCGGCGTCACCCATGTCGAGACATCGCTGGATGACGTCGACACCCGCCACCCCGACCTCGCCCGGCTCATCGGCGACGGTTCCATGGCCGTGTACGGCGTGAACCGAGCCCTCGTCGCCCAGCGCAACAGCGGCGGCCACGTCAAGGTGTACGCCAAGTTCCGCGCGCCGCTGGACTGGCACGCGAACCTGGACCTGGCCGACGTCGAGGCCGTGCGATCGAGCCTGCTGGCTCTGTTCGACGGCTGGGCCGCTCCCGTCCTCGACCTCCTCCGCCACGGCACCGCTTTCGTACACCGCCCCCTCTACGTCCTGCCCGTGTCCCACACCTGGGCCCACGTCCCCGGGGTGACGCTCCTGGGCGACGCCGCCCATCTGATGCCCCCCTTGGGGGCGGGCGCGAACCTCGCGATGCTGGAAGGCGCCGAACTCGCCGAGTCCATCGCCACCGGCCCTGAAGGTCTGGACGATGCCGTCCGCGCCTTCGAGGAACGGATGTGGGCACGGGCCGGCAGGTGGGCGAAGATCACGACGGCCGGTCTGGAACGCCTCGTCAGCCCGGATCCCGCCGAAGCCCTCGCCCTCTTCGACCAAGTCCAGCCATCCTGACCGCCAAGCGCGAGAACGCCAGCACTGACAGCTCGCCACGGCTTCACGGGGCAGCATGGCGCCGCCGCGATCCCTTCACACTGCGGACGCGGCGGGAACCGCACATGGACAGGGAACGGACGGCCGCACGTCCAACGTGGGCCGTGTCCCGTCTCAATGGAAGTGGGCCACCGTGAGGCGGTGACCTGGGGTGGCTCAGGTTGAGTGAGACGGCAATGGCTGGCCTGTCTCACTCAACCTGAGCAGCTGTCCGTTGACATCGAACCCAGTCGCTCTACCGTCGAGCGGAGTCGTGCCGCGTCTGGTGCGCCCACACCACGACACGAGAGAGAGCCGACGACAAGCCCGTCGGCTCTGCGCTTGGCCGGGGGCCGCAGAAGGGGGCCCGGTCGGCGAACCCGATGACCACGCCATCGATCGGTCCCGCGGCGGACTGATTGCGGCGTCACGTCCAGCCCGAGTGAGCTGTTGCACCCTCTTCTCCGAAGTCGTGGCGTGTCCTCAAATCGGCCTTCTCGGAGAATGGCTGTCGGGGATTAGTCGAGGTCTGTCTCCGGACTTGAGCCGCGCCAGCCGCCGTTGACATACCACTTGTCGGCCGCCAGGGCCTTGAACAGGGCATAGCCCATCGTGTTGGGGTTTCCCCGGTAGCGCCAGCCCTCGGCCTTGTGCTCAAGCCAGGGGGCGACGGAGTTGGTGGGCATCATCGTGAGGTCGTGGTTGGTGGATGCGATGTGGCTACTCACCAGAAGGCTGTACCGGTAGTCCAAGTCGAATACCTTCAGGTGTTTCTGGAGGCGTTCTGTGAGTGTGTCGCTCCAATCAGGGTGGGGGGAAACGAAGAACTTCATCGACGGCTGCTCATTGCCGCGTGGCCTCCTGAGACGAGCTCGAAGCCAGGGGTGGTGGGAGAAGTCGTCGAAGTAGGGGTGCAGGGTCTGGTCACCCGCATTGACGGGGACTGTCGCGCGCTTGCCGGTGTTGCAGTCGCGGCAAGCCGGGATGAGGTTAACCGGCACCACGCTGAGCAGTGGGTACGTGTTCTTGGGTAGGTGGTGATCGAGCGTGGTTACCAGGCCCTCCCCGCACAGGGGACACCGGTTATCCCGTCGACGGCCTTCTTGGTCGGTCGTACCTTTGAGCGCCTCGTAGATGCGGCGGCCCGGAGCACGGTCCTTGGCCAACCGGTCGGTGTAAACCCCCTCCAGTGCCTTGCGGTCGCGACGGGTGCCAGGCGTGGCGGCGAGGCCGGTGAGGGTGTGAAGAGCCTGGCCCTGAGCGGCTGCCTCGTACGCGCTTGCTGCATCGGCCACCGCGTCGGTGAACGATTCCAGACGTTTTCGGTTATTTGGGCGGGCGTTGGCGATGCAGGTGGTGTAGACGTCGCGTGCGTCGAAGGTCGGAGGATCTATGTGCTGCATCAGCCGTGTCCCTCCACGTCGTCGCGCTGGCCGAGCAAGGCGCTGAGCACCAACTGTGCCTCGCTGCCGAGCCGTCCACTGAAGTGTTCCAGGACAGCGTCGTAGGAGTAGCCGACGTCGACTAGACGTCGTAGTTCGTGCAGAAAGCCGGCTTCGGTGAGTTCCAGACCGAAGACCTCGTGAGTCAGCACGCCGACGTTCTCGCCGTACGTTTCGATGCGGGGCTGCGCGGCGCCGAGTTGCCCGCCGTAGCGCCAGAGCTTCCAGACGCAGTGGGCAGGAATCTCTTGGAGTACAACCGGAGAGTGTGTGGCGACGATGGCCAGCCCGTTGCGCTCGGCGAGCAGATCGGACAGCGCCCGCATGAACGCGGACAGCAGGGGCGGATGGAGGTGGGTTTCCGGCTCATCGATGATGACGAGGGTCCGCTCGCTCACGTGCTCGATGAGCCGGGTCATGGTGAGCAGAACGAGCCGGTGGCCGGCGCTGAGACGGCGGAAGAGCTGCCGGGCCTTATTCTCGCGGCTGTTCAGGCTTGCGGTGTTCTCGAAGTTCTCCAGCCATCCCTCCTCCAGGAGTCCGCTCCCGGGATAGTCGAGGGTGCGCAATGCCCTGATCCATTGTGGGCTGCGCTCGCGCGTCAGACATGCCTTCATGGCCTGCGCGAAGTCCTTCCTGAGCCCGCCAGGGGTCTTGAACCTTGGGGATCGTGAACCCTGAACACGCAGGCCCACGTAGGAAGCGATGAACATTTCGTCGCCCTCGACGAGCGGGAAGTCGTCAAAGGCGCTGAACGAGACAGTCACCAGGTTGTTGAAGGATCGGCCCTCGCGGCCGTACTCGATGATCCGCCCGAGCTCATGTGCCTGCGGCTCAACCGCAGCGACGGCGCGGGCCAAGTGGGAAAGCACATATGACTTCCCCACGCCGTTCCGTCCGGTCAGGGCGTGCACGTTGCTGGCCGGCCGGGAGCCTGGTTCGACCTTGAATTCGAACCGCACGGAAGCCATCGCCGATGGCAGCGGCGGCTCGTAGGCGATATTGAAACTCACCCGGCGCGCTCCACCACGTGCGATGCGCCGCAGTTGCCCGCGCACGGTCGACATCTTGACGAAGCGGAGTAGCGAAGTACGGGTCACATTCTGATTCCGTGCGAGGAGGAAGGAGTCCTCGTCGTAGGCGATGTCCCGGAGCGCGGTGAGCACTTCCTCCCGGACAGCGCTGGGTATCTCGCTCAGCCTGTAGTAATAGTTTTCATCCTGACCCACCGAGAAATAGCGTGAGCCGTCCAGGCGGCTGAAGCGCTCCGGGAGTAGGTAGTTGCCAAAATCCTCGTCGTCCGTCGCCACATGGCCGATCTTCACGGTGCCGACCTCGACCCAGCCCTCCCTGGTAAGAACACGCAACGTGAACATGGTGCGGTACCCGTCGTCGTCCCAGGTGTCGTGGACGAGGAGGGCATCGAAAAGATCCTCCGCCATGGCGCCACCTTCGGCCAAGCGATGGTCGTCATAAATTACGCCGAATCGCACGGTTTTCCTGGCCCTCTCCCGCTTACTGTGCTCCGTCGTGATGTGCGATCTTAGGCGGCGGCGCGCATGGACGTGCGGGGGCGGACGTCGCGAACTCAGCGGCCCGGCTGGAGTGCGACGCTGGGAGTCTGGAGTAGGGCCGCCGTTGCTTTGTCGCGGGCCGGTGCGGCTATGTGTTGTCGCTGCGGTGGTGGGCGTGCCAGAGGCGTCTGAGGGCTTCGAGCTCGGTTCGTGGGAAGTGTTTCCCCCACTTGCCTCGATAGCCGCTCTCGCCGTAAGTCTGCGCGACCTCGTCGAAGCAGCGGATCACGGTGCGGGCGAGCTGGTCGGTGCCGAGCTGGCTGGACCAGATTTCGGTTCCCCTGTTGTCGTGATCGCTGCCGTCGCGTAGTTCCAGCACGCGGATCCAGATGTCCTCGCCTTCGCGGTAGAAGATCCACCGGTAGGCAGTCGGCTCGGCCTCGAACAGGGCGCAGGCCTCTGTCACGCCGGCGACGAGCCGGCCCACCGCGGTCAGGAGCTCCTCGGGCGCATTGGTGATCTAGGACGCGGTGAACTCGACTTTTACCTGGCGATCTTCAAGGGTGCAGTCGGCCCACCCGGATCCTGCGACCGTCCAGGTGATGCGCATATGGGATGTCACTGGTTCTCCTCGGCGAGGAAGGCCCGGACATCGCCGGCGAGGGAAGTCATCTGCTCGCCGGCCTCCAGCCAGGTGGTCACCGAGGCGCCCCAGCCGCCTGCGGCCTGCGTCCACGGCCGCAAGGCCCAGGTCAGCCCGACGTAGCCGCCGGACCGGAAGGCCGCCGACACCGTCAGGTCGCGGTCGTTGGCATGCCAGCTCCGTTCGCCGTCCCACCCCTGGTAGTCGGTGGCGAGCTCTTCCAGAAACGCGGTGAGGTCGCTGTCCCAGATCCAGGCGACGACCTCGTCGACGCGAGCGGTCAGTCCGGGAGCGCGCAGTTCGACGGCATAGTGCACGGAGTCGGCGTCGAAGCTGAACCGGTCGCAGAACGTCACGCTGACGGAGGCGTTGTCCTGGCAGCGGATGGACACGCTGGCCTCATCGTCAGTGCCGACGTCTGGTGTGGTCATGGGCGGAACACTAGGTCAGCCGCTCGTTCGACGTCACTTGGATTCGCTGTCGGTGGGGTGGAGAACGGCTTCGGCGATCGCACGGACGCGCTCCATAGTGATGCCGGTCCGCTGTTCGACTGCGAGAGGGTGGTCGGTCGGCTCCAGCTCGATGAAGGGACGCTGTCCGATGGGACGGGTGTGGACGCGGGTCTTCAAGTTGATGGTGCTGGGCGAGTAGAGGAAGAGGTCGGTGGACAGCCACCCGAAGTACGGCTCCTCGGTTTCACGTCCCGTGGTGTCCCAAAGATCTGCGGATCGGGAGAAGTTGTCCCGGCTGAGGGAGACCCATGCGGCCCAGGAGAACACCCCGTCGCTGCCGATGATCGGTATCTCGACCAGGCCCTTGACGAAGTAGTGCTGTGCCTGGATCACGCACTGATCCGATGAGAGAAGGCAGTCCGCAGAGTCTGCGAAGCTCGGTTCCCAGACGTACGGGGCGGTGGCCGCGTAGTTCATCGGCAGCTCGGCGTGGTGGCTGCCGCAGCACGAGCAGGTGAATCCGGGGTTGCTGGTCATGAGCGGAGCCTAATGATCGGCTCCGACGCAGTTGACGTCGGTTCCGTCTCGGTGAGGGCAGAGGCAGTTCACCGTGCGTGTGCTGGGGAGCGCTTTAAGATCCGTCGGATGAGAAGGGGAGGGAACTGGTCGTGCGGGTGGGCGGTTACGAGCCCGTCGAGGCTGGCCTCATGGTGGCGGACGGCCTTGTCGACCCGTTGGGCAAGCCGCACGATCTCTTCTTGGAGCCGTGGGATGGCGGTTGTCCTCAGCTTCCGCTCTGCGGGTAGTCGCCTGTCGAACTCTCGGCGGAAGCGCTGAACCTCTCCCTGGCTTCCGAGGGCTTGTTTTCGCCAGCAGAAGGAAGCGAAGAGAGCGGCGACCTGGACGACGTCGGTGAAGTCGGCGGCCTCGGCGTATGGGTATGGCCGGTGCCGACTGGTCCCGTCCGGAGGGATCAAGCGGAGTCTGCGCTCCGTGCGGTCTACTGCGTAGCCGTGTCGGGTCAGGTCGCGCCAGAACTTGGAGCATTCTTCGTAGGCGGGCAGGATCCTGGGGTATCTGTTGTGACGTAGGCGGTGCCACTGCCTGTTCACCGGCGGTGCTTGACGCAGAGCTGGTTGAGGTCTCTGAGCCCCCAGATCTCGATCCGCCTGCTGGTCCTTCCGGTATGTGCGGCCGCGCAGAAGTCGCAGGCCCAGGTCCGGTTGATCAACGGGTAGCCCGGCTGGTGCCATACTGCGGCGGTGGTCAGTTCGGGCAGAGCCTTCCTCAGGGATTTCGGTGTCTGACCGCTGCGAACGGCGAGGAGGTCCAGCCTGTCCAGGGGCCTCTCCGCCGAGTAGAAGCGGCGGAGCACGTGCTTCGGGGGACCCCCGTTGAGCAGCGCGAGCCGCGCGGCATAGGACCGAACAGTCTCATTCGGAAAGGGCGGGGAGGTCAGAGGCAGAGGCCGTGCCCGCCCGGTCGGGGCCTTGACCCCGATCATGCGGATGTCCGGTAGGCGCTCTCGCTGGCGCGGTCCACGTGGATGGCGTGCAGTTGTCGCCGGGTGATGCTTTCGCTGCCGTCCAGGATCGCGGAGATGGCTCATGAGGTGGATCTCGTCGACCAGCACCAGGTCCGTGCGGGCCTCTGTCAGCACCTGACAGACGGAATGCGTGATGTCGGCGGTGTTGTGGCGTGGGGTGATGGTCGGAATGTTGAGAAAGCGGGCAAACTCCAAGGCGAGCTTCCGGGGTGATCCTTTTGGCGGTGCGGTGACATAGACCACCGGGATGCGTTGGCCTTCGCCGGATCTCTGCCGAACACGCAGTTCATGAAGGCGCCCGAGCTCTCGAAGTGCAGTGGTCTTGCCCGTGGTGCGGTCGCCGGAGATGATCAGGTTGCGGCGAGCTCCGTGCTCGCGTCGGTTGAGCAGAGTCAGAAGGCGTCCCTGGTGAGCGACTTCCTTGACTGTGGACGTGCGTACCACTTGGAGTTCTGAGTGGTAGTCGGTGCGAGCTTCGTCGTAGTCGGTGCGTTCCTCGTCGTTCATCGACTCCCAGCGAGGGCGGGGAAGCACGTCGAAGGGGTGCGGGTCCTTTTCCACGAACCGCTGCCAGCCAGTGAGAGTCGTGGGCGGCTCCATACGTTCGTCTTTGTCGGCCCCAGAGCGATCATCTCCGGAGGGGCTCACCACCGTCTTTTCGCCTCCACTTTCGCCAACTCCTCGCCCTCCTCGGCGGCATCGGAAACCTGAGCTGGTTCGGCCGGAAGCGCTTGGGAGGCGGCGGGCGTCTCGGGACAAGGCCAGGCCGGCTGGCTGGTGGCACGGGTGCGGCCGACGACCTTGCGGTCACGCCGCTCGGCCGCTCGGCCCGAGCCTTTCCGCCGCCGGACAGGGCGTTCTCCGTGACCATCAGCGGCCCGGTCAAGCAGCTCGACCGCAGCCTCAGCGACCGCTTCCTCGTCCGGCTTGCGCCGTTCACGTTCGGCCAGCACCTGACGGGCCCGGTCGAAGACCAGTTCACCCATGGGGACGGGCGAAGTGCGTAGGTGGCGCCAGGTTGCGGTGATCCAGCCCGTGCCATGGTGGTTGCGTACCCAGACGCAGGAGATGTCATAAGGGTCGTAGTGGACCTCCCACAGCCTCCCGTCCGGACCCGCCCCGGAGGGCTGGCGCCGAAAGGGGACAAGGTCGCGGGAATCGTAAGTACGGTTGTTGATCCGCACCCCTCCGGGACCGATGACCCTCCATTCGCGGGGCATGAGCTGGATGTACTCTTCCGGGCTCAGTGCGACCGGCACGTATCCGGCCGCCGCCACCAGCGCGGCGTACTTCTCGTTCGGACTCAACGGGCGATCCGGCATCAACGGGTCCCGCAGCCCGCCGTGCGGCCTGACCTGCCACGTCGAAACGACCCATTCCTGGAGCAGTTCCTGGAGCTGGTGGATGGACCAAACCGCTCGTGCGGATGGATCCCTGCCTCGCATCTCGGCACTACGGCCGGTGTAGCCGGGAGCAGATCCTGGGCAGACATCGTTGCCACGGAGCCCAAGGTCCGTTCAATATGCGGCTTGTCGGTCGGGGTGTCCGGATGCGCGGGCTGGAACGAGATCTCCAAGTGGCGACAGGCATTACGGAAGTTGTCCGAGATGAACGCCTTCCCGCGGTCACTGACCACCATCTCCGGGACGATCACCGGCTTCGCGGCGGCCTTGGCCATCCGTTCGTCCAGCGTCAGCAGCGAGGCGTAGGGCAGCACCGACCGGGACATGCGCAACGCGTCCGACCAGCCCGGCCGCACCAGCTCGGGCTTCATCGCCCGCGCCAGCAGCAGGGCGGCGTCCACCGCCTTCGTCGAGGGTCGCAGCACCACCGCAGCCAGTGTCCTCGTCGCCAGATCTACCAGTCCCGTCAACTCGCAGCGGTCCACTGTTCCGTCGTCGTGGACGACCATTACGTCCAGTGGCGTGGAGTCGATTTCCATCACTTCACCTGGTCGCGCTGTCGTCAGCTGCCCGAACATCCGCTTCGGCTGTTTGCCGAGCGAGCGTCGGGTGCGGGCCGAGCCCAGCAGATGTTGCCCGGTCGAGACTGCTTCCAACAAGCGGTAGAACGTCGCCCTGGAGGGCATCGGAACCGCTCCCGTGCCGTGCTCGGCAGCCAGCAGGCGCTCGACCTTGCGCCGCAGCACCTGCGCGGACACGGTCGGCTCGTCGGTCCGGCTGCTGACGATTTTATCGATTGCCTCGACCACCCGCGGATCGGCCCGGCTCGTGCCGGTGGCGGGTTTGCGCTGCCGACGGTCCACCAAACCCGCCACCCCTTCGCGCTCGAAGCGAGAGCGCATCCTGCGTAACGTGCTCAGCCCCACCTCCTCGCCTGCTTCGCGTAGTTGGGCGAGCTTGGCCGGCTCCCGCTGCCGCAAGGAGTTCACGGCCGGGTCGTACTCGGCCTTCACCGGGGTGCGCGCATCGACGTCTGGACGGCCCGCAAGCAGTTCGGTCAGGTGCCTTCGCCACCACTCGGCCCGCAGCACCACACTGGCGGCCAAGGCGTCATCCACCAGCTGCACCGAGTGCCGTGCAAGGCGGCTACGGTGTGCTCGCGCCCGTCGTAGCGAACCCGATCACCCAGCGACAGCAGCTGCGGACGCGCCGGCATCCCCGCCCACCTCCTTCGCCACCGCAGGAACGAGGTGCACGCGCGTGGCCCCCGCCAGCAACTCGTCCCCCAAGTCAGCGGCCAACACCCGGCGCCACAACAGGTGGAAGAGCACCGGCAGCGTGGCGATTGGATCCCCGACTTGCCGGGCCCCCGTAAGTAGTCCCTGCGGCTCTCCAAACACCGCTTGCAGAGCATCGGCGACCGGCTCGCGCCGAACCGCGGGTGTCGGTAGCCCGATAGCCAGCGCGGATTCGCCGCCAGCACGGGATCGAGTATCCCGACCCGCTCGAAGCCCCAGCGAACCTGGGAGCAGGCCGCGGCCGTGGCCGCGAACTTCGCCGCGTCGTCTGGTTCGATCCGATCGTCCGGACGTACGTCCAGCACCACAGCGGTGCCGTCCCGACGGCGTACGAAGTAGTCCGGCGTATGGCGGGTCCGCCGGGCTGGGTCGCCGTTCCGCCATGTCAGCCGGAACGGCTGCGAGGCCACCGTCACCACATCCGGATCGGCGTCCAGCCTCATCAGGTGCCCGAGCTCCACCCACGACTCATAGCCGACCAGGTCGCCACCTGTAGCAGCCCAATAGCCCGCGAAGTTCCGCTGCCCCGGTACGAAGGGAACCCGCGTACCTGCCCGACTGCCTCGAAACGGGTCGGCCACATCACCTCAAGCGGCCCGCCGTGCGGCTCACCGCGGGCGTCTACGTATTCCAGCCAGAAGTCCTCCACCGCCATCAGCCACCCCGCTCGGCACCCACCCGATACGACGACCGTAGGGACCCGTGCGGCAGTGGGCCAAGAAGAGCGAGACAGATCGACAGATGGTCAAGGTTGACTGAGACGAGCGACCGGATGGTCCAGATAGACCGAGACTGGCTCACCTTCAGCGAGACCCGTCAGGCCGCACGCGTGTATGCCCCACGTGGCGCCGCACACTTTTGCAAGCGGGTGCTTGCAAAAGTTAGCGGGGGTGGTGCACTCTCGGGGTATGGCATCGCTCAACGTCGGCAATCTCGGCGCATACCTGCGCGAACAGCGGCGCACCGCGCAGCTGTCGTTGCGGCAGCTCGCCGATGCCGCCGGGGTGTCCAATCCGTATCTGAGCCAGATCGAGCGCGGGCTGCGCAAGCCGAGTGCGGACATTTTGCAGCAGCTCGCCAAGGCGCTGCGGATCTCCGCCGAGACGCTGTACGTGCAGGCCGGCATCCTCGACGAGCGGTCTCCCGAGGCCGCGGGGACGCGCAGCGTCATCCTCGCGGACCCCTCGCTCAACGAGCGGCAGAAGCAGGTTCTGCTCCAGATCTACGAGTCCTTCCGCAAGGAGAACGGGCTCGACGCCGGCACGGACACCGAAAGCGCCGCCGACGGCAGCGATGCCGACCACCCTCAAGCGAGCAACTGAACACTGATCCGGGAGGACAGTCATGGCCATCACCGATGACCTGCGCAAGACCCTCACCGACCCCACCCCCCTCTACTTCCTCGCCGGGACGGCGGACCTCGCTGGGCAGCAGGCCAAGAAGGTTCCGGCCCTGATCGAGAAGATCCAGTCCGAGGCGCCCGAGCGCATCGAGGCCGTGCGCCGCACCGACCCCAAGGCCGTGCAGGAGAAGGCCGCCGCTCGCGTCAAGGAGGTCCAGGCCGCCGTCACCACCCGGGCCAGCGGCCTCATCGGCGCCATCGACGGCGACTTCAAGAAGCTGGGTGAGAGCGCTCAGGACCTGGCGCTGCGCGGGGTCGGCGTCCTCGCCGAGTACGCCGTCAAGGCGCGCGAGGGCTACGACGCCGTCGCCGAGCACGGCCAGGAGGTCGTCAAGCAGTGGCGCGGCGAGGCCGCCGACGAGATCGTCGAGATCGCCGGCGCCGTCGAGCCCACGAGCGAGACCCCGGCCAAGAGCGACACCTCCGCCGGCGCGGCCCCGGCCAAGGACGACACCCTGGGCGCGGACGACGTCACCGTCGCCGACCGGCTCGTGGCCCAGGGCGGGAACGCGCCCGCCGGTTTCGACACCACGCCCAGCGCCGACACGCCTGTCGCCAAGAAGACCGCCCCGCGCAAGACCCCGGTGAAGAAGGCCGCCCCCAAGGCCGGGGAATGACCTCGAAGTGGGCCTTGGATTGCGCCTCGGAGTGATCTTCCCGCGATCCGGGGCATGATCCCTTCGCCCCCCTCGGGGCGGACGGCGGGCACGGGGCGGGCACCTTCGCGGCGTCCGCCCCGTTGTCCTAGTACCTTGGCCGCGGGCACCCGCCCGCGCTCACCCGGCTCAGCACGCGGACTTCACGACCAGGACTCAGGACTCACTAGGCGGTGCACGGCATGTTGCTCACGGGATTCAGCTTTCTCCAGATGCTGGCCTATCTCGCGATGTTCGTCATCGCCGTGGTCGCGCTGGTCTTCGCCGCCCTCGGCCGTGAGGACGCCTACCGCGCCGCCGACAAGCAGACCAAGCCGTTCTGGCTGATCATCCTCGGCCTCACGGTCCTGGTGAACCTGTTCGTGCCGTATCTGTTCCTCCAGCTCGCGGGCCTGGTCGCCTCGATCGTGTTCATGGTCGACGTACGCCCCGCGATCCGGCAGGTCTCCGGCGGCGGCCGGGGCGGCCGGCGCGGCGGCGGCTCCAGCAGCGACGGGCCGTACGGTCCCTACAACGGCCGGCGCTGACATCGGATCGGCAGGCGGCGCGCTCCGAGCGCGCCCCCAGCTTCCCGGTCCGGCCTGATCCTAAGGCGGGACCCTACGGCCGCTTGCGTTCCAGGAGCAGTAGCGCCACGTCGTCCGTCAGTTCACCGCCGTTGAGTTCGCGGGCCCGGGTCACCGCCGCTTCGAGCAGCGCCTCGCCCCGAAGCCCGGACGCCAGCTGAGCGTTGATCATCTCCAGCATGCCGTCCTGCCCGAGCCGCTGGCTGCCATCGCCGGTGCGGCCCTCGATCAGGCCGTCGGTGTACATCAACAGGCCCCATTCCCGGCCGAGTTCGACCTGGCGGCGCGGCCAGCGTGCGCGCGGCAGCAGGCCGAGCGCGGGGCCGCCGTTCTCGTACGGGAGCAGCTGCGCGCGGCCATTGAGGACGATCAGCGGTGAGGGGTGGCCGGCCAGGCAGAGGCCGGCGCTGCGGCCGTCGGGCGAGATGTCGACCGTGCACAGCGTCGCGAAGATCTCCTCGCTGTCGCGCTCGTGCTCAAGTACCTGTTGCAGGGTGGAAAGGAGTTCGTCGCCGCACAGGCCCGCGAGGGTCAACGCCCGCCAGGCGATGCGCAGTTCGACCCCGAGCGCCGCCTCGTCCGGGCCGTGCCCGCAGACGTCGCCGATCATCGCGTGGACGGTGCCGTCGGGCGTACGCACCGTGTCGTAGAAGTCGCCGCCGAGCAGCGCGCGGGAGCGGCCGGGGCGGTAGCGGGCCGCGAACCGCAGGTCCGAGCCCTGGAGCAGCGGGGTGGGCAGGAGACCGCGTTCGAGGCGGGCGTTCTCCTGCGCGCGCAGCCGGGACTCCGCCAGCTTGTACTGCGCCGTGTCCGCGCGCTTGCGCTCCACCGCGTACCGGATGGCGCGGCTGAGCAGCCTGCCGTCCAGCTCGTCGCGGAAGAGGTAGTCCTGCGCGCCCACCCGGACCGCCTCCGCCGCGCGCTCCGCGTGCGTGGACGGCGTCAGGGCGAGGACGGCGTGGCGCGGGGCCAGGAGCAGCACGTGGCGCAGGGCCGCGAGCTCGTCGTCGGGGTCGCGGCCGGGCAGCGCGAGGTCGAGCAGGATGCAGTGGACGTCGTCGGTGAGCAGCCGCTCGGCCTCGGTGAGGTTGCGGGCGGTACGGATGCGGACCCGGGTGCCGGCCTCGTCGAGGAGTTCGTCGACGGTGAACGTGCCGGCCGGGTCGTCCTCGATGACCAGCAGGTTGAGCGGGCCGTCGGCGCCGCCCGGCTGGGCCTCCGGGGCGGCTCGCTGGTGCGGTACGGGTACGTGCTGGGATGCGGGCATCGTCGGTTCCGGATTCCTTCCCTCCCCCCGAGGGCGCGGCGGAGCGCCGGTCAGCGCCCCACCAGCCGGGACCCTAGCGTCATCACCCGCGCGGCGGAATGCCGATGGGTGGTTCATCACGGTGATCCGGCTGGCATATGCCACATGCCTGATTTGTCGGAGCCCCAGGAAGTTGCGCGGTGCCCGTACCGCCGGTAGGGGCCGGGCCCCGACGGACGTCCGCGCCTGCCCTCCCGGACCCGCCCGCGCTGCCCGGTCGGCCGTGGACCCGCCCGCGCTGCCCGGGCGGACGCGGACCCGCCCGGGCCGCCCGGTGGTTCGCGGACCCACTCGCGCCGCCCGGTCGGACGCGGACCCGGACGCCTGAGCGGGTGCGCCGGAGCGGGGCGCCCCCCACTAGCCCGGTCGCACCACCCCCAGGATCGGCATCGAACCCGCTCCCGTGATCGTCACCGTCCGGCCGGGACGCGGGGCGTGCACGATCGCGCCGTTTCCGATGTACATGCCCACGTGGGTGGCGTCGGCGAAGTAGATGACCAGGTCGCCGGGGCGCATGTCCTTGATGGCCACGTGGGGCAGCTGAGCCCACTGCTCCTGCGAGGTGCGCGGAATGGGGTGGCCGGCGGCGAGCCAGGCCTGGGAGGTCAGCCCCGAGCAGTCGAAGGTGTCGGGTCCGGCCGCGCCCCACACGTACCGCTTGCCGATCTGGTCGGTGGCGAACTTCACCGCCTTCGTGCCCTGCTCGCTCGCCCCCGTGCCGCCGACGTCCTTCAGGACGCCCGTGCTCAGCCAGGCCGTCTGCGCGTCCGACGCCTTCTTCGCCTCAAGGTCGGCCAGGCGCTGGCGCTCCTGCTCCTGCATGTCGGCCTGGATCTTCTCGGCCGCCGCGATCTTCTCGGTTATGTCTTTCTTCGCGGCTTCCTTCTTGACCCGGTTGGCCTCCAGGTCCTTCCACTGGGCCGTGGCGTCCTTGCTGTACGCCGCCAAGTCGTCCTGCGTCCTGGTCAGTTCGGACATCAGGCCCTGGGCGGCCTGCTCGCCCTGGCGCAGGGAACCGGCGGCGTCGAGGAAGGTGTCGGGGTTGCCGCTGAGCATCAGCTGCGCGCCCGGCGGCAGGCCGCCGTTGCGGTACTGCATCCGCGCGGTGGCGCCGGCCTGGTCCTTGAGGGCCTTGATCTTCTCCTGGCCCTTCACGATCTCCTGGGCCAGCTTGACGATCCGCGCGGACTGCTGCGCGGTCTGCTCCACGGCCAGGTTGTACGCGTCGGTGGCCGCGGCCGCCTGCCGGTACAGGTCGTCTATCTGCCGGCTGACCTCCTCCAGCGCCCCGGGCGCCGACGCCGCGCCGGACGCGGTGGCCGACGGCGTCGGCTTCGGGTCGGCGAACGCCGTCCCCGGTGCGGCCCACGCGGTCATGGCGCACACCAAGGCGATCGCGGCTGCCAAACGGCGCTGCTTCGGCACTGAGAACTCCCCCTTGAGACCACCCGGTTCCCCCACCGGACCCCTGAACCTGATTAACCGTCAGTAACATATCGCCGACGTGCGCGATGCTGCCACGCCCCGTCGCAAAACGACAGAGGCGCAAGGGCAGGGAAGGGACCCACTCGCTGCCCGCACCCCGCGCCCTCACCCGTCCTACGAACACCGCGCGCCACGCGTTCCGCCGGCCACGGGAGTTCACCCGTACGACGTCATCGACAGGCAGGCAGGCGACAGACCGGCCCCGGCGGACGGACGGATAGGCAGGCAGGCCGGCCCCGGCCGACAGTCAGACCGGCAGACAGCCGCACCCCGGCGGGCAACCCCGCGCGGCCTCAACGGGGCGCGAGCGCCGCCCAGTCCACGGTCACCTCGCCCTGCCGCCAGCGCCGTACGCCGTCCACGACCGGCCAGTCGGCCGACAGATCCCGTACGGACGTGATCCACCGCTGGCGCGCGCCCAGCGCGGCGTACGGCGCGGCCGCCGCCCACGCCCGGTCGAAGTCGCGCAGGAACGCGTGCACCGGCTCGCCCGGCACATTGCGGTGGATCAGCGCCTTCGGCAGGCGTTCGGCCAGGTCGGAGGGGCGCACCAGGGAGCCGAGCCGGGTCGCGAAGGTCACCGTGCGCGGGCCGGAGCGGTCGAGCGCGACCCAGACGTGACGGCGTCCGATCTCGTCGCACGTGCCCTCCACGAGCAGCCCGCCGGGCGCGAGCCGCGCGCACAGCCGGGCCCACACGGCCGCCACCTCGCCCTCGTCGTACTGACGCAGCACGTTCGCCGCGCGGATCAACGCCGGCGGTTCGGCCAGCGGCACCTCGAAGCCGCCGTGGCGGAAGGTGAGGCCTTCGCGCTCGTACGGCTGGGCGGCGGCGACCCGCGCGGGCTCGATCTCGATGCCGACCACCGACACGGCGGGCGCGGCCACGCGCAGCCGCTGGAGCAGTTCCAGCGCGGTCCAGGGGGCGGCCCCGTACCCGAGGTCGACCGCGACGGGAGCGTCCGCGCGGCGCAGCGCCGCCCCGTGCGCGTCGGCGATCCAGCGGTCCATGCGGCGCAGCCGGTTCGGGTTGGTGGTGCCACGGGTGACGGTGCCGACGGGGCGCTTGGCGGGTGGGGCGGGTGGAGCCATAGGACGAGAGTAGGCGGCCCTCGGACCCCGGCGTTCCGCCCCGCACGCGGGGCCTCGCCCGGACGTCGCCGGTAGGGGCGCCCCACCTCGCGCGGCGTGTCCGGCAACTTTTTGGCAAAGTGGAAATGAAAGAGCCGACGCCGATGTTCGGGGCTTTGGAGGGGCGTGTCCGCTGCCCGCTCCGCGACCGAAGGCAGTGCCCCGAGCCGAGGAGGGCCCCGACGTGAGCCAGTACGTGTCCCGGTTCGCCGGCACCCTGGCGGGGCAGCCACGGCTCCGGCTGCCCGGCGGCCACCGCAAGCCGCGCCGCGTCGCCATGCTCAGCGTGCACACCTCCCCGCTGCACCAGCCGGGCACGGGGGACGCGGGCGGCATGAACGTGTACATCGTCGAGCTCGCCAAGCGCCTCGCCGCGATCAACATCGAGGTCGAGATCTTCACCCGGGCCACCGCGGGCGGCCTCGCGCCCACCGTGGAGATGGCGCCCGGTGTGCTGGTCCGGCACGTCGACGCGGGCCCCTACGAAGGCCTGGCCAAGGAGGAGCTGCCCGCCCAGCTCTGTGCCTTCACGCACGGCGTGATGCAGGCCTGGGCGCGCCACAGACCCGGCTACTACGACCTGGTCCACTCCCACTACTGGCTCTCCGGGCACGTCGGCTGGCTGGCCGCGCAGCGCTGGGGCGTGCCCCTGGTGCACGCCATGCACACCATGGCCAAGGTCAAGAACGCGGCGCTCGCCGAGGGCGACACCCCCGAGCCGGCCGCGCGGGTCATCGGTGAGACGCAGATCGTCGACGCGGCGGACCGGCTGATCGCCAACACCGCCGAGGAGGCCGACGAACTCGTCCGCTTCTACGACGCCGACCCCGGCAAGGTCGCCGTCGTCCACCCCGGCGTGAACCTCGACCGCTTCCGTCCGGCCGACGGCAGGAGCGCGGCGCGCGACCGGCTCGGGCTGCCCCAGGACGCCTTCATTCCGCTCTTCGCGGGCCGCATACAGCCGCTCAAGGCGCCCGACATCCTGCTGCGGGCGGCGGCCGAACTCCTCGACCTCGACCCCTCGCTGCGCTCCCGCATGATCGTGCCGATCGTCGGTGGACCGTCCGGCAGTGGCCTCGCGAAGCCGGAGGGGTTGCAGAAACTGGCGGCCAAGCTCGGCATCTGCGACGTCGTACGGTTCAAACCGCCCGTCGGCCAGGACCGGCTCGCGGACTGGTTCCGAGCGGCGTCCGTCCTGGTCATGCCGTCCTACAGCGAATCGTTCGGCCTGGTCGCCATCGAGGCGCAGGCGGCGGGCACGCCGGTGGTGGCGGCCTCGGTCGGTGGCCTGCCCGTGGCGGTGCGGGACGGCTCGACGGGGTTCTTGGTGCGGGGCCACGACCCCAAGGACTACGCGGCCGCGCTGCACCGGTTCGCGGCCGACCCCGCGCTGGTGGGGCGCATGGGCGACGCGGCCGCCCGGCACGCGCGGTCCTTCGGGTGGGACACGGCCGCGTCGGCCACGGCGGACGTGTACGCGGCGGCGACGCAGGAGCACCGGCGGCGGGTGCGGTCGCACCACGGGTGAGACCGGCGCACGCGTGCGCCCTGCCCGGCTCGGGCACGCGGGGTTCGCGTAGGCTCGCGGCATGGCTGACGTGCGGCAGGTCATCGAAGCGGCTCTCAAGGACGCGGAGCTCTCGTGGGAGTCCCCCGGGCCCGGCGCGTACGTGGTGACGCTGCCCGGCACGCGCAAGCTCTCCACGACCTGCTCGCTGCGGGTCGGACGGCACTCCCTCTCCGTCAACGCCTTCGTGGTGCGCCACCCCGACGAGAACGAACCGGCCGTCCACCGCTGGCTGCTTGAGCGCAACCTCCGTCTGTACGGGGTGAGTTACGCGATCGACCAGCTCGGGGACGTGTACCTGGCGGGCAAGCTTCCGCTGTCCTCGGTCACCCCGGACGAGCTCGACCGGCTGCTCGGGGTGGTCCTTGAGGAGGCGGACGGGTCCTTCAACACGCTGCTCGAACTGGGCTTCGCGTCCGCCATCCGGCGGGAGTACGCCTGGCGGGTGTCGCGGGGCGAATCGACGCGGAACCTCGAGGCGTTCGGGCGGCTCACGGGGGAGACGGGCTGAGGGGGTTCGCCCTCGCCCGTCCTCGAACGGCCCGGGAGGCCCGGCCCCTCGTGGGTCCGCCCCAGGTCCCCTCGGCCCTCAGGCCACCGACCCCGCGCACCCCTCCACCGGCGCGCCCGCCGGAGCGGCCGCCGGTTTACTCGCGACCGGCGCCGCAGCCGCCGCAGCCGCCGGGGCCGCCGGAGCCTGCGGAGGCAGCCCCCGCATCAGGGCCCAGTAGCCCCCCGCCGCCACCGTGCCCAGCACCGCGCACGCGCCCCACAGCCACTGCGCCCCGAAGTGGTCGATGACGTAACCCGACATGAGCGGGGCGACCAGGGCCGCCACCGACCAGGACATCGTGTAGACGCCCTGGTAGCGGCCCCGGCCGTGGAGGGGGGAGAGGCGGACGATCAGGCCGGTCTGGGTCGGGGCGTTGACGATCTCGGCCACGGTCCAGACGCAGATCGTCAGGGCGTACACCGCGACCGAGCCCGCGAACGCCGTCAGGCCGAAGCCGTACCCCGCGAGCAGCGACGAGAGGATCAGCAGACGGCGCGGGTCGCGGTGCTGGAGGTAGCGGGTGAGGGGGATCTGCACCGCGACGATGAGGACGCCGTTGACGGCGATGGCCAGGCCGAAGTCGGAGCTGGAGAAGCCGTCCGTGCCCATCGCGACCGGCAGACCCACGTAACCCTGCTGGAAAATAAGGGAGATGAGGAAGGACAGGCCGACCACACCCATGAAGCGGCCGTCCCGCAGCACCGTACCCATGCCGATCTCCGGCTCCGCCGCCCGCTCCACGGCGCTGCGCTGCGGACGCGACTCCGGCAGCTTGAGGAACACCACGACCGCGCAGACCAGGGTCAGCGTCGCCTCGCCGAGGAAGCCGGCCAGGTAGCTGTACTGCGCGATGAAGCCGGCGGTCATGGAGGAGACCGCGAAACCCATGTTGATCGCCCAGTAGTTGAGGGAGAACGCGCGGACGCGGTCCTCGGGCTTGACGATGTCCGCCATCATCGCCTGCACGGCCGGACGGGAGGCGTTGCTCGCCATGCCGACGAGGAAGGCGACCCCCGCGATCGCGACCGGGTCGGTCATGAAGCCGAGCAGCGCGACCGCGAAGGCCGTCGAGGTCTGGGCGATGACGAGGGTGGGGCGGCGGCCGACGCGGTCGGTCATGATGCCCGCGCCGATGGACGACACGACCCCGCCGAGCCCGTGCAGGGAGGCGACGAGACCCGCGTAGGAGGCCGAGTAGCCGCGGTCGAGGGTGAGGTAGAGCGCCATGAAGGTGGCGACGAACGCCCCGAGGCGGTTGATCAGGGTGCTGGTCCACAGCCACCAGAACGCCGGGGGCAGCCCGGAGACGGATTCTCGTGCGGCGCGTCTCAGACTGGCTACGGACATGCGGCTTCCCCCGGAACTGTGCGTGCGACCTGTGCTGTGCAAGCGCTGCCGCGTGAACGGTGCTGTGCAAGCGGTGCTGTGTAAGCGGTGCGCTGGACGATCGCAAGTTACAAGGGAGCCGCTTGGAGGGGCCACTGAATTGACGGCGTCCGTCAATCGAGACGCCTCCCCGGCCTCGGTCCCGCGCGCGCGACGGCCCCGGGGCGTCGATTAGGCTCGGACGCATGGCCGACGCACCGTACAAGCTGATCCTGCTCCGCCACGGCGAGAGCGAGTGGAACGAGAAGAACCTGTTCACCGGGTGGGTGGACGTCAACCTCACGCCGAAGGGCGAGAAGGAGGCGGCGCGCGGCGGTGAGCTGCTCAAGGACGCCGGCCTGCTCCCCGACGTGCTGCACACCTCCCTCCAGAAGCGCGCCATCCGCACCGCCCAGCTCGCGCTGGAGTCCGCGGACCGCCACTGGATCCCGGTGCACCGCAGCTGGCGCCTGAACGAGCGGCACTACGGCGCGCTCCAGGGCAAGGACAAGGCGCAGACGCTCGCCGAGTTCGGCGAGGAGCAGTTCATGCTGTGGCGCCGCTCCTACGACACCCCGCCGCCGCCGCTCGAGGACGGCACGGAGTTCTCGCAGAGCGACGACGCCCGCTACGCGACGATCCCGCCGGAGCTGCGCCCGCAGACCGAGTGCCTGAAGGACGTCGTCACGCGCATGCTGCCGTACTGGTACGACGGCATCGTCCCGGACCTGCTGGCGGGCCGCACGGTCCTGGTCGCCGCCCACGGCAACTCGCTGCGCGCCCTGGTCAAGCACCTCGACGGCATCTCCGACGCCGACATCGCGGGCCTGAACATCCCGACCGGCATCCCGCTGGTGTACGAACTGGACGCCGACTTCAAGCCGGTCAAGCCGGGCGGCACCTACCTGGACCCGGACGCGGCGGCGGCCGCGATCGAGGCCGTGAAGAACCAGGGCAAGAAGAAGTAGCCCTCCCGCCTTTCCGGCCACGCCTCCCGTCCGCGTGAACAGCGCGGGCGGGAGGCGTTTTTGTGCGCGGGGCCGCTGGCCGGCCGGGGTTGGTCAGCCGGGGCGGTGTCTGGTGAGGCGGCGTATGAGGGTGGGGGTGGCGGCTCCTGCCAGCAGGGCGGCCAGGGGGACGGCGATGTCCAGCCAGGAAGGCCGTAGGGGTGTGTACGTGACGGTGCCGTTCTTGATCTGGAGGTAGCCGCGCAGGCGGGCGCCGCCTCCGGCCGTTCCTTCGCTCCGGGCCGCCGCGGAACCCACGCCCCCGGTGAACGCGAAACCGATGTCCGCGACCGGGATGACGGTCGTGCCGTCCACGGTGACCGGTTCGCCGCAGACGGCCGACGCCGAGGCCCGGCTGCCGAGGTGATCGGCCAGGCGTACCGGAGGGGCCGGGGCCGCTTCGTCCCCCAGGACGGGCTCGACGGTGCGGGCGGGCCGGCTCGGTGTGGCGGGGCTGGACATCGGGAACCTCCGGTGCGGCGGGGACGGGGGGTATGGCAGGTACGGCGGCGGGCTCGGCGGTAACGCCGGCGGGTGCGGCCGGGACGGCGATGGCGTGCGCATGGTGGTGGGCGGGCGGTGGCGCTTGCGCGTTCCATGGTCGCCCGGGCCGCGCGGTCACGGGGCGGGGCGGGAGAAGTCGTAGAGCGGGTTCCGTTCCTGCCGGCGTACTGGTGCCGCTTACTCGCCGTAGCCGTGCGCATCCGCTCCGGTCGCGGACCAGGCGGGACCTGGATAGCCTCGTAGGCGCGTGTCGTCGGTGGCGGGCATCCCCTTCCGTCTCGTCCCGGCGCATCGCACCTCGGTCCGGGGGGTTCGCCACGACAGGAGTTCGACGTGAAAACCACCCTGCTCAGCCGCTGCGCCCGGGTGTCCGCCGCCGGTGCGCTGTCCGCCGTCCTGCTGGTCGCCGGTGGCACCGACGCCGTCGCCTCGGCCGGTACCAGCGCCAAGCCCAGCCCGTCCGTGTCCGCCACCAAGGCGACCGGATCCATCACCGTGAAGGCCACGCCCGGCTCGGTGAAGGCCGGTGGCAAGGTGACGTTCACGGGACGCACCAAGGGCATGCCCATAGGCAGCAAGCTGGTGCTCCAGCACAAGAAGGGCAGCAAGTGGACGACCCTTCAGGCCGGCACCACCGTCAAGAAGGGCAGCAGCTACTCCTTCGACGCCAAGCTCAACGACAAGGGCAAGCAGGAACTGCGCGTCAAGGCCGACAACGGCACCTCGCCGACGGTCACCGTGACCGTCAAGTGACCGGCCCCGAGCGCCCGTCGCGCTGAGCGCGGCACACCGAAGGGGCCCCGCCGGCATCGACGGGGCCCCCTCGCGCGCCAGGATCAGCCGGAGCAGCCGCCGCACTGGCAGGGCGCCCCCGACTGGCAGCCGCAGCCGCAGCTCGAACCGCAGCCGCAGGCGCCGGCCAGGGGCAGCCGGGCCACTTCGACGGGTGTGACGGGTGCGTCCTGCCGTGGTTCGCTCGCGGGTGATGCGGTCATGGGTCCCTCCCGGGGTAGGCAGAACAACGGGCCTTCCCCCATTGCATGCCCACGAAGGCGGGCGCATCAACGGCGCATGCGCGCAGCCGAGTTGGGGCGCGGTACCGCGCGCCCCTCACGCCCGCCCCGTGCGCCCGTCCCGTACGTCCGCCCCGCGCGCCCCACCGGCCGGGCGCCGGTCAGGCGCTCTCGCCCTGCGTGGGGGACTGGAGCTCGTCGGCGTGTTCGCCGGTGACCAGGTAGACGACGCGCTTGGCGACCGACACCGCGTGGTCCGCGTACCGCTCGTAGTAGCGGCCCAGCAGCGTCACGTCCACGGCGGTCTCGATGCCGTGCTTCCAACGGTCGTCCATCAGGTGCTGGAAGAGCGTGCGGTGCAGCAGGTCCATCTCGTCGTCGTCCTGCTCCAGTTGGAGGGCCAGGTCGACGTCCTTGGTGATGATGACCTCGGCGGCCTTGGCCATCAGGCGCTGGGCGAGCTGGCCCATCTCCAGGATGGTGGCGTGCAGGTCGTTGGGGACGGCACGCTCGGGGTAGCGCAGCCGGGTCAGCTTGGCCACGTGCTGGGCGAGGTCGCCGGCGCGCTCCAGGTCGGCGCTCATCCGCAGCGAGGTCACGACGATGCGCAGGTCGGTGGCGACCGGCTGCTGGCGCGCGAGCAGGGCTATGGCGCGGGCCTCCAGGTCGTGCTGGAGGTCGTCGACCTTCTGGTCGGCGGCGATCACGTTCTCGGCGAGCTTCAGGTCCGCGTCGAGCATGGCCGTGGTGGCGCGCCCGATCGCCGACCCGACGAGCCGGGCCATCTCGACCAGGCCCTCGCCGATCGAGTCAAGTTCCTCGTGGTACGCGTCACGCATGGGTGTGCCTCTCTCAAGGGTTCTCAGGGGTTCGCAGGGGTGGTCTCGACGGGTCTCAGCGGTTCTCGGCGGGTCTCAGCGGTTCTCGGCGGATCTCGGTGGGTCTCAGCGGGCCTCGACGGTCTCCGGGGCCGGGGGAGGGGAGCCTGTGACCCTCACGTTCCCACGGTCCGTTCCGTACGCGTCCGGTTCGGCCACAAGAAGTGAACCGTCCCCGTCACCTCGGTGAACTCTGGGCGACGAACGTTCGAGCAGGCGCACTTTTGGCTGGGAGAGTGTCAGTGGAGCCGCATAACCTGGACGCATGGACGTGAACGCGGCGGTCGCCGCATTGGCAGCGATCGCCGGGGTGTGCACCGGCGTGATCGCCATGCTGGCGTTCCGCTGGAGCGAGCGGGACCAGGCCCGGCCCACCCGGTCGTCGCTGCACACCGACGCGGTCCTGCCCCCGGGCGTGGACACCGTCCTGTCCGTGCTGCGCTCGTCCGCCGTCGTGCTCGACGAGGGCGATTCGGTGGTCAAGGCCAGCTCGGCGGCGTACGCGCTCGGCCTGGTCAGGGGCGGCAAGCTGGCCGTCGAGCCCATGCTGCACATGGCGCGCGACACCCGGCGCGACGGCGAGATACGGCAGGTCGAGCTCGACCTGCCCCGGCGCGGCACCGGCCGGGGCGAAGCCCTCGCGGTCTCCGCCCGGGTCGCCCCGCTCGGCTCCCGCCTCGTGCTGCTCCTGGTGGAGGACTTGACGGAGGCCCGCCGCATCGAGGCCGTACGGCGTGACTTCGTGGCCAACGTCAGCCATGAGCTCAAGACCCCCACGGGGGCGCTCTCGCTGCTCTCCGAAGCCGTGATGGACGCGTCGGACGACCCCGAGGCGGTCACCCGCTTCGCCGGCCGGATGCAGATCGAGGCGACCCGGCTGACCAACCTCGTCCAGGAGCTCATCGACCTCTCCCGGGTCCAGAACGACGACCCCCTTGAGGACGCCGAGCCGGTCCGCGTGGACGAGCTCGTCGCCGAGGCCATGGACCGCTCGCGCCACCCCGCGTCCACCAAGCAGATCACCATGGCCGCCGGCGGCACCGCCGACCTGCATGTCTGGGGCAACCGGGGCCAGCTCGCGGCCGCGCTCGGCAACCTCGTCGAGAACGCCGTGAACTACTCGCCGGCCAGGACCCGGGTCGGCATCGCCGCCCGGCGCATCGCGGCGCCCGGGGGTGACATGATCGAGATCGCCGTGACCGACCAGGGCATAGGGATCTCCGAGAAGGACCGCGAGCGCGTCTTCGAGCGCTTCTACCGGGTCGACCCGGCCCGCTCCCGCGCCACCGGCGGCACGGGCCTCGGGCTCGCCATCGTCAAACACGTGGCCGCCTCGCACGGCGGGGAGGTCACGGTGTGGAGCTCCGAGGGACAGGGCTCCACCTTCACCCTGCGGCTGCCGGAAGCCGGCGCCGTTCGGGACCGCGCCTCCCGGCGCGACCCGGTCACGGTCGACGAGGACGACGACGTTCCGTACGAGACCTTCAGTTCCGCTGTGCCTGTTTCCCAAGCCATAGTTCCTGCCCCGGAGGTCCTTCCGTGACCCGAGTGCTCGTCGTCGAGGATGAGGAATCCTTCAGCGACGCCCTGTCCTACATGCTCCGCAAGGAGGGCTTCGAGGTCGCGGTGGCGGCCACCGGGCCCGACGGCCTTGACGAGTTCGAGCGCAACGGCGCCGACCTCGTGCTGCTCGACCTGATGCTGCCGGGGCTGCCCGGCACCGAGGTCTGCCGCCAGCTGCGCGGCCGCTCCAACGTGCCGGTCATCATGGTGACGGCCAAGGACAGCGAGATCGACAAGGTCGTGGGCCTTGAGATAGGCGCGGACGACTACGTCACCAAGCCGTTCTCCTCGCGCGAGCTGGTGGCCCGCATCCGCGCCGTCCTGCGCCGCCGCGGCGAACCGGAGGAGGTCACCCCGGCGGCCCTTGAGGCGGGCCTGGTCCGGATGGACGTCGACCGGCACGTGGTCACCGTCTCCGGCGCCAAGGTCGACCTGCCGCTGAAGGAGTTCGACCTCCTGGAGATGCTGCTGCGCAACGCGGGCCGCGTGCTGACGCGCATGCAGCTCATCGACCGGGTGTGGGGCGCGGACTACGTGGGCGACACCAAGACCCTCGACGTCCACGTCAAGCGCCTGCGCGCCAAGATCGAGCCGGACCCGGGCGCGCCGCGCTATCTGGTCACGGTCCGCGGCCTCGGGTACAAGTTCGAGCCGTAGGCCGCGTGGCCTCGTGTCAGGGGCCGCCCACGCCGCTCGCAGATGCGTGAAGGGCGCCTCACCGCGGTCGGTGGGGCGCCCTTCACGCGTTGTCCCGGGGGTACTGCCCGGCCCCTCGCGCGTCCGGGGCCGTCCGGGGCCGGCCGGTGTCCGGACAGATCCGGTCAGATCCGGATGGTGTCCGGCCGGTGTCCGGTCGGGTCCGGTCAGTGCCCGGTGGTGGTGGCGCTGTGCGTCGCCGCGCCGGAGCCCGCGGGCTTGCCGCTGCTGCCGCCGACGCCCGGCGTGTTCGGCGTGGCCGCGCCGGACGGGGTGCCCGAGGGGGCGCCCGACGGCGTGCCCGAGGCGGAGGTCTTGGGCTTCGGGAGCTCGCTGGGGCCGACACCCTCGAAGTAGCTGGTGGCCGGGACCACGTAGGCGGCCAGGCTCACGGCGCCGGTCTGGCTGAACTGGAAGGTGACCTTCTGCGCGTCGCCGTTCTTGGCGGCCTCGCGGCCGTTGTCGATGACCGCGGAGGCGTTGCCCTTGCCGCCGAGCACGACCGAGCCGTGCGCGGGGACGGTGATGGGACCCGTGCCCTTGCCGGGGGAGAGCTTGACGGTGGCGCTGCCGACCTGGACGGAGTCCAGGGTCTGCGGGTCCTTGCCGTTGTTGAACAGCGTCGCGGCGACGACGGCCGGGCCCTCGGCGTCGGGCTTCGGCTGGGTGACGACCGTCGCGTTCTGGACCTTGATGTCGCCGACGGTGACGTAGGCGTTGTCCGCCTTGACTCCGAGCGTCTGCGCCCCGTTGCCCGCCGCGCAGGCGGAGAGGGAAGCGAGCGAGAACGCGATGGCAGAAGCGGCGAGGGCGCCGCGTCGAAGGCTGCGGCTCACGGCGGCGGCAACTCCTTGGACGTACGAGACGGGCTTCGGACGGGGCTACGGGTCAGCCGGCCGCATGCCTGAGGGCCGGCTAAGGGTGTGTCAGCGGGCCTAGATTACCGAGCCGCCCCACCCGCCCCGCACCCGACCCGCCCCTACGGACGACGGGCCCGGCCAACTTGAGTGGATCACGCGCGCCGGCCCTCCTTTCGGGCGCCGTTCGCATAGTGGCGCGTGATCAATTCCCGGCGCCGCCACACATTCCTTACGGAAAATCCGCGAGAGGGTCCGGCCGGACCGTTCGTTGATCAATTCGGGTAATGAGCAGAATGAATGGCGCTCAGCCGAACGGGTGAACGAGCGCCGAACGGAGTAGATGAAGTTCACCGTCCGGAACCCGACAAAACGGGACGTTCGGCATGTCGGAGGCGTCTTCACGGGCGCCCGGCGCGGGTGTTTCACAGCTCCTTCGCAGCCGCTCCGACCTGCGAATACCGCCCTCCACAAGCCCTGCGCAGCACGTTCCTGGCGCTGTTGTCAAGCCCCGAGATATGCCCTGACCTGCGAAAACGCCATTCAGAAGACGCCGTTTCCGTGTTACCCTGGATAGCCACGGAAGGGGTACCTGTCACATGACGTTCAAGGTTGGCGACACCGTGGTCTATCCCCATCACGGGGCCGCGCTGATCGAGGCTATCGAAACTCGCCAGATCAAAGGCGTGGACAAGACCTACTTGGTGCTCAAGGTCGCCCAGGGCGACTTGACTGTGCGCGTGCCCGCTGACAATGCGGAGTTCGTCGGCGTTCGCGATGTAGTTGGGCAGGACGGGCTGGACCGGGTCTTCGAGGTGCTGCGCGCGCCGTACGCGGAGGAGCCCACGAACTGGTCCCGTCGTTACAAGGCGAACCTGGAGAAGCTCGCCTCCGGCGATGTCATCAAGGTCGCCGAAGTGGTGCGTGACCTGTGGCGTCGTGAGCGCGAGCGCGGACTGTCCGCGGGTGAGAAGCGCATGCTCGCCAAGGCGCGCCAGATCCTGGTGAGCGAGCTGGCCCTCGCGGAGAACACCAACGAAGACAAGGCCGAGGCCCTGCTCGACGAGGTCCTCGCGTCCTGACGCCGCTGGGCCTGTCCGGGACAGGCCCTGATTCCGGGGCGCGCCCCGGATGCCCGGCATTGCCGCGGTGCCCGCTGACCAGCAGAGAGAATCGCTGTGTCGCCGGGCGCTGCGGCATGTTCGTATCCCCGCATGTTCATATCCCCCGGGTGCCCCGCGCCCCGGGTCGTACCCCCCGGTTCGCGAATCCCTGGGCGCCTGCCTGACCAGTCGTCACGGAAGGGCCGGTCAGGGCCTCGCGCACGCACTTCCCCGCTCCGGAAGCAGGGGGTACCCCCAGGCCATACCCACGTCGTTTGAGGACACAAACCTTGTCTGACGAATCGCGCCCCTTCCGCGCGGCCGCGGTGGTTCCAGCGGCCGGACGCGGCGTACGGCTCGGCCCGGGCGCCCCCAAGGCGCTGCGGACGCTGAGCGGGACGCCCATGCTCGTGCACGCCGTCCGGGCGATGGCCGCCTCGCGCGCCGTCTCGCTCGTCGTGGTGGTGGCCCCGCCGGACGGCGCCACCGAGGTGAAGAACCTCCTGGCCGAGCACGCCCTGCCCGACCGGACGGACTTCCTCGTGGTGCCCGGCGGTGCGAGCCGCCAGGAGTCCGTGAAGCTCGGCCTCGACGCGCTGCCGCCCGGCTTCGACGCCGTCCTGGTCCACGACGCGGCCCGCCCGCTGGTCCCCGTCGACACCGTGGACGCGGTGATCGAGGCCGTACGCGACGGCGCGCCCGCCGTGGTGCCCGCGCTGCCGCTCGCCGACACCGTCAAGCAGGTCGAGCCGAGCGAGGACGGCTCGCCCGAGCCGGTCGTGGCGACCCCCGAGCGGGCCAGGCTGCGCGCGGTGCAGACGCCGCAGGGCTTCGACCACGACACGCTCGTACGCGCCCACGAGACGGTCACCGGCCCCGTCACCGACGACGCCGGCATGATCGAGCAGCTGGGTCTTACGGTCGTGGTGGTGCCAGGGCACGAAGAGGCGTTCAAGGTGACCCGGCCGCTGGACCTCGTCCTCGCCGAAGCCGTACTCGCACGACGGAGGGCCAACGATGGCTTCTGAGCACCCCGCGTCCGCGCCCCTGATCCCGCTGGTCGGCATCGGCACCGACGTCCACGCCTTCGAGCGCGGGCGTGAGCTGTGGTGCGCCGGGCTGCTCTGGGACGGCCCCCAGGACACCGCGTACGGCCTGGCCGGCCACTCCGACGGCGACGTCGCCGCCCACGCGGCCTGCGACGCGATCTTCTCGGCGGCCGGCATCGGCGACCTCGGCGCCCACTTCGGCACCGACCGCCCCGAGTGGTCCGGCGCGTCGGGCACCGCCCTGCTCGCGGAGGCCGCGCGGATCGTGCGCGCCGAGGGATTCGAGATCGGCAACATCGCGGTGCAGGTCATCGGCGTACGCCCGAAGATCGGCAAGCGGCGCGAGGAGGCGCAGAAGGCGCTCTCGGCGGCCGCCGGCGCGCCGGTCGCGGTGTCCGGGACCACCACCGACGGCCTCGGCCTGACCGGCCGCGCCGAAGGGCTCGCGGCGGTGGCCACGGCGCTGGTGTACCGGGCGCCGTAGGGGCGGGCGGCGCCCGGCCGATCGGGCCCCGGCGCCCAGGGGTGACCGTCACGGCCGACGACGAAGATCGTCCGGCGGCGCCGACGCCCAACAGTCGTCAAATTGTGTGCCCCGAGCCCCGCAAAGGGTCGCGGGGCACTGCTATCGGGCCACTACCCTGGTGAGGTGACCATTCGCCTGTACGACACCAGCGCCCGGCAGATTCGTGACTTCGTCCCGCTCACGCAGGGTTGTGTCTCGATCTACCTGTGTGGCGCCACCGTCCAGGCGGCCCCGCACATCGGCCACATCCGCTCGGGGCTCAACTTCGACATCATGCGCCGCTGGTTCACCTACCGCGGTTACGACGTCACGTTCATCCGCAACGTCACCGACATCGACGACAAGATCATCAAGAAGGCGGCCGAGCAGGGCCGCCCGTGGTGGTCGATCGGGTACGAGAACGAGCGGGCCTTCAACGACGGCTACACCGCGCTCGGCTGCCTGCCGCCCACCTACGAGCCGCGCGCAACCGGCCACATCACCGAGATGATCGAGATGATGCGCGGCCTCATCGAGCGCGGCCACGCCTACGAGGCGGACGGCAGCGTCTACTTCGACGTGCGCTCCTTCCCCGGCTACCTCCAGCTCTCCAACCAGGACGTCGACGACCTGCGCCAGCCCGACGAGGGCGTCGCGGGCAAGCGCGACCCGCGGGACTTCGCGATGTGGAAGGCGTCCAAGCCGGGCGAGCCCGACTGGGAGACGCCGTGGGGGCGCGGCCGGCCCGGCTGGCACCTGGAGTGCTCGGCGATGGCCCACAAGTACCTGGGCAGCGCCTTCGACATCCACGGCGGCGGCATCGACCTGATCTTCCCGCACCACGAGAACGAGATCGCCCAGGCCCAGGCCTTCGGCGACGCCTTCGCCTCGTACTGGGCGCACAACGCCTGGGTGACGATGTCCGGCGAGAAGATGTCGAAGTCGCTCGGCAACAGCGTGCTCGTCTCCGAGATGGTCAAGCGCTGGCGCCCGATCGTGCTGCGCTACTACCTGGGCACCCCGCACTACCGCTCGATGATCGAGTACAGCGAGGAAGCCCTGCGCGAGGCCGAGTCGGCGTTCGCGCGCATCGAGGGGTTCATCCAGCGCGTGGTGGAGAAGGCGGGGGGCGTCGTCGAGCCCGCCGCCGAGGTGCCGCCGGCCTTCGCGGAGGCGATGGACGACGACCTCGGCGTGCCCGGGGCCCTCGCGATCGTCCACACCACCGTGCGCCAGGGCAACAGCGCGCTGGCCGCCGACGACAAGGAAGCGGCCACCCAGCGCCTGGCCGAGGTGCGGGCCATGCTCGGCGTGCTCGGCCTCGACCCGCTCGACCCGCAGTGGGCCGAGGAGAGCGACCGGGGCGACGACCTGCACGGGGCCGTCGACACGCTCGTACGCCTCGTCCTTGAGCAGCGCGAGGCCGCAAGGACCCGCAAGGACTGGGCGACCGCGGACGCGATCCGCGACCAGCTGACCCAGTCGGGCCTGGTCATCGAGGACAGCCCCAGCGGCCCCCGCTGGACCCTCGGCCCGCGCTGAGCGCTCGCGATGTGCCGCCCGGGCGATCGGGCGGCACACTTCATATACGTACGTACACGGTCTGCATCCGCATGTGGATCGCGGATTCACTGAGGAAATAGGTAGGTCATGGCCGGGAACAGCCAGCGCAGGAACCGCCGCACGTCCAACAAGAAGGGCGCCACGGTCGGCAGCGGAGGCCAGCGGCGCCGTGGCCTGGAGGGCAAGGGCCCCACTCCCAAGGCCGAGGACCGCAAGAAGCACAAGAAGAACCGCATCGCGACCGCCAAGGCCAAGCAGGCCGCGACCCGCCGCCCCGCGCCCCGGCGCGGCGGCGTCAAGGGCACGTCCGAGATGGTCGTGGGCCGCAACCCGGTCTTCGAGGCGCTGCGCGACGGCGTGCCCGCCACCACGCTCTACGTCCAGCAGTACATCGACAACGACGAGCGCGTGCGCGAGGCGCTCCAGCTCGCCGGTGAGCGCGGCAACATCAACCTGATGGAGGCCCCGCGCGTCGAGCTGGACCGCATGACCAACGGGCTCAACCACCAGGGCCTGGTCCTCCAGGTCCCGCCGTACGAGTACGCGGACCCGCAGGACCTCACGGCCTTCGCGTACGACAACGGCGAGGACCCGCTGATCGTCGCCCTGGACGGCGTGACCGACCCGCGCAACCTGGGCGCCATCGTCCGCTCCACGTCCGCGTTCGGCGGCCACGGCGTGGTCGTGCCCGAGCGGCGCGCGGCCGGCATGACGGCGGGCGCCTGGAAGTCCTCTGCGGGCACCGCGGCGCGTACGCCGGTCTCGCGGGTCACCAACCTGACGCGCGCCCTTGAGGCGTACAAGAAGGAAGGCCTCACGATCGTGGGCCTCGCCGCCGACGGCGAGCACACGGTCGAGGAGCTGGACCAGATCGGCGGGCCCGTCGTCATCGTGATCGGCAGCGAGGGCAAGGGGCTTGGCCGGCTCGTCGGCGAGACCTGCGACTACCGGGTGCGGATCTCGATGCCGGGCGGCGCCGAATCCCTCAACGCGGGTGTCGCGGCGGGCATCGTGCTCTACGAGGCGGCCCGCCGACGCGCCTGAGCTGGGTGATCTTGACGGGTCTCGGACAGATTCGGGCCCGTCAAGCAGTGTCCTAAGCACCCATCACTCGGTTAGATGAGTGTGGACACCAGAACGCCCCGGCCCGGGTTCGACGACCAGCCTGCCCTGAGCATGGCCAAGGTGGACTGCGACCCCGCGCAGGTCATCGTCAACCACGCGAGTTTCCGGGTGCAGCTTGCGCCCAAGTCGCGGCCGAAGCCCATCATTTCGAGCACCGCGGTGCGCCGCAGGGCGCCCGTGGTGTGGAGCGGGAAGTCGGCGCCGGGGGCGAGCGGACTGCTCCAGGCCGTCCGCGCCACCTCCGCCGGCGGCGCCGGCGCGGGCTATGACACCGGCGCGACGCAGACCATCCCGCGCGTCGCCGTCGACGACACGATGCCGACGCCGCTGGTCCCCGGATCCGGCCCGGGTCCGGAGACCGCGCTCCTCCCGCAGATGCGCACGCCCTACGGCCAACAGCCGTACCGGCGCGGCCAGTTCGAGGACTTCGACGCGTTCGACGAACGCGAGGAGTTCGAAGGCGACGCGGACGACGGCTCGCCCGCCAAGCGGCGCGGCACCGAGCCGGTCCGCCACGCCTACTACCCGGGCCGCCGGATGAACCTCGGCGTCGTGCTGCTCCCGCTGCGCGTCTTCCTCGGTTTCATCTCCGTGTACGCCGGCATGGGCAAGCTGTGCGACCCGGTGTACTTCGACGGCGGCGAGCGCGGCTCGATGGTCAAGTGGCTGCACTCGATGCACCCTTGGGCGCTCGCCGAGCCCCTGCGCGACTTCGCGCTCTCGCACCCCGTGGGGGCCGGGCTGACGGTGGCCTTCCTCCAAGTCGTCGTCGGCGTACTGACGATGCTCGGCCTGTGGCAGCGGGTGGCCGCCGTGTTCGGCGCGCTGCTCTCGGCGGCCCTGCTCGTGACGGTGAGCTGGCAGACGGTACGGGCCAACGACGCGCCCGACATCATCCTGCTCGCCGCCTGGTCCCCGCTGATCATCGCGGGCGCCCCGGTGTACTCGCTGGACGCGCGCCTGGCGGGTGAGGCCTGGCGCAGGCTGGGCCCGCGCTCCGAACTGTGGGAGCTGCGGCGCAGGGTGCTGCGGCGCGGTCTGGTCATGACGACCGTCGTGGTCGGCCTGACCCTGACGACCGGCGCGCTGCTCGGCGGCGCGGTCCGCTCCACCACCGTGGTGACCGTGCCGGGTCCCGACGACGACCCGACCAACTACCTGCCCGGCACCCCGCTGCCGAGCGAGACGGGCCCCGCGCTCGCCCCCCGGACGACGCCGAAGGCCGTCAAGCCCTCGCCCAAGGCGAAGACGTCGCCCAGCTCCTCCCCTTCGGCGTCCAAGAAGCCGAAGGCGCACCAGACCGTCACGGCGGGCACCACGGGCCAGCCGAGCCATTCCGCCGGCACCGGTGGCCTTGCCCCCTCGCACCACCGCACCACGCCGAAGGCCCCGCCGTCCACCAGCGCGGGCCCGACGTCGACCGGCGGCACGGGTTCGACGGGCGGCACGGGAAGCACGGGCGGCGGTGGCGGCGCGGGCGGCGGCCACGGCAACCGCAACCCGATCGGGGGGTTGCTGGGCTAGGGGGTGTCTGGTGGACCATGGCCGGGGGCGCGGCGTCTGGCACGGCACCTCGCGGCGTTGCCGAATCGCCCCGATAGCTCCGCTATCGAGACGCTCCGGCGCCTTGCGATGCACCGCACCAGACGCCGCGCCCTGACCGACCCTGATCCACCAGACACCCCCTAACCCCGAACCCCGCCCACGGAAGAGGGGGCCGGAACACCCCGGCCCCCTTCGCCGTGCCGCCGCCCCGCCCGATCCCGCCCGCGAGCCGTGGGTGGCTGGGCGCGCGGTTCCCCGCGCCCCTGGCGGGTCGGGGTCGGCCAGGATGTCAGGCGCGGTGTGCCGACAGCTCCTTGGCGGCCTCCGTGAGGTCCTTCGCCGTGTCGATGGCCCGCCAGTACGCCCCGTGGGGCAGCGGGAACCCGGCGAGGCGCCGCTCGCGGGCGAGCCGGGGGAACGTGGTGCGCTCGTGGTCGCCGACGTCCGGCAGCATCGCGGTGAAGGCCGCGGAGAAGACGTACACGCCCGCGTTGATGAGGTACGGCGAGGGCGGCGACTCGATGAAGTCGGTGATGTGGCCGAAGGCGTCGGTCTCGACGGCGCCCCAGGGGATGCGGGGGCGGGCCAGGGCCAGCGTGGCGGTCGCGTCGCGTTCGCCGTGGAAGGAGGCCATCTCGCGCAGGGAGAAGCGCGTCCAGATGTCGCCGTTGGTGGCGTACCAGGGCCGGTCGGGGTGGGGCAGCGAGGCTGCCGCGTACTTGAGGCCGCCGCCACGGCCCAGCGGTTCGTCCTCGACGACCGTGGTGACCCGCAGGGGAAGTTCGGCCGTGGCCAGCCAGTCCTTCAGGACGTCGGCGAGGTGGCCGCAGGAGACGACGGCGTCAGTGACGCCCTCGGCGGCCAGCCAGGCAAGCTGATGGCCGATGATCGGGACCCCGGTGCCCGGGATCTCGACCATCGGCTTGGGGCGGTCGTCGGTGTACGGACGGAGTCGTGAGCCCTGGCCGCCCGCCAGGATCACGGCCTGTGTCGGAAATGTCGCGGTGGTGCGCGCAGTCATGCGGTGAACGATAGGCGTCCCCGCAGGGGGACGTCACCGCTCCTGGGCCACGCCGGCGGCGAAGGAGGTGTCGCAGACGGGGCGGGAGTACGTCTGGGCCTTGACGGGGCCGTAGTGCTCCACGGCGGCCCTGCCGAGCGCGCGGGCGATCGACATGCAGTGCCGGGCGAGCGAGGGGCGGTGCTCGACCTCGCGCTGGAGGTGGGTCAGGGCGGTGCCGGGGTCCTTCTCCTGGAGCTCGGTCAGGAGCGCGTCCCGCAGTACGTCCTGCGGGGCGCGGGACTTGGCGCGTACGGAGACGTTCTCGGAGGAGGCGGTGAGGATCTGGGATCCGTTGCTGCCTGCCCAGTTGACCCGGGTGACCGCGAGCGTGCCGGAGAGCACGAGGACGACGGGCAGGACGAGGGCGAGGGTTCGGCCGATTCGGCGGGCTGTGTGCGTCACGGAGGCGAGCGTAGCGGGGAGTGATGATTTGGCGACATTTAGTCACTCTGTCGGGGGACGGTTCGCCGCCGTTTTCTCAGAGGCGTGTTGACGAACACCATTCGAATTGCCCGATGTGCCGGGGTATTTGTCGACACCCGTCCGGAGAACGGCGGCGGCCCCGCACGCGCGTGCGGGGCCGCTCGACCGGAGACCCCTTGGTGGCGGCCGCGTACCGGTGATCAGTCTGCCGGTATCAGTCTGCCGGTTCAGTCTGTAAGGCGCTCGCCCGTGGAGGTGGAGAACACGTGGATCTCACCCGGACGCGGGACGACGTGGAGCTGTGTGCCCTTCTCCGGCACCGAACGGCCGTCCACGCGGACCACGAGGTCCTTCGTCTCGCCGCCGACCTCGGCGGAACCGTACACATAGCCGTCGGCGCCCAGTTCCTCGACGACGTTGACGGTGACGGCGAGGCCGGCCGGGGCCTCGGCGGACTCCTTGGTGAGGGACTTGGCGGCGGCGCCGCCCTGCTCGACGATGTCGAAGTGCTCGGGGCGCACGCCGACGGTGACCGTACGGTCGCCCCGGTCGGCCGCCGCGCTCAGCGCCTCACGGCTGACCGGCACCACGCTGTTGCCGAACTTCACGCCGCCGTCGGTGATCGGGACCTCGACCAGGTTCATCGCGGGCGAGCCGATGAAGCCGGCGACGAACAGGTTGGCCGGGCGGTCGTACATGTTGCGCGGCGAGTCGACCTGCTGGAGCAGCCCGTCCTTGAGGACGGCCACGCGGTCGCCCATCGTCATGGCCTCGACCTGGTCGTGCGTGACGTACACGGTGGTGATGCCGAGGCGGCGCTGGAGCGAGGCGATCTGCGTACGCGTGGAGACGCGGAGCTTGGCGTCGAGGTTGGACAGCGGCTCGTCCATGAGGAAGACCTGCGGCTCGCGCACGATGGCGCGGCCCATCGCCACGCGCTGGCGCTGACCGCCGGAGAGCGCCTTGGGCTTGCGGTCCAGGTACTCGGAGAGGTCGAGGATCTTCGCCGCCTCCTCCACCTTCTTGCGGATCTCCGCCTTGTTCACGCCGGCGATCTTGAGCGCGAAGCCCATGTTGTCGGCGACCGTCATGTGCGGGTACAGCGCGTAGTTCTGGAACACCATCGCGATGTCCCGGTCCTTGGGCGGCAGGTGCGTGACGTCACGCTCGCCGATGCGGATGGCTCCGCCGTTGACGTCCTCCAGGCCCGCGAGCATGCGCAGGGAGGTGGACTTTCCGCAGCCGGAGGGGCCGACGAGGACGAGGAATTCGCCGTCCTCGATCGCGATCTCCAGCCCGTCGACGGCGGGCTTGGTGGAGCCCGGGTAGATCCGGGTCGCCTTGTCGAACGTGACAGTGGCCATGACTGATGTGTCCCTTCACCGGCAGGAACGTGCCGGACGATCCGAGTAGAGGGAGAAGTGGTGTAGTCCACCGGGGTGGACTGGGTCAGGACGCTACCCGGCGGATGTCCGCGTTGTCAGCACTCCGTGGCCACGAACTTCCCAACCCGGGCTCCCTGAAGCCCGGGCCCCCTGAAGCCCGGGCCCCCTGAAGCCCGGGCCCCCGGAAGCCCGGGCCCCCTGGGAGCTCCGGCCCCGGAAAGCCCCGGCCCCGGAAAGCCCCGGCCCCGGAAAGCCCCGGCCCCGGAAAGCCGGGGCCCCGGAAAGCCCGGGCCCCAGCCGCCCCCGAGCCGGCGGGCGCCTCCGGGTCCTGGATGCCCCGGAGTCGGCGGGCGCCCCGGGCCCCGGCCGCCCCCGAGTCGGCGGGCGCCCGGCACCCTGGACGCCCCCGAGCCGGCGACGCCCCGGCCCCCGGCCGCCCCCGAGTCGGCGGGCGCCCCGCGCCCTCGACGCCCCCGGAGCCGGCGCCCCGCCCGAGTCCGTGGCCCGCCCCGGGCCCCGCCCACGAAATCCGCCGCCCCGCCCGGCCGAGCGTTGGTTACACTTCACGCGTTGCCTCCTTAGCTCAGTTGGCCAGAGCACCGCTCTTGTAAAGCGGGGGTCGTCGGTTCGAACCCGACAGGGGGCTCAAGGGAAAAGGCCCCCAGCCGATCTTGGCTGGGGGCCTTTGACATCCGTCTCTGACATCAACGCGGTTGATCACTCCCGGATGGTCACTTCCGGGCCGGGCGGTCAGTCCCTGACCGGGCGGCGCCGCAGCAGCCGGTCCATGTGGCTGATGGCCTTGCGCTGGGTGTCCTGCACGACGTGCGTGTACACGTCCATGGTCAGGCTGATCTGCGAGTGGCCGAGGATCTCCATCACGACGCGGGGCGCGACTCCGGCCGCGGTGAGCAGGGTCGCGCACCCGTGCCGGGCGTCGTGCAGCCGGACGACGCGGAGGCCGGCGGTCTCGGAGACCCGGACGAAGGACCGGTGCACGTTGCGGGGTTCGACCGGGCGGCCGGTGCGGGTGGTGAAGACGTAGCCGGACTCCTGCCAGGCCGCACCGGCGCTCTCGCGGGCGGCGGCTTGGCGCATGCGGTGCCAGCGCAGGGGAGCGACGCACATGGCGGGGAGCGGGAGCGCCCGGCTTCGGCGCCCTTTCGTCTCGTCGTTGTAGAGCACGCCGCGCCGCCGCTGGAGTTGCTGGCGTACGGTCAACGTCCTTTGGCCCAGGTCGATGTCGGACCAACGAAGACCCATGATCTCTCCCCGGCGTAAGCCCATGGCGATGGCGAGTACGAAGGCCGCGTAGAGCGGATCGAGCCGGGCGGCGGCGAGGAAGGTCAACGTCTCGTCGAGAGACCAGGGGCTCAGTTCGCGCGGCGTGGGGCGCGGCGGTTCGACGAGCTTGGCCACGTTGCGCGTGATCATCTCCTCCCGGCAGGCGGCGGACAGAGCCGAGCGCAGAACCCGGTGCGACTCCTTCGCCGTGGCGCCGGTGGTCTTCTTCTCCAACTGGAGAAGGAAACGCCGGACATCGGCGGTGCCAAGAGACTCCAGCCGCTTCCCGCCGATCATCGGGGCGAGGTAGAGGCGGACGTGCGCCTCGTACTTGTCGTACGTGCTCAGTTTGCGGCGCGGCTTCACGACGCTCTCCAGCCAGAACGTCAGCCATTCGGAGAGCTTGGCCGATCGCGTGGGCACGGGGGTGCCGCTCGCGACCTTGTCGAGGAGTTCACGGCGCTTGGCGTCGCACTCCTCCCAGGTCTTGCCGTAGGCGAACTTGCGGGCCCGGGTGCCGTCCGGCTGGAGGACGTAGACCGCGCACTGATAGCGGCCGTCCTTGCGCTTGGTGATCGTGCCGGCGCCGTTGGGGTTGCGTTTGCGCTGCGTGGCCATCAGGCGGCCTCCTCGATCTGGCCGAGGATGAACGCGCTCACGGAGTCGACCGGGATGCGGCGCGATCCGTCGATCTTGATCGAGACCAGGCGGTGAGACCGGATGAGGTCGTAGACCTTGGAGCGTCCCAGCTTGAGCCGGGTCATGACCTCCGGCACGGTGAGCAGTTCGGCGTTGGCGGTGGTCATGCTTCGGCTCCTTCCAGGGCGAGTTGGTCGCGCAGGGCTTCGCGCGCCGTCTCGCGGTTGAGTTGGAGGCCGCGAGCGATGGTGGCGGCGAGGGCGGACTCACCGGGGGTGTGGCCGTGCCCCGCGTACTGCCAGTCGCCGAGTACGAGGACCGTGTCCGGCTCGCGGTCGTCCAGGCCGAGGGATACGCGTTCCTGGGCAGCGCGGAACTCGGCTCGTGCAGCGCGGAGTTCGCCCAGAGTGGTCGAGTAGTGGCGGGACTTCGAGGAGAAGTGGCCCCGGAAGCCGAGCATGTGAGCCCAGGCCCAGAGACGGCGGTCCGGGTACAGCGGATCGAGGAGCTTGCACGCTTCGATCAGGCGGCGGGCGTGCTCGGGGACGCCGTGGCGGTCGAGGTCGGCCAACTCGCAGATGCGACGGTCCAACGTGCCGGTGTTCTCGGCGGCCTTGGTGGCGTACTTGGCGACGTAGGAGGCGACAGCCTGCTCGGTGATGTCGGAACCGTCCCGGAACGCCTTGACGGGGCGTACGTCGAGCTGGGTGCCCCAGCGGAAGGTGCGGGCGGGCTGCCCTTCGGCGGCCGGTACGGAGACGGACGTGTAGCCGTGGGATGCGGCGGCATGGATGGCGTCGGTGAGGAGCGCGACCGTGGCCCAGGACGGGGGCGGAGTGCCGGGTCCGTTCGGGCCGTCGACGCGGATCACGGCGTGGAAGTGCACGGCGCCGCGCTTCTGGAACTCCGCGACCTTGCCGTAGGAGACGCGGGCCGACTCCTTCAGCTCCCGTTGGGTCAGCCCGGCCCGCGCGGCGATCTCTCGGCGCAATCGGGTCGTGAAGCGCATCCACAGGTCGCCCGCGTGGTTGTTGAAGAGCACCGCGGCCGCGTAGTCGTACGTTGCCGGGTCGAGGGCCGTGCCCAGCGCGGCGTCGTCCGTG
The DNA here is from genome assembly GCF_042869775.1 of Streptomyces sp. NPDC006711. Lineage (NCBI taxonomy): Bacteria > Bacillati > Actinomycetota > Actinomycetes > Kitasatosporales > Streptomycetaceae > Streptomyces > Streptomyces sp. NPDC006711. The sequence continues at coordinate 98,423 of NZ_JBIAGO010000021.1, forward strand.
GCATGGCGGGTGCCGCAGCGGCAGGTTCCTCGATCAGGGCGGTTGTGGACCGGGCCGAAGGACGGCGCGGTGAGGGTGGCGAAGACGCGCGGGTGGTTCCGGACCGTGCCGGAAACGTCTCGGCGGTCGTCTCCGGCGAGCCCGGCGCGGATGAGCTGGTAGGTGTCTCCCGCGTACGTCCATGCGCAGGACGGGCAGCGGGAGGCGCGCCGGTTGCCGCAGGCGACGCGGAGATGGCCGCCCGGTTCCGTGCTGGTGGAGTAGGAGTGCAGGGTCTCCCCGGTGGTCCTGTCCTTGGTGAGGGTCCAGCCGGTGAGGTGGACGGGGTCGGAGCAGCCGCCGGTGCGACGGATCTGCTCCTGCCAGCGGTCGAAGTCGGGTGCCGAGGCCACCCTCAGCAGGTCGCCGAAGGCGATCGGGTCGAGCAGCGGGGAGGGTGCGGGCGCCTTCCGCGCGCTGAGGCGTCGTTCGGGTGCGGTGGGGTGGGCCATGCTGGAGGTTCCTTCGGTTCTCGGATCGGAGGGCGTACGGCTCCCGGGCGGCGGATGCTTGGCGGTATCGAGGCCGCCCGGGGGCCGGTCAGCGGCGCTTCGTGCCGCTGCTCATCAGGGAGCGGACGACCAGGGCGCAGATGGCGAGCGACGTTCCGGTGAGGGCGACCGCGAGCAGCATCGAAACCAGGACGGCGCCGAGGACCAGGACCACGGCCGTCCCGCCGCCGACGAGGGCGACCACGGCGCCGGGGGTGATCTGGACGGTGGGCCGGGAGGGCGTCGGAGTCGGCGCATAGGCCTGCACGGGACGCTGGACGCTGGTAGTCGGTTCGACGATGACGGCGGGCGAGGCGGCATGGGCTGTCGGCTGGGGCATGGTCGGGACCTTGGGACGGAACATGATGAATCCCCTTTGGCAGTGGCCTACTTGATCGCGGAGTCGATGACGGGGGAGAGCAGGCTGTCGGCGAGGAGATAGCCGCCGACGAGGAGCACGGCCACGAGCCACCAGGGCGGGCGGATGAGCTTGATGCCGAGGTAGCCGACGACGAGCAGGGCGAGCCAGAGCGGGACGTCCACGGTGGGCTCCTATCGGGCGGTGCAGCGGTGGGTGCGGGCGGCTAGCTGCGCGGCGCTCCGGCTGGAGTAGTCGGCGGACCAGCCGCAGCGGTCGTTGGTGCACACGGCCGCGTGCTTGGTCCGGCCGTGGCGGTCGCGGTAGGTGCCGATCTGCACTGGACCGATGCGCATCACGGAGTGGAAGTGGTCACGAGCGGGCACGTAGATCAGTCCTTTCGGGCGGCGGCCGGGTGTTGGCCAAAGGAGGCCGTATTGCCGCTGGTATCAGTCGAGTTGGGCGACGATGGCGTTGGCGAGCTGGGCCGGTACTCCGAGGCGGGCGCGCAGGGTGTCGGCGTCGATCGCGGATCCCGTACGCGCCTGGTGGTCGTCGGCGAGCTTGCGGGCGTGGTCGACGAGGGCGGCCGGGACGGAGGCGGTGGCCGGAGCGGGCTCTTCCTGTCCGGGAGCCTCGATGAGCCTTCGCGCGGAGGCGGCATCCGAGGGAGCGGACTCGTGCGTCGGCAACGGCTCCGTCGGTTCGTCGCTGGTCGGGGCGGGTGAGGTGTGGGCGAGGAGAGTGCCGCCGAGGAAGGCGAGCGCGGGCCACCCGGCGATGCCGAACCGCAGCCAGGAAGACGGGTGTTGAAGGTCGAGGAAGCCCGCTGTGGCCACGTTGGCTCCGAGCGACGCGGAGAGCGCGATCAGGAACCAGGACCAGGCAAGCCGCGACGGACCTTCAGTGCGAAGCCGTCGCCAGGACGCGACCAGGAGCAGGTCGACACTGACGGGATAGGCCCAGGCCTTCCAGCCGTCCTGTCCGGAGGCGGCAGCGAGGTCATGAAGGTGTGCGAAGGACAGTGCCCCGGCGATCCCGGCTTGTACGAGAACGGCGTCCACGCGGATCGAGCGGTTCATGAGGCTCCACCAATTCGGCATGGAGGGGGTAGGGACGTGGCGCGAGGTGGCCGCGCCGACCGTGGTGCGGGGTGTGTCAGGCCGTGGCGGGGGAGGCGTTGAACGACGCGAGGGCCTTGGCCGGTGCGGCGACGACGGGCCGGAAGGCGGCGAGGGCCGGTAGGTCCGGCGTGCGGTCGGCGTAGGTGTTGCAGAGGTTCACGGCGTCGCGCAGCGAGGTGTGCGGGGCGCGGATGCGGGCCCAGCCGCCGGTCGAGTCGCCGGCGACGGCGAGGCCCGGAGTGTCGGGCGAGATCTGGATGGCGGCGAGAACGGCGTCCGGGGAGATGTCTCCGAAGGCCATGTTGGCGCTGGTCTCGTCGTTGACGCGGTGGGCGGTGCGGCCGGTGAGCTGGGCGCGGAGCATCGTGATGCCCTTGCCCAGTTCGGAGCCGAAGCGCTGACCGCAGATCTCCAGGTAAATGCCTGCGGCGCGGCCGAGCTGGGCGAGCCGGACGAGGGCGGTGACGATGCGATCGCGGCGCTTCTCCTCGTCCTTGTTGGCGAAGAGCGCGAGCTCGGCGACCTCGTCGACGAGGACGACGACAGGAACGGGCCGGAGGTCGTCGGGCAGGTCCCAGATGTCGGCGGCGATCTCTGCGTCCGGAACCGCGACGCTGATGCGCTGCTGGGCGCGTATGAGTTGATAGACGTCCGCCATGTGCGAGACGAGCGCTTCCAGGAGGCCGAGCGCGGTCTCCTGGTCGTCCGCGAGGGCGGAGAAGCGGCGAGCCAGGGGGAAGAGTTCGACTCCCTGCTTGCAGTCGATACCGACCAGGGCGACGTCGAGCGGTGCGAGCCCGCAGACAAGGTTGCGCAGGTAGACGGACTTCCCGGACTCGGTGGCCCCGAGCGTGAGCCCGTGGGGCACGGCACGGAAGTCGCGGTAGTGCACCGCCCCGTCCTCGCGCAGCGCCAGCGGGATACGCATTGGGCCCCCGTCACCGGGCTTCGAAGCGGGCATCCGAACGCGATTGAGCACGTCATAGCCGGTCATCCGTAACTCGACTATTCCTGACCGGAGTTCACGGGAGCTGACGCCGTACATCCCGAAGGAATGACGCAGCCGATCCGTGGCGGCGGAGAAGTCGAAGGCATCTTGGCCGGGGCGGAGTTTGACCCGCAGGACCAGCCCCGTCCGAGTAGGCCGCAACCGCAGGATGCGCGGTGAGCGGGACTCGGGTACGGACCGGTTGGCTACCCGGGCGAGGGCGAGTTGCCAGCGCGCGGGCGGCACGGTGAGCCCGCAGGCCTCCATGACCGAGGCGTACCGGACCAACAGCCGTAACGAGGCGAGCGTGGCCCCGCAGCAGACCCAGTACCAGGCGGGGCGCCGCCACCGCAGGATCACTGCGGAGGCGACGACCAGCAGCAGCACGACCGTGAAGGTGGCCACGATCAGGCTGCCTTGGGCTTCGCGGTGCCGACGCCGAGCGAGGTGAGGGCGACGGCCCGGTACGCGATGCCGTGCCGCTTCTGGCCGTTGAACTCGTTCTCCCACGGCCGTGCGACGAGTCCGGTCAGCGCGACCGGCGTCCCCATGGCCAAGTCGTCGGAGAGACCGGGCTTGGGGATGGTGACGGACAGGATCTCGACTTCGTCGTTGGCCGCGAACATCACGTCCACGGTCATCAGAGCGGCCCCGGTCTCGGCGTCCACGGCGAGCTCGCCAGTACGGCGGTCCTTGACCTTGGGCTGCGGCGCCTTGGCGACCATCACGGTCGCGGCGGAAGTGTCTACAGGGATCTGACGCACAGCTGATCACTCCTCTATAGATGCTTAACTCCGTCACTCATGTACATGAGTGACATGAAGAAGAGTGCATGACTCCTGTACATGAGTCAACCCGCCGGGACGAGGAAGTCGCGGCGGGTTGTGGGCAGTTGAGCGTGCGTCAGTCGGCGGCGGGGATCCGATAGCTGAAGACGAACTGGTCAGCGGCCATGAGGGTGTCGCAGACCTCGACGACGAGGCCCGCGGTCGTCACGGCTTCCCGGACGAGGTGGACCACCGGAGCCCCGGGGCTCAGCGCCAGCTCGGACGTCTCGGCCTTGGACGCCGGGCGCGCTTGCAGCGTCTCGACGAACTCCGCGAACTCGTGGCCGTGGTCTTCGAGTCGGGCGTAGATGCCGCCACCGCCGGGGTTCTCGGCGAAGAGCTCGGGGATGTCCTTCACGACATCCCACGGGAGGTAAGAGGTCGCCGTTTCGACGGGCGTTCCGTTGCGGAAATACAGCCGCCGACGGGCGAGCACCTGAGTGCCGGCCTCGACGTCCAGGCGCTCGGCGATGTCCTCGGGGGCTTCCATGGGGCCGATGTAGAGCACGCTCACCTTGGCGGTCGCTCCGGACTGGGCGGACTCGGCCAGGTACGCGGCCTTGCCGCCCTGCCGATGCGAGCGCCGGAAACGGTCGGAGGAGCGGTGCCGGACGGGCGGCCGGTCCTTCACGATGGAGCCCTTGCCGTGCCGGGTCTCCACGAGCCCACTGGCGCGGACCTCGACCATGGCCTTACGGATGGTCCCGCCCGAGACGCCGTAGCGATCCACGAGCTCGGACTCGCTCGGCACCATTTCGCCGGGCTTGAGGACACCGGCCCGGATCTGCTGAACGATCTCGTCGGCGATCTGCACGTACCGAGGTACGGCTCTCCCACCTCCTACTGCTGTTCCCATAGTCCTTCTCTTCCTCCTATGCTCCTGTACATGAGTAACAGCGCCCGGGAAGGCCAGTCAACGCCACTCCACTCCGTGTCCGTCGCCGGGGTAGTGGTTCGCGACGACGGTCGGCTCCTGGCCATCCGGCGCGCTGACAACGGCACTTGGGAACTTCCGGGCGGCGTACTCGAAATCGACGAGTCCCCGGAGGAAGGTGTTCGTCGCGAAGTCCGGGAAGAGACGGGCATCCACGTGGAAGTCGACGAGCTGACCGGGGTCTACAAGAACACGACCCGGGGCATCGTGGCCCTGGTCTTCCGCTGCAAGCCCGCGGGCGGCGTGGAGCGCACGTCGAGCGAATCAACGGCCGTCGACTGGCTCACGCCGGAAGAGGTCGCGGAGTGGATGTCCGAGGTCTACGCGATCCGTCTCCTGGACGCCCTGGACGGGGCGGGCCCGCACGTCCGCAGCCACGACGGCAAGCGCCTGACGCCCGCGCGATAGAACTTTCCCTACTTCATCAAGTGCCCGCGCACGGCGCGGGCGCGCGCCGCCTCTGCGGCGCGGCCTGCCTCCTGTCTCCGCCCCGGCTGGCCGCGCCCGGCGGCGCGCTCGCGGCTGCGGGCATGGAGTGGGAGACACCCCCTGTGGCTGGGGCGGCCGGCTCCACGGCTTTAGGCAGCCACTCTGGCGCGAGCCTCGAAGATCATGGCCCCAACGTCGTGCTTTACCGGGCAGGTCCACAACCTGCCCGACGCGCCGGAAGCTTACGGGGCCATGATCACTCGCGCCAAAGCAGCTCCCGCCCAAAGCCGCTCCGCCGACCTTCTCTGAATCAGACTCCCACCTCACCCAACGGATCTAGAGTGGCCTTATGGCTCCCCCCAATCAGAAAAGAATGGACCGGTACACCTGGCTACCTCACGCAGCAGTACGTGCCTGTATTCGACTCGCCAAACGACACGACAAGAAATTTCAAGAGGCGCGGCACTTTATGATCGACGTCGCCGCATTCATCTCTATCATGTCGCATCCGTCCCGCGGCACGCGCAGAACGAACCAGGACGTGTTAGACGCTCTCACCCTAGTTGCTGAAATGCAGGTGCTCGTGGAGGCTTCAGAGGAGCGACTGCTCAGAGAGGCTCGACGGCGAGGGATCACGTTTCGCGAGATAGCCGATGCCATGGTCATGCGAAGTCGACAATCCGCAGAGCAGCGCTTCATTCGCCTCGCCGGAGGTAAGGGAGAAGCCGAGCAGAATCACATGAATCGCCGTCGGCAGGCGCGCTTCGGGTATGTTGTAGATTCCCAGGACAGGCATGAGAACCATTTCATGAACCTGAACCTGGCATTTCGCTGGATTGCGTTTGATGCAGATCTTCCGGAGGACGTCGCGCCGGATCTTGGCGACGGGAATTAGACCCGCCAACTCCGCGAACGGAGGCTTGTTGGATCAATAGAAGCATCCCCGACACAGCCGACATCTGCTCCGGACTGACAACTTGCGAACAAGCGATGAGCAGCCCGATTTGAACGAACATCCGCAGATTCAAAGCGCGTGCGAGGGCGATTATTTTCCCGTATCGACGGTTTCGCATTGCAGTTCCACCTTTTTCCTTCACAGAGCGCCGCTACCGACTACTGACCTTGAATGCGTGATGTCGTCATGGTGGCTGGCGTCGGAGGCCGGTGCCGGTGAGGCAGCCGTTGAGGACGTCGTGGCGGTACTGGAGC
>NZ_JBIAGO010000022.1:0-95589 GCF_042869775.1 Streptomyces sp. NPDC006711
CGAAGCCGCCCGCCACCACGATCTTCGCCGACGTGGTGGAACGGGCGGCACCGCCGCTAGAGCTTGCGAAGTCCACTGAGCACCCTTTCGAGCAGTGTCACGTCTGGCTGTCCGCCCGCGGACTCGTCGCCGCCGGGCTGATGGATGGCGACAAGTCCGGCCTCCGCCAGGTCGGCGACGAGGATCCGGGCAACGCCGAGGGGAATGGTGAGGAGTGCGGAGATCTCGGCGACCGACTTGATCTCGCGGCACAGGTGGCAGATCCGCTGGTGCTCGGGCAACTGCCCTTGCAGCCTGGCCGGTTCCGCCGTGGTGTGCACCAGCGCCTCGATGGCGAGCTGGTAGCGCGGCCGGGTGCGGCCGCCGGTCATGGCGTACGGGCGCACCAGAGGGTTGTGCGCGCCGCCCGCCGGGGAAGGCTGGGGAGTCGGCCTCGGCTGCACCGTGTCGATCCGGGGCTGCGGCGGCTGGTCATAGGGGCCGGGGCGGCGGTTCGGCTGCTGGTAGGGCTGCTGGTACTGGCCCTGGCCCTGACCGTGTCTGCCCGGCGCGGGCGGGTAGTTGAAGCGGTTCTGGCCGTGCTCACCCGGAGACTGCTGTCCACCGCTGTAGGGGTGCCCGCCTGGGGGTGTTGTCACGTTTCCTCCTCCGACTACCGGTGCCCGTCCCATGGGGGCCGCGCCACCGCACTTTATGGTGCGGTGGCGAGAAACGCACGGCCTGTCTGCTGATTGAGAACTGATCGGTAACTAGTTAAGAAGGCTTCCCTGAAGCTCCGCGCGGAGGTCGGGGGTCAGCACGGTTCCGGCCCGGTCCACGAGCAGCGCCATCTCGTATCCCACCAGGCCGATGTCGGCCTCGGGGTGGGCGAGGACGGCGAGGGAGGAACCGTCGGAGACCGACATGATGAAGAGGAAGCCGCGCTCCATCTCCACCACCGTCTGGTTGACGGCGCCGCCCTCGAAGATCCGGGAGGCACCCGCGGTGAGGGAGGTCAGACCGGAGGCCACGGCCGCCAGCTGATCGGCCCGGTCCCGGGGGAAGCCTTCGGACATGGCGAGCAGGAGTCCGTCGGCGGAGACCACCACCGTGTGGGACACCCCGGGGGTGTTGTCCACGAAGTTGGTGATCAACCAGTTCAGATTCTGCGCCGCCTGGCTCATCGGGCTCACACTAACGCTCCTGGTTGTAGGTGTTACTTGTGTCCGACCCCGCGTTACGGCCCTGCTGGACGCCGCGGCGCAGGTTGCTCAACCTGCCGCGCACGTCCTCCGGAGCGCGGGAGACCTGAGGGCCGCCCTGCGGGGTCTGCTCGGCCGCGCCCTCGACCAGATTGGCCTTGGGCACCCGCCGGGGGAGACCGGAAGGAGTGACCCCGCCGGCCTTGGGCTCACGCAGCTTCTCGGCCCGCGTCCAGCGCTCGTCGTTGGTCGAACGCCAGTCGTCGGCCGGCCCGTCCGGCGTCTCGCTCTGTTCCTGCCGGGGCTCGGCCGGCCAGTCCTGCTGGCTGCCGCGCCGGGGCAGACCGGCGTCGGTCAGCTCGTGGGCGGTGGTCGGGGTGGCGCCCGGACGGTCGAAGCCTACGCGGTCCGCGGCGCCCTCGGGAACGCCCCGGCTCTCCCCGGCGGATTCCGCTTCCGGTGAGAAGGGGGCCGCGTAGGGCTCCTGGTAGGCGTTCGCCTGCGGCCAGTCGTCCTGCGGGGCCTGGGCGGCGTAGGGATCCTCGTAGGAGCCCTGGCCGGCCGTCTGGTCCCGGTAGGAGCCTTCCGCATAGCCGGACTCCCGGTAGTCGCCCTGGGGCGCGTAGGAGTCCGGGGCGTAGGCGCCGGTGTGTTCGGGGGTGTGCTGGTTCTGGTACGAGCCCTGGTACGAGCCGTCGTAGCCGGGCGCCGCCTGGCTGTCGTAGGAGCCCTCGTAGGGCTGCTCCTGCCCGGCGTAGCCCTGCTGGCTGTCGTAGGAGCCGTCGTAGGCCTGGCCCTGCTGGGGCTCGACCTCGTCCCGGTACAGCGGGCGCTCGCCGCCCTGCGCCTGGGCCTCAAGGGCCGCGCGGCGCTCCTCGCGCATCAACGAGCGGTTGACCGGGTCGAGTTCGCGGGGCTCGGCCTCGCCGGACTCGTACCGCGAATCGTCGAAGCCGAGCTCGGCGGCCGTGCGCATCGGGGCGGGCGAGGACTCGTACGGCTGCTGCTGTTGCTGCTCGGGGATGATCGAGGACACCGTGAAGTCGTCCCCCGCCGGCGCGCTCTCGCCGCCGCCACCATGGGTGATCGGGTCGGGGAGCATGACGAGCGAGGTGGTGCCGGCCTGCTCGCCCGAGGGGCGCAGCTGGACACGGATGCCGTGCCGGTCGGCGAGGCGGCCGACCACGAACAGGCCCATGCGCTGGGAGACTTCGGCGTCCACGGCCGGCGGGTTGGCGAGCCGGTGGTTGATGTCCGCGAAGTCCTCGGCGGTCAGGCCGATGCCCTTGTCGTGGATCTCGACCATGACGCGGCCGTCGGGCAGCCGGGTCGCGGTGACGCGGACCTTGGTCTGCGGGGAGGAGAACGTGGTGGCGTTCTCCAGGAGCTCGGCCAGCAGGTGCACGAGGTCGGTCACGGCGCGGCCGTGGATCTCCGCCTCCGGCACCCCGGACAGTTCGATGCGCTCGTAGGACTCCACCTCGGATGAGGCCGCGCGCAGCACGTCGACCAGCGGGACCGGCTGGTCCCAGCGCCGGCCCGGCTCCTCGCCTGCCAGAACCAGCAGGTTCTCGCCGTTGCGGCGCATACGGGTCGCCAGGTGGTCGAGCCGGAACAGGCTCTCCAGCTGGTCCGGGTCGGCCTCGTTGTTCTCCAGGTCGGTGATGAGGGTCAGCTGGCCCTCGATCAGGGACTGGTTGCGGCGCGAGAGGTTGGTGAAGATCGCGTTGACGTTGCCCCGCAGCAGGGCCTGCTCGGCGGCGAGCCGGACGGCCTCACGGTGCACCTGGTCGAAGGCGCGGGCCACCTCGCCGATCTCGTCCGTGGAGTCGATCGGTATCGGCTCGACCCGGGTGTCGACCCGGCCGGGTTCGGTGCGCGAGAGCTGGTCGACGAGCATCGGCAGGCGCTGCTCGGCCACGTCGAAGGCGGCGGTGCGCAGCCTGCGCATCGACCGGCTCATCTGGCGGGCCACCATGCCGGCCAGGATGAAGGCGGCGAGCAGCGAGACCACGACGATCGCGCCGTTGATGTAGGCGGTGGTCTTGGCGTCGTCCGCGATCTGGCCGGCCTCGGTCACGGCCCGGGTGACCAGGTCGTCCTCGACCGTGGTGTAGCCGTCGAACTTCGAGGTGGCGGCGGCCATCCAGGACTCGGGGGTGATGCCCTGCGCCTTGAGCGTCTTGAGGCTCGCCGCGTTCTGCGCCCCGCCGATGGCGGCGGCCATGCCGTTGTAGATCGAGCCGTCGGCCGCCGGCGCCGCACCGATGTGCGGGCCGTTGTCGGCCTCCTGCTTGGCGCCCGGGAACTCGCCGGCGACCTTGGCCGCCTGCTGCGTCATGACGTCCTTCAGCTTCTGGCTGTCGGCGTCCGTGCCACCCGCGTCGAACTCGCCGAGCGCGATGAACTCCAGGTAGTTGTACGAGTTGAACGCCTTGACCTGGAGCTGGAAGGCCTTCGGGTCGTCACTGGGCCGCAGCAGCAGGTGCATGCCGATGGAACGCTGGAGCGACTCGGCGGACTTGGCGAGGTCGACCGCGTACACCATGCGGCCGTAGCTGGTGATGTTGCCGGTGCCCAGACCGAGCTCGTTGGAGAACGTGCTCAGGTAGTGCGGGACCGCGGTGTAGCCCTCTTCGGTCAGCACCGGGTTCTTCGCCTCGACGCCCTTGGCGTAGGCGGTCTTGCGCAGGTCGTCGAGGGTCTTCTCGGCCTCGCGGACCTTGGCCAGACGGCGCTTGAGGCTCGGGGTGCTCGGCATGCCCTGGACGGCCTGGTCGAACTTGGCGCGGGCCGCGTCGGAGGCGGCGTACGCCTTGCTGACCACGTCGCTGTCGCGCTGGTTCTCAAGCAGCGGCTGGGCGGTGAGGTCACGCTCGTTGAGCAGGGCCTGGCCGTAGTCGGACGCCGCGCGCACGATGGTGGCGACCTTCTCGGCGTTGCGGGCGTCGCGCCAGGTGGCTATGGACCCGTTCACCTCGAAGCCGCCCATGACGAGGCCGACGAGCACGGGGATGAGCAGGATCGCGTTCAGCCGGGTGGCGACGCGCCAGTTGCGCGGCGAGAAGCGGCTGCTGCTGCCCGGGGTCTTCGTGTCCTTGCCGGAATCCTGGGTGGAGGTCCCGGGCGCCGGTGCCGCCGCCGCGCGCTCGGGCGGGGTGAAGTTGCCCCGCGCCTGCTGCGTCGCGGAGCTCGTCCTGCTTCGCTTCACTCGACCAACAACCTCTCGGAGCCGGCACCAGGGTGGCGTGCCGCTTTGTGTTTCAGAGCCGTACTTCTCGGGGCCGTACCAGCCGTACTACTCGGGAGTTCGTCGAATTCCAGCACGTGCGACGGCTGCCATCCAAACGTCTGGAATCTCAGGTTCCGAGTGGCCAAGGCCTCAGATAAAACGGGCATAAAGAACGAGCCCCGCCAAATGGCGGGGCTGGCGTGTGCGCAGTGACACCGGATGAACGCGGCGGGTTGCGGTGACACGAGAATTCTCTGTCGAAACGTTATGAACGCGGGGGCGGATCGTGTCAAAGGACACAGTCCGCCCCCGTTTCGTCTACGACAACTGCCGTAGGGCACTACCTACTTGAGGCGTGCCATGAGGGCGTGTTCGACGAGGGTGATGAGGGCGCTCTTGGCGTCGGCGCGGTGGCGGGCGTCGGTGACGATGATGGGGGTGTCGGGGCCGATCTGGAGTGCTTCGCGTACTTCGTCGGGGGTGTAGGGCTGGTGTCCGTCGAAGCCGTTGAGGGCGATGACGAAGGGGAGTCCTGAGTTCTCGAAGTAGTCCACGGCGGGGAAGCAGTCGGCGAGGCGGCGGGTGTCGACGAGGACGACGGCGCCGATGGCGCCGCGGACGAGGTCGTCCCACATGAACCAGAAGCGGTCCTGGCCGGGGGTGCCGAAGAGGTACAGGATCAGGTCCTGGTCCAGGGTGATGCGGCCGAAGTCCATGGCGACGGTGGTGGTGGTCTTGTCGCCGGTGTGGGTGAGGTCGTCGATGCCCGCGCTGGCGGACGTCATCACGGCTTCGGTGCGCAGGGGGTTGATCTCCGAGACCGCGCCGACGAACGTGGTCTTGCCCACGCCGAAGCCGCCCGCCACCACGATCTTCGCCGACGTGGTGGAACGGGCGGCACCGCCGCTAGAGCTTGCGAAGTCCACTGAGCACCCTTTCGAGCAGCGTTACGTCCGGCGTGCCGCCGGTCTCTCCATTGCCGGGCTGGTGGATCGCCACCATGCCGGCCTCCGCGAGGTCGGCCACCAGGATCCGGGCGACACCCAGCGGCATCTGCAACAGCGCCGAGACCTCCGCCACCGACTTGACCTCACGGCACAGGTGGCAGATCCGCTGGTGCTCGGGAAGAAGCGTGGCGAGGTGCGCCGGGTCGGCTGTGGTGCTGACCAGCGCCTCGATGGCGAGCTGGTAGCGCGGCCTGGTCCGGCCACCGGTCATGGCGTACGGACGGACCAGCGGCTGGTCGCCTTCACTGTCGTACGCCGCGTCGTGCAGCGCGCCGTACGAATCGTGTGAGGCGGATGGCGGGGTCATTGGTTCCTCCGGGCGGGGACAGCAAGGCATCTGCAAGCCGTCTGGCAGGGCCGGTGGGGGGAAGTGGTGCGGCCTGGACGGATGTTCTGCGTCGTGCGGGAGCCGTACGCGCCGGAGGGGGCGGCGCCTCGGCTCCCGACCCCCGGCCTCGCGAGCGGCTCGGCCGGGGGATTTGCGGTCAGTGGAGCAGGCTGCCCTGGAGCTCGGCGCGCAGGTCCGGAGTGAGGACACTGCCCGCGCGGTCGACCAGGAGAGCCATCTCGTAGCCCACCAGGCCGATGTCGCACTCCGGGTGCGCCAGTACGGCCAGGGAGGAACCGTCGGACACGGACATCAGGAAGAGGAAGCCACGCTCCATCTCCACCACGGTCTGGGCGACGCTGCCACCCTCGAAGATCCGGGAGGCCCCGGCGGTCAGCGAGGTCAGACCGGACGCCACGGCGGCCAGCTGGTCGGCGCGGTCGCGCGGGAAACCTTCGGACATGGCGAGGAGCAGGCCGTCGGCGGAGACCACCACTGTGTGGGACACCCCTGGGGTGTTGTCCACGAAGTTGGTGATCAACCAGTTCAGGTTCTGTGCCGCCTGGCTCATCGGACTCAACTAACGCTCCTGCTGGTGAGTGGGGTCCACGTGGAAGCTGCCGGTCGAGCCGTTGTTGGCCTGCCGGCCCTGCTGGATGCCCCGGCGGAGATTGGTCAGCCGGCCGCGCACGTCGTCGGGCGCCCGGGAGACCTGGGGTCCTGCCTGGTGGTTCTGCTGTTGTGCGGTGCCCGGCACCAGGTTGGCGCGCGGGACCCGCTTGGGAAGACCGGACGTGGTGATGCCGCCGGCGGCGGGCTTGCGGGCCCGCTCCGCCTGGCGCACCAGGTCGTCGTTGGGCGAACTGCGCCAGGCGCCGGTGCCGTTGGCCGTGGCGCCCGAGCCGTTCGTGCCGTCGGCGCCGCTCTCACGGACCGGACGGCGCTCGGGCAGGGGCTGCTGCGGCGCCTGCTGCGACGGCGCGGCGCTCTCCTGCGGCCGGCCGCCCTGCTGGGCCTGCTGCTGGAACCAGTTGGTCTCCAGCGTGTCGTACAGCGGGGTGCGCCCGTCACCGGCGCCGGCCGGCGGCAGCGCCTCGGGTCCCGGCTGCGCGGGCAGGCTTCCCACCGGCTGGTGCGGGGCGCCGAAGTCGTTGCCGTCGTCGCGCCGGCGCGGGGCGCCCTGACCGAAGGCTTGTCCCTGCTGCGCCTCTTGCTGCGCCTCTTGCTGCGGCGTCTGCTGCTGGTACTGCTGCGGCTGCGCGGGCTGCGGCGCGGGCGGGCGCGGCGCGTTGAAGCCGGGCCGGGCGTACTGACCGGTGTTCGACGGGCCCTGGAGGTCGTCGGCGCCGGGACGCCCGTACTGACCGGCGTCACCACCCTGGCCGGGACGCGTGTACTGGCCGGTGTCGGACGGGTCCTGGCCGGGCCGGGCGTACTGGCCGGTGTCCGAGGGGTCGCCGAAGCCGTTGTAGGAGCCGGGGCGCTCGAACTGGCCGGTCGCGGCGGGACCCTGCGGGGCGGGCGCGCCGAACACGTCGGGCCGGACGAACTGGCCGGTGCCCGATGACTGGTCCTGCTGCGAGCCCGGCGGGGGGCCGTCGAAGTCGGGCCTGGCGAACTCGGCGGTGGCGCCGGGACCCTGGTGGTCGTCGAGCGCGGGGCGGGGGTACTGGCCCGTGTGCTGCTCCGGCTCCTCGTGGCCACGCGGGGTGTCGAGGGCCGAGGACGGGTCGCTGCCCCAGCTCGCGGCCTGCGGCCGGACCGGCTGCGGGCCCTGCGGGTTGCCACCGGGCAGCTCGGCGCGCGGGGCGCCGGGCGGCGGGGTGATGGGACGGTCGCCCCGGCGCGGGGCGGCCGGGGGAGTGGCCGGGCCGGCGCCGAAAGCGGACTGCTGGTTCTGCTGGGGGGCCTGGCCCTGCCCGGGCCGGCCCTGCTGCGGGCCGCCGTCGCGGGGCGGCAGCGCGGCGCGCGGACCCGGGGCGCCCGCGACCTGGCCGCGCGGGGCGCCCGCGCCGAGCCGGCTGCCGGAGCCGCCGTTGGCGCTGCCGAGCGGGCCCGCGGCGAGACCGGCACGCGAGGGCGGACCGCCCGCGAGACCGGGACGGCCGCCCTGGCCCGCCGGTGCCTGCGGCTGGCCGGCACCCGGCTTGCCGGGCATCTTCTTGCCGCCCTGGGCGACATCGACGGGCAGCATGACGAGCGCGGTGGTGCCACCGGAGTCGGAGGGGCGCAGCTGGATGCGGATGCCGTGTCGCAGGGACAGGCGGCCGACCACGAACAGACCCATGCGGCGCGAGACCGAGACGTCCACGGTGGGCGGCGACGCAAGCCGCTCGTTGATCGCGGCAAGGTCCTCGGGGGAGAGGCCGATGCCGGTGTCGTGGATCTCGACCAGCACGCGGCCGTCGGGCAGCGCGTGACCGGTGACGCGCACCTTGGTCTGCGGCGAGGAGAACGAGGTCGCGTTCTCAAGGAGCTCGGCGAGCAGGTGCACGAGGTCGTTGACCACGCGTCCGGCGACCTCGGTCGCGGGCACGGCGGCCAGCTCGATGCGCTCGTACTGCTCCACCTCGGACGCGGCGGCGCGCAGCACGTCGACCAGCGGGACCGGGCGCGTCCAGCGCCGGCCCGGCTCCTCACCGGCGAGGACGAGGAGGTTTTCGCCGTTACGGCGCATACGGGTCGCGAGGTGGTCCAGCTTGAACAGCGAGGACAGCTGGTCGGGGTCGGCCTCGCGGGACTCCAGCTCGGAGATGAGCGAGAGCTGACGTTGGATGAGACCCTGCGAGCGGCGCGAGAGGTTGGTGAACATCGCGTTGACGTTGCCTCGCAGCAGGGCCTGCTCGGCGGCGAGGCGGACCGCCTCGCGGTGCACGTCGTCGAAGGCCGCGGCCACCTTGCCGATCTCGTCGCGCGAGTGCACGCCGACCGACTCCACGGACGTGTCGACGTCCTGCGGGTCGGACTCGGAGAGCTGCTTGACGAGCTCGGGCAGACGGTCCTGGGCGACCCGCGTCGCGGTGTCCTGGAGGCGGCGCAGCGAGCGGATCATGGAGCGGGCCACGATGAACGCGCCGACCAGCGAGACGCCGAGGACGACGAGGATCAGCACACCGTTGAGGATCGCGTCGCGCTGCGAGGAGTCGCGCAGCTCGCGCGCCTTCTGCTCCATCTCACCGAGCAGCGTCTGCTCGATGGTCTTCATCTGGTTGATCTTGTTGGAGTCCTGGTCGTACCAGTCCAGGTAGGAGCGCCGCTGCTCCTGGGCCATCGCGCCGGTGTTCTTGAGCACGTGCTGGGAGTAGGCGTTGGCCGCGGTGATCTCCGCGTTGCCCTTGTCCAGCGGGGCCATCAGCACGGTGGCGTTGCCGCCGTTGGCCTCGTACACGTTCTGGAACGAGGCGAGGGCCTGGCGCTCGCCGTCCTGGGCGGCCTTGGCGTAGAGGCGGTCGGGCTCCAGGAGGTTGCCGGCCTTGTCCTTGGTGGCGGGCAGCGCGGCGGCGATGATCGCGCGCTGCACGGAGGCGTACTCCTTGGCGGAGGAGAACGCCGCGAGCGCACGGGTCCGCTTGATCATCTCCGGGTTGGAGGTGGCCTGTGCCATGTCCTGGGAGAGGCTGAGCAGACCGCGGATGAGACGGCTGTAGGACTCGACCGTCTGGGAGTCGGTGGAGCCGTCCTTGTAGGCGGTCTTGCGGATGCTCTCCAGGTCCTGGAGCTGGATGGCGATGTTGGTGACGTTGCGCCGGATCGACTCCAGGGCGTCGTCGTTCTCCGTGCCGCTGATGTCCTGGGTCGTGTTGATGAACGACTTCTTGACCAGGTCGGTGGCCGAACGGTCGGTCTGGACGCGGGCGTCGGAGGTCCCGGTGGAGAGCGGGCCCGCGGAGTCGTCGCGCTCGGTCTGGAGCGCGGCGGCCAGCTCGGTGGCCTGCTTGGTCATGTCGGTGAGCAGCTGCATGTGGTCGAGCTGCTGCATGTCGTTCATCGACTGGTTGATGCGCAGACCGCCCAGGGTGGTCGCGGCGACCACGGGCAGGGCGAGCAGGGCGACCAGACGCGTCGAGATGCGCCAGTTGCGCAGGGCTATTCGGGAGCCGGTGTCGACCGGTCCCGTCGCCTTGCGTTCGCCGCCCTGCTGGTCGTCACCGGACGCGCCGGAGGGACCGGAGGCGCCGGGGGAGCCGGACGCGCCGGAAGGCCCGCTGGTGCGCGCCGTCCGACCGTTCGCCTCGCCGGCCGGTGAGGCGGATGGATTCTCGGGGCCCCGGGGGTTCTGGGCGTGCTGGGGCGAGGAACTGGCTGTCTTGGAACCAGTCCCACCCTGCGGCTCCTGCTCCGCCGCAGCGCTGCCATCCCTCTTGAAACGTCCCTGCACTAGCGTCGCAACCTCTGGACCAGGCGTCCCTCCGCACAGGCGGATGGGACGGTGTCGGCGTCATGGGGGCACTGCGCGCCCCCTGGGTGGTCTGAGTGACCGGCGCTTGTCCTGCTCCCCCTCCCGCCGCTCACCCGGCGCTGCGTTGCGCCCCTGCGCGCCGGTCAGTGACCCGCGGCGGTGCGTGGAATTCCAGCACAGTGCCGGATCTCCAACAAGGCCCGCGCCCCGCACCGTGACGTGAGTGACACATTGTGAGTATCGCGTCACAACACGTAGAAAGTGATCGCGGAGGAAACGGACTTTTGCTTACGAGTCGCTTACGGGTGGGGGGTGTCCCAGTCGCGATGATCAGGAGCGGAATGAGCGCTTCAATACCGTAATGTCCGTTCCGGGAAGGGTAATTGACGGACCTTTATATCCCTTTTGTGGCTTCATTCGTGAGCAAACTCACATGTTGATCGCCGTCTCTACGGCCCTTTGCCGGGAATTCGAATGTTTAGCCTGACGCTTTACAGGGATAGCCACACCGACCACCGGCGCCCCGGGGTGCCCGAAACGACAGGGTTCGCAGCAGAGATGAAGACGACGATGATCATCCGGAACATAGCCAACCCGCGCCGCACCACTCTCGCCCACCTCGCGGACGCCGAGGAGCTTCAGCGGGCGGCCCAGCCGGAGCACACCGTCGACCTGCCGGCCCAGACGGCCAACCCGCGCCGCACCATCTTGATGACGGCCCCCGTCACGCCCACCCCCGCCGAGCCCACGCCCGTAGCGGGCTGACCCTGCGCGGTCCGCGCCCGTAGCGGGCTCCGGCGTCCCCGCCCGATGCGCGCCCCGCAGCGGGCTCCGGCCTCCTCCGCTTGACGCTCGTCCAGTAGCGAACCCAGGGCCCCGCCTGACGCGTCCCTGGCAGTGGGCCGGGCCCGCACATCGCGTGTCCAGCGGCCGGGCGCCCGTGGCGCGCGCCCCTCGGCCCTCGCCGGTCGCGCCGCCGCCCGCACCCGCACAGCCGGTGTCCCCGTCCGCGTTAGCCTGGAGCGTCAGACACCGGCCAGTACCAGACACAGCGAAGTGAGGGGCGACAGCACTCGTGCGCATCGCCAGGTTCTCCATCGACGGCAATGTCGCCTTCGGGGCTGTCGAGGGCGACAGCCCCGACAGCCTCGTGCTCGACATCATCAAGGGCATCCCGTACGCGGACTTCGAACTCTCGGGCACGAAAGTCCCGCTGAGCAAGGTCCGTCTCCTGCCGCCCGTGCTCCCCAACAAGGTCGTGGCCATCGGCCGCAACTACGCGGAACACGCCAAGGAGCTCGGCAACGAGGTCCCGGACGTGCCGGTCGCCTTCTTCAAGCCGACCACCTCGGTCATCGGCTCCGGCGACTCCATCGAGTACCCCTCCTTCTCCAACGAGCTGCACCACGAGGCCGAGCTCGCCGTCGTCATCGGCCGCATGTGCCGCGAGGTCCCGCGCGAGCGCGTCAAGGACGTCATCTTCGGCTACACCTGCGCCAACGACGTCACCGCCCGCGACGTGCAGCAGCGCGAGAAGCAGTGGGCCCGGGCCAAGGGCTTCGACACCTCCTGCCCGCTCGGCCCATGGGTGGAGACCGACCTGGACCCGAGCGACCTCGCCATCCAGGCCACCGTCAACGGCGAACAGCGCCAGCTCGGGCGTACGGCCGACATGGTCCGCTCCATCGAGGACCTGGTCGTCCACATCACCGAGGCCATGACGCTGCTTCCCGGCGACGTCATCCTCACCGGCACCCCGGCCGGGGTCGGCCCCCTCAACGTCGGCGACGAGGTCGCCGTCACCATCGAAGGCATCGGCACTCTCACCAACAGGGTGATCAAGCGTGGCTAACCCCCTGGACGCGGACGTCCGCGTTCGTTTCTGTCCCTCCCCGACCGGCAACCCGCACGTGGGCCTGGTCCGCACCGCCCTGTTCAACTGGGCCTTCGCCCGGCACCACGGCGGCACGCTCGTCTTCCGCATCGAGGACACCGACGCGGCGCGCGACAGCGAGGAGTCGTACAACCAGCTCCTCGACTCCATGCGCTGGCTCGGCTTCGACTGGGACGAGGGCCCCGAGATCGGCGGCCCGCACGCGCCCTACCGCCAGTCGCAGCGCATGGACATCTACCGGGACGTCGCCGAGAAGCTGCTCGCCGGGGGCTACGCGTACAACTGCTACTGCACCACCGAGGAGCTGGACGCCCGCCGCGAGGCCGCCCGCGCCGCCGGCAGGCCCTCCGGCTACGACGGCCACTGCCGCGATTTGAGCGCCGAGCAGAAGCAGGCGTACGAGGCCGAGGGCCGCAGCCACGTCGTGCGCTTCCGGATGCCCGACGAGGCCACCACCTTCACGGACCTGGTCCGCGGCGAGATCACCGTCCAGGCGGAGAACGTCACCGACTACGGCATCGTCCGCGCGAACGGCGCCCCGCTGTACACGCTGGTCAACCCGGTCGACGACGCCCTGATGGAGATCACCCACGTCCTGCGCGGCGAGGACCTGCTCTCCTCGACCCCGCGTCAGATCGCGCTCTACAAGGCGCTGATCGAGCTGGGCATCGCCAAGGAGATCCCCGCTTTCGGCCACCTGCCGTACGTGATGGGTGAGGGCAACAAGAAGCTCTCCAAGCGCGACCCGCAGGCGTCCCTGAACGTCTACCGCGACCGTGGCTTCCTCCCCGAGGGCCTGCTCAACTACCTCTCCCTCCTGGGCTGGTCGTTCTCCGCGGACCAGGACGTCTTCTCGATCCAGGACATGGTCGCGAAGTTCGACATCGCCGACGTGAACGCCAACCCGGCCCGCTTCGACCTGAAGAAGGCCGAGTCCATCAACGCGGACCACATCCGCATGCTGGACGAGAAGGCGTTCGCGGCGGCCTGCGAGCCGTGGCTGCGCGCCCCGCACGCCAACTGGGCCCCGGAGTCCTTCGACGAGCGGGCCTGGCAGGCGATCGCGCCGCACGCCCAGACCCGGGTGACGGTCCTCTCCGACATCACGGCCAATGTCGACTTCCTCTTCCGTGACGAGCCGGTCGAGGACGAGGCGTCCTGGGCCAAGGCGATGAAGGAGGGCTCGGACGCGCTGCTGCGCACGGCCCGCGAGAAGCTGGAGTCGGCGGACTGGACGTCGCCGGAGTCCCTGAAGAACGCGGTCCTCGCCGCCGGCGAGCAGCACGGCCTGAAGCTCGGCAAGGCCCAGGCCCCGGTCCGCGTGGCGGTCACCGGCCGCACGGTCGGCCTCCCGCTCTTCGAGTCCCTGGAGATCCTGGGCAAGGAGAAGACCCTGGCGCGGATCGACACGGCCCTGACGAAGCTGACGGCGTAACCGCAGCGGCAGTACGCGAACGAGGGGCGGCAGCCGGCTGGCTGCCGCCCCTCGGTTCTGCGCGGATTCAGACGGCGCGGCGCCCGGCCAGCCGGTCGGCGAGGAGGATGAGCCACGCGCCGGGGGAGTAGGGCGCCGGTGGGTCCACCTCCATGCCCAACTCCGCGACGGCCAGGGCGTATTGGGATTCGTCCAGGTCCAGGGCGGCCAGCTCGTGCAGCTCCCCGATGACGCCGGCGACGAGTGAGGGATCCGTGCTGTCCCGGTAGTCCCGGATCGCGGCATCGTGATCGTCGAACTCGTCCGGCATGTCCTGGGAGAACCAGCCGCCGAGCAACTGACCGAGCTCGGGGAAGCGGGCGTGCCACTCCCAGTGCGTGCCGGGAGGGGCGGGGCGCGGCGCCTCCCCCTGTTCGATGCTGCGCCTGAGGTGGTCGGCGAGGACGGTGAGCCAGCCCTGGATCTCCGCGTCGTCGAGCCCCACGTCCGGTACGGGGTAGAACTCCCCGAGCCGCTGCCTCAGGCGGCCCGGCGGGTGCTGGGCGTACTCCCGCAGCTGGCTCTCGGCGGTGGCCAGTGCCCAGGGGCGGGTGTGCCAGGTGTGGCGGATGTACGCGTCCAGCGCGGCGCTGCGCCGCTCGGGGGTGTCGTCGGCGGGCTGCCCGAGACAGGCGCGCATGACCTGGTCCAACTCGCCGTAGTCGCGGTCGTGTCGCAGGGGCTTCAGGGACATCGGGCGGCCTCAGAGGTGGATCGGGAAGGTGGCGTGCACAGCGAAACCGTGCGGGCTGGACTCGCTGCGCCGCAGCACGACCCGGGCCGCGCGGACGTCCACGGCCCCGCGCCCGGCCAGCATCATCCCCTGAATCAGCACCCTCCCGACGGCCTCCTCCCGCGAGGGCCAGGCCGCCTCGACGGTGAGCCGCGCACGCGTCGACCGCGCAAGCCACCGGTGGATGACCTGCTCATTACACGTGACCACCTGCTGGGTCGCCCACTGGGCGGTCTCCCGGTCGGGGTAGGTGGCGGCGCGGTTCGAGGTAGGCATTACACGCTCCGAACGTCTTCTCCTTGGATGCGTCCGCGTCCGTTGCGACGGAGACCATCCATTCATGTGCAGGACATTAGATGGGGTTGAATCTCCAGAAGACACCGACCTCGGTGGGAGAAACGGCGACCAGCCCGTAATCCGCCGTAAATGCGGTAAAAGGAACCCATCCAGGACCGGCGGCACTCGCCGAAAGATCTGGGGACTTAGTCCCTCGAGCCGGAGTGATGTTTGTGTAGCATACGAATTCCGGGGCGAATCGGGACAAGATGGTTTCTGCCGCTGCGAGTGCTCTGTCTGGCCCCCCTTGTCTTCCCAGAGCAACGGTGACCCGACACCAGTCGTCCGTGAAGGCGACAAGGAGACGCGTCGCGGTAGCGATGTCGACCTCATGGAGGCGAGCGGCGATCTCTTCATTGGTCACGGGTGTGAAAGGGAATGCTGCGCCGGATGGCTGCGCCGGAGCCTCGTGGTCCCGATCCCAGTCCTGATTCGTCCAGCCTCGCGGATCCCGGACCGCCCTTCGCATGATCATCGACGTATCTACAGTCCAAGCCGTTCCGAGGCGTGGTCCCACTGCGATGAATACGTATTCGTCCTCGTACAGGGCTCGAAGGGCATCGGCCCACGATTGTTCGTTCACTGAGTGCATGAGGCAATTCCCGAGCGTGAGTGCCGGCCGTTTCGATGGTCATACGGAGGGCATGGATGTGAGCACGGTGAAGGGCGGATTCAGGTTCGGATCATAACGGAGGACCGTTCTGGTTTTCCGTGTCTCCAAGGCCCTCGCGGACAGCCCGTGGTCCCTGAACCCCGTCTGCTGCTCGCCGGGTACAGGCTGTTTGGTGACGGAGCGTCCGGTGACCCGGTTGTCCGGGGCGATACTTTCGAAGGCTTCCTTGTCGCCGTCAGCGGGTGGCCTCGAAAGCCACGCCTGGATTTCGGCTGACTTTTGGTCCAGATTGTTCTGGGTGAACTCCTGAGCCTCCGCGGCGTTCTTGAAGGAGGAGGCGCCCCCGATGCTCGGCCTTCCGAATCGCCAGGTATCGGTGGCTGGCCCTCCTTGATCTCGAAGCCTCTGGGCAAGCTGGCTGTCGCTCTTGCCTACATGTTTGTCGAGAGTGTGGCCTCCATGCAAGAACTCCTCGGATGCGAGGTTTAGGGGGAACGTATGGCGTGCCATGGAACCCGGCTCTGTCCAGCCGTGGTCTTCTCTGAATTCCTCGAGGGCCCGGCTGCCGACACTCTCCGCCCTTGCCTCCTCGGCGGCGAAAAGAGGGACGCTCAAGAAAGCCTCATCGAGCGGACCCAGGAGAGCGTTAAGGGAATGGGCCAGCTCGGAGATGGTCACGTTGTACGTATCCACAGCCCGGTCCAAACGGCCCGTGTCCAAGTTGTTGATGAATTCGACGGCGAGCTCGAACACCCCTCCTCCGAGCACGGTTTCCAGGATGTCACCGAAATCGTTGACCTTGATCGTCTTGTACGCGGACTCCCGGTACACGTCCGTGAGGACCGAGCGCGCCGTGGCCACCGCGGCGCCGAACCGGGTACACGCGTCCGCCAGCGCGCGAGCGGTTTCCTCCAGGACGCCCAGGACCGGTTTCTGGCCGGCGGAATGGTTCCACCTCTGGCCTTCGCGGTCCTTGCCCCACGCCGTCGTCCCCCAGATGCTGCCGCAGAACTGCTTCATCGCGTCCTGCCACTCGCTGTGCCCGGACGCCGGGTTGGTGATGTAGGCGATGGCCCCGTCGAAGGCGTCGCCGGCCGCTACGGCGTCCTTGGCGGCGGCGGTCCAGGCGGCCGCGATCTTTGGCAGAGCGAGATCGTCACCGCCCGGCGTGATGTCCGCGACCTTGCCGTGCCGCAGCGCGTCCCGCAGGACCGGCAACAGGACATCCTGTGCGAACGAGCCGGCCACCGCCAGCACATCGCTGATGATCCGGTCACCGAAAGCGTCCCGCGAGCCATGGCCCCAGCCCAGCTCGGCGACCGGCCAGTACGGGGACGAGGTCTGGATCACATCCGGTTCGGGCGTGAGACGGAGAGCCGGAGCCAGCTTGGGGTCGGAGTGGTACTCGGCCCGCACGTAGTTGTTGGCCGTGACCGTCAGACCGACCGCGGCGCCGCCGACTCCGACGACCGCTCTGGCCCACACCTCTGTGAAGCGCTTCGAGACCGTCGCATAGACCGCCGCGAAAGCCTCGGGCCCGCTGCCGCGCCCACCGGCGTGAGCGTGCTCGTCGAGCAAGGACAGCAGACGGACGGGGCCCTCGGAGAAGTCGTACTGCTGATTTCGCAGAAGGTACGACGTGTAGTAGAGGTGCGGCGGGCTGACGTCGAATCCGTTGCCGGGGTCCGGCGGCGCGGCGGGCTTGAGTGCCGCCACCTCCCCGGCCCGCCGTCGACGTGCCGACCCCGTGTCCTCGCGGGAGATGTCGTTGCCCTGCGGGTCCTTGAGGGAACCGGGCGAAGGCGAAGGAGTGGGGCGCGCGCTGCTCGGCGGCGTCGGGCCCGCCCCCGTGGGAGGCAGCGGGGTGGTCGATGGTGAGGGCGTGGTGGAGGGGGAAGGCGACGGGGACGGGGACGGCGGGGTCATCAGAGCGCGCCCCAGCCCCTCAACACGGCCCGGTGGGCGGCCGCGTAGTTCGCGTGGCCCGTGGTGACGACCTCGTGGAGCCAGGCCTGGCGGGCCTGGAGGTCCCGCATGTCCCGGTCCCAGCGGTCGAGTTCGTCGATGAACGCCTCCCGGGCCTCCCCGTGCCAGGTGAGGACGGTCTTCTCCGTGCGGTCGTACAGGGTGCCCAGGTTCTCGTTGAGCCGCTTGTAAACGTCTTCCAGCTCGCCCGCGAGATGGCGCAGCGCCGCGAAGTCGACGGATATGTGGTCGTCGGACATGGTGGTACGGCCCCCCCCGGGTACGGATTTACAGGTTGTCCAGACTGCTGCGCGGAGTGCCCGGCGGCGCTCGCAGAGCGTCGGCCTCGTGCTCGACGTCGACGTGCGACTGGACTTTGCGCAGGGACGCCAGAACCTCGAGTTCTCGCTGGGTGAACCCGTCGCGACTCATCAGGACCGCTTCCTGGACCACCCGCAAGGTCTCGCGGATGCGCACGGCGTCCTTGGCGGCGCCCCGGTGCAGATCGCGGTAGGCGGAGCCCGTCGCGCCCCGCCAGCCGGCCTGGATCCGGTCGACGATGCCGTCCATCCGACGGACCTGGTCGTCCAGGTGCCGCCGCATGTCCTCGAGGTCGCGGGCCAGTTCCGTCAGGCCGTCGTCGTCCGGCGTCCTGAGATCCGGTGTGCCCTGCATGCCGCCCCGCCCCCCGTGGCTCCCGACCCCGCGCGCTTCCCCCTGCGCGCTTGACCCCGCGCGCTTGTCCCTGCCCGGCGACCCTAGCAACGCGCCGCCGGGCCAAGGAAGTTGCGTCCCGGACACCAGGCGCCCCAGTCGTCGTCACATCCGGCTTCGTTGTCAGTGGCCCGAGTTATGTTCTTCGGGCAGGGCGGACAACCCGCTGTGCGCCGCCCCGTCACGCCGCCTCCCGGGAGACCTCATGCCCATGCCCGCCCCCGACTTCTCCTGGCACTTCACTCCGGGCAACACGTTCACCGAGGAGTCGGGGACCACCGGCACGCTCGCGGTTGTCCCCGGTGGGGAGTTGTGGCTGCACACCGGGCGGGTCATCGCCTGTGATCCGTTCGTCGCGCTCGGGGCGGGGGAGGCCGAGCCGTTCACGGCGGAGGTGGCGCCGGGGCGCTACCGGGTGGAGGCGGCCGTGGCGACGCTCGTGCGGGAGGGGGAGCCCGAGGCGGAGGGCCCGCATCTGCGGGTCGCCGCCGCGCGGCTCGTCATCAAGGACGCCCCCGCCGTGACGTGGGAGCTCGCGCTCCAGGCCGGGCAGGACCTCGCCGAGCTGGATGAGGACGAGTTCTTCGGCTACGGGGTCGACGCCGGCACCGGATGTTTCTACGACGCGGCATCCGACGGATCATTCCCCGACTGCGTGGGCGACGAGGGCCCGCTGTGGGACGCCTTCGACACCGTTCCGCCCACGCCCGGCCCCCACACCGTGACCGACCCGGCCACCGGCCACAACCTGATCGCCTTCACCTCCGGCTGGGGTGACGGCGTCTACCCCACCTGGATAGGGCGCGACGAAGCGGGCGCGGTCACCTGCTTCGTCACCGACTTCTTCGTCGTCCCCGCCGAGGCCCTGCCCCCGCTCACCCCCTGACCCGGCGCGCCCCGCGCTCGTACCCGCATATGCCACAAGGGTGTCCGCCGGCCGGACGCCGGACCTAAGCTCAAGGCATGGCCATCCGCGCCGTCCTCTGGGACATCGACGACACGATCTTCGATTACGCCGCTGCCTCCCGCTCCGGGATGCGGGCCCACCTGGACATCGAGGGGCTGCCCCGCGCCTACGCGACCCTGGACGCGGCGCTGGATGCCTGGGACGAGCTCACCGCCCGGCACTGGGCGCGGTTCGCCGCGGGGGAGACCGACTGGCACGGGCAGCGGCGCGACCGGGTGCGGTCGTTCCTGGACGACGAGGTGAGCGACGAGAGCGCCGACGCCTGGTTCGACCGCCACATCGCGCATTACGAGGCCGCGTGGAGCCTCTTCCCCGACACCCTGCCCGTGCTCGACGTGCTCGCCGTGGACTACCGGCACGCCGTCCTGTCCAACTCCTCCCTGCGCAACCAGGAGCGCAAACTGCGGATCCTGGGTGTGCGGGACCGGTTCGAGGCGCTGCTGTGCGCCGCCGAACTCGGCGTCGCCAAGCCGCACCCCGACGCCTTCCTCGCCGGATGCGCGGTGCTGGGGCTGCCGCCCGAGGAGGTCGTCTACGTGGGCGATCAGCCGGACATCGACGCGCGCGGCGCGGTCGAGGCGGGGCTCAAGGCGGTCTGGCTGGATCGGGCCGGCGCGGGCGGACGCCCCGAGCTCGTCCGCATCACGGGACTCGGCCAGCTCCCCGACCTCCTGCGGCGCGATACCCGTTTTGGAGCGCCGGACACCTTCGGGTAATGTTCTTCCTGCGCCGAGGGGAGCGGGAGAAAAGCCCCGAACCGAAAGCGCAAGCCAAACAGAACTCCCGGTGGGAGTTGCGTTTTGGTGGGCTATGGTGTAATTGGCAGCACGACGGTTTCTGGTTCCGTTAGTCTAGGTTCGAGTCCTGGTAGCCCAGCTCGCAGAGCTTTATCTGCAAGGCCCCCGTTGTGTAGCGGCCTAGCACGCCGCCCTCTCAAGGCGGTAGCGCCGGTTCGAATCCGGTCGGGGGTACAGATCCTTCCCGTGGGATCATCAGGGTCGCACCCGGTGAACTCGACGCAGGATCGCTAGGGCCCCCGTTGTGTAGCGGCCTAGCACGCCGCCCTCTCAAGGCGGTAGCGCCGGTTCGAATCCGGTCGGGGGTACTGGTCTAAACCACCATGGGCTATGGTGTAATTGGCAACACTACGGTTTCTGGTACCGTCATTCTAGGTTCGAGTCCTGGTAGCCCAGCGGGTCATGTCAAGATCCTGGATCTTCTTCGAAGGTCCGAAAACGCAGGTAGGCCCCCGTTGTGTAGCGGCCTAGCACGCCGCCCTCTCAAGGCGGTAGCGCCGGTTCGAATCCGGTCGGGGGTACGCACAGAGAAAAGGCCCTTCGCATCTTGCGGAGGGCCTTTTCGTCTGCCCTCGCATCCCCTCAGTCCTCGCACCCCCCTCGGCCTTCGCAGCCCCCTGCGCCCTCGCAACCCCCCTTCCTCCAGGCCGGGTTGAGCGCCCCCGGACACACCTCCGGCCCACCGCTGCGGCGTTGAAGCGGTGAGCCGGTAAGTGGCAGTAGGGACTCAGCCGTTGCGGCGCAGCGCCTCCGACAGGCGGGCGGCCGCGTCGATGATCGCCTGGGCGTGCATCCGGCCCGGGTGCCGGGTCAGGCGCTCGATGGGTCCTGAGACCGACACGGCGGCCACCACCCGGTTCGATGGGCCGCGCACCGGCGCCGACACCGAGGCCACGCCCGGCTCGCGCTCGCCGATCGACTGCGCCCAGCCCCTGCGCCGTACCCCGGAGAGCGCCGTCGCCGTGAAGCGGGCGCCCTGGAGGCCCCGGTGCAGGCGCTCCGGCTCCTCCCAGGCCATCAGGATCTGGGCGGACGAGCCGGCCTTCATGGTCAGCGTGGAGCCGACCGGCACGGTGTCGCGCAGACCCGAAAGCCGCTCGGCGGCCGCCACGCAGATGCGCATGTCGCCCTGGCGCCGGTAGAGCTGGGCGCTCTCGCCCGTCACATCGCGCAGATGCGTCAGGACCGGCCCGGCCGTGGCCAGCAGGCGGTCCTCGCCGGCCGCCGCGGCGAGCTCGGCGAGGCGCGGGCCGAGGATGAAACGGCCCTGCATGTCCCGAGCCACTATCCGGTGGTGTTCCAGTGCCACGGCGAGGCGGTGTGCCGTGGGTCGTGCGAGCCCTGTGGCCGCGACCAGACCTGCGAGGGTGGCCGGACCGGACTCCAGAGCGCTCAAGACAAGGGCAGCCTTGTCCAGAACGCCGACGCCGCTAGAGTTGTCCATGCAACGATATTCCCGTCTC
This sequence comes from Streptomyces sp. NPDC006711, assembly GCF_042869775.1. Classification (NCBI taxonomy): domain Bacteria; kingdom Bacillati; phylum Actinomycetota; class Actinomycetes; order Kitasatosporales; family Streptomycetaceae; genus Streptomyces; species Streptomyces sp. NPDC006711. The sequence goes on from NZ_JBIAGO010000022.1 coordinate 21,104, forward strand.
ACTCTGTGAAACGCAAGTTCAATTTTCTCCGGAAGTCGTCAAGCTGTACTGGTGATCCGTACAACGGATCGCGGCCTTTGTCCGAGGTGCGCGGTACGGACGGGGCAACCGATCTCTATTAGTGCCGGCGACGACGCCGGGCGGAGGGAAGGCGATGGCCAGGACACTCGCGGAGAAGGTCTGGGACGACCATGTCGTCAGGCGCGCCGAGGGCGAGCCGGACCTGCTCTTCATCGATCTGCACCTGCTGCACGAGGTGACCAGCCCGCAGGCCTTCGACGGGCTGCGCAAGAACGGCCGCCGGGTGCGGCGCCTCGATCTCACCATCGCCACCGAGGACCACAACACCCCCACCCTCGACATCGACAAGCCGATCGCGGACCCGGTCTCCCGGGTCCAGCTGGAGACGCTGCGCAAGAACTGCGCCGAGTTCGGGGTGCGTCTGCACCCGCTCGGCGATGTCGAGCAGGGCGTTGTCCACGTGGTGGGACCGCAGCTGGGACTGACCCAGCCCGGCACCACCGTGGTCTGCGGCGACTCGCACACCTCCACCCACGGTGCCTTCGGCGCGCTGGCGTTCGGCATCGGCACCAGCCAGGTCGAGCACGTGCTGGCCACCCAGACGCTGCCGCTGGCCCCGTTCAAGACGATGGCCATCACGGTCGACGGCGAACTGCCCGACGGCGTCACCGCCAAGGACCTCATCCTCGCCATCATCGCGAGGATCGGCACCGGCGGCGGCCAGGGCTACGTCCTGGAATACCGCGGCTCCGCCATCGAGAAGCTGTCGATGGAAGCCCGCATGACCATCTGCAACATGTCGATCGAGGCCGGCGCCCGCGCGGGCATGATCGCCCCCGACGAGACCACCTTCGACTACCTGAAGGGGCGGCCGCACGCCCCCGAGGGCGAGGAGTGGGACGCGGCGGTCGCGTACTGGAAGACCCTGAAGACGGACGAGGGCGCGGTCTTCGACGCCGAGGTCGTCATCAAGGCCGACGAACTCGCCCCGTTCGTCACCTGGGGCACCAATCCCGGTCAGGGCGCGCCGCTGTCCGCCAACGTCCCCGACCCGGCTTCGTACGAGGACGCTTCGGAGCGCCTGGCGGCCGAAAAGGCCCTGGAATACATGGGGTTGACCGCCGGGCAGCCGCTGCGCGAGATCGGTGTCGACACCGTCTTCGTAGGTTCGTGCACCAACGGCCGCATCGAGGACCTGCGCAACGCGGCGGCCGTCATCGAGGGCCGCAAAGTCGCCGACGGCGTACGGATGCTGGTCGTCCCGGGCTCCGTGCGCGTCGCGCTCCAGGCCATGGACGAGGGTCTGGACAAGGTGTTCACGGCCGCAGGCGCCGAATGGCGGCACGCGGGCTGTTCGATGTGCCTGGGCATGAACCCCGACCAGCTGGCCCCCGGCGAGCGCTCCGCCTCCACCTCCAACCGCAACTTCGAGGGCCGGCAGGGCAAGGGCGGCCGCACCCACCTGGTTTCGCCCCAGGTCGCCGCCGCCACCGCGGTCCTGGGCCATCTGGGCTCGCCCGCCGACCTGTCCGACGTCCGCATCCCCGTGGAGGCCTGAGAACCATGGAAGCTTTCACCACGCACACCGGCCGGGCCGTGCCACTGCGCCGCTCCAACGTCGACACCGACCAGATCATCCCGGCCCACTGGCTGAAGAAGGTCACCCGCGACGGCTTCGAGGACGGGCTCTTCGAGGCCTGGCGCAAGGACGCGGAGTTCATCCTGAACAAGCCCGAGCGCGCGGGCGCCACGGTTTTGGTGGCGGGCCCCGACTTCGGCACCGGCTCCTCGCGCGAGCACGCCGTGTGGGCGCTCCAGAACTACGGCTTCAAAACAGTCATCTCGTCCCGCTTCGCCGACATCTTCCGCGGCAACTCGCTGAAGAACGGACTGCTCACCGTTGTTCTGGACCAGCCGACGGTCGACGCCCTGTTGGCTCTGACCGAACGTGACCCGAGCGCCGAAATCACCGTTGACCTGCGGGATCGCCAGGTTCGCGCGGAAGGCGTCACGGCCGGGTTCGAACTCGACGAGAACGCCCGCTGGCGGCTCCTGAACGGCCTGGACGACATCTCGATCACGCTCCAGAACGAGCCCGACATCGCCGCCTACGAGGCCCGCCGGCCCGCCTTCAAGCCGAGCACGATCCAGGCCTGATCCGCCTATTGACCCCCCTTCGGCTGCATCGCGCCCCCTGATTTCCGGACCGGTTTCCGGGCAGGGGGCGCGTCGCGTTTTGGGTAACAGGGGTGACGTCAACTAGCCTTGCGGCCAGGGCAGATGGCCGGATACCCACTTGCGCGACCGAGGGATCGTACGGAAGCGCAGAAGTCGCTGGATTCGCTCAGTTGCCCCCGCCGGAGGTGACAACTCGCCTCAGATGGCACAATCGACGCATGGAACGCGACAGCCAACTCGAGCTCTACAGGCTGGTGGCGGACCAACTCAAAGAAGCGCACACAAGGGTGCGTGAACTGCAAGTCCCGGAGGGCGTACGGATGGCGCTGTCCCGGAAGCTGCTGGTCATAACAGCGGCTGCCAAACACGATCTCGCCGATGCGGCAAGACGTCTGGACCGGTTGATGAAGGACCTCGACGAGGGCCGATTCCCCGAAGGCGACTGAGCCGTAAGGAACTCGGCGAGAGCCGACTTCGTTGCGGCACTAGGGTGATTAGCCCGTTTCGTGTTTGATTTGCGGTATATATCTGCCTAACGTGCGAAAAGGCCTGGACGCTTTCGCTCAGGCAATGTCTCCGAAGGGGAAGACGTGAACAAGGCGCAGCTCGTAGAAGCGATTGCCGACAAGGTCGGCGGCCGTCAGCAGGCCGCGGACGCGGTGGACGCGGTGCTGGACGCGATCGTCCGTGCGGTCGTCGCCGGCGACCGCGTCTCGGTCACCGGTTTCGGCTCATTCGAGAAGGTCGACCGCCCGGCCCGGTACGCCCGCAACCCGCAGACGGGTGAGCGCGTACGGGTCAAGAAGACCTCGGTGCCGCGCTTCCGCGCGGGCCAGGGCTTCAAGGACCTCGTCGCGGGCTCCAAGAAGCTCCCGAAGAACGACGTGGCCGTCAAGAAGGCGCCCAAGGGCAGCCTCTCGGGTGGTACTTCCACCCGCAGCACGGTCAAGAAGGCCGCGGCCAAGAAGGCCACCACCGCCAAGAAGGCCACGGCGAAGAAGGCCACGCCCGCCAAGACCACCGCGGCCAAGACCACGGCGGCCAAGAAGACCACCGCGAAGAAGGCCACCGCCAAGACGGCGACGGCCACGGCCAAGAAGGCGGCCCCCACCAAGAAGGCCACCACCGCCAAGAAGGCCACGGCGAAGAAGACCGCGCCGGCCAAGAAGGCCGTCGCCAAGAAGGCGCCCGCGAAGAAGACCACGGCGCGCAAGACCACCGCCAAGAAGACGACCGCTCGCAAGAAGTAGTCACCAGCGGCAAGGCTCAAGCGCCGGGCCGGGCTCCCCTCGGGGAGACCCGGCCCGCGGCCGTTTCGGGCCGCGAAAGGCGGCCTCAGAACGTCTGCAACGTCACCAAGGTGACGCGCGGCGCCGCGCCCGCCCCCTCCGGCACCTCGGTCTCGATCCGGACCCGCTGGCCGGGCCGCAGCAGCCGCAGACCCCCCGCGTCGAAGGCCGGGGCCCCGAATTCCACCGGAGTGCCGTCGTCGAGCAGCACGCTGCCGCTGCGGGTCTCGGGGTCGTATGTGTACGCGGTCGCCTGCATACCCGCAGCCTAATGCCCCGGTACGACATCGAGGGCGCCCCGCAGCGCGGCGGTGGCCGGGCCGGCCCCCAGGGACAGCGCGGCGCGCAGATCCGCTCCCGTATCCACGTCCCTGCGCACCGAATCCACGCCGTCGAGCAGGATTTCCACGGCTCCCGAGGCGGCGTGCGCGGCCCGTGAGCGGCCGCCGAATACCGGATTCAAATCGGTGCCCGGAAGAGCGGAAAGGAAAGTCGTCCCGATCCCTGCCGCGTCGGCGAGAAAAGCGCGCGGAAACGCGGCCGCAGCGGCCAGCACCCGGCCCAGTTCGGCGGGGCGCAGCGCGGGCAGGTCCGCGTTGAGGGCGGCTACCGCGAGCGCCTGGCACGAGCGCACCCGGCACGCCCCGTGCGCGAGCGCCGCGTTGAGGCCGGCGGCGGGGGAGTCGGGCACGACGCGGGCGCCGAGCGCGGCCAGCTCCGCGCCGGCCAGCGGATCATCCGTGACGACCGCCACATCGCGTACGGCCGGGCAGTCCAGGGCGGCGGCCACGGTGTCCAGGGCGAACGCCAGGGCGAACCGCGGCCGCAGCTCGTCGCCGACGGCCGCCGTCAGCCTGCTCTTGGCCAGCGCCAAGGGCTTCAGCGGAACGACGAGGGACCAGCGCGCGGCTGAGGCGGTGTTCGTGGCGTCCCCTCCCTGCGGGCCCCGTCCCGGCCCGTCCGGACGGCGGCGGGCCTCATTGTCACCCGCCCGGCGGGTCGCTGTCCGTACCGGGGCGTACGGTGTTCTCGACAGACCAGGGGCCTGGGGCGACACTTGCCCCGGCAGCCAAGCAGGGTCCGTTCCCCCAGGGCTCACAAAGGCCTGGCAGGGCCCACAGAGGAAGGTGTCCGAGTGTCCCGCCGCAGAATCGGCTTCTGGTACCGCCTGGCGGCGGTCATCGCAAAACCGCCGCTGGTCGTTCTGTTCAAGCGGGACTGGCGGGGAATGGAGAACATTCCTTCCGACGGCGGATTCATCACCGCCATCAATCACAACTCGTATCTGGACATGTTCTCCTACGGGCATTTCCAATACAACACGGGCCGTGTGCCCCGATTCCTGGCGAAGGCCGCGCTTTTCAAGGCCCCCGGCGTCGGGATCCTGCTGCGCGGCACGGGCCAGATTCCCGTCTACCGCGAGTCCACCACCGCCGTCGGAGCCTTCCGCGCCGCCGTGGACGCGGTGGAGCGCGGTGAATGCGTGGCCTTCTACCCCGAAGGCACCCTCACCCGCGACCCGGGCCAGTGGCCGATGACCGCGAAGACCGGGGTGGCGCGCGCCGCCCTGATGACGCGGGCACCCGTCATCCCCGTCGCCCAGTGGGGCGCCAACTTGGCGATGCCGCCGTACGCCAAGGAGAAGAAGGTCCGCTTCTTCCCGCGCAAGACGCTCCAGGTGAAGGCCGGTCCGCCGGTCGACCTCGACCGGTTCTACGACAAGGAGCCGACGCCGGAGGTCCTGAGAGAGATGACCGAGACCATCATGGCCGCGATCACCTCGATCCTGGAGGAACTGCGGGGCGAGAAGGCCCCGGACAAGCCCTACGATCTGCGCGAAGTCCGCGCGCGCCAGCGCCGCGAGGCCGCCCGGGAGGACACCAAGTGAGGCACGGCACCCCCAAGGCAGCGGTGTACGGAACGGGTTCGTGGGGCACGGCGTTCGCCATGGTCCTGGCCGACGCGGGCTGCGACGTGACGCTGTGGGCCCGCCGCCCCGACATCGTCGAAGCGGTCAACTCCACCCGCGTCAACCCCGACTACCTGCCCGGCATCGAACTTCCCGCGTCGGTGCGGGCCACCACCGACCCCGCCGAGGCCGCGGCCGGCGCCGACTTCACGGTCCTGGCCATCCCCTCGCAGACGCTGCGCGACAACCTCGCCGCGTGGGCGCCCCTGCTGGCGCCCGACACCGTCCTCGTCTCCCTGATGAAGGGCGTCGAACTCGGCACCGCCAAGCGCATGAGCGAGGTCATCGCCGAGGTCGCCAAGGTCGCCGACGACCGCGTCGCGGTGGTCACAGGACCCAACCTGGCCAAGGAGATCGCGGGACGGATGCCGGCCGCGGCCGTCGTGGCCTGCCGCGAGGAGGCCGTCGCCCAGCGCCTCCAGGCCGCCTGCCACACCCCGTACTTCCGTCCGTACACCAACACCGACGTCGTCGGCTGCGAACTGGGCGGCGCCGTCAAGAACGTCATCGGTCTCGCGGTCGGCATCGCCGACGGCATGGGGCTCGGCGACAACGCCAAGGGCTCGCTCATCACGCGCGGTCTCGCCGAGACCACGCGCCTGGGCCTGGCGATGGGCGCCGACCCGCTGACGTTCTCCGGGCTCGCGGGCCTCGGCGACCTGGTGGCGACCTGCTCCTCACCGCTCTCGCGCAACCACACCTTCGGCACCAACCTCGGCAAGGGCATGACGCTCCAGGAGACCATCGCGGTCACCCGGCAGACCGCCGAAGGCGTCAAGTCCTGTGAATCCGTGCTGGATCTGGCCCGCAGGCACGCGGTGGACATGCCCATCACGGAGACCGTCGTCGGCATCGTCCACGAGGGCAAGCCGCCGGTCGTCGCCCTCAAGGAGCTCATGTCACGCAGCGCCAAGGCCGAACGGCGCTGAGCGCGCCGGGCCCGCGGCAGTGGCCGCGGGCCGTCGAACGGGTACCCTCAACGCGATATGAGCAGCGAGAACCTCCCCCAGAGCCCTGACAAGCAGCTCCGCAAGCCGCGGGTGGCCGTGGTGTTCGGCGGCCGCAGTTCGGAACACGGCATCTCGGTCGTCACCGCCGGCGCGGTGCTGCGTGCCATCGACCGTACGAAGTACGACGTGCTGCCCATCGGCATCACCACGGACGGCCGCTGGGCGCTGACCGCCGACGAACCGGAGCGGATGGCGATCAGCGACCGGCGCACCCCCAGCGTCGAGGAGCTCGCCGAGTCGCCCGAGGGCGCCGTGGTGCTCCCCGTGGACCCCTCCAGCCGCGAAGTCGTCTACACCGAGCCCGGCATGGTGCCCAAGGCCCTGGGCGACGTCGACGTCGTCTTCCCGATGCTGCACGGCCCCTACGGCGAGGACGGCACCCTCCAGGGCCTCCTGGAGCTCTCCGGCATCCCCTATGTCGGCGCGGGCGTGCTCGCCTCTGCCGTCGGCCAGGACAAGGAGTACATGAAGCGTGTCTTCACCTCCTTCGGGCTGCCCGTGGGGCCCTATCTGGTGGTGCGGCCGCGCGAGTGGGAGCAGGACGAGAAGGGCGCCCGCAAGCGCATCGCCGACTTCGCCGGCGAGCACGGCTGGCCGCTGTTCATCAAGCCGGCGCGGGCCGGGTCCTCGTTCGGCATCACCAAGGTGGACTCCTTCGAGGGCCTGGACGAAGCCATCGCCGAAGCCCGCCGCCACGACCCCAAGTTCCTCGTGGAGTCGCTGCTGCGCGGCCGCGAGATCGAGTGCGGCGTCCTTGAGTTCGAGGACGGGCCCCGGGCGAGCGTGCCGGCCGAGATCCCGCCGGTGACCGCCCACGACTTCTACGACTTCGAGGCCAAGTACATCGACTCGGCGGCCGGCATCGTGCCCGCGCCGATCGGCGAGGAGGCCACCGCCGAGGTGCGGCGCCTGGCCGTCGAGGCGTTCGAGGCCGCGTCCTGCGAGGGCCTGGTCCGCGCGGACTTCTTCCTCCAGGACAACGGCGAGTTCGTCATCAACGAGATCAACACGATGCCGGGCTTCACCCCGATCTCGATGTACCCGCGGATGTGGCAGGAGAGCGGTGTGGAGTACGCCGACCTGGTCGACATGCTCATCCAGGCCGCGCTGCGCCGCTCCACCGGCCTGCGTTAGCCGCCGCGCGGAAGACACGGCCTAGGGGACGACGAGCGTCCTGGGGATCGCCTTGGTGACCGGGGCGCCGAACGGCTGGAGGACCGAGGCGTCGTGCTCGTAGCGCGTCCCGGCCAGCAGCTCGACATAGGGCTCGCGGTACTGCGTGATGAAGCGCGGCCCCTGGGAGCGGGACTGCACGGTCCACGAGACCCCCTCCACCTCGACCCCCGGATACTTCGGATCCGCCACCTCATCGGGCCGGGGGATCCCGCAGCGCAGTACGATCGCGGCGTCCCCGTTCCCCCACCGGGCCGTCAGCGGCGAGTCCGGGGTGGGATCGTGCCGCTTCTGCCCGGCCACGGTGTCGGGCAGGAGCTTGTCGAGGGCCGCGCAGGCGGCCGCCTCCTTCGCCGAAGGGGAGGGAAGCGCCACCCTCGCGGTGGCGTCGGACGAAGAACAGCCCGCGACCGCCAGGACGGCGGCCACGGGCAGGACGAGCAGCGGCCGGCGGCGAGAGGAAGTCACCGGCCCAGGGTAAGCGGGGGCTACAGATGGACGACCGGGCAGGTCAGGGTTCGGGTGATGCCGTCCACCTGCTGGACCTTGGCGACCACCATGCGGCCGAGTTCGTCGACCGTATCGGCCTGCGCCCGCACGATCACGTCGTAGGGACCGGTCACGTCTTCGGCCTGGATCACTCCCGCGAGCTGTGCGATGGCCTCGGCGACTGTCGACGCCTTGCCCACTTCGGTCTGAATGAGGATGTACGCCTGTACCACGGAACCTCCAGGGCGGCCACGAGGATCATGTGGGGGAGAGAAAGAGACGCCACGGTACCGCGTCGCCCCGCGCGACGGGGAGACCCGCGCGACCGGCTGCTCGCGCCGAGAGGCGAGGGCGGCCATGAAGTTGACGTATGTGTTGACGGTACCCACCCCCGAGACCGCTCGCGACCGCGCGCGCACGGGGCCGACGGGGTACGACGATGAGAGGTGGGACACGGTGAAAGGCACTGTGGGCGAGTTGGGGGAGTTCGGGCTCATCAGGGAGCTGACCTCCCGGCTCACCTCCACCCCCGCGGTCAGGCTGGGGCCCGGCGACGACGCCGCGGTCGTGACCGCGCCGGACCGCAGAGTGGTCGCCAGCACGGACATCCTGCTCGAGGGACGCCACTTCCGGCGCGACTGGTCGACGGCGTACGACGTCGGGCGCAAGGCCGCCGCGCAGAACCTGGCCGACATCGCCGCGATGGGCGCGGTGCCCACGGCGGTGCTGCTCGGGCTCGTCGTGCCGGCCGAACTGCCGGTCACCTGGCCCACCGAGCTGATGGACGGCATCCGCGACGAGTGCCAGGTCGCGGGGGCGGCCGTGGTCGGCGGTGACGTGGTGCGCGGGGACACCATCACCGTCGCCATCACCGCGCTCGGTGACCTGCGCAACCACGAACCGGTGACCCGGGCCGGCGCGCAGCCCGGCGACGTCGTCGCCGTGACGGGCTGGCTCGGCTGGTCGGCCGCCGGCTACGCCGTGCTCTCGCGCGGCTTCCGCTCGCCGCGCGCCTTCGTCGAGGCCCATCGCCGCCCCGAGCCCCCCTACCACGCGGGCCCCGCGGCGGCCGGTCTCGGCGCCACCGCCATGACCGACGTCAGCGACGGCCTGGTCGCCGACCTCGGCCACATCGCCGAGTCCAGCAAGGTCCGCATCGACCTGCGCTCCGGCCTCATCGACATCCCGACACAGATGAGCGACATCGGCCAGGCCGTCGGCGTCGACCCGCTCCAGTGGGTGCTGACCGGCGGCGAGGACCACGCGATCGTGGCGACCTTCCCGCCGGACGTGAAGCTGCCGGCCCGCTGGAAGGTGATCGGCGAGGTCCTGAACCCGTCCGCGCTGCCCACCGTCACCGTGGACGGCGCGCCCTGGACCAGCAAGGGCGGCTGGGACCACTTCGGGGACGATCCCGCGTGATCCCCCGTGTGCTGACCGTCGCCGGATCCGACTCCGGCGGCGGCGCCGGCATCCAGGCCGACCTCAAGACGATGCTGGCGCTCGGCGCCCACGGCATGAGCGTGATCACCGCCGTCACCGCGCAGAACTCGCTGGGCGTCAAGGGTACCTGGGAGCTTCCGGTCCAGGCGGTGCGGGCACAGTACCGGGCCGTCGTCGACGACATCGGCGTCCAGGCCGTGAAGACCGGCATGCTCTCCTCGGCCGCGCTCGTCGAGACCGTCGCCGACCTGCTCGCCACCACCGAGGCGCCGGTCGTCGTGGACCCGGTGGGCGTCTCCAAACACGGCGATCCGCTGCTCGCCGCCGAAGCCCTCGACTCCGTACGCACCCGCCTCCTGCCGGCGGCGACGGTCGCCACGCCCAACCTGGACGAGGTGGCGCAGCTCACAGGCGTACGCGTCGAGGACGAGGACGGGATGCGGCGGGCGGCCGGGGCGGTCCTGGAGTTCGGGCCGCGCTGGGCGCTGATCAAGGGCGGGCACTTCCCCGGTGACGCGCTCGACCTGCTGAGCGACGGCCACGAGGAACACTGGCTGCGCGCACCGCGCCTGGACAACCGGCACACGCACGGCACGGGTTGCACGCTCGCCTCCGCCATCGCCTGCGGCCTCGCCCAAGGGCTCGCGGTCCCGGAGGCGGTGAACGCGGCCAAGGAGTACGTGACGGGCGCGATCCGCGCGGGCTTCGCGCTCGGCGCCGGGATCGGCCCGGTCGACCACGGGTGGCGCCTCAAGTGACGCGCGCGCCGCGCCCCGGGCCCGGGGCGCGGTCCGCCGCCCGCGAACGGGCACGGCAAAAAGCCGGCCCACCGAGGTGGACCGGCTTTTCAAGGCAACCGCAGGGCTGCGCTACGACAGACGTCGCAATTAGCGCGAGACCTTGCCGGCCTTGATGCACGAGGTGCAGACGTTGAGCCGCTTCGGCGTCCGACCGACCACGGCACGCACGCGCTGGATGTTCGGGTTCCAGCGACGAGACGTACGGCGGTGCGAGTGCGAAATGTTGTTGCCGAAGCTCGGCCCCTTGCCGCAGACGTCGCAGTTGGCAGCCACGGGTCACTCCAAAAGCTTCAGATGCATCTAAATGCACTTACAGTGAAAACCGGCGCACCGGAATCAGAGATCTGAAGTGGCTTGCCGGGGGGAATCGGCCCGACTCTCGCCGGGCAACCGAAGCAGCATACAACGCCTGCTCCCGAGATACGAAACTACCACGATCGCGGCCGCCCCCGGCCCGGCCCCCGGCCCGCACCGGGTCTACCCTGCGGGTTCGGCCGAGTCCCGCACATCCGGGCGCCCCGGTCGCGTTCCGCCGCCGCCCGCCAAGGAGGACCACCAGGTGCCGCAGACCCTCGATGCCGTCGCGGTACGCGGCTGGTGCGCGCTCTGCCTGGACGCGCTGGGCCGGGACCGCGAGGCGATCGACGCGATCAACGTGTATCCGGTCGCGGACGGGGACACCGGCACCAACCTCTATCTGACGATGGAGTCCGCGGCGCAGGCCGTCGAGGCCGTCTTCGCCGCCTACCCCGAGCCGCCCGTGTACGCCGGGGTCCCGGACCTCGCCGATGTCGTACGGGCCATGGCGCACGGCGCGCTGATCGGCGCCCGGGGCAACTCCGGAACCATCCTCGCCCAGCTCCTGCGCGGCATGGCCGACGTGCTCCAGAACGGCGGGGACCTGGCCTCGGCGCTCGCCAGGGCGGCCTCCGCCGCCTATCTGGCGGTCGCCCACCCCGTCGAGGGGACCGTCCTGACGGTCGCAGCAGCCGCAGCCGAGGCGGCGAGGAGCGCGGGCACCGCCCCGGAAGAGGTGGCCCAGGCCGCCTACGCGGGCGCCCGCGACGCCCTGGACGCCACGCCCTCCCAGCTCGCCGCCCTCGGGCGCGCGGGTGTCGTGGACGCGGGCGGGCGCGGTCTGGTCACGGTGCTCGGGGCCCTCGTCCAGGCGCTGTCCGGCGAGGTGCCCGCGGCCCGCCGGGAGGCGCCCGTGCCGGTGCCGATGGACGACTGTCCCGCCCAGGCGCAGGCGGCGGGCCCCGCCTTCGAGGTGATCTATCTCCTGGAGGCCGACGACGCGGCCGTCGACCGGCTGCGCGCCCGGCTCGACCGGCTCGGGGAATCCCTGGTCGTGGTCGGCGGCGACGGACTGTGGAACGTCCATGTGCACGTCGACGACGCGGGCGCCGCCGTGGAGGCCGGGGTCGAGGCCGGTCGGCCGCACCGGATCCGGATCACGCACTTCGAGCAGCGGGCGCTTCCCGAACCGCCCAGGGAACAGGTCCAGCGGGCCGTGGTCGCGGTCGTGCCCGGCGAGGGCCTTGCCGGGCTCTGCGCGCAGGCGGGCGCCACGGCCGTGCTCGCCCGGCCAGGTGAGCCACCGGCCAGCGGGGAACTCGTCGAGGCGATCCGCCGCGCGCACGCCCGCGAGGTCGTACTGCTGCCCAACGACGCCGAACTGCGCCACACCGCGGCGGCCGCCGTCGAACAGGCCAGGGCCGAGGGCATCCGGGTCGCGCTCATCCCGACCCGGGCCGCCGTCCAGGGCATCGCGGCGCTCGCCGTGCACGCGCCCGAGCGGCGCTTCGACGAGGACGTGGTCGCGATGACGTCCGCCGCAGGCGCCACCCGCCACGCCGAACTGGCCGTCGCCGAACGGCAGTCGTGGACGATGGCCGGCGTCTGCCAGGCCGGCGACGTGCTCGGCCTCATCGACGGGGACGTGGTGGTCATCGGCCAGGACCTGTGCGCCACCGCCCGCACCGTCCTCGACCGGATGCTGGCGGCGGGCGGCGAACTGGTCACCCTGGTCGTGTCCGCCGACGCGCCGGCCGGCCTCGCCGACCAGCTCGAAACCCACGTCGGCAAGGCCCACTTGGCGGTCGACACCGTCGTCTACGAGGGCGGCCGCCAAGGGGTGCCGCTGCTGATCGGCGTGGAGTAGGTACCGGCTGTCAGTGCCGTGGTGTGCAATGGAACGCGTGCCCGCGCTCGAAGAACCCCTGAAGAAGCTGCTCGGCGGACCCACCGCGAAGGTGATGGCCGAGCACCTCGACCTGCACACGGTCGGCGATCTGCTGCACCACTACCCGCGGCGGTACGAGGAGCGGGGACAGCTCACCAAGCTGGCCGAGCTGCCCCTCGACGAGGACGTCACGGTCGTGGCCCAGGTCGCCGACGCCCGGGTGCACACCTTCAACCACGGGCGCGGCCAGCGCCTGGAGATCACCATCACCGACGGCAGCGGCCGCCTCCAACTGGTGTTCTTCGGGCGCGGCATCCACAAACCCCACAAGGAACTGCTGCCCGGCAGCCGGGCGATGTTCGCCGGCAAGGTGTCGATGTTCAACCGGCGCATGCAGCTCGCCCACCCCACCTACGCGAAGCTGGCCGCGGACGCGGCCGATGGGGCGGACGACGGGGTGGACATCGCCTCCTGGGCCGGCGCCCTCATCCCGATCTACCCGGCCTGCAAGGGTCTGGAGTCCTGGAAGATCGCCAAGGCCGTCGACGCGGTCCTGCCCAGCGCCCAGGAGGCCGTGGACCCGCTGCCCGAGTCCCTGCGCGAAGGGCGCGGCTTCGTGTCGCTCCCGGAGGCCCTGCTCAAGGTCCACCGCCCGCACACCAAGGCCGACATCGAGGACGCGCGTGAGCGCCTGAAGTGGGACGAGGCCTTCGTCCTCCAAGTGGCGCTCGCCCGCCGCCGCCACGCGGAGGGGCAGCTCCCCGCGGCGGCGCGGCGGCCGGTCCCCGGCGGCCTGCTCGACGCCTTCGACGCCAAGCTGCCCTTCACCCTCACCGAGGGCCAGGAGAAGGTCTCCCGGGAGATCTTCGACGACCTGGCGACCGAGCACCCCATGCACCGGCTGCTCCAGGGAGAGGTCGGCAGCGGAAAGACGATGGTCGCGCTGCGCGCCATGCTGGCCGTCGTCGACGCGGGCGGGCAGGCCGCGATGCTGGCGCCCACCGAGGTCCTGGCCCAGCAGCATCACCGCTCCATCACCGAGATGATGGGCGAGCTCGCCGAGGGCGGAATGCTCGGCGGCGCCGAACGCGGCACCAAGGTGGTGCTGCTCACCGGATCCATGGGGATGCCCGCGCGGCGCCAGGCCCTGCTCGACCTGGTCACCGGCGAGGCCGGCCTGGTGATCGGCACCCACGCCCTGATCGAGGACAAGGTGCAGTTCCACGATCTGGGCCTGGTCGTCGTCGACGAGCAGCACCGCTTCGGCGTCGAGCAGCGCGACGCCCTGCGCACCAAGGGCAAGCAGCCCCCGCACCTGCTCGTCATGACCGCCACTCCCATCCCGCGCACGGTCGCCATGACGGTCTTCGGCGACCTGGAGACCTCCGTCCTCGACCAGCTGCCCGCGGGCCGCTCGCCCATCGCGAGCCATGTCGTCCCCGCCCAGGACAAGCCGCACTTCCTGGCCCGCGCCTGGGAGCGGGTGCGCGAGGAGGTCGACAAGGGCCACCAGGCGTACGTGGTGTGCCCGCGCATCGGTGACGTGGCCGACGAGGAGGACGCCAAGTCCGCCAAGGGCAAGAAGAACGCGGAGGAGGCCGAGACCGCCGACAAGCGGCCGCCGCTGGCCGTGATCGAGATCGCCGAGCAGTTGGCCAACGGCCCGCTCAAGGGGCTGCGGACGGAGATCCTGCACGGCCGGATGCAGCCGGACGACAAGGACGACGTGATGCGCCGCTTCAGCGCGGGCGAGGTGGACGTCCTGGTCGCCACCACCGTCATCGAGGTCGGGGTGAACGTGCCGAACGCCACCGCGATGGTGATCATGGACGCCGACCGCTTCGGCGTCTCCCAGCTGCACCAGCTGCGCGGCCGTGTGGGCCGTGGCTCAGCGCCGGGCCTGTGCCTGCTGGTCACCGACATGCCGGAGGCGAGCCCGGCCCGGGCCAGGCTGGGCGCCGTGGCCTCCACACTCGACGGCTTCGAGCTGTCCCGCATCGACCTCGAACAGCGCCGCGAGGGCGATGTGCTCGGCCAGGCCCAGTCCGGTGTGCGCTCCTCGCTGCGGATGCTCACCGTCATCGAGGACGAGGAGATCATCGCCGCCGCCCGCGAAGAGGCCGTCACGGTGGTCGCCGCCGACCCCGCGCTTGCCGGGCTCCCGGCGCTGCGCACGGCCCTGGACGCGCTCCTGGACAAGGACCGCGAGCAGTATCTCGACAAGGGCTGAGAGACTGAGGGCGCACATCCGGCGCATGAACAGTCATGAACAGTCATGAACGCTCCGAATGCCATGCATGCCCCTGCACGCCCTGCACCCCCCCGCACACCGACAAGGACTGAGATGACCCGCGTGATCGCCGGCCAGGCCGGAGGCCGCCGCCTGGCCGTACCGCCGGGCACCGGCACCCGCCCCACATCCGACCGGGCGCGCGAAGGCCTCTTCTCCACCTGGGAGGCGCTGCTCGGCACGCTCGACGGCATCCGGATCGCCGATCTGTACGCGGGCTCGGGCGCCGTGGGCCTGGAGGCGCTTTCGCGGGGCGCCGCCCACGCCCTGCTGGTCGAGGCCGACGGCCGCGCCGCGCGCACCGTCCGTGACAATGTGGCCGCCCTGGGCCTCCCCGGCGCCGAGGTGCGTACCGGCAAAGCGGAACAGATCATCACAGGCCCGGCGCCCGTCGACCCCTACGACGTGGTCTTCCTCGACCCTCCGTACGCGGTCACCGATGACGATCTTCGGGAGATCCTGCTCACACTCCGCCGAGGGGGCTGGCTCGCGGAGGACTGTCTCGTCACCGTGGAGCGCAGCACCAGAGGCGGGGAATTCGGCTGGCCCGAAGGATTCGAAGCGCTGCGGGCCCGTCGTTACGGCGAAGGCACGCTTTGGTACGGTCGCGCCGCCTCCACGTGCGAAAACGCACCGAGGCACACCCCATGACCGGACCGGAGAGCGAGGGACACCAGATGCGCCGCGCCGTCTGTCCCGGGTCCTTTGACCCCATCACCAACGGACACCTCGACATCATCGCCCGCGCCTCCCGCCTGTACGACGTCGTACATGTCGCGGTGATGATCAATCAGTCGAAGCAGGGCCTGTTCACCGTGGAGGAGCGGATCGAGATGATCCGCGAGGTGACGTCCGACCTCGGCAACGTGCAGGTCGAGTCCTTCCACGGCCTGCTCGTCGACTTCTGCAAGCAGCGGGACATCCCCGCGATCGTGAAGGGTCTGCGCGCCGTCAGCGACTTCGACTACGAGTTGCAGATGGCCCAGATGAACAACGGGCTCTCCGGCGTCGAGACGCTGTTCGTGCCGACCAACCCGACCTACAGCTTCCTGTCGTCCTCCTTGGTCAAGGAGGTCGCCACCTGGGGCGGAGACGTCTCCCACCTGCTGCCGGCCACCGTCCACGCGGCCCTGGTGGCGCGGCTCGGCGAAAAGTGAGCCGGGCGCCGCTCCGCTGACAGTGCGTCACCCGGTGTCGGACGGGCGCCGACTGGCCTTACAGTCGTCCCGTCCGTCTCCAAACCGTTAGAAGAGTGGCGATCACCGGTGGACGTGCAGAAGAAGCTCGACGAGATCGTCGGGGTGGTCGGCAGCGCCCGTTCCATGCCCATGTCGGCCTCGTGCGTGGTCAACCGTGCCGAGCTCCTTGCGATGCTGGAGGAGGTGCGCCAGGCCCTGCCCGGCTCGCTCGCCCAGGCCCAGGAGCTGATCGGCGGCCGCGAGCAGATGGTCGAGCAGGCGCGCCAGGAGGCCGAGCGGATCATCGAGTCCGCGCACGCCCAGCGCGGCACCCTGATCTCCGACACCGCCGTGGCCCGCCAGTCCCAGGACGAGGCGGACCGGATCCTGAACGAGGCCCGCAGGGAGGCCGAGGAGATCCGCGCCGAGGCCGACGACTACGTGGACTCCAAGCTCGCCAACTTCGAGGTCGTCCTCACCAAGACCATCGGCTCGGTCGACCGGGGCCGCGAGAAGCTGCTCGGCCGGGGCCCCGGCCTCGACGACCAGGGCCACCCCGACGAGGACGCCCCCGAGTACAGCGCCGACCCCCAGACGCTCATCCACCGGGCCGACGCGTATGTCGACGCCAAGCTCGGCGCCTTCGAGGCGGTGCTCGCCAAGACCCTCGAAGCGGTCGGCCGGGGCCGTCTCAAGCTGCACGGCAGGACGGCGTCCGACGACCTCGCCGACCACATGGCCGCCCAGGACGCGGCAGGGGACCCGCGCCTGCACACCAGCGACGCCGACTATCTGGCGGGCCTGGCCGAACTGGCCGAGCCCGAGCCGGCCGCGACGGCCCACCGGCCCGAACCGCACCCGGCCGAACCACACCTGGCCGAGGCGCACGCCGCCGAGACGCACGCGCACATCCCCGCGCAGCAGCAGCCGGTGTACGACCCCTACGGTTACCAGCAGCCCCAGCAGGACCCCTACGGCTATCAGCACCAGGGCCAGCAGGATCAGTACGCGCAGTACGGATACGTCCAGCAGGACCCGTACGCCTACGACCAGGGCCAGCAGCACTACGCGCCGCCCCAGCCCCAGCATCAGCCGCACCACCAGCCCCAGCAGGCCGCGCTCGACGAGACCAGTCTCTTCGACACCGGCATGATCGATCTGGACCAGCTGCGGGCCTACGAACAGGGCCACGGGCAGCACCGCCCCTAGGGTCGCGCGTCCGTATCCCGCCGGGCCAGGGGGCGAAGAGGGCCGGATTGGGTCTATGGCGGCCGGTCCAGTATCCTGGCTGTTCGGTCGCGCGTACGTCCGCGATCCAAGCTGCCCGATTCGCCCAGCGAAGCCGGTGGCAGCCACTCCACGATCTCGAAAGCAGGAAGAGCCCTGAGCACGCGCCTCGACCACCGCAATCCCCTCGTGTTCGACACACACGAGCTGGGACGGCGTCCCGGTGCGCTCCAGCGGCTCTCCCGCACCGTGGAGGCCCCCCAGGACCTCGGCATCCCCGAGGTCATCCACGTGCCGCAGGGCCGGCCCGTGGACATCGAGCTCCGTCTCGAGTCGGTCATGGAAGGGGTGCTTGTCACAGGCACCGCCCGTGCGTCGGCCGAGGGGGAGTGCGTAAGGTGTCTGGAGCCGCTTCAGCAGGACGTTGAAGTGGACTTCCAGGAAATGTTCTCGTACCCCGACACCGACGACCGGGGCCGCCGCAAGGCAGCCGCGGACGACGATGCCGAGGACGACGAGGACATGATTCCGCTCGAGGACGGCATGTTCGACCTCGAGCCCTTGCTGCGTGACGCGGTGGTGCTCGCACTGCCGATGCAGCCGGTGTGCCGGGAGGACTGCCCGGGGCTCTGTTCCACTTGCGGAGCGAGCCTGGCGGACGACCCGGACCACCACCATGACGCCGTCGACATTCGTTGGGCGGCATTGCAGGGACTCGCCGGGACCATCCAGGACGGCGAGAAGGACAACATGAGCGGCACTGCGTCTGACGTGCAGGATGCCGCCGAGAAGCAGGAGAAGTAGCCGTGGCTGTTCCGAAGCGGAAGATGTCGCGCAGCAACACGCGCCACCGCCGGTCGCAGTGGAAGGCTGCGGTCCCCACCCTGGTTGCGTGCGAGCGCTGCCATGAGCCGAAGCTCCAGCACATCGCGTGCCCGAGCTGCGGCACCTACAACAAGCGCCAGGTCCTCGAGGTCTGAGCGGCTGGTGAGAGGCCCGATGTCTGAGTCCAACGCCAAAAAGGCGGACAACAACACGGCCTCGTCCCACACGCTTCTGGAAGGGCGGCTCGGGTATCAGCTCGAGTCCGCCCTTCTGGTGCGTGCGCTCACCCACCGTTCGTACGCGTACGAGAACGGCGGTCTGCCGACCAACGAGCGGCTCGAGTTCCTTGGGGACTCGGTGCTCGGTCTGGTCGTCACCGACACGCTGTACCGCACCCACCCCGACCTTCCGGAAGGCCAGCTGGCCAAACTCCGGGCCGCGGTGGTCAACTCTCGTGCGCTCGCGGAGGTGGGCCGAGGGCTCGAACTGGGCTCCTTCATCCGGCTCGGCCGGGGCGAAGAGGGCACGGGGGGCCGGGACAAGGCATCCATCCTCGCCGACACCCTGGAAGCGGTGATCGGCGCGGTCTATCTCGACCAGGGTCTTGAGGCGGCGTCCGCGCTCGTCCACAAGCTGTTCGACCCCCTGATCGAGAAGTCCTCGAACCTCGGGGCCGGCCTGGACTGGAAGACCAGTCTCCAGGAGCTGACGGCGGCCGAAGGGCTCGGCGTTCCCGAGTACCTGGTCTCCGAAACCGGTCCTGACCACGAGAAGACCTTCACTGCTGCCGCCCGCGTCGGTGGTGTCTCGTACGGCACCGGCACCGGCCGCAGCAAGAAGGAAGCGGAGCAGCAGGCCGCCGAGTCGGCCTGGCGGTCCATCAGGGCCGACGCCGACGAGCGGGCCAAGGCGGTGGCCGAGGCCCCCGTCGCCGCGGCCGACGGCGGGGCGACGGCTCCCGCCGCCAAGGGTCCGGCCCTCTGAGCCCCTTCCTTCCAGGCCCCCGTCCTGCGTACCTCGGTGCGCGGCGGGGGTTTCGTGTGTCCGCCCCCGACCGAGCCGGACTGGGCCGGGCCAGGCCAGGCCGACCGGGGCCCCCGCGACTTGGCGCGCGCCCCCGGGGGTAATCTGCGCGCATGCCTGAGCTGCCTGAAGTCGAAGTGGTCCGGCGCGGACTCGAGCGGTGGGTGGCGGGGCGCACCGTGGCGGACGTCGAGGTGCTGCACCCGCGCGCCGTACGCCGCCACCCCGCCGGGGGCGACGACTTCGCGGCGCGCCTGAAGGGCTACCGGATCGGCGTCGCGCGCCGACGCGGCAAGTACCTGTGGCTGCCGCTCGCGGACACCGACGCGTCCGTGCTCGGACACCTCGGGATGAGCGGGCAACTGCTCGTGCAGCCGCAGGGCGCCCCCGACGAGAAGCACCTGCGGATCCGGATCAGGTTCCAGGACGAGCTGGGCACCGAACTGCGCTTCGTCGACCAGCGCACCTTCGGCGGGCTCTCGCTGCACGACACCGCCGCCAACAGCTCGGACGGGCTTCCCGACGTCATCGCGCACATCGCCCGCGACCCGCTGGACCCCGAGTTCGACGACGAGGCGTTCTTCGTGGCCCTGCGCCTGAAGCGCACCACGGTCAAACGCGCACTGCTCGATCAGACGCTCATCAGCGGCGTCGGCAACATCTACGCCGACGAAGCGCTCTGGCGCACCAGGCTGCACTACGACCGTCCGACCGCGACCCTCAACAGGCCCAAGGCGGCCGAACTCCTGGGCCACGCACGTGAGGTGATGAACGCGGCGCTCGCCGTGGGCGGCACCAGCTTCGACAGCCTCTACGTCAACGTCAACGGCGAGTCGGGCTACTTCGACCGCTCCCTTGACGCCTACGGACGTGAGGGCGAGCCGTGCAGGCGCTGCGGAACGGCGATGCGCAGGCGGGCCTGGATGAACCGGTCGAGCTACTACTGCCCCAAGTGTCAGCGCGCCCCGCGCGCCGCGTCGTAACTCTCCTGCGCCTTGAGCACCGCCGGCATCCGGTCCTCCACGAAGTGGATGAGGGAGAGCAGCCGCTCGGCCACCTCACGGCCCAGCTCGCTCAGCTCGTAGTCGACCCGGGGCGGATTGGTGGGCTGCGCCTCGCGCAGGACGAGCCCGTCGCGCTCCAGGGAGTGCAGCGTCTGCGAGAGCATCTTCTCGCTCACCCCGTCGATCCTGCGGCGCAGCTCGTTGAAGCGGGCGCCGCCCTCGTACAGCGCGCCCAGAGTGAGGCTGCCCCAGCGCCCCGTGACGTTCTCCAGGGTGCGCCGGGACGGGCAGGACTTGGCGAACACGTTGAAGGGCAGATCGGCGTCGGCCCCGGCCTCTGCGCACGGCCCTGCGGCGTCCAGGACGCCCGCGGAAGTCTCATCCATACCCCCACGATACGCCCCCACAGCGCCTGCGCCCAGGTTGCGCTAACTGAAAGTTAGTGCTTACCTGAGTGCAGCGCCGCAGCGGGCAGCCGCAGCGGAACCGGCCCCGGCCGTCGCGCCCGTCCCGCCGCCTTTCCACGCCCTTGAGGGGATTTCGTCGTGATCACTCCTGTCGTCTCGATCGCCTACCACTCCGGATACGGCCACACCGCCGTCCTCGCCGAAGCCGTCGGCAGCGCCGCCGCCGAGGCGGGCGCCACCGTCCACGTCATCAAGGTCGACACGCTCACCGATGCCGAGTGGGCCCTGCTCGACGCCTCCGACGCGATCATCTTCGGCTCGCCCACCTACATGGGCACCGCGTCCGGCGCGTTCCACCAGTTCGCCGAGGCCACCTCCAAGCGCTGGTTCACCGACGCCTGGCAGGACAAGCTCGCCGCGGGCTTCACCAACTCCGGCTCCAAGAGCGGCGACAAGGGCCACACCCTTCAGTTCTTCCAGACCCTCGCAGGCCAGCACGGCATGCACTGGGTGAACCTGGGCCTCAAGCCCGGCTGGAACTCCTCCGCCGGCTCCGAGTACGACCTCAACCGGCTCGGCTTCTTCGCCGGGGCCGGCGCCCAGACCAACTCCGACCAGGGCCCCGAAGCCGTGCACAAGGCCGATGTGGCGACCGCCGAGCACCTGGGCCGCCGCGTCACCGAGACCGCTCGCGTCTTCCTGGCGGGCAAGGCGGCCGTCGGCGCCTGACGCGCCCCGGCGCGAGATCGAATGTCGCGCATCGGCACATACGAAAGGGCTCTCTCCGTTCGAAACGGAGAGAGCCCTTTCGTGCGTTTACGAACGAATTCTGTTCACACGCTCACGAATGCGCCATGCGAAGAACAGAACGCGCGGACGGCTGTCCCGCACATGTCCCGGCACTCGATCAAAAACCGAAGTCCTGGGTCCACCAAGGGCCGCCGGGGCCGAAGTGCACTCCGACGCCGAGGGACTTGTACGAGCAGTTGAGAATGTTCGCGCGGTGGTCCGGGCTGTTCATCCAGGCGTCCATGACGGCCCTGGCGTCCGCCTGGCCACGGGCTATGTTCTCGCCGCCCAGACTCCGGACGCCGGCCTTGGCGGCGCGGTCCCAGGGCGACCTGCCGTCCGGGTCGGTGTGGTCGAAGAAACCGCGCGCGGCCATGTCGGCGCTGAAGGCGGTGGCCAGCGCGCCAAGGGCGGGATCCGCCGACACGGGGCCGCAACCCGCCATCGTGCGCTGCTGATTGACCAGCGACATCACGGACGCCGCGGCCGACACTTCGGCGCTGGGCACCTGGACACTCGGCGTCTGGGCACGCCCCGAGGGGACGGCGCCCCGCTCGGGGGCCGAGGGGGCGGCCGGCTTCGGGGCGGCGGGCGCCGGGGCCTTCTCGCGCGGCGCGGGCGCGGAGGCGGGCGCCGAGGCGGGCTTCGACGCCGGAGTCGACGGCGCGGCCGAGGCGCTGGAAGAACTGGGGGAGGGGGCGGAAGGGGGTGCGGGGGCAGAGGGAGTGGCGGCAGAGGACGACGGCGCGGGCGTGGCCGGCCCCGTCGGCGTGGGGGCGGCGCCGGTGGGCTTGTCCGACTCACCGCCCTGAGGGCGCACATTGGGTGTGGCGCTCACGCTGACCTGGCCGCCGGAGGCGATGTCGCCGCTCACCCGGTACGTACCGCCGCCGGGCAGCAGCCCCGAGCTGACGGCCACGGCGCCCACGGCCACCGCGGCGGAGACGCCGAGCAGCCCGGTGCGCACGGGCGTGATCATCCGCTTCTTCCGGCGCGATCCGCCCGTGGGCCTGCCGTCCGTGCCCGCCGCGCCGTCGGCGGGCGCGGGAGCGGCGGCGGAGCGACGATGGCGTCCCATCTGCTGTGCCTTCCTCAATGCCGTTTCCGTGTGCCGTGCGCAATACCTGGCCGCAGGGCACAGGAGCCGCGACCGGCCCGAAATGATCAAATGGGCACTAACCCATACGGGTGAGCCTCATTGCGTCGCGACTGTACGCCATGACGCATGGGGGCGAAGTGCCGCGTGCGCAATTGGCCCGTTAGCGTGCACGTATGAACGAAGATGCGCACGACGAAGTTCGACTTACGGCCTGGGTGCGCGGGCGAGTACAGCAAGTCGGTTTCCGCTGGTTCACCAGGGCGAACGCGCTGGAGATCGGGGAGCTCAACGGGTTCGCCCTCAATCTGGAGGACGGGCGCGTCCAGGTCGTCGCCGAGGGGCCGCGTGAGAATTGCCACCGTCTCCTGGAGTGGCTGCGGTCCGACGACACACCGGGCCGGGTCGACGGTGTGACCGAGATCTGGGACACAGTGCGCGGCGGCTACGACGGCTTCGCCATCCGCTGAGCGCCGTGGGCCGTCCCGCGCGGCCCCGCTCGTGGTGACCGCCCGCATTCGGCTCGCAACCCCGCGCTGACCTCGAACGATCTGCCTGTTGCCAACGGGAGCCCGGCGTGGAAAGCTGCGGAGTCAAGGAAGATCTCAGTGCCCCCAGGTCCCCGACGAGCTCCGAGAAGAGGCAGCGCCGCGTGCTGAGCGGCCGCGTGCCCCCGGATTGCCCGTGGATACGGGGCGTGATCGTGTTGACCGTCAAACTTTTTGGTGAGACTCTGGAAGCCCCGCGCACCTTAGCTGTTTGGCATGAAGAACCGCAGTCAAGTCCAAGCACCGCGGGTGCGATTCCCTCACGACCCACACCGCATCGGTCGGTCACTCAGTGTGGAGGACCATCCATCATGGCAAAGGCGCTTCTCGGTTACGTCGGCGGTTCCGACCCGCGACTCCTCGCCGAGATGCGACGGCTCCAGCAGCGCGTCCAGGACCTAGAGTCCGAGCTGAACCGGATTCAGTCCGAGAACGACGCGCTGTCGGCTGCCGCCGCTTCGCACCGCGGAGATTCGCTGCTCGAAGGCATCGACATCGACGTCCCGCAGGCGGAGCCCGCACTCACCTGATCCTGGGGTGAGAGAGGATTCCGTCCCTCTCGTCGAGATCGAGAGATCCGCAACACCTGCAATGTATTGCAAGGGACGCTTCGGCGTCCCTTCTTTCTTTCCGGCTGCCCCCGGCGGACCGGCGGCCATTCTCGTCCGCTCCGATCTGCCCGGGACCTTCCTGCGCGAAACCGCCGGTGAAAGGTAGAGTCCGGCGGCGTGCACCTCAAGGCCCTCACCCTGCGCGGATTCAAATCCTTCGCCTCCGCGACCACGCTGAAGTTCGAGCCGGGCATCACCTGCGTGGTGGGGCCCAACGGATCGGGCAAGTCCAATGTCGTGGACGCGCTGAGCTGGGTGATGGGCGAGCAGGGCGCCAAGACGCTGCGCGGCGGAAAGATGGAGGACGTCATCTTCGCCGGGACGACCGGCCGACCGCCGCTCGGGCGCGCCGAAGTCTCCCTCACCATCGACAATTCCGACGGCGCGCTGCCCATCGAATACGCCGAAGTCACCATCACGCGGATCATGTTCCGCAACGGCGGCAGCGAATACCAGATCAATGGCGACACCTGCCGGCTCCTGGACATCCAGGAACTGCTCTCCGACTCCGGTATCGGCCGCGAAATGCACGTCATCGTCGGCCAGGGCCAGCTCGACTCCGTCCTGCACGCCGACCCGATGGGCCGCCGCGCCTTCATCGAGGAGGCAGCGGGCGTCCTCAAGCACCGCAAGCGCAAGGAGAAGGCGCTGCGCAAGCTGGACGCGATGAAGGCGAACCTCGCCCGCGTCCAGGACCTCACCGACGAACTGCGCCGCCAGCTCAAACCGCTCGGCCGGCAGGCCGCCGTGGCCCGCCGCGCCGCCGTCATCCAGGCCGACCTGCGCGACGCGCGCCTTCGCCTGCTCGCCGACGACCTCGTGAGGATGCGCCAGGCGCTCAGCGCCGAGATCGCCGACGAGGCCGAGCTGCTGCGCCGCAAGGAGAGCGCGGCGGCCGAACTCAAGGCGGCGCTCGCGCACGAGGCCCAACTGGAAGAGCACGTACGGCAGTTGTCGCCCCGCCTCCAGCGCGCCCAGCAGACCTGGTACGAACTGTCCCGGCTGGCGGAGCGGGTGCGCGGCACCATCTCGCTCGCCGACGCCCGGATCAAGAGCGCGAGCGCCCAGCCCCCCGAGGAGCGGCGCGGGCGCGAGCCCGAGGACATGGAGCGCGAGGCCGCCCGCATCCGCGAGCAGGAGGCCGAACTCGAAGCAGCGCTCGAAGCGGCCGAGCACGCCCTGGAGGACACCACCGCCCACCGGGCCGACCTGGAGCGGGAACTCGCCGCCGAGGAACGGCGTTTGAAGGATGTGGCCCGCGCCATCGCCGACCGGCGCGAAGGTCTTGCGCGGCTGCACGGCCAGGTCAACGCCGCGCGCGGCCGGGTGAGTTCCGCGCAGGCCGAGATCGACCGTCTGGCCGCCGCGCGCGACGAGGCGGGCGAGCGGGCGGCCCTCGCGCAGGAGGAGTACGAACAGCTCAAGGCCGAGGTGGACGGCCTGGACGCCGGAGACACCGAGCTCGCCGAGGCCCACGACGCCGCCAAGCGGGAGCTCGCCGCGGCCGAGGCCGCGCTCGGCGCCGCGCGCGAGGAGGCCACCGCCGCCGAGCGCACCCGCGCCGCCGTCGCGGCCCGGCACGACACCCTCGCGCTGGGCCTGCGCCGCAAGGACGGCACGGGCGCGCTGCTCGGCGCACGCGAGACGCTGAGCGGGCTGCTCGGCCCCGCAGCCGAACTGCTCACCGTGGCCCCGGGCTACGAGGTGCCCGTCGCCGCGGCGCTGGGGGTCGCGGCCGACGCCGTCGCGGTCAGCGGGCCCGCATCGGCCGCCGAGGCCATCCGGATGCTGCGCAAGCAGGACGCGGGCCGCGCGGCCCTGCTGGTCGGCCGCGCCCCCGAGGGCCACGAGGAGCGGCCGGCCCGCGGTGAAGGCCCGCCCCGCGCCGCCGATCTGGTGCGCGGCCCCGCCGAGCTGATGCCCGCCGTGCGGCGCCTGCTGCGCGACGTCGTGGTGGTGGCCACCCTGGAGGACGCCGAAGACCTCCTGCACGCGCGGCCCGAGCTGATCGCCGTCACCGCCGAGGGCGATGTGCTCGGCGCCCACTTCGCGCACGGCGGCTCGCCCGGCGCACCCAGCCTCCTAGAGGTCCAGGCCTCCGTGGAGGAGGCCGCCGCCGAGCTCGCCACCCTGGCCGTACGGTGCGAGGAGCTGGCCGGGGCCCAGCGGGAGGCGCAGGAGCGCCGTCGTCAACTGGCCGAACACGTGGAGGAGTTGGGGGAGCGCAGGCGGGCCGGCGAGAAGGACCGGTCCTTGGTCGCCCAGCGGCTCGGGCGGCTTGCCGGGCAGGCGAGGGGCGCGGCCGGCGAGGCCGAGCGGACCGCCACCGCGGCCGCCCGGGCCCAGGAAGCGCTGGAAAAAGCGACCGAGGAGGCCGAGGAGCTGACCGAACGGCTCCTGGTCGCCGAGGAGTCGCCCGTCGAGGAGGAGCCCGACACCTCGGTACGTGACCGGCTCGCGGCCGACGGCGCCAACGCCCGCCAGACCGAGATGGAGGCCCGCCTCCAGGCCCGTACCCACGAGGAGCGGGTCAAGGCGCTCGCCGGGCGGGCCGAAGCGCTCGACCGGGGAGCGCGCGCCGAACGGGAGGCGCGGGCCAGAGCCGAGCAGCGGCGCGCCCGGCTGCGGCACGAGGCGGCCGTCGCCGAGGCCGTCGCGTCCGGCGCCCGCACCCTGCTCGCCCACGTCGAGGTGTCGCTGGTGCGAGCCGAGCGGGAGCGTACCGGGGCCGAATCCGCCAAGGCGGCCCGCGAGCAGGAGCTGACCGCCGCGCGGGCGGCCGGCCGCGATCTCAAGGCGGAGCTCGACAAACTCACTGATTCAGTTCACCGGGGCGAGGTACTAGGAGCAGAGAAGCGGCTGCGGATCGAGCAGCTGGAGACCAAGGCGCTGGAGGAGCTGGGGGTCGAGCCGGCCGGGCTCGTGGCCGAGTACGGGCCCGACCAACCGGTGGCCCCCTCACCGCCCGCCGAGGGAGAGGAGCTGCCCGATGACCCCGCCCACCCGCGCAACCAGCCGGTTCCCTATGTGCGGACCGAGCAGGAGCAGCGGCTCAAGGCAGCCGAACGGGCGTACCAGCAGCTCGGAAAGGTCAATCCGCTCGCCCTTGAGGAGTTCGCGGCCCTGGAGGAGCGCCACCAGTTCCTTTCCGAGCAGCTGGAAGACCTCAAGAAGACCCGGGCCGACCTCCTTCAAGTCGTGAAGGAGGTCGACGAGCGGGTGGAGCAGGTCTTCACGGAGGCCTACCGGGACACGGCCAGGGAGTTCGAGGGCGTCTTCTCGCGGCTCTTCCCCGGCGGCGAGGGCCGGCTGATTCTGACCGACCCCGGCAACATGCTCACCACGGGGATCGACGTCGAGGCGCGGCCGCCGGGCAAGAAGGTCAAGCGGCTCTCGCTGCTCTCGGGCGGCGAGCGCTCGCTGACGGCGGTGGCCCTGCTCGTCTCCATCTTCAAGGCCAGGCCCAGCCCGTTCTACGTGATGGACGAGGTCGAGGCCGCGCTCGACGACACCAATCTGCAACGGCTGATCCGGATCATGCAGGAGCTCCAGGAGTCCTCGCAGCTGATCGTGATCACCCACCAGAAGCGGACGATGGAGGTCGCCGACGCGCTGTACGGCGTCTCGATGCAGGGCGACGGCGTCTCGAAGGTCATCAGCCAGCGGCTGCGCTGACCCGCGCCGGGCCGACTCCTGCCCGGTCGCCTACCGCGTGTTCAAGTCTTGAAGATCACCCGGCGAGTCCTACCGGAAGATTCTCAACCGAACAGGTATTGACTTCGAAACTTGAAGGCATAGTCTCTGCAACGTTGCTTTTACCTTCAAGTGGTGGGTGACGGAAAGTTGTGCGCCACTTGGAAGAGTCCCCTCACCCCCGGCGACGCTGCCGGGCGGCCCCAGGAGTACACGTGACCAGTACCGCGCAGGCGAAGGCGTCCGGAGGCGGCCACACCGCCCCGGACCACCTCGGCCATGTCATCTTCATCACGGCGGCGGCCGCGATGGGCGGCTTCCTCTTCGGCTACGACAGTTCCGTGATCAACGGCGCCGTAGAGGCGATCCGCGACCGGTACTCCATCGGCTCCGGGACGCTCGCCCAGGTCATCGCCATCGCCCTGATCGGCTGTGCGATCGGCGCCGCGACCGCGGGCCGCATCGCCGACCGCATCGGCCGCATCCGCTGCATGCAGATCGCGGCGGCCCTCTTCACCATCAGCGCCATCGGTTCCGCGCTGCCCTTCGCGCTGTGGGACCTCGCCCTGTGGCGCATCATCGGCGGCTTCGCCATCGGCATGGCCTCGGTCATCGGCCCGGCCTACATCGCCGAAGTCGCCCCGCCCGCCTACCGCGGCCGGCTCGGCTCCTTCCAGCAGGCCGCCATCGTCATCGGCATCGCGATCTCCCAGCTCGTCAACTGGGGGATCCTCAACGCCGCGGGCGGCGACCAGCGCGGCAAGATCATCGGGCTTGAGGCCTGGCAGGTCATGCTCGGCGTGATGGTCGTCCCGGCCGTCCTGTACGGGCTGCTCTCCTTCGCCATCCCCGAGTCCCCGCGCTTCCTCATCTCGGTGGGCCGGCACGCCGACGCCAAGAAGGTCCTCGCCGACGTCGAGGGCAAGGACGTCGATCTCGACGACCGCGTCGCCGAGATCGAGCACGCGATGAAGTCCGAGCACAAGTCGAGCTTCAAGGACCTGCTGGGCTCCAGGATGGGCTTCTTGCCCATCGTCTGGGTCGGCATCGGCCTCTCGGTCTTCCAGCAACTCGTCGGCATCAACGTCGCGTTCTACTACTCCTCGACGCTGTGGCAGTCCGTCGGCATCGACCCGTCGAGCTCGTTCTTCTACTCGTTCACCACGTCGATCATCAACATCATCGGCACGGTGATCGCGATGGTGCTCGTCGACCGGGTCGGCCGCAAGCCGCTCGCGCTCATCGGCTCCATCGGCATGGCGGTCGCGCTGGCCGTCGAGGCCTGGGCCTTCTCCGCCCACCTGGTCGACGGCAAGCTGCCCAACACCCAGGGTGTGGTGGCCCTGATCGCCGCCCACGTCTTCGTGCTCTTCTTCGCCCTGTCGTGGGGCGTGGTGGTCTGGGTCTTCCTCGGCGAGATGTTCCCCAACCGGATCCGCGCCGCCGCCCTCGGTGTGGCCGCCGCCGCGCAGTGGATCGCCAACTGGGCCATCACCGCGAGCTTCCCGAGCCTGTCGGACTGGAACCTGTCCGGCACGTACATCATCTACGCGATCTTCGCCGCGCTCTCGATCCCCTTCGTGCTCCGGTACGTCAAGGAGACCAAGGGCAAGGCGTTGGAGGAGATGGGCTAACCCCCGCTGCCCCGCTCCTCTCACCAAACCGCCCCGGCCCGCCCGTCGAGCCGGGGCGGTTTGGTACGGAATTCCAGCTTCCGGGCGGTCCGTGCCACCATCCGGATCATGGAAAAGAAGACCAACCCGCTGGCCATCTTCATCTTTCTGGGTGTCGGAGCGGCCACGCTGCTCCCCGGGATATCGCTGCGTGAACAGTCCTCACCGGTCCTCGGGTTCGTCCTCACCGGCATCGTGTTCGTCGTCCTCAACCAGCTGATCTCGTGCTACCCGCACGACATCAGAAGCTGCCCGCCGGTCAAGCTCCTGGTCCTCGGCGCCGCCGGCATCCTCCAGGACACCCTGCTGTGGCTGCTCGCGGAGTGGGTGGGCGGCCTGATGGACGGCTTCGAGGTCGACGGGTTCGGCGCGGCGCTGCTGGGCGGCGTCATCGTCCGGACGGTGACCCTGGCGCTCCTGGTGCTCAAGCCCCGCGAGGAATCCGGGGAGCCCGCCTGAATCCCCCGCACCCGAAAGCGCCGGGCGGCCCCGCGCGGGCCGCAGCCGAAGTCGTCAGCCCTCCCTCCCCACCACCCGCTCGCAGAACAACCGCAGGCTGCGCCACCCCTCCTCCACCGGCATCCCCCCGCACAGCGGGTGCAGGACCAGGCTGTCGGCCTCCAGTGAGGCGCACTCCTGCGGGGTCACCACGCGGTACACCCCCTCCGCGCGCAGCTCCTCCACCGAGTTCGCCCCGGACTTCACCGCCGAGCGGATGTCCTTGGACTGCCAGGACGCGTACATTCGCGCCTCGTGCAGGAAGTGCTCGCCGTACAGCGCCCACGTCCGGTCCGGATCCTCGCTGATGTGCAGCAGCGGCGTCACGGCCGCCGGCATCATGCAGAACCCCTCCCTCCCGTACTCGGCCAGCTTCCGGTGGTAGTACGCCTCGAGTTCCGGCAGATGCGCGCTCGGGAAGAACGGCAGCCCGAGCCGGGCCGCGCGGGCCGCGGCCGCCCGGGAGGAGCCGCCGACCAGCAGCATCGGGTGCGGCTGGGTGAACGGGCGGGGCGTGACCCGCACCCGGCGCCCCCGGTAGGTGAACTCCTCGCCGCTCCACGCCGCGAGCAGGGTGTCCAGGAGCTCGTCCTGGAGCCGGCCGCGCCGCCCCCACTCCACCCCCTGCCGCTCGTACTCCAGGGGCCGGTAGCCGATCCCCGCGACCGTCACCAGGCGCCCGCCGCTCATCAGGTCCAGCACCGCGATGTCCTCGGCCAGCCGCAGCGGGTCGTACAGCGGACCGATGATCGCCGAGACCGTGACCGCGATGCGCCCCGCCGTCGCCCGCCCGTCGCCCCGCTCCTGCGCCGAGGCGCCGCGCGCCACCGCGTTCGCCTGGGTGGCGCCGAAGACGGCGGCGGCGAAGGCGAACGGGGAGGGCAGCCAGTTGTTGTCCGTGCCGTGGTGCTCCTCGGTCTGGATGGTGTCCACGCCCTGCTCGTCGGCGTAGACGGCCATCTCCAGGGCGGCCCGGTAGCGCGCGGAGAGCGAGGCGGCGGTGGCGTCCGGGTCCACCAGGTTCATGCGTACGACCGTGAACGGCATGGAAAGTCCCCCTCCACCGGGCGGGTTCCGAGGAACCCCGGGCGAAGGGGGACGGTAACTGACGAGGCGTCAGACAGCCAGGGTTTCGGCGGACTTGGTTTCCTCGGCCGGACCCGCGGGCACCACGGCCGGCTTGGGCAGCGCGAGGTAGAGCAGCCCCGAGATCACGATCGTGGCGACCCAGCCGAGGCCGTACTCACCGATGGGGTTGTTCGCCGAGAGCGGGCCGGTGAACCAGTCGGACTTGGTGAACATCAGGCCGCCGAGCAGACCCAGCGCCCAGGCGGCGACGGCGGCGGGGGAGAAGCCTGCCTTGTACCAGTAGGCGCTGGTACGGGTGGTGTCCAGGAGCGCCTTCGCGTCGTACTCCGTGCGCCGCAGCATGTCCGCGCCGAACACGCCGACCCAGGCGGAGAAGGCGACGGCCAGCAGCGAGAGGAAGGCGATGAAGGAGCCCATGAAGCTGGTGGCGACCAGCATCAGGATGCCGCCGAAGACCAGCGAGATGACCGCGTTGACGGAGACCGCCCAGTGCCGGGGGATCTTGAAGCCGAGGGTCTGCGCGGTGAAGCCCGCCGAGTACATCGACATCGAGTTGATCAGCAGCATGCCGACCAGGGCGATGAGCAGATAGGGCACCGCGATCCACATCGGCAGGATCTCGCCGAGGAAGGACACCGGGTCGGCGGCCGAGGCGAGGTCCGGGGTGGAGACGGCCATGACCGCGCCCATCAGGACCATCGGGAGCACCACGATGCCGGCGCCGCCGATCGAGTTGCCGACGATCGCCTTGGCGGAGGCGGTACGCGGCAGGTAGCGGGCGAAGTCGGGCGCGGAGGGGATCCAGCTGACGCCGCCGGCTGCGATCATGCCGGTGCCCGCGACCATCAGCGAGGTCTTGCCGGCCGGCTGGTGGAAGACGGCGGACCAGTGGGTGTTGAGGATCAGGTAGACGAGCACCAGGACCGAGAACGCGCCGAACAGGAACGTCGCGTACTTGTTGCACTTCTGCACGACGTGGATGCCAAGGCCCGAGATCGCGAACGTGATGACCACGAAGACGGCGAGCGTGACGATGATCAGGAACGTGTTGCTCTTGATCCCGAAGAGGATGTCCAGCACGGTCAGCACCGCGTAGGCGCCGGTCACCGCGTTGATGGTCTCCCAGCCCCAGCGCGCCACCCAGATCAGCGATCCGGGCAGCAGATTGCCGCGCTGGCCGAACACCGCGCGCGACAGCGCCATGCCGGGGGCGCCGCCGCGCTTGCCCGCGATCCCGATGAGCCCGACCAGGCCGTAGGAGACAATGGGCGCGGCCACGGCGACCACGATCGCCTGCCAGAAGTTGAGCTTGTACGCGACGACCAGGCTGGCGCCCATGGTGAGCAGCAGCACACTGATGTTCGCCGCGACCCAGGTGGGAAACAGTTCGCGGGTTTTCGCCGTGCGCTCCGCGTCCGGCACGGGCTCAAGGCCGCGTGTTTCCAGGGCGCTCTGCGGTTCGTCGGTGGTGCCAGTGTTCATGGGGGAGGAGTTCCGTGCCTCTCGCTCGGCTCGACGCTGAGCCGGTGGGGGTGGTCGAAGGGGACTCTACGCGCGTTGATGCGCCCACCTCTATCGTACTTTAATCCGACACCTGCCCCATAATTCCCTTCCGTGCTCGGACGAACCCACAAACTGGGTCCCGGCCCCGCCCATACCCGATACTGGGACGGTTATGGAATTCGTCATCCTTGCTGTAGTCATCGCCCTGGTCGCGGTCGGCGCGATCAGCGGGCTCGTGGTCAGCAGCCGCAAGAAGAAGCAGCTGCCGCCCACCGCGCCGCCGAGCACGCCGACCATCACAGCCCCGCCCGCCGAACCACAGGTCGGTGAGGACGCCGCGGAGACGGCGGAGGAACCGCGCCGCACCATCGAGGAGGTCGGCCTTCCCGAGGCGCCCGCCACCCCGGTGGCCGTCGAGGAGCCGGTCGCCGAGGCGCCCGCGCTCGATGTGCCCGAGCCGACCGCCGGCCGGCTCGTCCGCCTGCGGGCCCGCCTGGCCCGCTCGCAGAACTCCCTCGGCAAGGGGCTGCTCACCCTGCTCTCCCGCGAGCACCTCGACGACGACACCTGGGAGGAGATCGAGGACACCCTGCTGACCGCCGACGTCGGCGTCGCGCCCACCCAGGAACTGGTGGACCGGCTCCGCGAGCGCGTCAAGGTGCTCGGCACCCGCACCCCCGACGAGCTGCGCACCCTGCTGCGCGAGGAACTGCTGAGCCTGCTCGGCACCGACTTCGACCGCGAGGTCAAAACCGAGGGCGACGAGAGCGTCCCCGGCGTCGTGATGGTCGTCGGCGTCAACGGCACCGGCAAGACCACCACCACCGGCAAGCTCGCCCGCGTCCTGGTCGCCGACGGCAAGTCCGTCGTGCTCGGCGCCGCCGACACCTTCCGCGCCGCCGCCGCCGACCAGCTCCAGACCTGGGGCGAGCGCGTGGGCGCCCGCACCGTGCGCGGCCCCGAGGGCGGCGACCCCGCGTCGATCGCGTTCGACGCCGTCAAGGAAGGCATCGCCGAGGGCGCCGATGTCGTCCTCATCGACACCGCCGGGCGGCTGCACACCAAGACCGGCCTCATGGACGAGCTCGGCAAGGTCAAGCGCGTCGTGGAGAAGCACGGCCCGCTGGACGAGGTGCTGCTCGTGCTCGACGCCACGACCGGACAGAACGGCCTGGTCCAGGCCCGGGTGTTCGCCGAGGTCGTCGACATCACCGGCATCGTTTTGACCAAGCTCGACGGCACCGCCAAGGGCGGCATCGTCATCGCCGTCCAGCGCGAACTGGGCGTCCCCGTCAAGCTCGTGGGACTCGGCGAGGGCGCGGACGACCTGGCCCCGTTCGAGCCGGAGGCGTTCGTCGACGCGCTGATCGGCGAGTAGCGCCACCCTGTACGCCCGAGACGCCCCGCCGCACCGGAAGGACGCGGCGGGGCGTTCGCGCGTGCCGGCAGGGCCGCGGGCGCGCGGTCTAGGGGGTGTCTGGTGGATCAGGGTCGGTCAGGGCGCGGCGTCTGGTGCGGTGCATCGCAAGGCGCCGGAGCGTCTCGATAGCGGAGCTATCGGGGCGATTCGGCAACGCCGCGAGGTGCCGTGCCAGACGCCGCGCCCTGGGCCATGGCCCACCAGACACCCCCTAGGCGGCCGAGCGGTGGCAGATGTATGCCAGCGTGCCGAGCAGCAGCCGGGCCTCGGGCGGCCGGGTCGCCGTGTCCAGGGACGGCGGGCGCAGCCAGCGGACCTCGCCCGACGGCGGCGCCGCCACGAAGCCGCCGCGCGGCGGGCAGCGCAGGTCGAGCACCGCGTCGTCCCAGCCCATCCGGTAGAGCAGACGGGGCAGTTCCACCGACGCGCCCGGCGCGACGTAGAAGTGGGTGCGGCCCTGCGGCGTCGTGGAGACCGGGCCCAGCGGCAGCCCCATCCGCTCCAGGCGCACCAGGGCCCGCCGCCCCGCCGGCGCCGCCACGTCCAGGACGTCGAAGGTCCGGCCGACCGGCAGCAGCACCGCCGCGCCAGGACAGCCCGCCCATGCCTCACTCACCTCGTCCAGGGTGGCGCCCGCCGGGAGCTCGGGCGCGAAGTCGAGCGGGTGCGCGCCCGGCGCCGTACAGGAGGAACTGCCGCAGGAGCACTCGCCGTTCAGGGCCCGGGCGCCGAAGGCGACGTCCCAGCCCCACAGGCCGGTGTACTCGGCCACGGCGGTGACCTCGCTCGTGCGGGTCGTGCGCGCGGAGCGGCCGCGGCGCCAGGAGCCGGGCCCGGTCTCCCTGATGCCCCGGCTGCCGCCGATCGTGAAGCCCATGCCCCCTCCAACGGGTGTGCCGTGTCCGTGGTTACGACGCCAGTGACGCCGTCGTGACGATCCGGAGTCTTCCCGTCACTTTCCGTTTCCGCCAGGTCGGACACGGTCGTGAAAGGGGTGGTGCGCTGTGCGCCGTGCGCCCCGGCTCACTCCGCTCCATCCGACGCTGATCGCCACGTGTCAAGTGAATACCGCCCGCCCGCAGGGGAGTTCATTCGAAGGGGTGGCGAATGGTGGCGTTTGTGGAATCACCGTGGCAGGACGCGTGATCGTAGGATTACCGTCGGTACACAGGCTCAGGGGTATACGCACCCCCGGGTATGCCGGGGGCAAGCCGGTTTCTGGTCCGAGCGGGTGGAACCGCGGGACAGGAGGCCCAACGAGCGGCATTCTGATAGGGGTTCGCGCGATCGACGCACAACCGACGCACA
Source organism: Streptomyces sp. NPDC006711 (assembly GCF_042869775.1). Taxonomy (NCBI): domain Bacteria; kingdom Bacillati; phylum Actinomycetota; class Actinomycetes; order Kitasatosporales; family Streptomycetaceae; genus Streptomyces; species Streptomyces sp. NPDC006711. Next base: position 55,843 of record NZ_JBIAGO010000022.1, read on the forward strand.
TGAGGCCTGAGCGGATGGGGGGCGTTCCAGTGAGCGGCAGTGGGGCCAGTGGTACGAGCGCCGGCAAGCGCCCCAACGAGCAGCTGAGTTCGTGGTTCGTACGGAGCGGCTGGTCCAAGGGCGAGCTGGCCCGCCAGGTGAACCGCCGGGCGCGCCAGATGGGCGCGCACCACATCAGCACCGACACCTCCCGGGTCCGCCGCTGGCTCGACGGCGAGATGCCCCGCGAGCCCATTCCCCGGATCCTCTCGGAGCTGTTCTCCGAGCGCTTCGGCAGCGTGGTCGCCATCGAGGACCTCGGCCTGCGCCAGGCCCACCAGTCACCGTCGGTGTCCGGCGTCGACCTGCCGTGGGCCGGGCCCCAGACGGTCTCGCTGCTCAGCGAGTTCTCCCGCAGCGATCTGATGCTCGCCCGGCGGGGCTTCCTCGGCACCTCCCTGATGCTGGCCGCCGGTCCCTCCCTGATCGAGCCGATGCAGCGCTGGCTCGTGCCGGCGCAGCCGAGCGAACCGGGCCCGCCCGAGACCGCGGCCAGCGCCCGCCGCCCCTCCCGGCTCTCCAAGCCCGAACTGGAACTGCTGGAATCCACCACCGCCATGTTCCGCCAGTGGGACGCCCAGTGCGGCGGGGGCCTGCGCCGCAAGGCCGTCGTCGGCCAGCTCCACGAGGTCACCGACCTGCTCCAGGAACCCCAGCCGGCCGCCACCGCCAAACGCCTCTTCACCTGCGCGGCCGAACTCGCCGAACTGGCCGGCTGGATGAGCTACGACGTGGGTTTGCAGCCCACCGCCCAGAAGTACTTCGTGCTGGCCCTGCACGCCGCCAAGGAAGCCGGCGACAAGCCGCTCGGCTCGTACATCCTGTCCTCGATGAGCCGCCAGATGATCCACCTCGGCCGGCCCGACGACGCCCTTGAGCTCATCCACCTCGCCCAGTACGGAAGCCGCGACTGCGCCACCGCCCGCACCCAGGCCATGCTGTACGCGATGGAGGCCCGCGCCTACGCCAACATGGGCCAGCCCAGCAAGACCAAGCGGGCCGTGCGGATGGCGGAGGACACCTTTGGCGACGCCGCGCTCGACGGCGAGCCCGAGCCCGACTGGATCCGCTTCTTCTCCGAGGCCGAGCTCAACGGCGAGAACGCCCACTCCTACCGCGACCTCGCCTATGTCGCAGGCCGCAGCCCCACCTACGCCTCGCTCGCCGAGCCCGTGATGGGACGGGCCGTGACCCTGTTCGGCAAGGACGACGAGCACCAGCGCTCCTACGCCCTGAACCTGATCGGCATGGCCACCGTGCACCTGCTCAAGCGCGAACCCGAACAGTCGACCGTGCTGGCCGAGCAGGCCCTCAGGGTCGCCAAGCGGGTCCGTTCCGAGCGGGTCAACACCCGGCTGCGCAAAACGGTCGACACCGCCGCCCGTGACTTCTCGGACGTGGCCGAAGTGGTCCGGATGACGGACCTGCTCACCAAGGAGCTGCCAGAGACGGCCGAGGCCGTCTGAGCCACCCGGCGCGTCCGAGCCACCGGCGCCGTTTCGACGGCGACGGCATACAAGACCCCGGCCGCGGCCTTCACCCCGTTCTGCCCGACTCGGCACCCCCACGCCAGGTCAAGCGGGTGAGGCCGCGGCCGGTCCTGCGCCCGGGCCGCCCGGCGGCGCGGGCCGGGCCACCGGTCAGTTCACGGGCGCGTAACACGCCCGCCTCCTTCGTCACCCCGGTGAAACACCGAACGGCATCGACGGAAACCGCGCCGGGACAACCTCGGGGCAACCGGCCACCCGCCAGTTCCCGCCGAGCAGCGCCCCCGCACCGGCGCCTTTGACGACGAGGAGACGCCGATGCCCCCAAGCATCACGCTCGCAGCCGCCGCCCCGCAGCTGTCCAGCGCCAACACCGGATTCATGCTGATCTGCTCGGCACTGGTGATGATCATGACTCCGGGGCTCGCCTTCTTCTACGGAGGCATGGTCCGCGTCAAGAGCACCCTGAACATGCTGATGATGAGCTTCATCAGCCTCGGCATCGTCACGATCCTGTGGGTGCTCTACGGCTTCAGCCTGGCGTTCGGCGAGAGCAACGGCTTCATCGGCTGGTCCAAGGACTACTTCGGGCTCAGCGGCATCGGCCTGGTGCAGCTGTGGCCCGGATACAGCATCCCCGTCTACGTCTTCGCCGTCTTCCAGCTCATGTTCGCGGTCATCACGCCCGCGCTGATCAGCGGGGCGCTCGCCGACCGGGTCAAGTTCAGCGCCTGGGCCCTGTTCACCGCGCTGTGGGTCACGATCGTCTACTTCCCCGTCGCGCACTGGGTGTGGGCATCGGACGGCTGGCTGTTCAAGAAGGGCGTCATCGACTTCGCCGGCGGCACCGCCGTGCACATCAACGCGGGAGCGGCCGCACTCGGCGTGATCCTGGTGATCGGCAAGCGCGTCGGCTTCAAGAAGGACCCGATGCGGCCGCACAGCCTGCCGCTGGTCATGCTCGGCGCGGGACTGCTCTGGTTCGGCTGGTTCGGCTTCAACGCGGGATCCTGGCTCGGCAACGACGACGGCGTGGGCGCCGTGATGTTCGTCAACACCCAGGTCGCCACCGCCGCCGCCATGCTGGCCTGGCTGCTGTACGAAAAGCTCCGGCACGGCTCGTTCACCACGCTCGGCGCCGCGTCCGGCGCGGTCGCGGGCCTGGTCGCCATCACGCCCTCCGGCGGCTGCGTCAGCCCGCTCGGCGCGATCGCCATCGGCGTCATCGCGGGTGTCCTGTGCGCCATGGCGATCAACCTCAAGTACCGCTTCGGATTCGACGACTCGCTCGACGTCGTCGGCGTCCACATGGTCGGCGGCATCACCGGCTCGCTGCTCGTCGGCCTCTTCGCGACCGGCGGCGTACAGTCCACCGCCAAGGGCCTCTTCTACGGAGGCGGCCTCGACCAGCTCGGCAAGCAGGCCATCGGCGTGGGCGCCGTCCTTGGCTACTCCCTCGTGGTCTCCGCGGTCCTCGCCCTCGCCCTCGACAAGACGATCGGGATGCGGGTCCCCGAGGACGACGAGATCTCCGGCATCGACCAGGTCGAACACGCCGAGACCGCCTACGACTTCAGCGGCGCGGGCGGTGGCACCGCGCCCCGCAGGACCGTGGCCGTCCCGGGCGACCTGGCAGCGAACAAGAAGGTGGACGCATGAAGCTCATCACCGCGGTCGTCAAGCCGCACCGGCTCGACGAGATCAAGCAGGCCCTCCAGGCGTTCGGCGTCCAGGGCCTGACCGTGACCGAGGCCAGCGGCTACGGACGCCAGCGCGGCCACACCGAGGTCTACCGGGGCGCCGAGTACACCGTCGACCTCGTACCCAAGATCCGCGTCGAGGTCCTGGTGGAGGACGGGGACGCCGAAGAACTCATCGAGGTCGTGGTCAAGGCCGCCCGCACCGGAAAAATCGGTGACGGCAAGGTGTGGAGCATGCCCGTCGAGACGGCGGTCCGGGTGCGCACGGGTGAGCGCGGCCCCGACGCGCTGTAGCGACGGCGAGGAGCTGCGGGGTGACGAGCGTGGAATCGAGTGCCGAGTCCCACGGCGGCGACGGTGCGCCGGCCGGCTACGCGGCGGCCCGGCAGCGCCTTCTCGCCGACGGGGAGATGTCCGGGCCGCCGCGCCGGGCCGCGCTCGCCGAGCTGACCGACCGGTGGCTGGCCGCGCTGTTCGCCGACGCGGCCACCGAGGCAGGCGTGAGCGGCGCGTCCCTGGTCGCCGTCGGCGGCTACGGACGCGGCGAGCTCTCCCCGCGCAGCGACCTCGACCTGCTGCTCCTGCACGACGGGCGCGGCGAGGACAGCGCCGTCGCCCTGCTCGCCGACCGCCTCTGGTACCCGGTGTGGGACCTCGGCCTCGCCCTCGACCACTCCGTGCGCACCCCCGCCCAGGCCCGTGCGACGGCGGGCGAAGACCTCAAGGTGCAGCTGGGCCTCCTGGACGCCCGCCATGTCGCGGGCGACCTCGCCCTGACGTCCGCGCTGCGCACCACCGTCCTGGCGGACTGGCGCGACACCGCCGCCAGGCGCCTGCCCGAGCTGGACGAGCTGTGCCGTGAACGGGCCCGGCGCCAGGGCGAGTTGCAGTACCTCCTGGAGGGCGACCTCAAGGAGGCCAGGGGCGGACTGCGGGACGCGACCGCCCTGCGCGCGGTCGCCGCCTCCTGGCTCGCGGACGCGCCGAGGCAGGGCCTTGTCGAAGCCAGGCGCCGCCTCTTGGATGTGCGTGACGCGCTGCACCAGTGCACCGGCCGCTCGACGGACCGGCTGGCGCTCCAGGAACAGGGCGCCGTCGCGGCCGAACTGGGGCTGCCCGACGCCGATGTGATGCTTCGTCAGGTCTCGGAGTCGGCCCGCGTCATCTCCTACGCCGGCGACGTCACCTGGCGCGAGGTCTCCCGGGTGCTGCGCGCCCGCTCCGCCCGGCCGCGCCTGCGCCGGCTCTTCGGCGGCGGCCACACCGGCGCCCCCGCCCGCACCCCGCTCGCCGAAGGCGTCGTCGAGCAGGACGGCGAGGTGGTGCTCGCGCTGACCGCGCGCCCCGAGAAGGACCCCGTGCTGGTGCTGCGCGCGGCCGCCGCGGCGGCCCAGAGCGGCCTGCCCATCTCCCCGCACGCCGTACGCCGCCTCGCCGCCACGGTCAGGCCGCTGCCGGTGCCCTGGCCCGCCGAGGCCCGCGACCGGTTCGTGGCGCTGCTCGGCGCGGGCGCCGCCACCGTCCAGGTCTGGGAGGCGCTGGAGGCCGAAGGCCTGATCACAGGCCTGCTGCCCGACTGGGAACGGGTGCGCTGCCGGCCCCAGCGCAACGCCGTGCACACCTGGACCGTCGATCGCCACCTGGTGGAGACCGCCGTGCGCGCCTCCCACTTCACCCGCCGGGTGCACCGCCCCGATCTGCTGTTGATCGCGGCCCTGCTGCACGACATCGGCAAGGGCCGTCCCGGCGACCACTCGGTGGCCGGCGAGGCCGTGGCCCGCGACATCGCCGCCCGCATCGGCTTCGGCGCCGCCGACACGGCCGTCGTCGCCGCACTCGTACGCCATCATCTGCTGCTCATCGAGACCGCGACCCGGCGCGACCTCGACGACCCGGCGACCGTGCGGGCGGTGGCCGACGCGGTCGGCTCGGCAGGCACCCTCGAACTGCTGCACGCCCTGACCGAGGCGGACGCGCTGGCGACCGGGCCCGCCGCGTGGTCGTCCTGGCGCGGCGCGCTCGTCGGCGACCTGGTCAAGAGGGTCGCCGCCGTCCTCGCGGGCGAGCCCGCCGACCCCGAGCCCGCCGAGCTCACCGCACCACAAGAACGCCTCGCCGTGGAGGCGCACCGCACCGGCGGCCCGGCCCTCGCCCTGCGCGCCCACGCCGACGCGCCGCCGGGGCAGGAGGAGGAAGCGGAACCGCTCGGCGTGGAACTCCTGATCGCCGTCCCCGACCAGCCGAACGTGCTGCCCACGACGGCCGGCGTCCTCGCCCTGCACCGCCTGGCCGTGCGCACCGCGGAACTGCGCGTCCTGGACCTGCCCGACCCGGTGGGCGGTCCGGTGCTGCTCCTTCAGTGGCGGGTGGCCGCGGAGTACGGCTCGCTGCCGCAGGCGGCGCGGCTGCGCGCGGACCTGGTGCGGGCGCTGGAGGGGTCCCTCGACATCGGGGCCCGGCTCGCCGAACGCGCCGCGGCCCAGCCCCGCCGTCGCGGCGAGGCGCCGCCGCCCCGCGTGACGGTGGCGCCCTCCGCCTCCCGGCACGCCACCGTCATCGAGGTGCGCGCCCAGGACGTGCCCGGCCTGCTGCACCGCATCGGCCACGCCCTGGAAGGGGCCGGAGTGCGGGTGCGCTCCGCGCACGTCTCGACGCTGGGCTCCAACGCCGTGGACGCCTTCTATGTGACGGACGGCGAAGGAGCGCCGCTCGCACCGGGCGAGGCGGTGGAGGTCGCGCGCGAGCTGGAGTCGGCCCTGTCCGACGCGTGCGGGCCGGTGTAGAGGTACGGCGTCGAGGTACGGCGTCGGGGCGGTGCGAGGGGATGCGCGCCGCAGGCACCCCCGCGCACCACCATCCGCCGGGATACCCTGGGGTCGTTCACCCGACCGCCCCACGAGCCGAGGACCCGCGACCACCGTGTTCGATACCCTTTCCGACCGCCTGAGTGCGACGTTCAAGAACCTCCGGGGCAAAGGACGCTTGAGCGAGGCGGACATCGACGCCACGGCGCGCGAGATCCGCATCGCGCTCCTGGAGGCCGATGTCGCGCTCCCCGTCGTGCGCGCCTTCATCAAGCAGGTCAAGGAGCGCGCGTCCGGCATCGAGGTCTCCCAGGCCCTCAACCCCGCGCAGCAGGTCATCAAGATCGTCAACGAGGAGCTTGTCGGCATCCTCGGCGGCGAGACCCGGCGCCTCAGGTTCGCCAAGACCGCGCCCACCGTGATCATGCTCGCGGGCCTCCAGGGTGCCGGTAAGACCACCCTCGCCGGAAAGCTCGGCAAGTGGCTCAAGGGGCAGGGCCACTCCCCGCTCCTGGTGGCGTGCGACCTCCAGCGTCCCAACGCCGTCAACCAGCTGAGCGTCGTCGCCGAACGCGCGGGCGTCGCCGTCTACGCGCCCGAGCCGGGCAACGGCGTCGGCGACCCGGTCAAGGTCGCGCAGGACTCCATCGAGTTCGCCCGCTCCAAGCAGTACGACGTGGTCGTGGTCGACACCGCCGGACGCCTCGGCATCGACCAGGAACTGATGCGGCAGGCCGCGGACATCCGCGACGCCGTCAGCCCCGACGAGGTCCTTTTCGTCGTCGACGCGATGATCGGCCAGGACGCGGTCAACACGGCGGAGGCCTTCCGCGACGGTGTCGGCTTCGACGGCGTGGTGCTCTCCAAGCTCGACGGCGACGCGCGCGGCGGCGCGGCGCTCTCGATCGCCCACGTCACCGGCAAGCAGATCATGTTCGCCTCCAACGGCGAGAAGCTGGAAGACTTCGACGCCTTCCACCCCGACCGCATGGCCTCCCGCATCCTCGACATGGGTGACCTGCTCACCCTGATCGAGCAGGCGGAGAAGACGTTCAGCCAGGCCGAGGCCGAGAAGATGGCCTCCAAGCTCGCGTCGAGCAAGGGCAAGGACTTCACGCTCGACGACTTCCTGGCCCAGATGGAGCAGGTCCGCAAGATGGGCTCCATCTCCAAGCTGCTCGGCATGCTGCCCGGCATGGGGCAGATCAAGGACCAGATCAACAACATCGACGAGCGGGACGTGGACCGCACCGCGGCCATCATCAAGTCGATGACCCCGGGCGAGCGCCAGGACCCCACGATCATCAACGGCTCGCGCCGCGCCCGTATCGCCAAGGGTTCCGGCGTCGAGGTCAGCGCGGTGAAGAACCTGGTCGAGCGGTTCTTCGACGCCCGCAAGATGATGTCCCGGATGGCCCAGGGCGGCGGGATGCCCGGCATGCCGGGCATCCCGGGCATGGGCGGCGGTCCCGGCCGGCAGAAGAAGCAGATCAAGCAGGGCAAGGGCAAGCGCAAGAGCGGCAACCCGATGAAGCGCAAGGCCGAGGAGGCCGCCGCCGCCGAGCGCAAGGCGCAGGGCGGCGCGCTCGGTCTGCCCTCCGCGGAGGAGCAGAAGAACTTCGAGCTGCCCGACGAGTTCAAGAAGTTCATGGGCTGAGGACCGACGGCCGTACGTGTGCGGGGCGCCCCCGGCAGGTCCGGGCGCGTCCCGCACGCGTACCCGGCCCCGGGCGCGTACCCGGCCCTGTGCGCGTCCCGCACGGACACCCGTCCCCGGCGCCGCTCGGCGCCCCTGGCGGCAGGACCGGCCGACCCGTCAGGACCGCCCGGAATGCCCCCTTCGTCCCGCTCTCCAATAATGGCGCGTACCGGCCATGAGGAGAGCCACGTGCCCACTTCCGTACCCCCGCGCGAACGCCCCGACCAACCGTGGCGCTCCGAAGGGGCGCCACCGCCGCCCGCGCCGAGGAAGAAGATGCCCGGCGGCTGGGGCCGGCTGATCCTCACCGCGCTGATCGTCTACCTCGTCACCAACCTGATCCTCTCGCTCTTCAACGACGGCGACGAGACGACCGTCTCGTACACCGAATTCAGCAAGCAGGTCACGGCCGGCAACGTCTCCAAGATCTACGCCAAGGGCGACGCCATCCAGGGCAAGCTCAAGAACAAGGCCCCCGTCCCCTCCGGCGAGGGCAGCGGCGACTACACGGAATTCACCACCCAGCGCCCCACGTTCGCGGACGACGACCTGTGGACCCAGCTCACCAAGCAGCACGTCACCGTCACCGCCGAACCCGTCGTCGAACACCGCAGCTTCCTCGCCAACCTGCTCATCTCGCTCGCCCCGATGCTGCTCCTGGTCGTCCTGTGGCTCTTCATCGCCCGGCGCGTGAGCGCGGGCCTCGGCGGTGGGGCCGGCGGGATGCTCGGCCGCAAGGCCCCACCCAAACCCGTCGAGACGGGCTCCGACGGCAAGCGCACCACGTTCGAGGACGTGGCCGGCATCGACGAGGTCGAGGGCGAACTCAACGACGTCGTCGACTTCCTCAAGAACCCCGCCGCCTACCGGGAGATGGGCGCGAGGATGCCCCGCGGGGTGCTGCTCGCGGGACCTCCCGGCACCGGCAAGACACTCCTTGCGCGGGCCGTCGCGGGGGAGGCGGGGGTGCCGTTCTTCTCCGCGTCGGCCTCCGAGTTCATCGAGATGATCGTGGGCGTGGGCGCCTCGCGCGTACGGGAACTCTTCGCCGAGGCCCGCAAGGTCGCCCCCGCGATCGTCTTCATCGACGAGATCGACACCATCGGCCGGGCCAGGGGCGGCGGTTCCGGCATGGGCGGCCACGACGAACGCGAACAGACCCTCAACCAGATCCTCACCGAGATGGACGGCTTCTCCGGCTCCGAGGGCGTCATCGTGCTCGCCGCCACCAACCGCTCCGACGTCCTGGACCCGGCGCTCACCCGCCCCGGCCGCTTCGACCGCGTCGTCCACGTCAGCCCGCCCGACCGCGACGGCCGCGCCGCCATCTTGAAGATCCACACCCGGGAGATCCCGCTGGCCAAGGACGTGGACCTGGAACAGGTCGCCCGCACCACCCCCGGCATGACCGGCGCCGACCTCGCCAACCTCGCCAACGAGGCGGCCCTGCTCGCCGTCAAACGACAGCGGCGCGAAGTCGGCCAGTCCGACCTCTCCGACGCCCTGGAAAAGGTCCAACTCGGCGCGGAGCGGCCCCTGGTGATGCCGTACGAGGAGCGACGGCGCACCGCCTACCACGAGAGCGGGCACGCGCTGCTCGGCATGCTCCAGCCCGGGGCGGACCCGGTCCGCAAGGTCACCATCGTGCCGCGCGGCCGGGCGCTCGGAGTCACCCTGTCCACCCCGGACGCCGACCGGTACGCGTACACCGAGGAGTACCTGCGCGGCCGGATCATCGGGGCGCTCGGCGGCATGGCCGCCGAGCGGATCGTCTTCGACACCGTCACCACCGGCGCCGAGAACGACCTCGAACAGGTCACCAACCTCGTCCGCGGCATGGTCGCGCGCTGGGGCATGAGCGAGCGCATCGGGCCGCTCGCCGCGCTGCCGAGCGACGCCCAGCAGGCTTACGGCCTGTCCGCCGCGCCCGCCACCCTGGACGCCATCGCCGCCGAGATGCGCCGCGTCGTCGACGAGTGCTACGAGCGGGCGTGCCGCCTCCTGCGCGACAACCGCGACAGGCTGGACGCGCTGGCCCAGGCGCTGCTCACGGCCGAGACCCTGGAGGAGGAGGCCGCCTACCGCGCGGCCGGCATCCCCCGCCCGGTGAGGACGCGGGCGTAGCCACCCCTGGCCCGGCGCGTACGTGGTGACGCTGCCGGGACCGGCGCCACAGGTCCACAGGGCGCGCCCCAACCACCGTGCCACGCAGGGCGGTTGGGGCGGCCTGTGCGCGTGCCGCATGGGCCCGTCAGGGGGTGCGGGCGATCAGGTACCGGAAGACATTGGGCATCCACACCGTGCCGTCCCGCCGGACGTGCCCGTGCAGCGCCTCCACGAGCTCCTTCTCCACCTGGGCCTGGTCCGTGGCGCGGGCCGCCGCGTCGAACGCGCCCGTCGACAGCAGGCCCCGTATCGCGCTGTCCAGGTCCGCGTACCCGAAGGGGCACGCCACCCGGCCCGAACCGTCCGGCTTGAGGCCCGCGCGCGCCGCCACGTCCTCCAGATCGTCCCGCAGGCTCGGCCGCCAGCGCGGCGCGTCACCCGAACGGCCGGTGAGGCGGGTCGCGACGCGCAGCACCGCCGAGGTGGCACACCGCTCGGGCGGCCCCCAGCCGGCCAGCACCACCGCGCTGCCGCGCTCGGCGAGCTTCACGGCCGACGCGAGCGCCGGCACCAGGCTCTCGGTGTCGCCGGACACACAGCCGACCGGCTCGAACGCGGTGATCAAGGTGTACGGCCTGCCGCCCGGCCCGGTCGCGTCCGCGACGCCGCCCGACACCACCCGGCTCGCGCCCATCCCCGGCGCGCCGTCCCAGCCCGCCTCCGGCAGCAGGCGCCTGCGCGCGAGCGCGAGCCGGGCCGCGCGCTCGGGACGGTCCACGCCGGTCACCGCCGCGCCCCTGGACGCGGCCATCAGCAGCGCGAGGCCCGAGCCGCAGCCGAGTTCGAGGAGCCGGGTGGCCGGGCCGACGTCGAGGCGTTCGTACGCCGCCTCGATGAGGGGGACCAGCATGCGTTCCTGGATCTCCGCCCAGTCCCGCGCGCGCTCGGACGAGCCCGCCGCGGGGGCGAAGGCCGTGCGGGTCTGATGCCGGACGAGCGTTGGTGTCATGGAAAGCGCCCCAATCCGCCGAGATGTCAGCTGTGTCTGGATGAGCCCCCCGTGAAAGTCTCCGTGAAAGTCTCCGCGCCATTCCCCCCGTATGCCAGGGAACTCCGCATCCCGCCCCGCGTCCAGAGGGCGAAGGCGCCCGGCGCGCACCGCGCACGGCACGGCCGGGGGGCCGGAAGACGATTCACGCTCCGCCACCCACGCGCCGTACCATTCGCGCCATGGCAAAGGCACCCGTTCTCACGCCCCAGGCGGAAGACTTCCCGCGCTGGTACCAGGATCTGATCAACAAGGCCGAACTCGCGGACAACGGTCCCGTGCGCGGCACCATGGTGATCCGACCGTACGGCTACGGCCTGTGGGAGCGGATGCAGCACGAGATGGACGTACGCATCAAGGAAGCGGGCGCCCAGAACGCCTACTTCCCGCTCTTCATCCCCCAGTCTTACCTGACTCGCGAAGCTGAGCACGTCGAGGGCTTCGCGCCCGAGCTCGCGGTGGTCACGCACGGTGGCGGCAAGGAGCTCGAAGAGCCCATCGTGGTCCGCCCCACCTCCGAGACGATCATCAACGATTACTTCTCGAAGTGGGTCCAGAGCTACCGCGACCTGCCCCTGCTCATCAACCAGTGGGCCAACGTGGTCCGTTGGGAGATGCGTCCGCGCGTCTTCCTGCGGACGAGCGAATTCCTGTGGCAGGAGGGCCACACCGCCCACGCCACCTATGAGGACGCACGCGACTACGCGGCCCGCATCCACCGGGACGTCTACGCCGACTTCATGATCAACGTCCTCGGCATCGACGTGGTCCTCGGCCGCAAGACCGCCAAGGAGCGCTTCGCCGGAGCCATCAACACCCTCACTCTGGAAGGGATGATGGGCGACGGCAAGGCGCTCCAGATGGGCACGAGCCACGAGCTGGGCACCAACTTCGCCAAGGCCTTCCAGACCCAGTACCTGTCCAAGGAGGGCAAGCAGGAGCTGGTCTGGCAGACCTCCTGGGGCGTCTCCACCCGCATGGTCGGCGGTCTGATCATGTCGCACGGCGACGACAACGGCCTGCGGGTGCCGCCCCGGCTCGCCGCCGTCCAGGTCGTGGTCGTGGCGATCAAGGGCGACGAGGCCGTCGCCAAGGCCCGCGAGGTGGGCGACCGCCTCAAGGCGGCAGGGCTGCGCGTCCAGGTCGACGACCGGGTGGAGACCCCCTTCGGGCGCCGCGCGGTGGACTGGGAGCTCAAGGGCGTCCCGGTCCGCGTCGAGATCGGCCCGCGCGACCTGGAGGCCGGCACGGCGATGCTGGCCCGCCGCATCCCCGGCGGCAAGGAACCCGTCTCCCTCGACAAGCTCGCCGAACTGCTGCCCGCCGTCCTCGAAGAGGACCAGGCGCTGCTCCTGAAGCAGTCCCGCGAACGCCGGGAGTCCCGTACCAGCGACGTCGCCACCCTGGGTGAGGCCGTCGAGGCCGCGGTCGCCGGCGGCTGGGCGCGCATCCCGTGGGCCGACCTCGGCCCCGAGGGCGAGGCCGAGCTCGCCGAACAGGCGGTGTCCGTGCGGTGCCTGGTCGCCGAGGACGGGTCGGTGCCCGCGAGCGACGACGCACCCGGTACGGTCGCGATCGTGGCCCGCGCCTACTGATCGTGGCCCGCGCCCACTGAGGGAGCCCCGCGCCCACTGAGGGAGACCCGAGGAAAGCACCGTCCGTCGCTACTGGCGCGGATGCGGCCACGACTCGGCCGAAACCCTTCTTGCGCACCGGACGGCAAGGGCCGCTCCGGCGTGTGGACTTGTGCTACGCGCCGGGGCGTACACGCCGCTACGTCATACCTTGGTGTGAGCTGTGAGCCTTCTCCGCAGATCAGCGCACCCGCCCTCGTCCGCACGCATCAATGCCAACTGACGGGTACGAGCAAATTATTTGGGATGCCCCGGAATAGGAACACAGCGGCACTGCGGCTCGTTGTCACGACGTGAGCACGACACCACCTGTTCTCGCCGCAGAGCTGGCACAGGCGTGGGCCGACATTCAGCGGTACCACCCCGAGCTGCCGGACCTAGCCGCGCCCGAGTCCCTGATCGGAGAGTCGTCGTCCGCCTGTGGCGCCGAGCTCTCCTTCGAGCGACTGCTCCATGAGGCAGTCCACGGCATTGCCGCCGCCCGCGGTGTCCGCGACACCTCCCGAGCCGGCCGCTACCACAACCGGAGGTTTTTGGCGATCGCCGAGGAGCTCGGCCTCGACCACCCCGAGGAACCGCACCCCAGCAGCGGCTTCTCCCTGGTCACGCTGAACGCCGAGGCCAGGCGCCGCTACCGCCCCACCATCGAACGGCTGCAACGCGCGCTGAAGGCGCACACCGTGGCCACCGCCGCCGACACCAAGCGCTCCTTCCGCGGCCCCGCCGCCCGGCACGGCTCCTCCGGAGGCGGCGTGCGGGTCAAGGCGGTCTGCGACTGCGGGCGCAACGTCCGCGTCGTGCCGTCCGTGCTGGCCCAGGCGCCCATCGTCTGCGGCGGCTGCGGCAAGCCGTTCCGCATTCCGGAAGGGGCCGAGGTGGTGGTCGCCGCGGTCGGCTGACCCCGGGCCCGGCCGCCGGCAGGGGCGGCGAGGTCCGGGGGAGCGGCCCCACCGGGGGTGCCCCACGGACCCCCGGCGTGAGCGCCGCGGGCATGTGGCACAATGGCTAGCTGTACTCGACAGCCGCACAGGAACCCTCTCGCCTCCGGCTGACGCGTCCATCGGGCACCCGAGTACCGCAACCCCACGTGGCATCTCATGTGCCCAACCACGTCAAGACCAGGAGACACCACTCCAGTGGCAGTCAAGATCAAGCTCAAGCGCCTCGGCAAGATTCGCCAGCCGCACTACCGCATCGTCGTCGCCGACGCCCGCACTCGCCGTGACGGTCGCGCGATCGAGGAAATCGGTCTGTACCACCCGACGTACAACCCGTCGCGCATCGAGGTCGACGCCGAGCGTGCGCAGTACTGGCTGTCCGTCGGCGCCCAGCCGACCGAGGCCGTTCTCGCCATCCTGAAGCTCACCGGCGACTGGCAGAAGCACAAGGGCCTGCCGGCCCCCGCGCCGCTGCTCCAGCCGGAGACGAAGGACGACAAGCGCGCTTCCTTCGAGGCCTTCGCCAAGACCCTCGAGGCCGACGAGGCCAAGGGTGAGGCCATCACCCAGAAGGCCAAGAAGACCGAGAAGAAGGCGGACGAGGCCGAGGCCGCCGCCGAGTCGACCGAGGCCTGAGCATGCTCGAGGAGGCTCTCGAGCACCTCGTGAAAGGCATCGTCGACAACCCCGACGACGTGCAGGTCGCCTCGCGCAACCTGCGCCGGGGGCGCGTGCTGGAGGTCCGGGTCCACCCCGACGACCTCGGCAAGGTGATCGGCCGCAACGGCCGTACCGCCCGCGCCCTGCGCACCGTCGTGGGCGCAATCGGCGGACGTGGCATCCGGGTCGACCTCGTCGACGTGGACCAGGTCCGCTGACCAGTTGGGTCGCTTTACCTAGATACGCCGGCTCGGGCCGGGGAGGGCTTTCGGCCCTCCCCGGCCCGTAGTCGTATTCCGGGCCATAGTGGCTATAGCCAGAACGAAGACCGCGGCCGCACCAGGGCCGCGGTTGCCGGAAGACGCCCGAACCTGTCTGAAGCTGTCCGAAGGAGAAGCAAGCGTGCAGTTGGTAGTCGCGCGGATCGGCCGCGCCCACGGCATCAAGGGCGAGGTCACCGTCGAGGTGCGCACCGACGAGCCGGAGCTGAGGCTCGGCCCCGGCGCCGTCCTCACCACCGACCCCGCCTCGACGGGACCGCTGACCATCGAGTCCGGCCGCGTGCACAGCGGCCGGCTGCTGCTGCGCTTCGAGGGCGTACGCGACCGCAACGCCGCCGAGGCCCTGCGCAACACCCTCCTGATCGCCGACGTGGACCCATCGGAGCTTCCGGACGAGCCCGACGCGTACTACGACCACCAGCTCATGGACCTCGACGTGGTGCTCGCCGACGGCACCGAGGTCGGCCGCATCACCGAGATCACCCATCTGCCCTCGCAGGACCTGTTCATCGTGGAGCGCCCCGACGGCACCGAGGTGATGATCCCGTTCGTCGAGCAGATCGTCACCGAGATCGACCTGGAGACGCAGCGCGCGGTCATCGACCCGCCGCCCGGCCTCATCGACGACCGCGCCGAGATCGCCTCCGCCCGGGACGAGGAGACGGGCGAGGACCCGTCCGGGGAGCCCGGCGAGGGTTCCGCGAACGCCGGGGACGGGCACTGATGCGCCTCGACGTCGTCACGATCTTCCCCGAATACCTCGAACCGCTGAACGTCTCCCTGGTCGGCAAGGCCCGAGCCCGCGGCCAACTCGACGTCCACGTACACGACTTGCGGGACTGGACCCACGACCGCCACAACACGGTCGACGACACCCCCTACGGCGGCGGCCCCGGCATGGTCATGAAGACCGGGCCCTGGGGGGAGTGCCTGGACGAGGCCCTGGCGAACGGATACGAGTCCGGCGCGCACGGCCCCGTCCTGGTCGTGCCCACCCCCAGCGGGCGGCCCTTCACCCAGGAACTCGCCGTCGAGCTCTCCGAACGGCCCTGGCTGATCTTCACGCCGGCCCGCTACGAGGGCATCGACCGCCGCGTCATGGACGAGTACGCCACCCGGCTGCCCGTCTACGAGGTGTCCATCGGCGACTACGTCCTGGCCGGCGGCGAGGCGGCCGTCCTCGTGATCACCGAGGCCGTCGCCCGGCTGCTTCCCGGCGTCCTCGGCAACGCCGAGTCCCACCGCGACGACTCCTTCGCGCCCGGCGCCATGGCCAACCTCCTCGAAGGCCCCGTCTACACCAAGCCCCCGCAGTGGCGCGGCCGCACCATCCCCGACGTGCTGCTCAGCGGCCACCACGGCAAGATCGCCCGGTGGCGACGGGACGAGGCGCTGCGGCGCACCGCCCTCAACCGGCCCGATCTGATCGAGCGGTGCGACGCCGCCGCCTTCGACAAGAAGGACCGCGAAACCCTCTCCATCCTCGGCTGGGCACCCGAGCCCGGCGGCCGATTTTGGCGCAGGCCCGCCGACGTGGAAGAATAGGCAGCTGCTGTGCGCCGGCCGGCGCCCCTGCCACAGGGGGAACGACGCCCGCCCGAACCGCACAACACCCCATTCATCTCCAATTCCGCTGATGACCTGTGGCATCAGTGAGGAAGTAGTCCTTCATGGCAAGCCTGCTCGACTCCGTCAACGCCGCCACGCTGCGCAGCGACGTCCCGGCCTTCCGCCCGGGTGACACCGTCAACGTCCACGTCCGCGTCATCGAGGGCAACCGCTCCCGTATCCAGCAGTTCAAGGGCGTTGTCATCCGCCGCCAGGGCGCCGGTGTCTCCGAGACCTTCACGGTCCGCAAGGTCTCCTTCTCCGTCGGCGTCGAGCGCACCTTCCCGGTGAACTCCCCGATCTTCGAGAAGATCGAGGTCGTGACCCGCGGTGACGTCCGTCGCGCCAAGCTGTACTACCTCCGTGAGCTGCGCGGCAAGGCCGCGAAGATCAAGGAGAAGCGCGACCGCTGAGCCCCGGCTCACACCCGCGTACGGGTTTGACGGCGGCCGGATAAGCTCTGGCTCCGATGGACACCGAAGCACAGCACACGGAGCGCGACCCTCGCGCCGACCCCGACCAGGGGTCCGCACGGGGGTCGCGCTCCGCGCGTTTCACGACCCTGACGCGCCACCTGGACGGCCCCTGGCGCAAAGCGGGGGCCCTCTTCGCGCTCTGCGTCGTCTTCCTGCTGCTGCTCAGCCACTTCGTGATGCAGCCCTTCCTCATCCTCAGCGGCTCGATGGAACCCACCCTCCAGGTCGGCGACCGCGTCCTGGTGGACAAGCTCGCCTACCGCTTCGGTGACAGCCCCCGGCGCGGAGACGTCGTCGTCTTCGACGGCCGGGGCTCCTTCGTGCGGGAGGCACCCGAGGGGAACCCGGTGGGGCGTGCGGTGCGTTCCATGGGAGCGGCCCTCGGCCTGAGCGAGCCCGCCGAGACCGACTACGTCAAGCGCGTGATCGGCGTGGGCGGCGACCACGTCGTGTGCTGCGACCGGCACGGGAGGATCGAGGTGAACGGCACAGCCGTCGACGAGCCCTATCTCCACCCCGGCGACAGTCCCTCCCAGGTGCCCTTCGACATCGTCGTGCCCGAGGGCACCCTGTGGATGCTCGGCGACCACCGCTCCCGCTCCAGCGACTCCCGCGACCACCTCGGCGACCCCGGGGGCGGCATGGTGCCGGTGGACCGGGTGATCGGGCGGGCCGAGGTGATCGGCTGGCCGTTCGCGCGGTGGACGTCGGTCAAAAACTCCGACGCCTTCGCGGCCGTACGAGATCCGGGTGGCGGACATGGGTAGCCGGGGCCGGCCCCGCGCCGAGGCGCGCGACCAGCCGCTGCCCACCGGGACCCGCCCCACCACCACGCCGGCCGCCGGCGGTCGGCGCGCCCAGAGCGGCCGCGCGGACCGGCGCCGGCTCGCCCGCCGCGTCAAACGGCGCAGACGCAGATCGGCGGTGCGCGAAATACCGCTGCTGATCACCGTGGCGCTGCTCATCGCCCTCGTCCTGAAGACCTTCCTCGTGCAGGCCTTCGTGATCCCGTCCGGCTCGATGCAGCAGACGATCACCATCGGCGACCGCGTCCTGGTCGACAAGCTCACCCCCTGGTTCGGCTCCGAGCCGGAGCGGGGGGACGTCGTGGTGTTCAAGGACCCCGGCGGCTGGCTCAAGAGCGAGCAGAAGACGTCGCCCGACGAGGATCCCGTCGTGGTCAAGCAGGTCAAAGAAGGCCTGACGTTCATCGGTCTGCTGCCGTCCAACAACGAGCAGGACCTGATCAAGCGGGTCATCGCGGTCGGCGGGGACACCGTCAAGTGCTGCGGCACCGACGGCAGGGTCACCGTCAACGGCGTGCCGCTGGATGAGCCCTACGTCTTCACACCCCCCAGCGATCCGCCCTCGCACATCCAATTCGAGGTAAAGGTTCCAGCGGGCCGGATCTTCGTCATGGGCGACCACCGGTCCAACTCCGCCGACTCCCGCTACCACCTCGACGACGGACACCAGGGCACCGTCCCCGTGAGCGGGGTCGTGGGCCGCGCAATGGTCGTGGCCTGGCCTTTCTCCCACTGGAGCAGGCTCTCGGTGCCGCCGACGTTCGCCTCGGTGGCCGCCGCGCCCCACGCTGCGGGGGCGGCCGCGTCGCATAGGGTGGCGTCCCGGGATCCGGCGGCGGAGCCCGACCAGACGACCCGGCCCCCGACCCCTGCGGAACTCCCGCTCGTTATGGGAGTGGTGGGCCTGAGCCTTCTGAGGGCCAGGCGGTGGCAACGAGTGAGGAGTGGATGTGGGGGATTTGGCGGTCGGCGCACGATCCGGACGCGAAGAGCCGGAGGAGCGGCCGGAGAACGAGCACGCCGATTCCTCCCCGGGACCCTCGGCGCAGCACGGCCCGGCGGACGCCTCGGCGCCCGGGCACCTGGTGCCGGCGCAGGACGGCGGCCGAGGGGAGGGAGCAGGGGGCGCGGAGCCCGGTGACGGTGAGAGCCGCGCGCCCAGGAAGCCGCGTTCCTTCTGGAAGGAGCTGCCGCTCCTCATCGGCATCGCGCTGGTCCTTGCCCTGCTGATCAAGACGTTCCTCGTCCAGGCGTTCTCGATCCCCTCGGACTCGATGCAGGACACCCTCCAGCGCGGCGACCGGGTGCTCGTCGACAAGCTCACCCCGTGGTTCGGCGCCGAACCGCAGCGCGGCGAGGTCGTCGTCTTCCACGACCCGGGCGGCTGGCTCGACGGCGAGCCCACCCCCAGCCAGAACGCCGCGCAGAAGTTCCTCAGCTTCATCGGCCTGATGCCGTCCGCCGAGGAGAAGGACCTGATCAAGCGGGTCATCGCCGTTGGCGGCGACACCGTCGAGTGCCAGAAGGGCGGCCCGGTCAAGGTCAACGGCAAGACGCTGACCGAGCCCTACATCTACCCGGGCAACACCGCCTGCGACGACAAGCCGTTCGGACCGATCAAGGTCCCCCAGGGCCGGATCTGGGTCATGGGCGATCACCGCCAGGACTCGCTGGACTCCCGCTGGCACCAGGAGCTGCCGGGCGGCGGCACGGTCTCCAACGACGAGGTCGTCGGGCGTGCCTTCACCATCGCCTGGCCGCTCAACCGCCTCGACTGGCTCGGCGTTCCCGACACCTTCGACCAGCCCGGTCTGAGCGCCATGGGCACGGCGGCGCCCGCGGCGGCCGGCCTCGTCGGCGCCGTGCCGATGGTCCTGTGGCGGCGGCGCCGCAAGCTCCTTCAAGCGCAGGTCAAGGCGCAATCCCCGGTGGCCAAGGGCTGACCCGCGCGCATACCGCCGGGTAGGGTGCGGTCCCGGATACCGATCTCCGGGGCCCCGGGCGTCACACGCGCCCCGGGGCTGCTCGGAAAGGGAGCGCTGCGATGAGCGGTAACGGACTGGACCACGGCGGCGGCCGGAGTCTCGCCAGTGTGCTGTCGGGGCTCGCCGTCGCCGTCGGCTGTGTCCTCTTCCTCGGCGGGTTCGCCTGGGGCGCCGTGGAGTACAAGCCGTACACCGTGCCCACCCAGTCCATGTCGCCGACCGTCAAGGCGGGCGACCGGGTGCTCGCGCAGCGGATATCGGGCGGCGATGTGCGCCGGGGCGACGTCGTGGTCTTCCAGGACAAGGAGTGGGCCAACGTGCCCATGGTCAAGCGGGTCGTCGGTGTCGGCGGGGACACCGTGAAGTGCTGTGGCACCGACGGCAGGCTGACCGTCAACGGCACCCCGGTCGAAGAACCGTATCTGCACGGCAAGAACCCGGCCTCGGGGACGCCGTTCGAGGCCAAGGTCCCCCAGGGACAGGTCTTCCTGCTGGGCGACGACCGCTCGGTCTCGCTCGACTCCCGCGTCCACCTCGACGACGCCGCCAACGGCTCGGTCCCGCTGACCGCCGTGAACGCCCGCGTGGACGCCGTGGCCTGGCCCCTGGGCGGCATGCTGGAACGCCCCTCGGGCTTCACACCGCTGCCGGGCGGCACCTCCCGGCCCGGCCCGCTGGAACTGATCCTGGGCGCCGTGGCGGCGGGCGCGGTCCTGATCGTGGCCGGGGCCCTCCAGGGGCCGGTCTCCTCCCTCACCCGGCGCCGCAGGGGCCGCGCCGCCTCGGCCGCCGGGCGGTGAAGCCGTGACGGAGCCAGGTGGGACAGGGGCCGGGGAGGGCCCGCCGGGGCTGCCGGGGCCCGAAGCGGCGGCGGTCCCGCAGGGGAGCGGGGCCGTTACGGAGCCGCGCAAGGTCGCCCGGGTCGTTCTGCTCGACCCCCAGGACCGCGTCCTGCTCCTGCACGGCCACGAGCCCGACGACCCGTCCAACACCTGGTGGTTCACGCCCGGCGGCGGCCTGGAGGGCGACGAGACGCGGGCCGAGGCCGCGCGGCGAGAGCTCGCGGAGGAGACCGGGATCACCGACATCGAGCTCGGCCCGGTGCTGTGGCGGCGCCACTGCTCCTTCCCGTTCGACGGGCGCCGCTGGGACCAGGACGAGTGGTACTACCTGGCCCGCACGGCCCAGACCGAGACGGGCCCGACGGCGCTCACGGAGCTGGAGCGGCGCAGTACCACGGGTCTGAGGTGGTGGACCTCCGCCGAACTTCTCGCGGCCCGTGAGACGGTGTATCCGACCAGGCTCGCCGAGCTGCTGCGCACGCTGCTCGACGAGGGTCCTCCGCACGCGCCGGTGGTCCTGGACCCCGAAATCGTTTAGGGGCCCGGGAGGCTGACGCACAATAGGGGGACGCACGGCTGAAGGGGAACATGCCATGAGCGCCGAGGACCTCGAAAAGTACGAGACCGAGATGGAGCTGAAGCTCTACCGGGAGTACCGCGACGTCGTCGGTTTGTTCAAATACGTGATTGAGACCGAGCGGCGTTTCTACCTCACCAATGACTACGAGATGCAGGTGCACTCGGTGCAGGGCGAGGTGTTCTTCGAGGTGTCGATGGCGGACGCCTGGGTGTGGGACATGTACCGGCCGGCTCGATTCGTCAAGCAGGTACGGGTCCTCACGTTCAAGGACGTGAACATCGAAGAGCTCAACAAGAGTGATCTGGAGCTGCCGGGCGGCTGAAGCGGGGGCCGCCGGGGCTGAGGGGGAGGTCAGGGGGGTCGGGGGTCCAGGGGGTCGGGTCACCCGGGGAGCCGTCGCGGGGCTGGGGCCTCGCCGAGGGGCCGGGCGCTGTCGGGCGCCGCCGAGGGGCGGAAGGGCCCCCCTCGGGTGGCGGGGTTTTCCACAAGCGAGGGGTTATCCACCAAGATCCACCCGTTTCGGCGCGATGCGTGAGAGTCGGTGCCGGAGGTGGTTCCGGATGAACGCTCGCGGAGCACTTGGAAAATACGGCGAAGACCTGGCGGTACGGCTGCTCGAAGCCGCCGGAATGACGGTCGTGGCCCGCAACTGGCGGTGCGGCAGGACCGGCGAGATCGACATCGTCGCCCACGACGACACACGCCCCGGCGGGCCCACGCTCGTCATCTGCGAGGTCAAGACCCGCAGGACCGCCGCCTACGAACACCCCATGGCCGCCGTCACACCCGCCAAGGCCGACCGTCTCAAACGCCTCGCCGGCCACTGGCTCGCCGACCACGGAGGACCACCGCCCGGCGGCGTCCGCATCGACCTCGTCGGCGTCATCCTGCCCCGCAAGGGCGCCCCGCGTGCCGAACACGTGCGGGGGGTGGCCTGACATGGGATTCGCACGCACCTGCTCGGTCGCCCTGGTCGGCGTCGAAGGAGTCGTCGTCGAGGTCCAGGCCGACCTCGAACCCGGAGTCGCCGCCTTCACCCTGGTGGGGCTGCCCGACAAGAGCCTCGCGGAGAGCCGCGACCGGGTGCGGGCCGCAGTCGTCAACTCCGGTGACGCCTGGCCCCAGAAGAAACTCACCGTCGGGCTCAGCCCCGCATCCGTCCCCAAGAGCGGCGCCGGATTCGACCTCGCCATCGCCTGCGCGATCCTCGGCGGCGCAGAACGCATCGACCCCCGGGAACTGACCGACCTCGTCATGATCGGCGAGCTCGGCCTCGACGGACGCGTACGGCCCGTGCGGGGCATCCTGCCCGCCGTGCTCGCCGCCGCCGAAGCCGGCTACGAGCAAGTGGTCGTCCCCGAACAGACCGCCGCAGAGGCGAGCCTGGTCCCCGGCATCTCCGTCCTCGGCGTGCGCAGCCTGCGCCAACTCGTCGCCGTCCTCACCGACGAACCCGTACCCGAGGAAGAACCCGCCGACAGGAGCCGCCCCGACGCCATGCTCGCCGGGCTCGTCGTCCCCGGCGCCGGAGCCGGCACCGGCCTGACCGCCGGGCCGCGCGACGCGGACCTCGACCTCATCGACGTCGCGGGCCAGCACGCCGCCCGCGCCGCCCTCGAAATCGCCGCGGCGGGCGGCCACCACCTGCTGCTCTCCGGCCCGCCCGGAGCAGGCAAGACCATGCTCGCCGAACGACTGCCCGGCATCCTGCCGCCCCTGACCCGCCAGGAATCCCTCGAAGTCACCGCCGTCCATTCGGTCGCCGGAATCCTGCCGCCCGGCGAGCCCCTGGTACGCCGCGCCCCCTACTGCGCCCCGCACCACTCCGCCACCATGCAGTCCCTCGTCGGCGGCGGCAACGGCCTGCCGCGCCCCGGCGCCGTCTCCGTCGCCCACCGAGGAGTCCTCTTCCTGGACGAAGCCCCCGAATTCGCGGGCAAAGCCCTGGACGCGCTGCGCCAGCCCCTCGAATCGGGGCACGTCGTCATCGCGCGCAGCGCCGGCGTCATCCGGCTCCCCGCCCGCTTCCAGATGATCCTCGCCGCCAACCCGTGCCCCTGCGGACGGCACACCCTGCACGGAGCGGGCTGCGAATGCCCCGCCGCCATGATCCGCCGCTACCAGGCCCGGCTCTCCGGCCCCCTCCTGGACCGCGTCGACCTGCGCGTCGAAGTCGAACCCGTACGCCGCGAAGACCTCCTCGGCGGAGGCGGGCGGGGTGAGCCGAGCGCCGTCGTGGCCGAGCGCGTCCGCGCCGCCCGCGAACGCACCGCCGCCCGTTTGAGCGACACCCCCTGGAACAGCAACAGCGAAGTGCCGGGCCACGAACTGCGCACCCGCTGGCTCACCGCCCCCGGAGCCCTCACCGGCGCCGAACGCGACATGGAACGCGGCCTGCTCACCGCACGCGGCCTCGACCGGGTCCTGCGCGTCGCCTGGACCATCGCCGACCTCGCAGGGGACGACCGCCCCGACGCGGGCCACGTCGCCCTCGCCCTCGAACTGCGCACCGGCATCTCCCGAGGCGCACCCCTGCCAGTCGGGAGCACGCCATGAGCGCCGGTAACACCGCCGGCACAGCCGACACCGCCAACGCGGCCGACACCGCCAACGCGGCCGACAGCGTGAGCACGGCCGACGCCGCCAACGCCGTGAACGCGGCGGAGCGCCGTGCCGAACGCCTCGCCAGGGCTGCCCTGACCCGCGTCATCGAACCCGGCGACGAACGCGGCGGGCGCTGGCTGCGCGTCTACGGCGCCGCCGGCCTCCTGCGCCGCCTCACCCACCCCCGAGGACCCGAGGGCGACCCACCAGGCGCCAGCGCCGCCCGGCTCGAAAGCCACCGCCGCCGGGCCGCCCTCGCCGACCCCGAACGCGACCTGGCCACCGCGGAGGCGGCGGGCGCCAGATTCCTCATTCCGGGCGACGAGGAATGGCCGCGCCAACTCGACGACCTCGGCGACGCCCGGCCCGTCGGACTGTGGGTCCGAGGCCGCCCCGACCTGCGGATGTGGGCGCTGCGCTCCGTCGCCGTCGTCGGCGCGCGGGCCTGCACGCCCTACGGAGCCCACATGGGCGCCGTACTCGGCTCGGGCCTCGCCGAGAAGGGATGGGTCGTCGTGTCCGGCGCGGCCGCCGGCGTCGACGGAGCGGTACACCGAGGCGCACTCGCCGCGAGCGGCGCCACCATCGCCGTCCTCGCCTGCGGAGTCGACGTCGTCTACCCGCGCGGCCACGCCGAGTTGATCGGACGCATCGCCGAACAGGGCCTCCTTGTAGGCGAATTACCGCCCGGCGATCACCCGACGCCCAGCAGATTTGTGCTCCGCAACCGCGTCATCGCCGCGCTCACCCGGGGGACCGTCGTCGTGGAGGCCGAATACCGCAGCGGCTCGCTCGTCACCGCCCGCGCCGCGCAGAAGCTCGGACGCTTCACGATGGGCGTGCCGGGACCCGCCACCAGCGGGCTCTCGGCCGGCGTCCACGAACTCCTGCGCACAGACGCGGTCCTGGTCACCGACGCGGCGGAAATCGTCGAACTCGTGGGGGACATGGGTGACCTGGCGCCCGTGCGGCGCGGACCCGTCCTGCCGCGCGACCTCCTCGCGCCCGGCGCCGCCCAGGTGCTGGAAGCCCTCCCCTCACGGGGCTGCGCCGGCGTACGCGACCTCGCCAGAGAAGCGGGCACCAGCACCGACGAAGCCCTCAGCCGGCTCTATGAACTGCACTCCCTCGGATTCGTCGAACGAGACGGCGACGGCTGGAAGTTGACGCGCGGCGCCTTCGATACGGCGAGCGCGCGGCGAGGCGTTACCCGACCCGGCGCATTCGGGTGACAAGGTGAGTGGCGATGGCCGCCTCGGGCCACACACCTGCGCCTTTCGCGTGGGCGCGCGGCGCGCGACTCCCACCGGCGCCCGCGTCCCGAGCAGGGGCTGCGGCCGCGCCCGGTCCGGCGCCTTCGCACACCGCGACCGTGCAGTCACGCTACGCTCACGAGGCCCGACCGAAAACAGCCCCCGCCCCATGTCACAGCAGAACGGCTCAAGGCAACGCATGCCCCAGCACACCTCCGGGTCTGACCGCACGGCGGTGCCCCCCGCTGCCCGCGGCAGCGGCACCGTGCGGCCACCAGCGCCCTCGTCCCTCGACGAGCTGTGGCGGTCGTACAAGGCCACCGGCGACGAGCGGCTGCGCGAGCAGCTGATCCTGCACTACTCGCCCCTGGTGAAGTACGTCGCGGGACGGGTGAGCGTGGGCCTGCCGCCCAACGTCGAGCAGGCCGACTTCGTCTCCTCGGGAGTCTTCGGCCTCATCGACGCCATCGAGAAGTTCGACATCGAGCGGGCCATCAAGTTCGAGACGTACGCCATCACCCGTATTCGCGGTGCGATGATCGACGAACTGCGCGCCCTCGACTGGATCCCGCGCTCCGTGCGGCAGAAGGCACGCGCCGTGGAACGCGCCTACGCGACCCTCGAAGCCCAGCTCAGACGCACGCCCTCGGAGGCCGAAGTGGCCGCCGAGATGAGCATCGCGGTCGAGGAACTGCACGCGGTCTTCAGCCAGTTGTCCCTCGCCAACGTCGTGGCCCTGGAAGAACTGCTCCACGTCGGCGGGGAGAGCGGCGACCGGCTCAGCCTCATGGACACCCTCGAGGACACCTCCGCCGACGACCCTGTCGAAGTCGCCGAGGACCGCGAACTGCGCCGGCTGCTCGCCCGCGCCATCAATACGCTCCCCGAGCGCGAGAAGACCGTCGTGACGCTCTACTACTACGAAGGCCTCACGCTCGCCGAGATCGGCAACGTCCTGGGGGTCACCGAGAGCCGGGTCAGCCAGATCCACACCAAGTCCGTCCTGCAACTGAGGGCCAAACTGGCCGACGTCGGGCGATGAGGGACGCCGACGAATCGTCCCTGCCGACCGCCCCGGCGGCCCGGCCGTAAAGTGGAACAGTGCCCAGGATCCGAGCGGCCTCCGTGGCCGAGCACCGCACCATGCAGCGCGACGCCCTCCTTGACGCCGCCCGCTCCCTGCTGTCCGAAGGCGGGACGGAAGCGCTGACGTTTCCGGCCCTGGCCGAGCGCACGGGCCTCGCCCGCTCCTCCGTGTACGAGTACTTCCGCTCCCGCGCCGCGGTCGTCGAAGAACTCTGCGCCGCCGACTTCCCGCGCTGGGCCGCCGAGATCGAAGGGGCGATGGAGCGGGCCGAGACCCCGGTCGCCAAGGTCGAGGCGTACGTACGCCACCAGCTCGGCCTCGTCGGCGACCAGCGGCACCGCGCCGTCGTCGCCATCTCCGCCAGCGAGCTCGACGCCGGGGCCCGCGAAAAGATCCGGGCCGCGCACGGCGGCCTCATCGCCATGATCGTCGAAGCCCTCGCCGACCTGGGCCACGACCAGCCCCGCCTCGCCGCGGTCCTCCTCCAGGGCATCGTCGACGCCGCGGTCCGCCGCATCGAACAGAGCCCCACGGAACCCCCGTCCGAGATCGCGGACGCGGCGGTGGCCCTGGCCCTCAGAGGCGTCGAGCGCTAACCCCTCCCCGGGGGGCCTCCCCCCCCACCCCCCCACCCCCCACCCCCCCACCCCCCACCCCCTCCCCTCCCCCCACCCCCCCATCACCCCCTCACCCCGGCTCCCGAACCCCCACGACCGGCAGCAGCCGGGACGGCGCGGCGTTGTGTACGAGCAGCAGGGGGTCCAGGTAGGTGTGGCCTCTCAGGAGGCCCCAGTGCAGGCAGCCCGTTGGGCAGTGCGAGGGGGCCTCGGTCGTGGTGGCCACCACTTGGCCGGCGGTGACCTCGGCGCCCTGGGGGACCAGGGGGCGTACCGGTTCGTAGGTGGTTCTCAGCGGTGTTCCGTCCGGTGGGGGCGCCGCTGGGGGCGCTGTGCCGGAGAGGGTGATGGTGAGGACTCCCTGTCCCGCCACTTCGCCCGCGAAGGTGACTCGGCCTGGGGCGGAGGCTCTGACGGGGGTGCCCGGGGGCGCGGCCAGGTCGATGCCTCGGTGGCCGGGGCCGTAGGGGGTGGTGGGCGGGGCCCAGGGGTGGACGACGGTGGGCGGGACCACCGGCCAGCCGGCGGCCGTGAGGGCCAGGGTGAGGAGTGCTCGGTACATGGGTCCAGGGTCCCGGTGGGGCGGCGTGGGTGGGGATCTTGGTGGCGATCTGTGGAGTACTGGGCGGTTGTGGACAACGCCGTCACCCGGCACTGTGCGGGTCCCGTACACTTCTTGTGGCGATCCGGGTCACCGGATCGACTTCGCACGCCCCGCCGGCGGTCTCACCACCATCGCCGGCCGCGCCACTCGGTCCTCATCCGTACAGGGTTCAGGGCACGGCGCACGGGGGCGTCAGGCGCGGCAGCCGACCGGCGGCCGCGATAACCGAGTATCTCAAGGAGTACGGCCATGGCCGTCGTCACGATGCGGGAGCTGCTGGAAAGCGGCGTCCACTTCGGTCACCAGACCCGTCGTTGGAACCCGAAGATGAAGCGCTTCATCTTCACGGAGCGCAACGGCATCTACATCATCGACCTGCTCCAGTCGCTGTCGTACATCGACCGCGCCTACGAGTTCGTCAAGGAGACCGTCGCGCACGGCGGCTCCATCATGTTCGTCGGCACCAAGAAGCAGGCGCAGGAAGCGATCGCCGAGCAGGCGACGCGCGTGGGCATGCCCTACGTCAACCAGCGCTGGCTCGGCGGCATGCTGACCAACTTCTCCACCGTCTACAAGCGTCTGCAGCGCCTCAAGGAGCTCGAGCAGATCGACTTCGAGGACGTCGCGGCTTCGGGTCTCACCAAGAAGGAGCTCCTGGTCCTCTCGCGCGAGAAGGCCAAGCTGGAGAAGACCCTCGGTGGTATCCGCGAGATGTCGAAGGTTCCCAGCGCCGTCTGGATCGTCGACACCAAGAAGGAGCACATCGCCGTCGGTGAGGCGCGCAAGCTCCACATCCCCGTCGTCGCGATCCTCGACACGAACTGCGACCCTGACGAGGTCGACTACAAGATCCCGGGCAACGACGACGCGATCCGTTCCGTCACCCTGCTCACCCGCGTGATCGCCGACGCCGTCGCCGAGGGCCTCATCGCCCGTTCCGGCCAGGCCACGGGCGACTCGAAGCCGGGCGAGAAGGCGGCCGGCGAGCCGCTCGCCGAGTGGGAGCGCGACCTGCTCGAGGGTGACAAGAAGGCCGACGAGACCGAGGCGCCCGCCGCCGACGCCGCTCCGGCCGCCGAGGCCGAGAAGCCGGCTGAGGCCGCTGAGGCTCCGGCCGCCGAGGCCACCGAGGCTCCGGCCGCGGACGCCGAGCAGGCCTGACCCTTCACCGGGACCCACAGGTTCGGTAGTTGACGGCGGGGGCCACAAGCCCCCGCCGTCGACCCGTAGCCCCGCAGATCTTCGTAGATCTTTCTAGACTCCGAGAGAGAAACACAGACTCATGGCGAACTACACCGCCGCTGACGTCAAGAAGCTCCGTGAGCTCACCGGCGCCGGCATGATGGACTGCAAGAAGGCCCTGGACGAGGCCGACGGCAACGTCGACAAGGCCGTCGAGGCCCTGCGCATCAAGGGCCAGAAGGGCGTCGCCAAGCGCGAGGGCCGCTCTGCCGAGAACGGCGCCGTCGTCTCCCTCATCTCCGAGGACAAGACCTCGGGCGTCCTGGTCGAGCTGAAGTGCGAGACGGACTTCGTCGCCAAGGGTGACAAGTTCCAGGCCGTCGCCGCCAAGCTGGCCGAGCACGTCGCCGCCACCTCCCCGGCCGACATCGCCGCCCTGCTCGCCTCCGAGATCGAGGCCGGCAAGACCGTCCAGGCGTTCGTGGACGAGGCCAACGCCAACCTCGGCGAGAAGATCGTCCTGGACCGCTTCGCGCAGTTCACGGGTGGCTTCGTGGCCGCGTACATGCACCGCACCATGCCTGACCTGCCGCCGCAGATCGGTGTTCTTGTCGAGCTCGACAAGGAGAACGCCGAGATCGCCAAGGGCGTCGCGCAGCACATCGCCGCCTTCGCGCCGAAGTACCTCACCCGTGAGGACGTTCCGGCCGAGGTCGTCGAGACCGAGCGTCGTGTCGCCGAGGAGACCACCCGCGCCGAGGGCAAGCCCGAGGCCGCGCTCCCGAAGATCGTCGAGGGTCGCGTCAACGGCTTCTTCAAGGACGCCACGCTGCTTGGCCAGCCGTACGCGCTGGACAACAAGAAGTCCGTCGAGCAGGTGCTGAAGGAGGCCGGTGTCACCCTGAAGCGCTTCTCGCGCATCAAGGTCGGCATCTGAGTCGGTTCGGCGTTCGACACTGGACCCCGCTAGGGTCTGAGGCAGTCGTCGGCCGCACACGCGACGGACGACCGCAGATCTGACGAGGAGGCCATTGCCGCTAGGGACCACGAGTACCCACCGGCAATGGCCTTCTTCGTATGTGCACGAGGAGATCCCCATGAGTAAGGGCGCGGACACCGCCACAGCCGATCACTCGGCCGACCACAAGCGCGATGACGGCAAGGTGGCCGGGCGCTTCATGCTGAAGCTTTCCGGCGAGGCGTTCGCCGGCGGCGGGGGGCTCGGAGTCGACCCCGACGTCGTGCACAACATCGCCCGCGAGATCGCCGCCGTCGTCCGTGACGGCGCGCAGATCGCCGTCGTCATCGGCGGCGGCAACTTCTTCCGGGGCGCCGAGCTCCAGCAGCGCGGCATGGACCGGGCCCGCTCGGACTACATGGGCATGCTCGGGACGGTCATGAACTGCCTGGCCCTCCAGGACTTCCTGGAGAAGGAGGGCATCGACTCGCGCGTCCAGACCGCCATCACGATGGGCCAGGTCGCCGAGCCGTACATCCCGCTGCGCGCCGTGCGCCACCTGGAGAAGGGGCGCGTCGTGATCTTCGGCGCGGGCATGGGCATGCCGTACTTCTCCACCGACACCACCGCCGCCCAGCGGGCCCTGGAGATCGACGCCGAGGCCATGCTGATGGGCAAGAACGGCGTGGACGGGGTCTACGACTCCGACCCCCGGCTCAACACCGACGCGGTGAAGTTCGACGCCCTTGAGTACGGCGAGGTCATCACCCGGGACCTGAAGGTCGCGGACATGACCGCGATCACCCTGTGCCGCGACAACAACCTCCCGATCCTCGTCTTCGAGCTCCTTACGGCCGGAAACATCGCCCGCGCCGTCAAGGGTGAGAAGATCGGCACGCTCGTGAGCGACCAGGGCACCCGGGCCTGACCGGGGGATGGACAATCCCCTGCCGGTCGGACACCGTGCAGGGAAAGACGCTGGTTATCCAGGGCCCGACGGCTCAGGTCGCCCTGAGCACTCCCGGCCCACCCAAGACATGCAGGAGCAAGTGGTGATCGAAGAAACCCTCCTCGAGGCCGAGGAGAAGATGGAGAAGGCCGTCGTGGTGGCCAAGGAGGACTTCGCCGCGATCCGCACCGGCCGTGCGCACCCGGCGATGTTCAACAAGATCGTGGCCGACTACTACGGCGCGCTGACGCCGATCAACCAGCTGGCCTCCTTCTCGGTGCCGGAGCCGCGCATGGCGGTGGTGACCCCGTTCGACAAGAGCGCGCTGCGCAACATCGAGCAGGCGATCCGCGACTCCGACCTGGGCGTCAACCCCAGCAACGACGGCAGCATCATCCGCGTGAACTTCCCCGAGCTCACCGAGGAGCGCCGCCGCGACTACATCAAGGTCGCGCGCACCAAGGCCGAGGACTCCAAGGTGTCGATCCGCGCCGTGCGCCGCAAGGCCAAGGACGCCCTCGACAAGCTCGTCAAGGACAAGGAGTCCGGCGAGGACGAGGTCCGCCGTGCGGAGAAGGAGCTCGACGACACCACCGCCAAGTACGTGGCGCAGGTCGACGAGCTGCTCAAGCACAAGGAAGCAGAGCTGCTAGAGGTCTGATGAACGACTCTTCCTGGGGGGCTCCGCCGAGACCCGCGTACTGGGGAACCCCCGAGGGGCCTTCCCAGGGGGCGTTCGCGGCGGGGCCCGCATACGATGCGTATGACGCCCCGCCCGTGGCGAGGACGCAGCCGATGCCCGTCGTGTCCGACGCGGGCGAACACGCCGAAGACCGCGACGAACGTGAGCAGGGGGCCGCTTTGACGGGCGGCCCTCTGTTCCGCGACGAGACGCCGCAGGAGCCCATGGCAAGCACCCCGCCCATGCCGCCCGTGCCCGCGCAGCCCGAGAAGAAGCGGGCCGGCCGCGATCTGCGGTCCGCGATAGGGGTCGGCGTCGCGCTCGGTGCGGTGATCATCGCCTCGCTGTTCGTGGTGAAGGCGGTCTTCGTCGGGGTCATCGCGGTCGCCGTCGTCGTGGGCCTGTGGGAGCTCACCAGCCGCCTGGAAGAGCGCAAGCAGATCAAGGCGCCGCTGGTCCCGCTCGCGGTGGGCGGCGCGGCGATGGTGATCGCCGGGTACGTCAGCGGCGCCGAGGGCGCGTGGGTGGCGATGGCGCTCACCTCGCTGGCGGTGCTCGTGTGGCGGATGACCGAGCCGCCCGAGAACTATCTGCGGGACGTCACCGCCGGCGTCTTCGCCGCGTTCTACGTGCCGTTCCTCGCCACGTTCGTCGCGATGCTGCTCACCGCCGACGACGGTCCCTGGCGGGTCCTGACGTTCCTGCTGCTGACCGTGGTCAGCGACACCGGCGCGTACGCGATCGGCTGGCGCTTCGGCAAGCACAAGCTCGCGCCGCGCATCAGCCCCGGCAAGACCCGCGAGGGCCTGTTCGGGGCGGTGTCGTTCGCCATGGTCGCGGGCGCGCTGTGCATGCGGTTCCTCATCGACGACGGCACGTGGTGGCAGGGCCTGCTGCTCGGCCTCGCGGTCGCCGCGAGCGCCACGCTGGGCGACCTCGGCGAGTCGATGATCAAGCGTGATCTCGGCATCAAGGACATGGGCACCCTGCTCCCCGGCCATGGCGGCATCATGGACCGCCTGGACTCCCTGCTGCCGACCGCCCCGGTGGTGTGGCTGCTGCTCGCGGTGTTCGTGGGCACGGGGTGACCTGGCGGGCGCGGTGCCGCTCGGCGGGAGCCGGGCGCCGATTCGGGCTCGGTACGGGCCGGGCGGGCTCCGGTTACTCTTGAAGGGCGCGTCGCTAGCGAGCGACGCGCCCTTTTCGGCCCCGCGTCTGCGGGGGTGATCCAGTGAGGTCTCCTGGCTTCGGCACCGTATCGTCGCCTGCTCCGCGCCCAGCGGGGATCGCCGGCCTCGTCGTACTGAGGAGTTACCGCTCATGGCACGCCCCGTCCCGGGAGAACTCACCTTCACCGCGCCCCGCGGAGCGAAGCAGCCGCCGCGGCACCTCGCCGACCTCTCGCCCGCCGAGCGCAAGGATGCCGTCGCCGCGATCGGCGAGAAGCCCTTCCGCGCCAAGCAGCTCTCGCAGCACTACTTCGCGCGCTACGCCCACGACCCGGCCGAGTGGACCGACATCCCGCTCGCCGCGCGCGGCCGGCTCCAGGAGGAGCTGCTGCCCGATCTGATGTCGGTCGTCCGGCACATCTCCTGCGACGAGGACACCACCCGCAAGACGCTGTGGAAGCTGCACGACGGCACGCTCGTCGAGTCCGTCCTGATGCGCTACCCGGACCGGGTGACCATGTGCATCTCCTCGCAGGCCGGCTGCGGCATGAACTGCCCGTTCTGCGCCACCGGCCAGGCGGGCCTCGACCGCAACCTCTCGACCGCCGAGATCGTGCACCAGATCGTCGACGGCATGCGCGCCCTGCGCGACGGCGAGGTGCCGGGCGGCCCGGCGCGCCTGTCCAACATCGTCTTCATGGGCATGGGCGAGCCGCTGGCCAACTACAAGCGGGTCGTCGGCGCGATCCGCCGCCTCACCGACCCCGAGCCCGACGGCCTCGGCCTGTCCCAGCGCGGCATCACCGTCTCGACCGTGGGCCTGGTTCCCGCCATGCACCGCTTCGCCGACGAGGGCTTCAAGTGCCGGCTCGCGGTGAGCCTGCACGCCCCCGACGACGAACTGCGCGACACCCTCGTCCCGGTCAACACCCGCTGGAAGGTCCGCGAGGTCCTGGACGCGGCGTGGGAGTACGCCGAGAAGTCCGGGCGCCGCATCTCCATCGAGTACGCCCTGATCCGCGACATCAACGACCAGGCGTGGCGGGGCGATCTGCTCGGCCGGCTCCTCAAGGGCAAGCGCGTACACGTCAACCTCATCCCGCTGAACCCGACGCCGGGCTCCAAGTGGACGGCCTCGCGGCCCGAGGACGAGAAGGCGTTCGTCGAGGCCATCGCGGCCCACGGGGTGCCTGTGACGGTGCGTGACACCCGGGGTCAGGAGATCGACGGAGCCTGCGGTCAGCTGGCGGCTTCCGAGCGGTAGCCGCAGCGGGGCCGGGGCGCGTGCCGGGGCGCGCGTCGGAGCCTGTGCCGGGGGTGTGCCGGGGCCGTCGTCCGAACGGCGAAACGGCCCGGGCCGCGCCGAGAGGCCCCGTGTAACCTGGCGGGAAACATCTGCATATTCCGACAGGGGAGCGCCACAGCGCTGAGAGTGCGGTACCCATCACTGGGACACGGACCGCAGACCCTCTGAACCTTGCCCCGGTCATGCGGGGTAGGAAGTTCGGCGATTACTCAAGCTGTTGCGCCCTGCCCGCACGACCTCGCGTCGTGCGGGCAGGGCCGCGTCTCTTCCTGGTCATCTCCAGGAGGAATGAAGAAATGCGCAGTACCAAGAGGCTCGCGGCCGCGTCGCTCGCCGCCGCCCTCGGACTCGCCACGCTCGCGGCCTGCGGCGGCTCGGACGGCAAGAAGGCGTCCGGCACGAGCGGATCCGGCGGCAAGACCGTCACCCTGGTCAGCCACGACTCCTTCGCCGCATCCGACCCGGTGCTCAAGGCGTTCACCGCCCAGAGCGGCTACACCGTCAAGGTGCTCAAGAGCGGGGACGCCGGCGCCGCCCTCAACCAGGAGATCCTGACCAAGGGCTCCCCGCGCGGCGACGTGTTCTTCGGCGTCGACAACACCCTGCTCTCGCGCGCCCTGGACAACGGCATCTTCACCCCGTACGAGGCCAAGGGCCTGGACCGGGTGCCCGCCGAGGACCAGCTCGACAAGGACAAGCACCGGGTCACGCCCATCGACACCGGCGACATCTGCGTCAACTACGACAAGAAGTACTTCGCGGACAAGAAGCTCAGCCCCCCGCAGTCCTTCGACGACCTGATCAAGCCCGAGTACAAGAACCTCCTCGTCACGGAGAACGTCGCGACGTCCTCGCCCGGGCTCGGCTTCCTGCTCGGCTCCGTCGCCGCGTACGGGGACGCGGGCTGGCAGGACTACTGGAAGAAGCTGAAGGCCAACGGCGTCAAGGTCGACGACGGCTGGGAGCAGGCCTACAACACCGACTTCTCCGGCTCGGCCGGCGGCAAGAAGGCCAAGGGCGACCGCCCGCTCGTCGTCTCCTACGCATCGAGCCCGCCCGCCGAGGTCATCTACGCCGACCCCAAGCCCGCCGAGGCCCCCACCGGCGTCGCCACCGGCACGTGCTTTCGCCAGATCGAGTTCGCCGGACTGCTCAAGGGCGCCAAGAACGAAGCCGGCGGCAAGGCGCTCCTGGACTTCTTGATCTCCAAGAAGTTCCAGCAGGACATGCCGCTCCAGATGTTCGTGGACCCGGTCGCCAAGGACGCCTCGGTGCCGCCGGAGTTCACCCGGTTCGGCGCCAAGATCACGAACTCGGCGACCGTGGCCCCCGACAGGATCGCCAAGAACCGTGACCAGTGGGTCAAGTCGTGGTCCTCGCTCGTCCTGAAGTAGACCGCCAGGCGGACCGGCCGCCCCAAAAGCAGGGGCGGCGCGGCGCCGTGCGACGGGGCGCGGCGCGGTTCGCGCTCATGGCCGTGCCGCTCGCGTTCTTCGCGCTGTTCTTCGCCTGGCCCGTGGCCGCCATCGTCGGCCGGGGGCTCCGGGCGGACGGCGCCTGGCAGTTCGGCCGGCTCACCCAGGTCCTCGGCGACCCGGACATCACCCACGTCCTGTGGTTCACCACCTGGCAGGCGCTCGCCTCCACCGCGCTCACCCTCGTGATCGCCCTGCCCGGCGCCTACGTCTTCGCCCGCCTCGACTTCCCCGGCAAGCAGCTCCTGCGGGCCGTGGTCACCGTGCCCTTCGTGCTGCCGACCGTCGTCGTGGGCACCGCGTTCCTCGCGCTGCTCGGCCGGGGCGGGCTGCTCGACCAGCTGTGGGGGGTGCGCCTTGACACCACGGTGTGGGCGATCCTGCTCGCCCACGTCTTCTTCAACTACGCGGTGGTCGTACGCACCGTGGGGGGCCTGTGGTCCCAGCTCGACCCGCGTCAGGAAGAAGCCGCACGCGTGCTCGGCGCCTCCCGGTGGACGGCCTGGCGCACCGTCACGCTCCCCGCGCTCGGCCCCGCCGTCGCCGCGGCCGCCCTCATGGTCTTCCTCTTCACCTTCACCTCCTTCGGTGTCGTGCAGATCCTCGGCGGCCCGACCTTCTCCACCCTCGAAGTGGAGATCTACCGCCAGACCGCCGAACTCCTCGACCTGCCGACCGCCGCCGTCCTGACCATCACGCAGTTCGTCGCGGTCGGCGCGGTCCTGGCCGTGCACGCCTACGCGGTGCGCCGCCGCGAGAGCACCCTGAAACTGGTCGATCCCGCCCACACGGCCCGCCGCCCGCGCGGCGCCGCGCAGCGGACCCTGCTCGCCTCGGTCCTCGCGGTCGTGGCCCTGCTGATCCTGCTGCCCGTCGGCGTCCTGATCGAGCGCTCCCTCGACACCCCGGACGGCTACGGATTCGGCTACTACCGCGCGCTCCAGGACGCCGGGGACAACGGAAGCTTCCTCGTGGCGCCCATCGAGGCGATCGGGAACTCCCTCCAGTACGCCCTCGCCGCCACCGCGATCGCGCTGGTCGTCGGCGGCCTCGCGGCAGCGGCCCTGGCCCGGCGCGGCAGCGGCCGCCTCATGCGGGGCTTCGACGCGCTGCTCATGCTGCCGCTCGGCGTCTCGGCCGTGACCGTCGGCTTCGGCTTCCTGATCACCCTGGACGAGCCGCCGCTGGACCTCAGGGCCTCCTGGATCCTGGTGCCGCTCGCCCAGGCCCTTGTCGGCACGCCCTTCGTCGTACGGATCATGCTGCCGGTGCTGCGCGCGGTGGACCAGCGCCTGCGCGAGGCGGCGGCCGTGCTCGGCGCCTCCCCGCTGCGGGTCTGGCGCGAAGTGGACCTGCCGCTGGTGCGCAGGGCGCTCCTGGTGGCGGCCGGCTTCGCGTTCGCGGTCTCGCTCGGCGAGTTCGGGGCGACCGTCTTCATCGCCCGGCCCGACCACCCGACGCTGCCCGTCGCGGTGGCCCGCCTGCTCGGCCGGGCCGGCGACCTCAACTACGGCCAGGCGATGGCCCTCAGCACGATTTTGATGGTGGTGTGCGCGGTGGCGCTGCTCGTCCTGGAACGCCTGCGGACCGACCGGAGCGGGGAGCTGTGATGCTGAGGCTCGACGGTGTGAGCGTACGGTTCAAACAGCGCGCCGCGCTCGACGGGGTCGACCTGGAGGTCGCCGAGCACGAGACGGTGTGCCTGCTCGGGCCCAGCGGCAGCGGCAAGTCGACCCTGCTGCGGGTCGTGGCGGGCCTCCAACGCCCCGACAGCGGACGGGTGTTGCTCGCCGGCGCCGACCAGGCCGGGGTGCCCACGCACCGACGCGGGCTCGGCCTGATGTTCCAGGACCACCAGCTCTTCCCGCAGCGCGACGTCGCAGGCAACGTGGCGTTCGGGCTGCGCATGCGGGGCGCCTCGCGCGGCGAACAGGCGCGCAGGGTCGGGGAGTTGCTGGAGCTGGTGGGGCTCCCGGACGCCGGGAAGCGGGCGGTGGCGGCGCTGTCCGGCGGTGAGCAGCAGCGCGTCGCGCTCGCCCGCGCGCTCGCGCCCTCGCCCCGGCTGCTCATGCTGGACGAGCCGCTCGGCCAGCTCGACCGCACTCTGCGCGAACGTCTGGTGCTCGAACTGCGCGCCCTGTTCGGTCAGTTGGGCACCACCGTGCTGGCCGTCACGCACGACCAGGGCGAGGCGTTCGCGCTGGCCGACCGGGTGGTGGTGATGCGGGACGGCCGTGTCGCGCAGAGCGGGACGCCCCTTGAGGTCTGGCGGCGCCCGGCCTGCGCGTTCGTGGCGCGCTTCCTCGGCTTCGAGAACGTGGTCGAGGCGAGCGTGACGGGCGAGGTGGCCGACACGCCCTGGGGCAAGATCCCGGTGCCGCCGGGCTCCCCGCAGGGGCAGACCCAGGTGCTGGTGCGGCCGGCGGGCGTGCGGATCGTGGGGGAGCGGGAGGGGCCGGCGTGCGAGGTCGTGGCGCGGACCTTCCGCGGCAGCCACGTGGTGCTGCGGCTGCGGCCCGGGAGCGGCCCGGTCCTGGAGGCGCAGTGCGAACCGGGGTCCGCGCCGGAAGTTGGGGCGCGGGTGGGGGTCGCCTTCGCGGCGCCGGAGGTGGTCGTCCTGGACAGCGAGCCCGACTCCGGCGCGCCAGGTGCGTAAGCGTGGAGTGACCGGGGCGGCGTGACGCGCGCGTGGTCCCCGCGCCCCTCGGCGGACCGGGGCCCGGCGGCGGGCGGCTCAGGCCACCGGGGTGAGTTCCTGAGCCGGCTCCTGCGACCCGTGCGCGCCGGGGGAGCCGAACCACGCCACCGCCACCGCCCCGGCCACCGCGAGGACGAAGCCGAGGACGGCCATCCAGGCGAGGCCCGCCCGCGACGCGTCGCCGAGCCACGCCACACCGATCGCCCCCGGCAGCACCGTCTCGCCCACCACGAGCGCCGCCGTCGCGCCGTTCACCGAGCCGATCTGAAGCGCCACCGTGTGCAGATACATGCCGCCGATCCCGGCGACCCCGATCGCGTAGAGCGCCGGGTCGGCGAGCAGGGCCCCGGCGTCGAACGGGTCGATGCCGTTCAGGACGCGTACGCCCACCCCCAGCGCGCCGAATCCGAGCCCCGACAGAAGGCCCGCCCAGATCGCGGCGCGCGCGCCGAGGAGGCGTACGGCCACCGTGCCCCCGGCCATCAGGACGAGCGAGACGGCGAGGAGCCACCAGTGCGTGCTCACCGCCGTGTGGCCGCTGCCCTCATGGCCGGCCGCCGAGGCGAGCAGCACCAGCGCGGCGCAGACCACCCCGATCGACGTCCACTCCGCGCGGCTGAGGCGGATGCCAAGGAGCTTGACGCTGAGCACCGCCGTGATGACCAGGTTGGCGCTGATCACCGTCTGGGACAGGAAGAGCGGCAGCAGACGTGCCGCCAGCGCGCCGAGCCCGAACCCGACGAAGTCGAGAACGGTGCCGACGACGAACTCCCACGTCATGGCGGCCTTCGCGGTGGAGGAGAGGC
Organism: Streptomyces sp. NPDC006711; assembly: GCF_042869775.1. Classification (NCBI taxonomy): domain Bacteria; kingdom Bacillati; phylum Actinomycetota; class Actinomycetes; order Kitasatosporales; family Streptomycetaceae; genus Streptomyces; species Streptomyces sp. NPDC006711. The sequence goes on from NZ_JBIAGO010000022.1 coordinate 93,926, forward strand.
TGGGGCCGCCGTGCTGGGTCCGGTCGCTCGCGGCCTCCTCGCGGCCGGCGGCGCGGCGCGATCCGACGGCTTGCAGGACCGAACCCGTGCCGTAACAGACCGAGGCGGCGATGGCGGTCAGCAGACCGAGCAGCACGGGTGACTCCGTTCATGGCGGGGGCAACCGGTTCGCCCCACTCCGCTTTACCAGACGTTTACCGCCCTTTGGGAGTTGCCTGACGGCCCGAATCTTTTGCGCCGCGCCAGCGCCTGGCGTACCGCGTGAGCGCTATCGGGACAGGCGGGCCAGGGCGTCCGGGGCGTCGGCGACGGAGTCGACCAGGGCGATCCGGGCCGCCATCGGGCGCTCCTCGGCCAGCGCCTGAAGCAGCGGCCAGGCCGGGAACCGCTCCGTCCAGTGCGCCCGGTCCACCAGCACCATCGGCGTCGGGGTGCCCCGCGACTCGTAGTAGTTCGGCGTCGCGTTGTCGAAGATCTCCTGTACGGTGCCGGCCGCACCCGGCAGGAAGACGACGCCCGCGTTGGAGCGGGCGAGCAGGCCGTCCTCGCGGGTGGCGTTGGCGAAGTACTTGGCGATGGCGTTCGCGAACGCGTTCGGCGGCTCGTGACCGTAGAACCAGGTGGGAATGCCGACGGAGGTACCGCCGCGCGGCCACTTCGTACGCACCTCGAAGGCGGCGCGGGCCCAGGCGGACACGGACGGCCTGAACGAGGGCTCGGCGGCGAGGAGTTGGAGGGCGGAGTCCAGCATCGCGTCGTCGAAGGGCGCCGCGTACGCGCCGAGGTTCGCGGCCTCCATGGCGCCGGGGCCGCCGCCCGTCGCCACGGTGAACCCCTCACGGGCCAGGGTGCGGCCGAGCACCGCGGCGCCCCGGTACTCCCGCGTGCCCCGGGCCATCGCGTGGCCGCCCATCACGCCCACCACGCGCGCCCCGACGAGCTGTTCGTCCAGCGCGTCGGAGACGGCGTCGTCATGGATGGAGCGCAGCATCGAGGAGAAGATGTCGCCGTCCGACTTCGTCTGCTGGAACCAGGCGTACGACCGGGCGTCCGGGGTGTGCTCGTAGCCCGCCGCGAGCCCTTCGAAGAGCTCGGCGGGGGAGTAGAGCGTGCCCCGGTAGGGGGCGAAGGGCAGGTGCGGGACGGGCGGGAAGACGAGGGCGCCGTCGGCCCTGATCTTGGCGGCCGCGTCCGGCTCCATGAGGCAGCCGAGGAAGACGGCGCCGGCGGTGTCGACGGCGAGCAGGGCGGGGGTGCGGGCCGTGAGGTCGACGGACTGTATGCGGAAGCCGGCGAGGCCGTGGCCGTGGTGCGCGGTGAGCGCCGCGTCGAACTCGGCGAGGGATTCGATCTCGGTGTCGCGGCCCGGGTTGCCCGCGTGGTCGGGGTGGGCTGTGGGGAGCGGGGTTTCGTCTGTGTCCGGCACGGCGGCCATGCTAGGCGCTGCGCTGAGCTGGGCGGGATTCGGGGGCGGGGGGTGGATGCGTCCGCGCGTCCGCGCACCCGGTAGGGGCCCGCACCGCGTCGGCCTCCCGCGCTCGCGCAGTTCCCCGCGCCCCTGGGTGCTCGGTGCTGGCCCACCCGGCATACCTCAGCCCGTCATGGGGGTCCCCCCTGGCCCTTAAGGCCTTGGGGGAGATTGAGGACGAGCGCCCTTCAGGCGC
>NZ_JBIAGO010000023.1:0-88219 GCF_042869775.1 Streptomyces sp. NPDC006711
GCTCCGCTATCGAGACGCTCCGGCGCCTTGCGATGCACCGCACCAGACGCCGCGCCCTGACCGACCCTGATCCACCAGACACCCCCTAGCGGGCGGTCTGCTCGTGGACGTACGCGACGAGGCGGGTCAGCGCGTCCGGGTCCATCGAGGGCAGCACCCCGTGACCGAGGTTGAAGACGTGGCCCTCAAGGCCCGCTGCCGCGTCGAGGACTTCGCGGGTCTTGGCCTCGACGGCCCCGGTCGGCGCGAACAGGACGGCCGGGTCGAGGTTGCCCTGGAGCGCCTTGCCGGGGCCGACGCGGCGGGCCGCCTCGTCCAGCGGGACGCGCCAGTCGACACCGACGACGTCCGCGCCGGCCTCGCCCATGAGACCGAGCAGTTCGCCGGTGCCGACGCCGAAGTGGATGCGCGGCACGTTGTAAGGGGCGACCGCGTCGAAGACCTTGGCCGATGCGGGCAGGATCGAGCGCCGGTAGTCGGCGGGGGCGAGCGCGCCCACCCAGGAGTCGAAGAGCTGCACGGCCGAGGCGCCGGCCTCGATCTGCACCTTGAGGAAGGCGGCGGTGATCTCGGCGAGGCGGTCGAGCAGGTCGGCCCAGAGCTCGGGGTCGCCGTACATCATGGCCTTGGTGTTCTCGTGGTTGCGCGAGGGGCCGCCCTCCACGAGGTAGCTGGCGAGCGTGAACGGGGCGCCCGCGAAGCCGATGAGCGGCGTGGCGCCGAGCTCGCCGGTGAGCATGCCGATCGCCTCGGTGACGTAGTGGACGTCCTCGGGGGTCAGGTCGCGCAGCTTCGCGAGGTCGGCGCGGGTGCGGATCGGGTCGGCGACGACCGGGCCGACGCCCGGCTTGATGTCGAGGTCGATGCCGATGGCCTTGAGCGGGACCACGATGTCGCTGAAGTAGATGGCCGCGTCGACCTTGTGACGGCGCACGGGCTGGAGCGTGATCTCGGTGACCAGCTCGGGCCGCATGCACGACTCCAGCATGGGGACGCCCTCGCGCACCTTCAGGTACTCCGGCAGCGAGCGCCCCGCCTGGCGCATGAACCAGACCGGCGTGTGCGGGACGGCTTCCCGCCTGCATGCCTTGAGGAACGCGGAGTCGTGCGTCTTGCTGTTCGGCTGGCCCACAGGGCGGTCGTTGGCGCTCACGTCCAGAATCTTCGCATGTGGCCGCAAGCGGCCACCCCGGCCCGGGTGTCCCTACCGGCGCCGGGCCCGCGTTCCGCCTAGTCTTCCCCGCATGGCTGCCGCTCAGGGACGAACTTCGGATGGCGCCGACGGCAGGGAAGCCGCGGACGGTACCACCGTTCCGATCCCCTTCCGTCAGGCCGTCGACGCACTGCGCGCGGCGCGACCGCGCCCCGAGATCGAGGTGGACGAGACGCGGCCGCCCCAGCGTCTCGCGCCGCACGCCTACGCGCTTGAGGCGGCCGTCGTCGAGGGCGAGGACGATCTGGCCGACGGCCGCCTGATCCTGCTGCACGACCCGGCCGGACACGACGCCTGGCAGGGCACCTTCCGTCTGGTCACCCTCGTACGGGCCGAGCTGGAGCCGGAGATGGCGGCCGACCCGCTGCTCCCCGAGGTCTGCTGGTCGTGGCTGACGGGCGCCCTGGAGGCGCGCGGCCTGTCGTACAAGGAGGCGAGCGGCACGGTCACGCGGGCCGGTTCGTACTACTTCGGCGGGCTCTCCGAGCGGCTTCCGGCCACCCAGATCGAGATCCGCGCGTCCTGGACGCCCCACGAGGGCCGCGGCGGGGTGCCGGACACCGCGGGGCATCTGGCGGCCTGGTGCGACCTGCTGTGCCAGATCGCTGGCCTGCCGCCGGCCTCGGGCGCCGACGACGGGGGCGGCGGCGTAGTCACCCTCCCCCAACGCCGCGACCCACGCTGAGGCCGCCGAGACGGCGTCCGCCGGGGAGGGTGGAGGCCCGGCGAGGGGGCCGTCACCGTGGGTGGTGGCGGCCCCCGAGTGGAAGGCCGGCGGGGACCGTCACCGAGCGGGCGGGCGGCGAAGGTGGCGACCTCCAGGCGGGAGGGCACCGACGGTGGCGGCCGCAAAGAGGGAGGCCGCGAGCGCGGCGGCCCCCGAGGCGGGAGGGCGCTGGGGCGGGCCCAAGTGGCGGCGGTCTCCGAGGTGGGAGGGGCGCTGCGGCCCGGGCCCGAGCGGCGGCGGCCTTCGAGGCGGGAGGGCGCTGGCGGTGGGGCTGGGGGGCGCCCGCTTTTCACCCCTCCGCGCCCCCTCCCTGTGCCCGCCCCGCGCCTCGCCTACGGCGGGGTGTGGGGCGTTTTCGTGGGCCCCCGCGCGCGGCCGCGCGCCCCGGCGCGCACTCGACGATCGAGTACGTGTCCGAATTGCCCTAAATGTTTCTCACCAAATCGTGATCATTCTCTAAAGGCCGAAGGCTTTGGTGCCGAAGAGGTTTGTGACCCTAACTGCACGGTTCCCCCCGGCTTCATCCCCGAGCCGGCCCGGTCCGCACCTTTCCAGGAGGCCTGGTGTCCGTTCTTCTTGAGCAGCCCGCAAGCCTGGTCGCCTACCGCCCGAACAAGCCGACGGCCATGGTCGTCGTTGCCGACCCCCGAGTCCGCTCCACCGTCACCCGGCACCTGTGGGCGCTCGGAGTACGTGACGTCATCGAGGCGTCGTCCATCGCGGAGGCCCGTCCCCGCGTCGGCAACCCGCGCGACATCTGCGTTGCCGACGTCCACCTGCCCGACGGTTCCGGGCTGACCCTGCTGTCCGAGACCCGAGCCGCGGGCTGGCCCAACGGCCTGGCCCTGTCCGCCGCCGACGACATCGGCGCCGTGCGCAACGCCCTCGCGGGCGGTGTGAAGGGCTACGTCGTCACCGGCACCCGCACCAACATCGGCCACCCCGGCCGTCCCGGCGCCGCCCCCATCGGCGCCGCGGCCGCTCGTATGCACCGCCGCCCCCCGGGTGCCCCGAGCCACCCGGGCGGCTACCGCGAGCTCTCCGGCCGTGAGGTCGAAGTGCTGCGGCTCGTGGCCGAGGGCCAGTCCAACAAGGCGATCGGCGTCTCGATGGGCCTGTCCGCTCTGACCGTCAAGTCCCACCTCGCCCGGATCGCACGCAAGCTCGGCACGGGCGACCGGGCCGGGATGGTCGCTGTCGCGCTGCGCACCGGAATCATCCACTGACCGAATACTGACCGAATTACGACCCTCACGCGCCCCACCGCGCCCGTCGACGGAACGTTCCGTCGACGGGCGCCGCGCATACACAGATACCCTTGACAGGTGACCGACGCCCATAAGACCGCAGCAGAGACAGCACTGCGAACCACCGGGGGCGCTCCCCCGGACGACGTCGAGAAGGCGCCGATTCCCTTGCTGGAGCCCCGAGAGGGCATTCCGCCCGTCGTAGCCACCGACGACGCGCTGGCCGAAGTCGTCGCCGCGTTCGCGGCCGGCACCGGCCCCGTCGCCGTGGACGCCGAGCGCGCGTCCGGCTACCGCTACGGCCAGCGGGCCTACCTGGTGCAGATGCGCCGCGAGGGCGCGGGCACCGCACTCATCGATCCCGTCGGGTGTCCGGATCTCTCCGCTTTGGGGGAGGCGCTTTCGGACACCGAGTGGATCTTGCACGCCGCCACCCAGGATCTCCCCTGCCTGCGCGAAATAGGCATGGTCCCTTCCCGGATCTTCGACACCGAGCTCGCCGGACGCCTCGCGGGCTTCCCGCGCGTGGGGCTTGGCGCGATGGTCGAGAGCGTGCTCGGGTACGCCCTGGAGAAGGGCCACTCCGCCGTCGACTGGTCGACCCGGCCGCTCCCCGAACCCTGGCTGCGCTACGCGGCGCTCGACGTGGAGCTCCTGGTCGATCTGCGGGACGCGCTGGAGAAGGAGCTGGAGCGGCAGGGCAAGCTGGAGTGGGCCCACGAGGAGTTCGACGCGATCGCCTCGGCCCCGCCGGCCCCGCCGCGCAAGGACCCCTGGCGCCGCACCTCCGGCATGCACAAGGTGCGCAGGCGCCGTCAGATGGCCGCCGTACGCGAACTGTGGACGGCTCGGGACGCGGTGGCGCAGCGGCGTGACGTCTCGCCCGGCAAGGTCCTCAGCGACTCCGCGATCATCGAGGCCTCGCTCGCCCTGCCCGCCACGGTGACGGCGCTGACCGCGCTCACCGGGTTCGGGCACCGGATGGGGCGGCGCCAGCTCGAGCAGTGGCAGGCGGCGGTCGACCGGGCGAAGGCCCTGTCGGAGGCGGAGCTTCCGCAGCCGGGCCAGCCCTTGCAGGGGCCGCCGCCGCCGCGCGCGTGGGCTGACAAGGACCCGGCGGCCGCGGCCCGGCTCTCGGCGGCCCGCGCGGCGGTCTCCGCGCTCGCCGAGCGGCTGAACATGCCGCAGGAGAACCTGATCACGCCGGATACGGTGCGGCGGGTGTGCTGGGAGCCGCCGGGGGATCGCTCCGAGGCGGCGGTGGCGCAGGCGCTCTCGTCCTACGGTGCGAGGCCCTGGCAGGTCACCCAGGTGACGCCCCTCCTCTCCGCCGCCCTGAAGGACACTCCGGCGACGCCCTGACCCCGGGGTGAACCACCCACGACTTTCAGCCGAATTCCCCAGGTTGGCGCTGCCGCGCGGAAGCACGAACACAACCCGGGCCAGGGGTGGGCCCCGAACCCCGGCTGCGGACCGTGCGTGGCTAGTCGCGCAGTTCCCCGCGCCCCTGGCGGGGCTCATGCTGGCCCACACCGGCACCCTCAGCCCGTCCGGCGTTTGAGGACGAGGCCGTTCAGGCCGAACGGGGTCTGGGGCGGAGCCCCAGGGAGCTCGGCCGCGGACCGTGGTCGCTCCTCGCGCAGTTCCCCGCGCCCCTGACAGGGCTCATGCTGGCCTACACCAGCACCCTCAGCCCGTCCGGCGATTGAGGACGAGCGCCCTTCAGGCGCGAACGGGGTCTGGGGCGGAGCCCCAGGGACCTCGGCTGCGGACCGTGGTCGCTCCTCGCGCAAGCCCCACCCGGCCCGGGCGGGCATGAGTGGGCCGGGGCGGGCCCCGGGAGTGTGACCTTCGCCGCTCCGGGCCAGGGGACTGGGCAGTTTGGTTACCCGTAAGTAGCATGGGCCAGGTGAGCGCACGCTCAGTCGCGTGCGCCAAGCGCAGCAGTGCCATCCCGCACCTGGAGGAGAGCCATCGTGCCTCGTACCGTCAGGGACGTCGTCTTCGTCGACGGCGTCCGCACCCCGTTCGGCAAGGCGGGCCCGAAGGGCATCTACCACGAGACCCGGGCCGACGATCTCGTCGTCAAGGCCATCCGTGAGCTGCTGCGCCGCAACCCGGCCCTGGACCCCGCGAAGATCGACGAGGTCGCCATCGCCGCGACCACGCAGATCGGCGACCAGGGCCTGACCCTGGGCCGCACCGCCGGCATCCTCGCGGGCCTCCCGCAGTCCGTGCCGGGCTACTCCATCGACCGCATGTGCGCCGGCGCCCTGACCGCCGTGACCTCCGTCGCCGGCTCGATCGCGTTCGGCGCGTACGACGCCGTGATCGCCGGTGGCGTCGAGCACATGGGCCGCCACCCCATGGGTGAGGGCGTCGACCCCAACCCGCGGTTCGTCAGCGAGAAGCTGGTCGACGAGTCCGCCCTGTTCATGGGCATGACCGCCGAGAACCTGCACGACCGCTACCCCCAGATCACCAAGCGCCGCGCCGACGAGTACGCCGTGCGCTCGCAGGAGAAGGCCGCCAAGGCGTACGCCGACGGCAAGATCCAGCAGGACCTGGTCCCGATCTCGGTGCGCAACACCAACGCCGAGGTGGGCGAGACCGGTTGGGGTCTGGTCACCGCCGACGAACCGATGCGCCCGGGCACCACCCTGGAGAGCCTGGCGAACCTGAAGACGCCGTTCCGCGTCCACGGCAACGTCACCGCGGGCAACGCGGCCGGCCTCAACGACGGCGCCACCGCGTCGATCATCGCGTCCGAGGAGTTCGCGCGGGAGAACAACCTCCCCGTGAAGATGCGCCTGGTCTCCTACGCCTTCGCCGGTGTGGAGCCCGAGGTCATGGGCTACGGCCCGATCCCGGCGACCGAGAAGGCCCTGGCCAAGGCCGGCCTGTCGATCGAGGACATCAACCTCTTCGAGATCAACGAGGCGTTCGCCGTCCAGGTCCTCGCGTTCCTGGACCACTACGGCATCGCCGACGACGACGCGCGCGTCAACCAGTACGGCGGCGCCATCGCCTACGGCCACCCGCTCGCCTCCTCGGGCGTACGCCTGATGACGCAGCTGGCCCGGCAGTTCGAGGAGCAGCCCGAGGTCCGCTACGGCCTCACCACCATGTGCGTCGGCTTCGGCATGGGCGCCACGGTCATCTGGGAGAACCCGCACCACAAGGACGCCGGAGGCAGCAAGTGAGCACCACCACCGCTGAGCTTCTCAAGGGCGCGGCCGAGCTGTTCCCGGACGAGGTCGTGACGTCCGCGCACGTACGCCACCTCGAACTGCCCTACGGCGCCGGGCGCTTCGCGCTCATCACGCTCGACAACGGCTTCGACCACACCAAGCCGACCACTTTCGGCCCCGGCTCGCTGGCGAACCTGAACGCCGCCATCGACCAGGTCGAGAAGGAGGCCGCCGAGGGCTCCATCGTGGGCGTCGGTGTCACCGGCAAGCCGTTCATCTTCGCGGTCGGCGCCGACCTCAAGGGCGTCGAGCTCCTGAAGAAGCACGAGGACGCGCTGGCCATCGGCAAGGGCGGCCACGAGGTCTTCAAGCGCCTCGCGGGTCTCGCGGTGCCGACGTTCGCGTACTACAACGGCGCCGCCATGGGCGGCGGTGTCGAGGTCGGTCTGCACTGCACCTACCGCACCGTCTCCAAGGCGCTGCCCGCGTTCTCGCTGCCCGAGGTCTTCCTCGGCCTGGTCCCGGGCTGGGGCGGCTGCACGCTGCTCCCCAACCTGATCGGCGCCGAGAAGGCCGTCTCGGTCATCATCGAGAACTCGCTGAACCAGAACCGTCAGCTCAAGGGCGTGCAGGTCTTCGAACTCGGCATCGCGGACGCCCTGTTCGAGGGTGCCGACTTCCTGGAGCAGTCCCTCATCTGGACGGCGAACGTCCTCAAGGGCGACGTCACCGTGGAGCGCCCCGAGATCGACCGCGGCGAGGCCTGGGACCAGGCCGTCGCCAAGGGCCGCTTCGTCGCGGACTCGAAGGTGCACGGCGCGGCCCCGGCCGCCTACCGCGCCCTCGACATCATCGCGGCGTCCAAGGACGGCGACCTCCAGGCCGGCTTCGACGCCGAGGACAGCGCGCTCGCCGACCTCATCATGGGCGGCGAACTGCGCTCCGGCATCTACGCGTTCAACCTGGTCCAGAAGCGCGCCAAGCGCCCGGCCGGCGCCCCGGACAAGAACCTGGCGCGCCCGGTCACCAAGGTCGGCGTGGTCGGCGCGGGCCTGATGGCCTCGCAGCTCGCCCTGCTCTTCCTGCGCCGCCTCGAGGTGCCGGTCGTCCTGACCGACATCGACCAGGAGCGCGTCGACAAGGGTGTGGGCTACGTCCACGCCGAGATCGACAAGCTGCTCGCCAAGTCGCGGATCAACCAGGACAAGGCCAACCGCCTCAAGGGCCTGGTCTCCGGTGTCCTGGACAAGGCCGAGGGCTTCTCGGACGCCGACTTCATCATCGAGGCCGTCTTCGAGGAGATCGGCGTCAAGCAGCAGGTGTTCGCGGAGGTCGAGGCGGTCGCCCCGGCGCACGCGATCCTCGCCACCAACACCTCCTCGCTGTCGGTCACCGAGATGGCCTCGAAGCTGAAGCACCCCGAGCGGGTCGTCGGCTTCCACTTCTTCAACCCGGTCGCGATCCTGCCGCTCCTGGAGATCGTCCGCGGCGAGCAGACCGACGACGTCTCGCTGGCCACGGCCTTCGGTGTGGCGCGCAAGCTGAAGAAGACCGCGGTCCTGGTGAAGGACGCCCCGGCGTTCGTCGTCAACCGCATCCTGACCCGCTTCATGGGCGAGATCCAGAACGTCATCGACGAGGGCACCCCGGTCGCCGTCGCCGAGAAGGCCGTCGAGCCGCTCGGCCTGCCGATGTCGCCGCTGGTCCTGCTCGAACTGGTCGGCCCGGCCATCGGCCTGCACGTCTCCGAAACCCTCAACCGCGCCTTCCCGGACCGCTTCACGGTCTCGGAGAACCTGGCGGCGGTCGTGAAGGCGGGCAAGCGCGGCTTCTACGTGTACGACTCCGGGAAGCCGGAGCTGGACCCGGAGGTCGCCGCCCTCCTCAAGCAGGGCGATGTCGCCCTGACCGAGGAGCAGACCCGTGACCGCGTCCTGGACGCGGTGGCGCAGGAGATCGGTCTGATGCTGGACGAGGGCGTCGTCGCCGAGGCCCAGGACATCGACCTCTGCCTGATCACGGGTGCCGGCTGGCCCTTCCACCTGGGCGGCATCACGCCGTACCTGGACCGCGAAGGCGTCTCGGAGCGCGTGAACGGAAAGAAGTTCCTGGCGCAGGGCGTCGCGAGCGTCCCCGCGTAACCCGCCCGTACGAGGAAGGCCCCCGCACCTCGGTGCGGGGGCCTTCGTCGTACTTCAACGTCCTTGCTCAACACCTCTGTTGACGGTGCGTCATGGGCCCGGCACCTTGGAAGGGTGCCGGGCCCGTGACGTACGCGGTGCGGTGAGCGCGCTCAGATCTGCTGCCAGGCCGCGAAGGCGAGGCCCGCCGTGTCGGTGCGCTGGCGGGCGAGCCGCAGCCGGCCCTCGGCGGTGAACACGCCGAGCACCACGCGGCCCTCGCCGTCCACCGCGAGCGCCGGGGCGCCCGCGCACGCCTCGCCGACCGGCGTCCAGGTGACCCCGGCCGCTTCCTGCTCGGTGGGGTAGACCGCTATGGCGGGGCGTCCTTCGGTGTCGCGCTGGGCCAGCACCATGCAGTCGACGCCGTCGATCTCGTGGCGCAGCAGCGCCACCGGACCCGAGCCCTTGCCGCCGATGGAGACAGCGGGCTCCTCGCCGCGCCAGGCCCGCAGTTCACCCGATGCCGCGTCCCGCAGGAAGAACGTGACGCGGCCGTTCTCGCCGGTCTCGATACCGTTGACGGTGCCGGTCGCGGCTGCGCCCTCGATCGGCTTGCCGCGCCAGACGAACTCGGCGTCACCCTTGGGGCGTTCGTAGACGTGGATGCCGCTGTCGCACGGGGCGTGGATGACCATCCGGCCGTCCTGGCCCGCGACGATCGATATGGAGCGGTCGGCGCCGTTGCCGTTGAGGTCGTCCCAGCCGCGCCACTTGCCGGACGGGTCCTGGCCGCGCGCGGACACGCCGCCGAACGCGTTGCGCACCACGATCTGTACGTTGCCCGAGGAGTCCACGCCGACCGAGGGGTGACCCATCCGCAGACCGTTCTCCCAGGCCTTGCGCGAGTAGGGCGAGCCGATCACGGCCCAGTTCTTGACGGGGCGTCCCGACTGGTACTGGATGGCGTGCACCAGCTCCGTCCAGGTGCCGCCGTCCGGCATGGGGGTGTGGCGCAGGGCCGCCAGGTGCACATAGCCGTCGCTGCCCTGGGCGACCGAGAGGTGCGACTGGAGGCCGGGGCCGGGGGCGACCAGCTCGGGACCCGTCCAGGCGCCGCCCGGCGTCGTCTCCGTCCAGCGGGCCACGCCGCCCTCGGCGGGCGCGTACGCGGAGAGCCGGCCGTCCTTGCCGAGCCGCAGCCAGGCGGTGACGGTGGGGCTGCCGTCCTCGGCCGCGACGACCGGAATGGCGGGCGCGGGAGCGGTCCGGATGCCGCCTGACCTGACCGGCCCCTGCTGCGACGTCCCTCGAGACCTCAGTGCCATGGTCCGCGACCACCTTTCCCCACCGGTTCCGCGCGAGGCGTCCGGGTCCAGCAACAAAGCGACTTTCTGCGACCCTAACACTGGTCGCCGCCCCCCGATTTCCCCTGGTATTTCCGTCCCGACGTGCGGCTTTTCGTCACCTGGCAAAGCCCGCCGGCGGCCGTTTCGCCGGTTCGCCCGGTCGGGTGAGGACCCCGGGCCCGCGTCACTGAGCCCGTACGTAGAAGACCGTCCCGTCCACCACGCCGCTCCTGTCGTATCCGCGGGCGAGGAAGCGGCGCAGGGTGGGCAGGCGGGCGGGGGCGAAGGGCTTGCCGCGTGAGTCGTCCACGACCAGCGCGGGCGGGCGGTCGGCGAGCTCGGCGCGGAAGTCCCGCCAGGCGCCGTCGATGCCGTACTTCTCCCCCACCCGGGGCCCGTCGCGGCCGCCGCTGTAGTTGGTGAGCAGCCCCGCGGTCAGGAACCGGCTCGCGGGCGTGCGGTGGGCCAGCCAGTACGTCTCGGGGTGTATGCCCCAGATGAGGACCCGGTCCCCCGCGCCGGTGCGGGACTCGACCTCGGCGGCGATCCGCACGGCGTGGGCGAGTTCGGGGCGCGGGGCGAGCAGGCCCCACAGCACGAAGAGGGCGCAGGCGCAGGCCGAGGTGAGCAGCGCACTGGTGAGCCGGTACGCCGGCAGGATCTGTAGGGCGCCGGTGGCGAGCAGCACCAGGGGCGGGATGAGCTGGAGGTAGTAGTGGCCGAAGAAGTGGAATCCGAGCAGGACCGCGCCGGCGGACGCGGCCAGCCACAGCCACAGGTCCACCGCGCCGGTCCGGGCGATCCGCAGTACCCGCGCGATGGGCGGCAGCAGTCCGGCGCAGCCGGCGCCGAGGAGCGCGGTGTTGACCAAACCCCGGGCGAGGACGTGGAGTTCGGATCCGGCGAAGGAGGCGTACGCCGAGGATCCGGTCACCGTCCAGAACAGGAAGCGGGCGGGCCCTGTGAGCCAGGCCGCCGCCGCGATGGGCGCCGCCACGCCAACCACCGTACACAGAAGGGGAGTTCGGCGGGGGCCGGGGTGCTGCCACAGGAGCCACAGGACGGGGGCGAGGACCGCGCCGCCGGTCTGTTTGGTCAGACCGGCACCGGCGACCGCGAGCCCGGCCCGCAGCCAGCCGCCCCGGTCCGCGCAGCGCACGGCCGCCGCGGTGAAGGGCAGCATGAACACTTCGAAGGTGGCGGCCTGGGCGTCCTCGGGGCTGAGCCCCACGGAGGCCAGCAGATAGAGGACGCCCGCGGTGCGGCCCGCGCTGTCGCCCCAGCGGCGGCGCGCGGTGGAGGCGAGCGCGAGCGCGGTGAGCAGCTGGGCGGCGGCCGCGGCCAGGCGCAGCGGGGTGAGCGAGGTGTCGCCGCACAGGGCGAAGGCGGCTTCGTACAGCCAGGGCAGCAGGGGCGGTTTGCGGTCGACGACGGTGGCATACAGCGTGCCGCCGCTCGCCAGGAGCCGTGCCTGGACGGCGAGATAGCCCTCGTCGGGGTTCCACAGCGGGTGCCGGAAGGAGGGCAGGCGGGTCAGGAGCGCGAGGGCAGCGAGGAGGGGGAGCAGCCGCCGCCAGTAACGGCCGCGGGGGGAGGGGGGCGGCCCGGCCGGGCGGCGGCGCCGGCTCGACGGCGCGCTCATGGTGACGGATCGTAGCGAGGGCGGCGGCTCGGCGAGCATGCGGGCCACCCTATGCGGCCCCGTATGTCCGGTGAGGACGGACATACGGGGCCGGTGGGAATCGGGGCCGATTACCGGGAGTCGCGCCCGGCGCGGGTTTCGAGGCCGCTGTGCCTGCGGCCGTAGCCGAAGTAGAAGACCACGCCGATCACCATCCACACGCCGAACCGGATCCAGGTCTCGGCGGGCAGGTTGATCATCAGCCATAGCGACGCGGCCACCGCGAGCGCGGGCACCCAGGGCACCAGCGGGGTGCGGAAGGCGCGGGGCAGGTCGGGGCGGGTGTGGCGCAGGATGACGACGCCCACCGAGACGACGACGAACGCGAACAGGGTACCGATGTTGACCAGGTCGGCCAGTTCGCTCAGGCTCGTGAACCCCGCGACGATCGCGATGATGACGCCGAGCAGGATGGTCGGGCGGTGCGGGGTGCGAAAGCGCGGGTGCACGTGGGAGAAGAACCGGGGCAGCAGCCCGTCCCGGCTCATCGCGAAGAACACCCGGGTCTGGCCGAGCAGCAGGATCATGCACACGGTGGTCAGGCCCACGGCGGCGCCGAAGCTGATGACGCCGGCGAAGAAGGGGTGCCCGGTGGATTTGAAGGCGTCGGCGAGCGGGGCGTCCACCGACAGCTTGGTGTAGTGCTCCATGCCCGTCACCACGATGGAGACGAGGACGTACAGGATGGTGCAGATGAGGAGCGAGCCGAGGATGCCGCGCGGCATGTCGCGCTGGGGGTTCTTGGTCTCCTCGGCGGCGGTCGCCACGATGTCGAAGCCGATGAAGGCGAAGAAGACGACCGAGGCGGCGGTGAAGATGCCCATGACGCCGAAGTTGGTGGGGGCGTAGCCGGACATCAGCTGGATGAGGGGGGCCTTGAGGTCACTGCCCGCCGTCTGCGGCTGGGCCGGGGGGATGAACGGCGAGTAGTTGGAGGAGGTGATGAAGAACGCGCCCGCGATGATCACGATCAGGACGACGGTCACCTTGACGGCGACGACGACGGTGGTGACCCGGGCGGAGAGCTTCATGCCGAGGACGAGGATGCCGGTGAGCACCAGGACCAGGGCGGCCGCCAGGATGTCGAAGCCGAAGCCGTGGGCGCCGTCACGGCCGCCGAGCGCCGCGGGCAGGTGCCAGCCCGCGTTGTCGAGCAGCGAGCGCACATAGCCCGACCAGCCGACGGCCACCACGGCGGTGCCGAGGGCGAATTCGAGCACCAGGTCCCAGCCGATGATCCAGGCGGGCAGCTCGCCGAGCGAGGCGTAGGAGAAGGTGTACGCCGAGCCCGCGACCGGCACGGTCGAGGCGAACTCGGCGTAGCACAGCGCGGCGAGCGCGCAGACGATGCCGGCGGCCACGAACGCGAGCGAGACGCCCGGCCCCGCGTTCTCCTTGGCGACCTTGCCCGTGAGGACGAAGATGCCGGTGCCGATGATGACTCCGACCCCGAAAACGGTGAGGTCGAGAGCGGACAGGGACTTTTTGAGCGCGTGTTCTGGCTCCTCTGTGTCCTGGATTGACTGCTCGATCGATTTGGTCCGGAACAGACCGGTACTGGCCACCCGTGCACCTCCGCTAGCTCATCGTCCTCGCCATGATCGGGAGGAGGGAGGTACGAGTACCGGGCTGAGCGCGTTTTTCACGCGAACGGGCCGGACCCATCACCCATAAGGGAGACCGGTCCGGCCCATTGGCCGCGTGTCACATGATCAGTCGCGGGCGGGCTCCACCGCCGTGCGGTTCTCCTCGAAGCGTCCGTCCAGCTTGGAGACCAGGCCGGTGACCTGACGGGCGATGTCGGGGGCGGTCAGGCCGATCTCCGCAAGCACCTCGCCGCGCGAGGCGTGGTCGAGGAAGCGCGGCGGAATGCCGAAGTCGCGCAGCGGCACGTCCACGCCCGCGTCCCGCAGCGCCTGGCTGATGGCCGAACCGACGCCTCCCGCGCGGCTGTTGTCCTCCACGGTGACCACGACGCGGTGCTTCTCGGCGAGCGGCGCCATGGCCTCGTCGACCGGCTTGACCCAGCGCGGGTCGACCACGGTGGTCGAGATGCCCTGGGCGTCGAGCAGATCGGCGACCTCCAGGCACATCGGCGCGAGCGCGCCGACGGAGACCAGGAGCACATCGGGGCGGACCGCGGCCGACGAGGGCTCGCGCAGCACGTCCATGCCGCCGACGCGGCCGACGGCCTGGACGGCGGGCCCGACCGCGCCCTTGGAGAAGCGCACCACGGTCGGCGCGTCCTCCACCTGGACGGCCTCGCGCAGCTGGGCGCGGACCTGCTCGGCGTCGCGCGGTGCGGCGATCCTGAGGCCCGGCACGACCTGGAGGAGCGACATGTCCCACATGCCGTTGTGCGAGGCGCCGTCGGTGCCGGTGACACCGGCCCGGTCCAGCACGAACGTCACACCGCACTGGTGCAGGGCGACATCCATGAGGACCTGGTCGAAGGCGCGGTTGAGGAAGGTGGCGTACACCGCGAAGACGGGGTGCAGACCGCCGGTGGCCAGGCCGGCCGCGGAGACCGCCGCGTGCTGCTCGGCGATGCCGACGTCGTAGACCCGCTCGGGGAACGCCTTGGCGAACTTGTCGAGGCCCACCGGCTGGAGCATGGCCGCGGTGATCGCGACGATGTCCGCGCGCTCCTTGCCGAGCTCGACCATCTCCTCGCCGAACACCGAGGTCCAGTCGAGACCGGAGGTCGACACGGGAAGGCCGGTGTCCGGGTGGATCTTGCCGACGGCGTGGAAGCGGTCGGCCTCGTCGGCGAGGGCCGGCTGGTAGCCGCGGCCCTTCTCGGTGAGGCAGTGCACGATGACCGGGCCGCCGAAGCGCTTGGCGCGCTGGAGCGCCGACTCCAGGGCCTCGATGTCGTGGCCGTCGATCGGGCCGACGTACTTCAGGCCCAGGTCCTCGAACATGCCCTGCGGGGCGATGAAGTCCTTCAGACCCTTCTTGGCGCCGTGCAGCGTCTCGTACAGCGGCCTGCCGACGACCGGAGTGCGCTCCAGGAGGTCCTTGCCCTTGGCCAGGAAGCGCTCATAGCCGTCGGTGGTGCGCAGGGTGGCGAGGTGGTTGGCGAGGCCGCCGATGGTCGGCGCGTACGAACGCTCGTTGTCGTTGACCACGATCACCAGGGGGCGGTCCTTGGCGGCGGCGATGTTGTTCAGCGCCTCCCAGGCCATGCCGCCGGTCAGCGCGCCGTCGCCGATGACGGCCACGACGTGGTCGTCCTTCTTCAGGACCTCGTTCGCCTTGGCGAGGCCGTCGGCCCAGCCGAGGACCGTGGAGGCGTGGCTGTTCTCGATGACGTCGTGCTCCGACTCGGCGCGCGCCGGGTAGCCCGAGAGGCCGCCCTTCATCTTCAGCCGCGAGAAGTCCTGGCGCCCCGTCAGGAGCTTGTGGACGTAACTCTGGTGTCCGGTGTCCCACAGGACCCGGTCCTTGGGGGATTCGAAGACGCGGTGCAGTGCGATGGTCAGTTCCACCACACCGAGGTTCGGACCGAGGTGTCCGCCGGTCTTGGAGACCGCGTCCACCAGGAAGGTCCGGATCTCTGCCGCCAGCTGGTCGAGCTGCTCCGGGTTGAGCCGGTCAAGATCGCGCGGTCCCCTGATGCGGGTAAGCAGCGGCACCCGTGCCTCCTCTTGCGTCCGTGCTGGTCGAGCATGCCGATCCGATGAGTCTAATGTTCCGCCCGCGTCGGCGTTCGCAGGGCGGTGCGTTCTACGTCACTCGTATGGCTGACACTCGCCCTGGAAACGGCCGTGCCCGGCGCCACAGGGGCACCGGGCACGACGGAAGCGGGGCAGGTCAGGCGCGGCCCGCGGACTTCTGGGTCTTCCGGGTGACAGCGTCGATGATCACGGTGAGCAGCAGCACACCGCCGGTGATCATCTGCTGAATCGCCGCCGCGACGCCTTCGAGCGCCAGGCCGTACTGGATCGAGACGATGACCAGCACACCCAGGAGCGCGTTCCAGGTGCGGCCGCGGCCGCCGAAGAGGCTGGTGCCGCCGATGACGGCCGCCGCGATGGCGTTCATCAGGAGCTCGCCGCTGCCGGCGCCCTGGTTGGCCGCGCTGATCTTGGAGGCGAGGAAGAGGCCGCCGATGGCCGCGAAGGTGCCGGAGATCGCGAAGACCGAGGTGCGGACCCACACGATGTTGATACCGGCGCGGCGCGAGGCCTCGACGCTGCCGCCGAGCGCGAAGATCATGCGGCCGTAGGAGGTGCGGCGCAGCACGAAGTCGGTCAGGACGAGCACCAGCAGGAAGATGACCACCGCGAGCGGCAGGCCCTTGTTCTGGTTGAACATGTACGCGGCGGCGAAGGCCACCACCGCCAGCAGCACGGTGCGCAGCACGATCTCGCCCAGCGGGCGGGAGGGGACGTTCGCGGCCTCACGGCGGCGGCTGTCGAAGAAGGCGGACGCGAAGTACACGGCGACCGCGACGGCGGCGGCGCCGTAGGCGACCGCGACATCGCTGAAGAAGTAGTTCGACAGGTCGTAGAAGACGCCCGTCTCGCTCGTGTTGATCGTGCCGTTGTCGCCGAGGATCTTCAGCATGAATCCGCTCCAGAAGAGCAGACCGGCCAGGGTGACGGCGAAGGCGGGGACGCCGATCCTGGCGAAGATGTAGCCGTGGATGGCGCCCGCGACCGTACCCGTGAGGATGGACAGGACCAGGGCGAGCCACTGGGACATGCCGTGGGTGACGCTGAGGACCGCGAAGGCGCCGCCCGCCAGACCGCTCACCGAGCCGACGGACAGGTCGATCTCGCCGAGCAGCAGCACGAAGACGATGCCCACCGCGATCATGCCCGTGCCCACCATGGCGACGGAGATGTCGGAGAGGTTGCCCGCGGTGAGGAAGTTGGAGTTCAGGCTCTGGAAGACGACGCAGATGATGACCAGGCCGATGATGACGGGCAGGGCGCCCAGGTCACCGGCGCGGATCTTGCGCTTCAGCTCGCCGACGTAGCCGCCGAAGCCCTGCTCGCGCACGAGCAGCCGGGGGTCGACGGCCGTGACGGCGGCGTCGGCCGCGGGCGGCGCGTCGACCGGGGCGGCGTGCGCCTTGCCGAGGCCGGCCGGGGAGGTCTTGTCGGTGCTCACTTCTGAACCTCCGCGTTGCGCGCCGCACGACGGGTCACGGCGTTGTCCGTGGCTCCGGTGATGGCGGAGATGATCTCTTCCTGCGAGGTGGTCTTCACATCGAAGACACCGTTGTTGCGGCCGAGCCTGAGCACCGCGACCTTGTCGGCGACGGCCTTCACATCGGCCATGTTGTGGCTGATGAGGACGACCGCGTGGCCGCGCTCGCGCAGCCGCTCCACCAGGTCGAGGACCTGCGCGGTCTGCTCGACGCCGAGGGCGGCGGTCGGCTCGTCGAGGATGACGAGCTTGGGCTCGCCGAGCATCGAGCGGGCGATGGCCACGGTCTGGCGCTGGCCGCCGGAGAGCGAGGCGATCGGGATGCGCACGCTCGGGATCCGGATCGACAGCGTGGTCAGGAGCTCGCGCGAGCGGCGCTCCATCTCGACCTCGTCGAGGATGCCGCGCTTCTTCAGCTCCCGGCCGAGGTAGAGGTTGCCGACGACGTCGATGTTGTCGCACAGCGCGAGGTCTTGGTAGACGGTCGCGATGCCCAGGTTCTGGGCGTCGTTCGGCTTGCCGATCTGGACGGCCTTGCCTTCCCACTCGATGACGCCGTCATCGATGGGGTGCACGCCGGCGATCGTCTTGACCAGCGTGGACTTTCCGGCGCCGTTGTCGCCCACCAGGGCGAGCACTTCACCGGCGTGGACTTCAAGCTCTACGTCGGTGAGCGCCTGAACGGCACCGAACCGCTTGGAGACCCCGCGCAACGCCAACACGGGCGTAGCGGACACGTGAACCATCTCCTTCGCCGCCTGACCGGCGGGGATGCCGCGCCCGAAGGGGTGGGGGCGCGGAGGTCGAGCAGAAGAGAACAGCAGAGAAACAGAGGGACCGGAGGTCCTGCGGAACCGGAGGGGCTGGCAGGGCCGGCGGGGCCCGGATGAGGGAAACGTTTTTCTCCGGCGCCCCCGCCGCGGCGGGGTACAAGGCGGGCGCGGGGCGCCGGAGGGTTCCTGGGCGCTCAAGTCCCTTGGCGATCAAGGGACTTGACGCGGCGGGGCGAGGGAACTACTTGACGCCGGCCGCGTCGCAGGCGGCCTTGTAGGTCGGCGTGCAGATCTCGGCGACCGTGTAGATCTTGTCCTTGATCACGGTGTCGTTGACGTTGGCCTTGGTCAGCGAGACGACCGGGACGATGTTGGAC
Organism: Streptomyces sp. NPDC006711; assembly: GCF_042869775.1. Taxonomy (NCBI): domain Bacteria; kingdom Bacillati; phylum Actinomycetota; class Actinomycetes; order Kitasatosporales; family Streptomycetaceae; genus Streptomyces; species Streptomyces sp. NPDC006711. Next base: position 17,839 of record NZ_JBIAGO010000023.1, read on the forward strand.
GGCACGCCCTTGGTGGTCGGCGAGTCCAGCTTCTTCGGGGCGATCGAGCCGAGGTCCTGGCCCTTGGCGAGCTTGACCGCCATCTCGGCGGCGATCGCGTCCTCCTGCGGGTAGGACTTGTAGACGCTCATGTACTGCTCGCCCGAGAGGATCCGCTGCACACCCGCGAGCTCGGCGTCCTGGCCGGTGACCGGCGGGAGCTTGGAGAGGCCGGCCGCCTTGAGGGCGGTGATGATGCCGCCCGCCATGCCGTCGTTGGCGGAGTAGACGCCGATGACCTTGTCCTTGCCCAGGGCGGAGAGCGCGCCCTCCATGTTGGCGTTGGCGTTCTCGGGCTTCCACTCCTTGGTGTCGTACTCCTTCCCGATGTTCACCTTGCCGTCGAGCTCGGCGTGGGCGCCCTTCTTGAAGAGCGCGGCGTTCGGGTCGGTGACGGCGCCGTTCATCATGACGATGTCGCCGGACTTGGCCTTGTCGCCCAGGGCCTCCAGGAGGGCCTTGCCCTGCACGTGTCCGACTTCCTCGTTGTCGAAGGAGACGTAGGAGTCGATGGGGCCCTCGGCGAGACGGTCGAAGGCGACGACCGGGATGCCGGCCTGCTTGGCCTTCTTGACCGAGCCGGCGATGGCCTTGGAGTCGACCGAGTCCACGATGAGCGCGTCCACCTTGTTGGTGATCATCGTGTCGGCCTGCTGGTTCTGGGTCGTCGCGTCCTGCTTGGCGTTCGCGTAGACGATCTGGCCCTTGCCGCCGGTGAGCTCCTTGACCTTGGCCTCGATCAGCGGCTTGTCGAACTTCTCGTACCGCGCGGTCTGGTTCTCGGGGAGCAGCAGACCGATCTTGAGGTCGTCGCCCTTCTTGGACCCGCCGGACGACTTGGTGCCGCCGCCCGACTCCTTGGCGCTGCCACAGGCGGCGAGTGAGACGGCCATCGCGGTGGCGGCAACGGCTACAGCGGCACGACGCATGTTCGTGTTCACTTCAGAAACCTCCCTGACGAGGCCGCGACGTTGCGGCCGAGGTGGCTGGAAGTCAACTCGGCGTTAAGCCCACCGTCAAGGAGTAAATCCTTAACGAGATGACAACGGTGCCATCCGTTATCTAAGTGAAGGCAGGCGCGGAGGCGGGCACGGCGCTGTCCAACAGGGTCGAATCCCCCATTTCACTCAGCGCGAGCGCGAGCGCGCCGAGCACTTCGGCGCGGCCGCCCAGCGCCCCGGGAAGCACCGACAACTGCCGTGCGGCGCTGGGGATCGCGTACCGGGACACCGAGTCCCTGATGGGGCCGAGCACCAGCTCGCCGGCCTCCGCGAGGTCGCCGCCGAGCACCACCCGGCTCGGATTCAGGAGGTTGCACAGGTTGGCGACCCCGCTGCCGATGTGGCGTCCCACGTCCGCGATGACGCGGCGGCACCCGGGGTCGCCCTCGCGGGCCATCCGCACCACGCGCTCCATGGTCAGGTCCGCGCCGTGGCTGGATTGCAGCAGGGGCAGCACATAGCGCGCGGCGGTGAAGGTCTCCAGGCAGCCGCGGTTGCCGCACCGGCAGACCGGGCCCGACTCGTCCAGGGTGATGTGCCCGATCTCGCCCGCGGTGCCGCCGGGCCCCCGGTAGATCTGCCCGCCCATCACCAGACCGGCGCCCACACCGCTGGCGACCTTGATGTACGCCAGGTCGCGCACCCCGCGCCCGCCGCCCCACACCAGCTCGCCCAGCGCGCCGAGGTTGGCGTCGTTGTCGACGTACACCGGGACGCCGAGGCGGCCGGACAGCTCCTGGCGCGGGTTGATGCCGGTCCAGCCCGGCAGGATCGCGGTGGAGCCGAGCGTGCCGGACTCCACGTCGATGGGACCCGGCACGCCGAGGCCCACGCCGATGACCTTGTCCTGGCCGATGCCGGTGGTCGCGATCAGCCGCTTGACCAGCTCTTCCGCCCGGTCGAAGCCCTGGGCGGACGAGGCGTCGACATCGAGCGGTTCGGCCTCCTCGGCGAGCACCTGGTGGGCCAGGTTGCCGACGGCCACCCTCAGGTGCGTATGGCCGAAATCGACGCCGATGACGATGCCGGCCGAGCCGCTGAGCGAGACGCTGCGGGCCCGGCGCCCGCCCGCCGAGGTGGGGGTGACCTCGACGGTGCCGCCGTCCTTCAGCTCCCGCACGATGTTGGAGACCGTGGCCGCGGACAGGCCGGTCGTCCGGGCGATCTCGGCCTGGGTGAGCGAGCCCGCCATCCGCACGGCGCGTACGACTCGCTCAAGGTTGGCCCGGTGCAATGACGTCTGCGACCCCGGAGTCTCCATCGACTCATCCACTCCCGCCGTAGGCGGACGGCACGACGGCCGCCCCCGCACGGAGCCGCAGCATTGAGGCCCCGTCTTTTCTCCAACATGTGAACCCTAAGCTCAGCCTTCTGGGTGGTCTCCCGTCAAGACCTGAGCGGACCTGAGGAGCACGGAGCGGATCGGGAACGCGCGACCGCCCGTGGGCGCGGGGCCCACGGGCGGTCGGGGGAAGGACGGGTCCGCGCCGCGGCGCGGTGCCGGCGGCGCTACTTGAGCGCCCCCGCGGTCAGGCCCGCCTGGACCTGCTTCTGGAAGACGACGTACACGGCGAGCACGGGCAGCATCGCGATGGACAGGCCCGCGAAGAGCGCGCCCCAGTCGCCCTGGTAGCCCTGCTGCACGGCGAGGTCCGCCAGGCCCTGGGTGAGCACCCAGTTCTTGGTGTCGCCCTGGTTGAGCACCAGGGGCAGCAGGTACTGGTTCCACTGGCCGAGCACGTTGAAGATGCCGATGCTGATGATGCCGGGCTTGGCCATCGGCAGCATGATCTGGAAGAACGTGCGGGTGTGCGAGGCCCCGTCGATCAGGGCGGCCTCGGCGACCGTGGTCGGCAGCGTCCGGAAGAACGCCGTCATGAAGAAGACCGTGAACGGCAGCGAGTAGGCGATGTAGATCAGGACGAGGCCGGGCAGCGTGTTGAGGATGCCCAGGTTCTTGGTGACGAAGAAGAGCGGGACGAGCACCATGACCACGGGAAAGGCCATGCCGCCGACGAACAGGAAGTAGATGAACCGGTTGCCGGGGAACTCGAACCGCGCCAGCACATAGGCCGCCATCGAGCCGAGCAGCATGGTGCCGACCGTCGAGAAGCCCACCACGAAGGCGGTGTTGAGGAAGTACCGCCCGATGTTGGCCTTGCTCCAGGCCCGCGCCCAGTTCTCGAAGTGCAGCTCGGAGGGGAGCGACCAGGGGTGGGTCAGGATGTCGCCGGAGGTCTTGAACGAGCTCCACAGCGCCCACAGCAGGGGCACGCCCACCATGAGCGCCCAGACCAGCAGGAACACGTGCGAGAAGGCGTTGAGCACGCCGCCCTCGCTGCTGCGCCACTTCCAGCGGGCGGCACTGGTGGCGGGGACGGTGGACGGCTCGCCGTCCACCGGCATGGTTTCGGTCGTCATCGCGCCATCCCTAGAATTCGATGCGCTCACGGCGCGAGAGCCGCATGCTGAGAACGGCGAACACCAGAGTCACGATCAGCATCGCGACACCCATGGCGGCGGCCATTCCGTACTGGCTGTTGTCCCGGAACGCCGTCTTGTAGAGCAGCAGCGGGACCACGTCGGTGGACTCGTCGGGGCCGCCGACGTTGACCGACATCAACTGCACATAGATGAAGGCGTCCATGGCGATGATGCCCATGTAGACCCAGGCGGTGGCCACGGTGTCGCGCAGCAGCGGCAGGGTGATCCGGAAGAACGTCTTGACGCGCGAGGCGCCGTCCAGGAGGGCCGCCTCGTAGATCTCGCCGGGGATGGAGGCCATGCCGGCGGAGAACAGGACGACGTAGAACCCGACGTTCGCCCACACCATCACGACCATGATGCAGATCAGCGCGATGCTGGAGTCGCCGAGCCAGGACTGCTGGAGCGAGCCGAGGCCCACGCTCGACAGGAGCGAGTTGAGCATCCCGTTCTGGGGATCGGGGTTGTAGATCTGCTGCCACAGGATCGCGATGATCGTGATGGACAGGACCTGGGGGAAGAAGAAGATGACTTTGTACAGGCCCGAGCCCCGTACGCCGGCGACCCCCGCGGAGCCTTTGCGGCGGCCGCCGACATTCAGCATGAAGGCGAAGAAGAGACCGAAGGCCAGCGTGACGACCGGCACGAAAAGGAGCAGAAGGACGTTGTGCCACAACGCCTTCCAGAACAGGTCGTTGTGGATCAGTTTCTGATAGTTGTCAAGCCCGATGAAGTTCTTCTCGGGTGTCAGTCCGCTCCAGCTCGTCATCGAAATCTGGAAGTCCTGGAGGAACGGCGAGATCACGAGGACCCCGTAGAGCGCCAGGGGAATTGCCAGGAATCCGATGATGAACCGGTACTTGCCGTGTCGCATGTCGCCGGTCGCTCTCGTGTCAGCCAGTGGGGTCAGGGCCTGAGCGCCTTGATCAGAGGTGCTTGAACTTCGGGACGGAGGAGTCCTTCTTGGTGTCGTCCGACGCCTTCTGGGCCTTGTCCATCCACTCGGCCGCCTTGATCTTGCCGGAAAGCAGGTCGAGGGTCAGGTTTCCGATGGTCTCGTTGTTCAGTTTCTTGTACCAGTCCTGGAGCCGGGAGTTGAGGACGTTGGGCCCGGCGGCCTTCAGGGCGGCGTTCGCGGAGGTCAGGCCCGGGGTGAGGGTGAGCCCGTCGGCGGCGCCCTGGACACAGGTCAGGGACTTGATGGCGTTGGTGAAGTTGGTGGTCTGCTTCTTGCTGAGCATGATGCGCAGCAGCTCCATGCCACCGGTGGGGTTCTTGCCGTCCTTGGCGACGATGAAGGGCTCGCCCGCCGCCGCGTACAGCGCGCCGAAGGGCAGTTTGTCGCTGGGGCCCGAGCCGATGAGGGAGCCGACCGCGAGGTCGAAGTCCTTCGGCATGGTGGGCGCGGCCTCGTTCTCCACCCAGGAGCCGTCGGCCACCATCGCGGCGCGGCCCTGCGTCCAGGCGGTCTGCATCTGAATGTGCGTCATGCCTTCGGAGCCCTGGAGGAAGTAGCCCTGTCCTGCGAGCTCTTCGTAGTACGAGACGACTTCCTTGACGGCGTCGGTCTTGAAGGCGCCGTCGTCGAGGTTGTCGATCGCGTTGAGGGCTTCCTTGCCGCCGACCTTGCCGATCTGGTGCAGCAGGTCGAAGTGGACGTAGTACGGGTACTTGCCCGGGTACGTGAAGGGGGCGATGCCCTCGGCCTTGATCTTCTTGCACAGCGCCAGCATGTCCGAGAAGGTCTGGGGATACGTCCAGCCCTTCTCCTTGAACAGCTTGTTGGAGTAGAAGGTGCCGTAGACGGTGAACGCGTAGTTGAACGCGTACATCTCCTTGGTGCCGAACTGGCCCTGTTCGACGGTGCCGGCGATCAGGACGTCGCGGACCTTCTTCGACGGGTCGTCGATGGTCGGCGCGTCCAGGAGCGGGGTGAGGTCCTGGAGCTTGCCGGTCTTGGCGAGGGCGGCGGTGTCGAGGTTGTCGGCGCCGGAGTTGTCCATGAAGTCCGGCGGGGTGCTGCCGGCGAAGCGCGGCTGGAGCTTGGGGCCGATGGCCTGGGTGCCGGTGTGCTTGACCGTGATGCCGTACTTGGCGTTGTAGTCGGCCTCGGCCGACTTGATGTAGTCGTCGCCGAAGCCTCCCTTGAAGACGAACGCCTCAAGGGCGGTGCCCTTGTTGACGCCGAGCGGATTGTCCGCCGACTTGGTGCCCTGGGACTTCGGCTTTGTGGTGCTGTCTCCGCCGTCTGAGCTCGCGCACGCGCTCAGCAGTGAAGTCGCCGGCACAGCCAGCAGGCCGATCGCCATGGCCCGCTTGAGTGCGTCACGGCGGTTGATCTCGGATCCCATGCTCAAGTCCTCGCCTTCTCCAGGACTCATGCGGTGCAGCGGAATCCGCCGGCGCCCGCGAACAGTTGAAGCGTGAGTGATGCCGTACATCCATCGCGGAGGCTGCCCGGTCCCGGGCAGACCGGCCCGCACGCGGTTCCCCCGCCCGCGTTCAGCGGGTTGCCCGGACGCCGACAGGTATAGTCCACTTCCCGTCAACTGAGCAAGATCGAAAGCAGGGTTGGCCGTCAGTCTTTCCCGAGTTGAGACCTCGCGGATATATCCGTTGGTACGTACCAATGCGGATGAGGGTGCTCCTTTTGACGCGCATTACACACCTTGACGCCCTCATTGCCCCTGGATTTCGGCCATCCATTCCTTCTCAACACCCTTGACACCATGAGGCACTTGCCGTGCTACTGGATCCTGCGTTTTCACCCTGACAACGTTGTCCACTACGCCTCCGCACGCCCCCGTGGCCTGCGCGGAAGGAAAGGGCCCGCATGCTGCCCAGATCCCGGTACCGACGAGGACCGGCGGCCGCCCTCGTGGCCGCCTCGTTCCTGCTCGTCGTGACGGCGCAGTCGGCCGTCGGCGCGCCGTCCGCGACCGCCCGGCCGCCCGAGGACGGCCGCTTCAGCACCTCGTTCGAAACGGGCCAGCCCCAGCCGGACTGGACCAGCACCGTCGAGCGCGACCGCGCGGGCGCCAAGCGGTCCTCGGGCGTCGACGGCGGCTTCGCCACCGGCATACCGGGCAATGTGACCGACAAGGTCACCGCCGTCCGGGCCAGCGCCGAGAACACCGACGGCGGGGAGGTGAAGGAGAACCTGATCGACGGTCAGGCCGGCACGAAATGGCTGGCCTTCCAGCCGACAGCTTGGCTCGAATTCGATCTGTCCGAACGGGTGAAGACGGTCACCTACGCGTTGACCTCGGCGAACGACGCCCCCGAGCGCGACCCCAAGGACTGGACCCTGAAGGGCTCGCTGGACGGCAAGGACTGGAAGACCCTGGACAGCCGCGCCGGTGAGAGCTTCAAGGACCGGGGCCAGACCAAGACGTACGACTTCACCAACACCACCGCCTACGCGCATTACCGCCTGGAGATCACCGCCAATGGCGGCGCGGGCCTCACCCAGCTCGCCGATGTCCAGTTCTCCGACGGCGACACCACCGCCCCCGTCCCGCCGGACATGCTCACCGTCGCGGACGCAGGGCCCGGCGGCTCCCCCACCGCCAAGGCGCACGCGGGCTTCACCGGGGTGCGGGCGCTGCGTTACGCGGGCACGCACAAGCCCGGCGGGCGCGCCTATTCGTACAACAAGGTCTTCGACGTGAACACCCGCGTCGGCCGGGACACCGAACTCGACTACAAGGTCTTCCCCTCGATGACGGAGACCGACCTCACCTACCCGGCCACCAACGTGTCCGTGGACCTCGCCTTCACCGACGGCACCTATCTGAGTGACCTGGGGGCCCTCGACGCGCACGGCGGGGTGCTCAGCCCGCAGGGCCAGGGCGCCGCCAAGACGCTGTACGTCAACCAGTGGAACCAGGTCTCCTCGGTGATCGGCACGGTCGCCGCCGGCAAGACGGTGGACCGGATCCTGGTGGCGTACGACTCCCCCAGGGGCCCGGCGAAGTTCCAGGGCTGGATCGACGACCTCTCCATCGCGCCGAAGAAGCCCGAGAAGCCGCTCACCCATCTCTCGGACTACGCGCTCACCACGCGCGGCACCAATTCCAGCGGCTCCTTCTCGCGCGGCAACAACTTCCCCGCGACGGCGGTCCCCAATGGCTTCAACTTCTGGACCCCGGTGACCAACGCCGGCTCGCAGGACTGGCTCTACGACTACGCGCGGCGCAACAACGCCGACAACCTGCCCACCCTCCAGGCGTTCAGCGCGAGCCACGAGCCGAGCCCGTGGATGGGTGACCGCCAGACCTTCCAGGTCATGCCGTCGGCGGCGGCCGGCACACCCGACGCCTCCCGGACCGCCCGGGCGCTGCCCTTCCGGCACGAGAACGAGACGGCGAAGCCGTACTACTACGGCGTCACCTTCGAAAACGGCCTCAAGACGGAGATCGCGCCGACCGACCACGCGGCGATGATGCGGTTCACCTATCCCGGTGACGACGCCAGCGTCGTTCTCGACAACGTCACCAACCAGGGCGGCCTCACCCTGGACCCGGCGACCTCCTCCTTCACCGGTTACTCGGACGTGAAGAGCGGCCTGTCGGCGGGGGCCGGACGCCTCTTCGTGTACGGGGTGTTCGACGCGCCGGTGACCGCGAGCGGCAAGCTGCCCGGCGGCGGGGGCGCGGACGTCACCGGTTACGCGCGCCTGAAGCCCGGCAAGGACCGCACCGTCACGCTGCGGCTCGCGACCTCGCTCATCAGCGTGGACCAGGCGAAGGCCAACCTGGCGGCCGAGGTCCCCGCGAAAACCCGCTTCGACACGGTCAGGGACCGGGCGCGGGCGGCCTGGGACAAGATCCTGGGCCGCATCGAGGTCGAGGGTGCCTCCCACGACCAGCTGACCACGCTCTACTCCTCCCTCTACCGGCTCTACCTCTACCCCAACTCCGGCTACGAGAAGGTCGGTTCGAAGAACCAGTACGCCAGTCCGTTCTCGCCGAAGAGCGGCGAGGACACCCCCACCCACACCGGGTCGAAGGTCGTCGACGGCACGGTCTACGTCAACAACGGGTTCTGGGACACCTACCGCACCACGTGGCCCGCCTACTCGCTGTTCACACCCAAGAAGGCCGGCGAGATGGTCGACGGCTTCGTCCAGCAGTACAAGGACGGCGGCTGGATCTCCCGCTGGTCATCGCCCGGCTACGCGGACCTGATGACCGGCACCAGCTCGGACGTGGCCTTCGCCGACGCCTACGTGAAGGGCGTGAAGTTCGACGCGGAAGCCGCCTACGAGGCGGCCCTGAAGAACGCCACGGTCGCCCCACCCGCCTCGGGCGTGGGCCGCAAGGGCATGGACACCTCCCCCTTCCTCGGCTACACCCCGACCTCGACGCCCGAGGGCCTGTCCTGGTCGATGGAGGGCTACGTCAACGACTACGGCCTCGCGAAGATGGGCCAGGCCCTGTACGAGAAGACCAAGAAGCCCCGCTACCAGGAGGAGTCCGCGTACTTCCTGGGCCGCGCCCAGAACTACGTCAAGCTCTTCGACTCCAAGGCCGGTTTCTTCCAGGGCAAGGACGCGGGCGGCAAGTGGCGCCTGGACAGCGCCAGTTACGACCCCCGCGTCTGGGGCTACGACTACACCGAGACGGACGGCTGGGGCTACGCCTTCACCGCCCCGCAGGACTCCCGGGGCCTGGCCAACCTCTACGGCGGCCGGGCGGGCCTGGCCAAGAAGCTCGACACGTACTTCTCGACGCCCGAGACCGCCTCACCCGAGCTGGCCGGTTCCTACGGCGGCGTCATCCACGAGATGACGGAGGCACGTGACGTGCGGATGGGTCAGTACGGCCACTCCAACCAGGTCGCGCACCACGTCACGTACATGTACGACGCCGCGGGCCAGCCCTTCAAGGCGCAGGAGAAGATCCGCGAGGTCCTGCGGCGGCTCTACAACGGCAGCGAGATCGGGCAGGGCTACCACGGCGACGAGGACAACGGCGAGCAGTCGGCCTGGTATGTGTTCTCGGCGCTCGGCTTCTACCCGCTGGTGATGGGCAGCGGTGAGTACGCGATCGGCTCGCCCCTGTTCACCAAGGCGACCGTCCATCTGGAGAACGGCCGCGACCTGGTGGTGAGGGCGCCGAAGAACAGTGCCGCCAACGTGTACGTGCAGTCCCTGAAGGTCAACGGGAAGGCGTGGAACTCCACGGCGCTCCCGCACGATCTGCTCGCGCGCGGCGGCACGCTCGACTTCGCCATGGGATCCAGGCCCTCGTCGTGGGGCACGGGCAAGGACGCGGCGCCGGTCTCCCTCACCAAGGACGACAAGGTGCCGACGCCGCCCAGCGACGCGATCACCGGCTCTGGCCCCCTGTTCGACAACTCCTCGGCCACCTCCGCCGCGTTCACCTCGGTGGAGCTGCCGTTGTCCGCGCCGACACGGTGCGTCCAGTACACGCTCACCTCGGCGGAGCGCGCCAAGGCTCCGGCGTCCTGGACGTTGCAGGCCTCGGCGGACGGCACGACATGGAAGGACCTCGACCGGCGGGCGGGTGAGACGTTCGGCTGGGACCGCCAGACCCGGGTCTTCACGGTCCACTCCCCCGGGTCCTATCCGCACTACCGGCTGGTGAGCGGGGGCGGCACGGCGACACTCGCGGAGGTCGAACTGCTGTCCTGACGTACTCGCACGGCTCATCTCCCTTCTGTTTCAACCCGGTTGAATGTTGAAAGACGCCGTGCGGCGGTCGCGGTGATGCGGTACGACTCATGGGTCGTACCGCGTGTCACCCGTGACGCGCTTCACCGAAGGAGCACTACGTGGCCCACCTCAAGGTCCGTACGAGTGGCAGGACCCTCTCCCGCTTCGCCGTGGCCGCGATAGCAGCCGCGCTGGTCGCCACGGGCGCCGGCGCGGCCTCGGCCTCGGTCCCGGTCCCGGTCCGGGCCGGCGGTATCGGCCCGGCCCACCCCCTGCCGAAGATGCCGGCGCGCGCCCCGCACATCCGCAGCCTCACGGCGACGTCCGCGGCGGACATCGCCGCCGACCCGGTCTTCCCGCTGCTCGGCATCGACAACTCCGGCGACGCCTGGGCGTACGGGCCCGACGGCATCGGCGGCCTGACGCCGCGTGAGGCGGCGGGCAGCCTCCCGTCCGTGACCAACAACGCGTTCGTCGACAACAACGCCGACGGCTACCTCGACGGCCAGTGGGAGTGGGCGAACGACGGGACGCTGCACTACTTCGTCGACGCCAACACCCCGGACAAGGTGATCGGCGGCGGCTGGAACATCTACGACACGGAACTCTCCCCCGGCAACCTCGGCGGCGCCCAGGGTTACGACGTGATCGCGCGGGACAGCGCGGGCGTGCTGTGGCTCTACCTCGGCTACGGCGACGGCACGGTGACCAGCCGCATCAAGGTCGGGGGCGGCTGGGAGGTCTACACCCAACTCGCCGGAAAGGGCGACCTGGACGGCGACGGCAAGGCCGACATCGTGGCCCGCGACACGGCCGGCGTGCTCTGGTTCTACAAGGGCACGGGCAACTACAACGCCCCATTCGCGCCCCGCACCAGGATCGGCGCCGGCTGGAACATGTTCAACCGCATCGTCTCGACCGGAGACGTGGACCTCGACGGCAGGACCGACCTCCTCGCCCGGGACACCAACGGCGGCCTGTGGCTGTACAAGGGCAGCGGCCTGGCGGCCGACCCCTACGAGACACGCGTACAGATCGGCAGCAACTACAACATCTACCGCCTGATGACGTCCTGACCTTCCGAAGCCCGGCTTCTACGCACACACGGCAGGGGCCGCACTCCCCGCGCGGGGGGTGCGGCCCTGCCGTCGTCGCCGGTCACCTGAGCGCACTCGCGGACGACAGACCGTGTCACACCGGCGATCGGCGGGCCTGTCAGGGGATCCGCGCCTCGATGTGCGCGAGTTGAGCGGCGAGGATGTTTTCGAACGCGGCGCGGCGGTCCGCCCCGAGGGGGCGTACGTCGCGGGCGAAGTGGGCCAGGGCGGGGAAGCGTTCGGGGTCGGCGCCGAGCACCGCGACGCGGAACTGCTCCATGCCCTGTTCGTACTCCGTGGGGCCGATGGTGCTGATGCCGGCCTCGGAGGCGATCAGCGCGGCGAGGAGGATCACGATGCGGTGGTAGCGCACCGGGACCTCCTCGTCGGGCAGTCCGGACGCGCGCAGGGCCTGTAGCAGCTCCTCCATGACCAGGCGGGACCCGGTGCCGCCGGACGCGTAGCGGCCCCACACCGTGGCGAGTTGGGGTTGCTCACCGAAGGCTTCGCGCAGGCGCAGGGCCAGGGCGGTGACGCGCCGCTTCCAGTCGCCCTCGGGGTGGTAGCCGTCCATGGCGGCCAGCAGGACCCGGTCGGCGACCGCGCGCAGCAGCTCGGTCTTGTTGCGGAAGTGCCGGTAGAGGCTGGAGGAGTCGGTCCCGAGCGCCACGGCGAGTTTGCGCACGCTGAACGACTCGGCGTCGCCCGTGCGCAGGAGTTCCGCCGCCGTGTCGAGGATTTCCTCGGTCGACCATCGCCTTCGGCCAGTCATCTCGCCCCTCTTGTCCACCTCATCCTAACGTATGCACCCACCGATGCACGCACCGCGTGCATAATGAGGGCAACGCACTGTCCGACCGCGATGGCACACCCGGCATCCAGCCGGGAAGGGAGAAGGAGACATGAGCGAGACCACTGAGACCGCTGAGACCACCACCGCGACGCGGCCGCCGGAGCCGGACTTCTCGGTGATGACGCCCGAGGAACTGCGCGCCTACCGCGATGCGGAGAACCGCTTCCGGGCCTCCCGCGCGGCGCGGTCGATCCTCGGGGAGCCGGACCCCGGCGCCGCGATCGACTGGCAGCACATCGCGCTGCCCGGCCGCGACCTGCCGGTCCGGGTGTACCGGCCGGCCCCGACGAAAGACGACGAGGCCGCCGCCCGAACCGGTCTGCCACTGGTCATCCACGTCCACGGCGGCGGCTTCGTGGGCACGGCGGCGCAGTGCGACTGGACCAACAGCCACCTCGCCGCCCGACTCCCCGCGCTCGTCGTCTCGGTCGAGCACCGCCTCCTCGCCCCGGACAGCCCGCTCGCGAACGCCGTCGACGACGGCTGGGACGTGCTCGACCACGTGCTGCGGCACGCCGCGCGGTGGGGCGCCGACCCGGCACGCGCGGCCGTATTCGGCGAGAGCTGCGGCGCACTGATCAGCGCCCTGACGGCCGTCCGGGCCCGGGAGGCCGGCCTGGAGCTCCAGGCGCAGGTGCTGGTCAACCCCGCGGTCGATGTGACCGAGACGATGTTCGACTACGCCTCGATGGCCGCGTACGCGTACAACCCGACCCGGGCCCTGCCACAACTGCGGCTCGTCCAGCGGCTCGCCGTTCCGCCGGGAGCCGACGCCCACGTACTTTCGCCGTTGTACGCGGACGACTTGAGCGGGCTCGCTCCCGCGCTCGTGGTGGTGCCCACCCGGGACGCGCTCGCCGACCACGGCCGCCGCTACGCCGAACGGCTGCGCGCGGCAGGGACCCCCGTGCGGCTTTCCGAATACCCAGGAGCACAGCACGCGTTCCTCGCCATGCCCGGCGTGGAACCACAGGCCGAGGCCGCCCAGGCGGAAATTGTCCAGTTCCTCCGCGCGGCCCTGGCAAAGTGACGGAGGAGCAATGCACCCCACCCCCACCCCCACCCTCGGCCCCGATGGGCCGGCCGTCTCGCGACTCGGCCTCGGCTGCATGAGCATGACCGGCATCTACGGTCCCGCTGACCCGCACGAGGCCGCGGCCACCCTGCTGGAGGCCCTTGACTCGGGTGTCACCCTGTTCGACACCGGCGATTTCTACGGCGACGGAGCAAACGAGGAACTGCTCGGCCAAACCCTCGCACCGCACCGCGACCGCGCCGTGCTGGCCACCAAGGCCGGAGTCCGCCGCACCGCCGAGGGCCTGGTCCCCGCCGGTTCACCCAACGATCTGCGGCGTGCCTGCGAAGCCTCGTTGCGCCGGCTGCGCACCGATCACATCGACCTGTACTACCTCGCCCGCATCGACCCCGCTGTCCCGGTCGAGGAGTCCGTCGGCGCCCTGGCCGACCTGGTCACCCAGGGCAAGGTGGGCCGCGTCGGCCTGTCCGAAGTCTCGGCCGCCACTCTGCGCCGCGCCCACGCCGTCCACCCGATCAGTGTCGTCCAGACCGAGTTCTCGCTGTGGGAACGCCATGTCGAGAACGACATCCTGCCCACGCTCCGCGGTCTCGGCGGCACCCTGATCGCCTACAGCCCTCTCGGCCGCGGCCTGCTCACCGGAGCCGTCCGCGCCACCACGCGCTACGAACCCGGCGACTTCCGTGCCACCGCTCCCCGGTACAACGGCGACGACCTCAAGGCCAACCTGGCCACCGTGGACGCCATCACCCGCCTCGCCGCCGCCAAGAGCGCCACCCCCGCCCAGATCGCCCTCGCCTGGCTGCTCACCCGCGGCAACGACATCGTCCCCATCCCCGGCAGCTCCCGCCGCCCGCACCTGCGCGACAACCTGGCCGCCCTCGACCTGCGCTTGACCTCGGCCGACCTCGCCGCCATCGACGCCGCCGTCCCCGACACCGGGGCCCAGGGCGCCCGATACAGCGACCACGGCATCGCCCTGATCGACCACTGACCTGATCGGCCCGTTCCGGCGGAAGGCGCTGATCGGGCGGCGCGCGGTTGCGCATGACGGTGACGCGCAACGTGGGTCACTCGTCTCGGCGCGGGCCGGGGCCGGGCGTGGGCCCTCGGGAAAGAGGCGGCCGGGGGCCCGTCGGGAATCAGGGGGCGGGCCCCAGTTCACGCTGCGGCGGATGTCTTGACCGTTGCGGGAGCGGGGCGGTGTTCGGCGTTGATGCGCTGGGCTTCTTCGAGCTGGTCTTCCAGGATGATGATGCGGCAGGCCGCCTCGATCGGGGTGCCCTGGTCGACGAGTTCGCGGGCGCGGGCGGCGATGCGCAGCTGGTGCCGGGAGTAGCGGCGGTGTCCGCCCGGTGAGCGGAGCGGGGTGATCAGGTGGTGTTCACCGATCGCCCGGAGGAAGTTCTGGGTGGTGCCGAGCAGGTCGGCGGCGCGGCCCATGGTGTAGGCGGGGTAGTCGTCGTCATCGAGACGGCCGAAGGAGTCGTCTGCTGTCATCGCACCTCTCTGTGGAACGCGTTGAGGGGCCCGGGTGCCGTACTACTGGCACCCGGGCCCCGAAGGAACTCCTACACCATCTGCCGGCCCTGATCGTGCGCCGGCCTGTGTGTCCGCATCGCCACCGGGGGGATGCGTGGCGGTTGCGGGGATCGCGGATGCGTGACCTCAGACCACCTCACTATCGATGTCCTGCGGTACCCGGACTCGCGTGGCGTCCGGGCGATCCCGACGGTGCTCGATTCCTCCGTTCTTTCCCTCTTGGGTGAACCACTTACCTGGGAACTGCGTACTGCTGTTACCGCGTACTGCGTGTACTGCCTGCACTGCTGGTGGCCTCTCCCAGCACCACCGTCGGCAGCCAGCCCCGTCGCCCGTCCTGCGTCTGCTCTGGCTTAGAACCCCACTGCCGAACCTCCCGGTGCGCGCGCCCGCAGCCGACGCCTTCACCGAGGTACTGCTCACTTCACTTCACTGCGGGTACTGCGAACTGCGCTTACTGGTACTGCGCTTGTACTGCCACTGCGGTACTGCTTGCGGCGGCCCCTGATCACTGCGGGCCACCCGGTCCGGTCACCAGTCCCGTCGCCGTCCAGCAACCACCCTGGCTTCGAAACTCCGTCACCGCACCGTCCTGCACCTGCACTTGCGGGTACTGCTGCCCGGCAGTTCGTCTCTGCCGGGCCTTGCTCGATCTCGGCTACGAGAGAAACCATATCCACACCACCACCCAATGTCTACTCCAGCCGCCATAGATTTCCGGGCGTCCACCGATCAGGTAATCGCCCTCGAACAACGACGCGGCCAGGCAACGACGAAGAACCCCGCACCTGGTGCCAGGTACGGGGTTCTTCGTTGTCACAGGAGCGCGGCTCCGCTCCGGGGAACGTTCCGCGCGCGAGCGCCCTGCCCCCGCGCGCGGGGCGCGGGCGCAGGGCGCTCGTTCACATCAGGTCAGGAGCTGGCAAGGTGGCGCAGCACGTACTGCATGATGCCGCCGTTGCGGTAGTAGTCCGCCTCGCCGGGGGTGTCGATGCGTACGACCGCGTCGAACTCGACGCCCGTGTCGGTGGTGACCTTCACCGTGCGCGGGGTGGTGCCGTTGTTCAGCTCCTCGACGCCGGTGAAGGAGAAGGTCTCCTCGCCGGTCAGGCCGAGCGAGGAGGCGGTCGCGCCCTCGGGGAACTGGAGCGGCAGGACGCCCATGCCGATCAGGTTCGAGCGGTGGATGCGCTCGTAGGACTCGGCGATGACGGCCTTGACGCCGAGCAGCGCGGTGCCCTTGGCGGCCCAGTCGCGGGACGAGCCCGAGCCGTACTCCTTGCCCGCCAGGATGACCAGCGGGATGCCGGCGGCCTGGTAGTTCTGCGAGGCGTCGTAGATGAAGGAGACCGGGCCGCCCTCGACGGTGAAGTCGCGGGTGAAGCCGCCCTCGGTGCCCGGCGCGATCTGGTTGCGCAGGCGGATGTTGGCGAAGGTGCCGCGGATCATGACTTCGTGGTTGCCACGGCGCGAGCCGTAGGAGTTGAAGTCACGACGCTCGACGCCGTGCTCGGTGAGGTACTTGCCGGCCGGGGTGTCGGCCTTGATCGCGCCGGCCGGGGAGATGTGGTCGGTGGTGACCGAGTCGCCCAGCTTCGCCAGGACGCGGGCGCCCTGGATGTCGGAGACCGGGGTGGTCTCCATCGTCATGCCCTCGAAGTAAGGGGGCTTGCGGACGTAGGTGGACTCGGAGTCCCACTCGAAGGTGTCACCGGTCGGGATCGGCAGCGACTGCCACTGCGCGTCACCCGCGAAGACGTCCTGGTAGGACTTGTTGAACATGTCCTCGCCGATGGCGTTGGCCACGACGTCGTTGACCTCGGCCTCGGTGGGCCAGATGTCCTTGAGGAAGACCGGGTTGCCCTCGGTGTCGGTGCCGATGGCCTCGGTGGTGATGTCGACCTTCATCGAACCGGCGATGGCGTACGCGACGACCAGCGGCGGGGACGCCAGGTAGTTCATCTTGACGTCGGGGTTGATCCGGCCCTCGAAGTTGCGGTTGCCGGAGAGCACCGAGGTGACCGCGAGGTCGTGCTCGTTGATCGCCTTCGAGATCTCCTCGTCCAGCGGACCGGAGTTGCCGATGCAGGTGGTGCAGCCGTACCCGACGAGGTTGAAGCCCATCTTGTCGAGGTAGGGCGTGAGGCCGGCCTTGTCGAAGTAGTCGGTGACGACCTTCGAGCCCGGCGCGAGGGTGGTCTTGACCCACGGCTTGCGGGTCAGGCCCTTCTCGACGGCCTTCTTCGCGACGAGCGCCGCGGCGACCATGACGTACGGGTTGGAGGTGTTGGTGCACGACGTGATGGCCGCGACCGTGACCGCGCCGTGGTCGATCTCGAAGGTGGTGCCGTCGGCCAGGGTGACCGTGGTGGGGCGGCTCGGCACACCGTTGGTGGTGGCCGGGGCGTCGGAGGCCGGGAAGGACTCCTTGCCCGCCTCGTCGTCGTCCTCGACGTAGTTGCGCACGTCCTGGCCGAACCGCTCGGCGGCGTTGGCGAGGACGATGCGGTCCTGCGGGCGCTTGGGGCCGGCGATGGAGGGGACGACCGTGGAGAGGTCGAGCTCCAGCTTCTCGGAGAAGTCGGGCTCGGCCGCCGGGTCGAGCCAGAGGCCCTGCTCCTTGGCGTACGCCTCGACGAGCGCGACCTGCTGGGCGTCACGGCCGGTCAGGCGCAGGTACTTCAGGGTCTCGTCGTCGATCGGGAAGATCGCGGCGGTGGAGCCGAACTCCGGCGACATGTTGCCGATGGTGGCACGGTTGGCGAGGCTGGTGGCCGCCACGCCCTCGCCGTAGAACTCGACGAACTTGCCGACGACGCCGTGCTTGCGCAGCATCTCGGTGATCGTGAGGACGAGGTCGGTGGCGGTGGTGCCCGGGTTCAGCTCGCCGGTCAGCTTGAAGCCGACGACGCGCGGGATGAGCATCGAGACCGGCTGGCCCAGCATCGCGGCCTCCGCCTCGATGCCGCCGACGCCCCAGCCGAGCACGCCGAGGCCGTTGACCATGGTGGTGTGCGAGTCGGTGCCGACGAGGGTGTCGGGGTAGGCCTGGCCACCCCGGACCATGACCGTACGGGCCAGGTGCTCGATGTTGACCTGGTGGACGATGCCGGTGCCCGGCGGGACGACCTTGAAGTCGTCGAACGCGGTCTGGCCCCAGCGCAGGAACTGGTAGCGCTCCTTGTTGCGCCCGTACTCCAGCTCCACGTTCTGCTTGAAGGCGTCCTTGGTGCCGAACTTGTCGGCGATGACGGAGTGGTCGATGACCAGCTCGGCCGGGGAGAGCGGGTTGACCTTCGCGGGGTCGCCGCCGAGCTCCTTGACGGCCTCACGCATGGTGGCGAGGTCCACGACACAGGGCACACCGGTGAAGTCCTGCATGATCACGCGGGCCGGCGTGAACTGGATCTCCTCGCTGGGCTGGGCCTGGGAGTCCCAGTTGCCGAGCGACCGGATGTGGTCGGCGGTGATGTTCGCGCCGTCCTCGGTGCGGAGCAGGTTCTCCAGGAGAACCTTCAGGCTGTAAGGGAGGCGCGCGGAGCCCTCGACCTTGTCCAGCTTGAAGATCTCGTACGACTCGTCGCCCACGCGCAGCGTGCTGCGGGCGTCGAAGCTGTTCGCCGACACGACAGTCTCCTTCATTGATGTGCGCGTTCCACCACAATCCTGCCGCCACGACGGGTTTGTCGATCCGCTGAGGTAAGGCTAAGTTAGGTAACCCTTACCGGCGTCGGCTGCGGTGCGCCTCGGTAGATATCTCGATGTCGAGATAACTCTAGTACATGGCTGCGGGTAGGTCATGCGGGGGCGAGCCCTGCGGCACCGACGGCGGCCGGGCCGCCGCGCTCGGCGGGGCTGCGCTCGAGCGTGCGGGTTGCCTTGCGGCACCCGGGGGCCCTGAATGGGCGCACCCGTGTGAGGGCGGGGTCGCGGCCACACCCTCATCCACTCGCCACCCGCCGTGCGGCAAAGACCGAAAAGCGCCTCGGGCTCCGCCCCGGCCCGGTCACGCCCGCACTCGCGCGGCCTCGGACGCCGGGCAGGCCAGGGGCGCACACGCCGCCCGACACCTGGCCGCCGGCCGCGTGGCCAAGGCGGTCGACGTCGGCGGCACCGAACCGCCGCCCAGGGCGGCCAAGGTCGTCGACGCCAGCCAACACCGAGCCGCCGGGCGGCCAGGGTGGAAAGTGCCGGTCGACGCCAGGACCGCCGGGGCGCGGCGGTGGCACCCCGGTGGAACCCGGGCTCCCGGCAGTCGAAAGGCCTCCGGGGCCCCAGGACGCGGTCCTGCTCGCCGCTCGGCGAACCCTGCCAAGGGCGTCCGTACCTGGCTCAACCAGCTCCGCACCACATGCCAGTGCTGCACCCGTGGCACTGACGCCCGCCGTGATCAGCCCCGTTGCTGCGCTGCCGGAACGTGCCCCTCCCAGCGGCTCTCCCCGCTGACACTGGCGTACATCCACTCCGTGCTGAAGTCCGCCCTGGAGCACGCCGTACGTGAGGAAGAGATCACGCGCAATGTCGCCCGCAACGTCCGCACCGGCAGCCCCCCGCCCCCGTCGGTTCGAACCGCTCACGGCAGATGAAGCCCGCCAGTTCCTCGCTGCCGCCCGCAATGACCGCCCGCTCGCGCTGTACGAACTCGCGCTCCACATCGGACTCCGCAAGGGCGAACTCCTCGGCCGTCAATGGGAAGACCTAGACCTCCGCAGGGGTACTGCCAGCATCCGCTGCACCCTCCAGCACCCCCAGACCGGCGGGCTGACCGCCCTGCCACCAATACCCGTGCATCTGAACGACGAATCGCTTTCCCCGGCGAGTGCATCCGCTCATTGACGGAACATCGTGAAGCACGGGAAGCAGAACGTGAGGCGACACGATGACCGGGATGACCCACCACTCAGTGCAGCCCCCATCCGCTGACGTTGCCGTCAACTACTGCCGCCAAAACCACTTGGGCCCCTCCGAATTCGCCCGGAGGGGCCCAAGCTTTGCATCGACGTAAATGCCTCAGGAATTGGCCCCGGGATAACTTCGCCCCCACTGGCACGCCAGTCCCATGACGGGTCTAGTCGAAACCTCCGCAAGACGCTCTCATAGTCCAGAAGTTCACCGTAATTTGTGTCCAGGATTCCCCGAATTCCTGAAAGCACGTCCACAAGAAGGTTGCGAACACACGTCATGCCGGGGTATGCAATGAGGACCGCCCCGAACTCTCCGAGTTCCTCGGAAATCCCAGAAAGATCTTCCTCGTCAAACTCGCCGATAACATCTCCAGAAACGTCACCCCGAATCGGCATTCCCCTCGGTCCAAGTGATCGAAGAATTCGGCTTCCCGATAGGAGCCGACTCCACGCAAGCGCGTCACCAGCTTCTCGTGATCACCATGAGGACTCAGAAGGACGATGGTAGGTCGCACTGCGACTCCCTTCCCGTCGAAGACTGCAAACCGGACAGAGGATTTCGCAGCCTATTGGGCCAGGACGTCGAGTAGTAGGTCCTTGTCTTTTGTCACCATGATGCCAGCCTGCTCCAGACTCTTGATCACGCTGCCCCGCCCCTGCGGGAGGTAGACGATGACGGGGAAGCCCGTCAGGCTTTGCATTTTTAGAGCCTGCTTGAGAGCACCCTTTCCTGAACCGCTCTTCACCTGCACCACAGCATTCCGGGTCACGACGTCAAAGTCCGTGAGCGTTTCACCATGCGGCCCATTTATCGTGACGCCTTCAGCTCGCACATGCCCGGGATAGCGGGCATTAATGTCGTTGATGAGCTCCGGAACTAGCGGGTCATCACCCTTGCCTGTGACATGAGTGGGGGCGTCTCCGCAATTATGAACCAGGACCGGCGCAGTCCCCGCCAGCACATAGTACGTGTGCTACGCGCCCCCTCTCCACCTGCCTTTTCGCAGGTCAATGGTGGTTTGACGGTCCGTCGGTGTCCGTGAATGTGCGCCAAAGTCCGTGGTTGTTGCCGTCGCTACTGCCATCAGAGGTGTAGACCAGTCGTGGTGCCGTCGCCCGCTGCGCGGGATCCCACTGCCAAGCTCCGGGCTCGGCACGGACGACGGTGCGCATGGTTTGCTCGTACGACTGGTGACCGGTCTGCGCGCAGTGCCCGGCGATCCAGCGCGTCAGTTCCTCGGTGGTGTGCAGCTCGCCGGACGCGGCAGCGCAGTCCTGTTCTTCGCCGGTGACGCAGATCGCCTCGAAGGTCGGCAGTGCCAGAGGGTCGGTCGCGGTGGTCACGTGGTACTCGCGGAAGCGGTAGCGGGTGGCCTTGCCCATCAGTCTTCCCCCCTGCCCGCCAAGGGGGCTGGCGTTCGCAGGTTCACCCTCCTCGGCCACCTCCTCCTGCGGCACCGGGATGCGCTCTCCGCGCGACTCGGCGACCCTGAGCGCGTCCGACAGGGCCTCGGTCAGCCGGCAGGCGAGCCAGCGGTATTCGATCGCCGACTGCGCTTTGGCTCCGGGGGCCAGGGTGCCCCGGGCGTAGTCCAGCAGCTCCTGGCCCATGCCGAGCTGCACGGTTTCGATGCCGTCGGCGAGCGTCGAGATGTAGCCCTTGCCGTCGGTGCTCAGGTAGCAGGGGCGTCCGTCCTCGGTGGTCCATGGCAGCAGGCGAGGTCCCGCCATGCCCGACGCCGCTTCGTGCAACTCCCTGCGACACAGACGGTCCGCGTCGCTCTTCGGCATACCCACAGTGGATCCCCGGCCTCAGTCGCTGGAACAGGACACGGCGACCGTAACGACCTGACTACCTGTCAATCCACGTGCCCAGCAGAGCAGATCGCAACGCAAGGTCCGCGAACTGCCACGCGGCGTAGCAGCTATCCGACCACGCCCAGGTAGCCGGCCATCTCGCGCATGTCGCTGGTCAGTGTGCGCTTGCGCTTGCTCAGGATCTCCTGCATCGTCTCGGCCGCCGAGTTCTGGTGCCTCAGCCACTCGGGGGCGGCTTCCCGACCGCGGGTCAGCTCGTCCATGGCCGCCGACAGGTCTCCGGTTCGCGTGTGGGCCCGCGCCATGTCCAGCGTGAAGCGGTTCCCGTCATTCGTGCTGGGCCTGCCCAGTCGCTTCCACGCCTTCGGCGACAGGCCGCAAGCCGGACGCGCAGGCCGACCGCCGACCCCGCTGCTGCGCCATCGGGAAGTGCTGCCGCAAGCGGCTGTCCCCGCTGACGCTCGCCTATATCCACTCCGTCCTCAAGTCCGCCCTGGAGCACGCCGTCCGCGAGGAAGAGATCCCGCGCAACGTCGCCCGCAACGTCCGCACCCACTCCGCGCCTCCGCCGCTTCGAACCCCTCACCGCCGACGAAGCCCGGCACTTCCTCACGGCCGTCCACGGCCACCGCTTCCAGACTCTGTTTGAGCTCGCCCTTCGCACCGGGCTACGCAAGGGCGAACTCCTTGGCCTGCGCTGGGAAGATCTCGACCTCGACGCTGGCACCGCCAGCATCCGCCGCACCCTCCAACGCACTCGCACCGGCGGCCCCACCACCCTGCCGACCAAGACCATCAGCTCGGAACGCCGCATCGCGCTCCCGGCCGCCTGCATCACCTCGCTCCGCGCGCACCGCGACCGGCAGGCCCGCGAGAAGCAGCAGGCCGGTCAAGAGTGGGTGAACAACGGTCTCGTCTTCACACGCCCGGACGGCCACCCCATCGAACCCGCCACCCTCACCCACCACTTCAACGCACTCCTGCACTCGACCGCGACCCTCCTCCTGGAAGGGCGTCGAACTCGTCGTCATCAAGGAGCTTCTGGGGCATGCCCACATCGGCGTAACCGCGGCGGTGTACGCCCACGTCCGCCTCCGCCTCCAGCGCGACGCCATCGACCTCCTCGGGCGCACCCCCGGCAAGACCTCCGAGGCCGCCACCAACCCCGACGACGGAGACGGCCCGCCGCTTTGTGCAGCCCCCGTCCGCTGACGTTGCCGTCAACTACTGCCGTCAAGACGCCATGTAGCTCTCCCCGGAACAGCTCCGGGAGAGCTACATGGCGTCTTCATATACTTACTTTAGGACGCGGAATCTTGAGTTTAATTCGCCTCTCAAAGTTCCCAGTTGTTTAGTTCGGTAAACTCCTCGATAGAAGGAATCAGCTGCACGGCAAATGCGCTTGCTGATGCCTGCGCTTGAGTTGCCGCCGAGCGGCCGATCACGCCTTGAGCGGAACCTTCTGACCCCTGAGACAAAAGGGCAAGGACCTCACGCTCGGCGTCAATCTCCATTTGTACTAGCCGCCCAGGAGGAGGAGGCTCTTCTCCGTACCTTACAATTACGGGATTTTCTCCTGATAGCTTGAAGTCGAGCATGGAGAGCAGTGACCTGAGGGCATTGATGGACATCTCCACCTTCGGGACTGAAGGCCTCAAGGAGACGGCAAGAGCATTTCCCACGAGCCCCACCGCCTGAGTCACATAGAACTCTGGGCGAGAGGAATCATCCTCACCATCCTGAGGTTCCATCTCCAGCTCATCCAACGCCTCGGCGCACTCGTCCTGGACAGACTCGCCAGCAGCTGCCGCCCAAGCAAGCTCAAGCGAGGCATCGACCCACGTCAAGTACTCCGAAGGGCCTAGGGCTCGACAGAAAGCCACCCCCCGTTCCGCAGCTGCAGCACAGATCAGCATGAGCTCAGAGTCCGAAGCGTTCGGAATCGCCTGAATTTCTGACGGAATCTCCATATCCCTCTAGCCTCCAGTGGCCCAGAAGATTGTGAATGGGGAGTTCTGTGCAGCATGACCGCGGATCCCTGCGCCACCCAACGTCACCCCGCGAACGTTCAGCATGGGCGAACAGATGGCAACGCAGAAGTTTCGCGATGCCGCACCGAACACTGCATGCTCATTTGGCCCCAAGCTGTTAAGGATCCCTTCCTCTGCATGCCCAGCCGCCTGCACGAATTCCTCTCCCGGCCGAAGTGTCCATCCGGAAGGCATTGCACCGCCCCCATTGATTCCGATCCGAGTGGTGAATGCCTTCGTCTCAGAGTTGAAGACGCCAATTACCGCCGTAGTGCCCTTCACGTCCGCCATGAAGTAATCATTGCGGGACGCCTGCAACTCTTCCGCACGGTTGAGAGCAAGCATTGCATCGTCTTCAGTTGCAACCCCAGGACCACAGTTGTGAACCAGGACCGGCGTGGTCCCCGCGAGCACATAGTACGTGTGGAGTTGTTCGACGGTGAGGTTGTGCGTGGTGACGGCGTAGCCGTAGTTGCGGACGGCGGTGACGGTGAGGGTGGCGCCGTTGGGCTGGCGGAGCTGTTCGTTGGTGCGGAGCTCGCCGGCGTCGACCCATTGGTGGCGGGTCTGGCTCCAGTAGGGGTGGTGATGGGTGGAGGTGACCTTGGCCGGGGGGCCGCGGGGGTGGGCGTCGTCGGTGAGGGTGAGGTCGGTGAACTGCTTGTCGTCGGGGGTGGTGATGGTGGCCGTGACGGTCTCGGGCCGGGTCTGGCCGGTCTGGGGGTCGGTGGCCAGGACCGTGTCGCCGTCGTGGATGTCCTGGATGGCCCTGG
The DNA here is from genome assembly GCF_042869775.1 of Streptomyces sp. NPDC006711. Taxonomy (NCBI): domain Bacteria; kingdom Bacillati; phylum Actinomycetota; class Actinomycetes; order Kitasatosporales; family Streptomycetaceae; genus Streptomyces; species Streptomyces sp. NPDC006711. The sequence continues at coordinate 42,095 of NZ_JBIAGO010000023.1, forward strand.
TGGTGCCGTCGGCCATCATGACTCGGGTGCCCGAGGGGAAGCTGTTGCACTCGGTGGGGGCCTCCTTGCCCTCACCCGCCCCCTTGGCTTCGGCGTCGGCCTCGGCTCTGGCGGACTTCGCTTCGGTACCCGCCGCGTCGGTGGCTGTCTCCTTGGCGGCCTTCTCTTCGGCCGCCTTGGCCGCGACCTTTTCCGCGGCGCGAGCTTCGTCGCCGGCCTTCTTGGCCTTCGCATACGCTCTGGCCGCTTCGGCCGCGGTGCGTTCGGCGGCCCGGATGGCGTCGTAGGTCTTGTTGATCTCCTTGTAGATCTTGAAGGCCTTGATGCCGATCTTGACGGCCTTGAAGATCTTGCCCCACGGCACCGCGCCGAGCGCGGTGTTGAGGCAAGCCATGACGTCGCCCTTGGTGAAGCAGTCGCGGGCGTCGTTGTAGCCGATCAAGTCACCGACGATGTGGATGACCTGCTTCTGCAACTCCTCGCGCTTCGCCTTGACCTTGGTGACGGTGGTCTCGGCCTGGTCCAGCGTGCTTTCGGCCTGGGTCTCGGCGGCCGTCGTGCCGCCTGTGGTGCCGCCCGTCGAGCCCGCGCCCCCCTTTGACTGCCCCGCCAGCTTTTCGTAGTACTCGTTGACCCCCTGGCACTCGGCGGCGGTGCCGCAGTCCATGCGGAGACCGGTGGCGTCGGCCCTGTTGACGGGGCTGTTGTTGGCGTACGCGTAGGCGTTCCACTGTTGCGGCTCGGCGCCGTCCACGATGGGGTCGGGGCTGATGAAACGGGCGGTCTTCGGGTCGTATTCGCGGGCTCCGAGCAGGGTGAGGCCGGTCGCCTTCTCCTTGGTGCCGCCGACAAAACCCTTGTCGCCCGCCCACGTCCCCTCTGCCGGCTGGTTGCCGCGGTCGTTGCCGAACGGGTCGGTGGGACGGCGGGCCTGGGACAGGTCGAAGGAGTTGAACTGGATGCCATTGGTGCCGTGCGGGTCCGAACTCTGATAGGCCAGGGTCGACTTGCCGCCCGTAGTGGTGCGGGTGATGGACAGGCCGCCGGGAGCCCCATAGGTGCGGACGTTGGTGAGGGCGCCACTGGCGGTGTCCAGCGTGAGCTGATCGGCACCGAGGTTCAGGGTGGTCTTGCCCGGATCACGACGGATGAGCTGGTTGCCCTGGGTGTCGTACAGGTAGCTCGTGCCGGCGCTCTGGCCGGTGCCGGTGATCTTGTCTAGTTTGCCCTGTCCGTCCCAGGTCAGATTCTTGGTGCCGGGCGTGCTGGTGATGGATGTCGTGTTGCCGACCGCGTCGTAGGTGTACGAGGTGGCCGTGGTGCCGGAGGGACCGGTCTCCGTAGAAGCCATCAAAGCGTGCGGGCCGCCCGTGCCGCCGCCCGACTGCGGGTCGGAGGAGGGGGTGTTCGGGCCGGTGCCGAAGGTCTGGGTGACCGTCACATCCTTGGCCGCCGCGCCGGTGACATCCTTCTTGACGAGCTTGGTGCGGTTGCCGAGTTTGTCGAAGGTGTACTGCTGCCAGAACGGGGCGGGGCCACCGACGCTGGGCTTGCCTGCGCCGTCGACCGCCGGTCCGCCGCTGTTGGCACACGAGCCGATGCCGCGGACGCTGGGCTGCGGGGCGGTGGTCTGCGCGCCGGTGTCGGTCCAGGCCTGCGTGAGACGGCCGAGATAGTCGTGGGTGAAACACTGCTGATCGACCGCGTTGCCGTCCTGGGTGTCGCGGACGGAGGTGACCTGGCCCAGCGCGTTGTAGGTGTACTCGTTGACGTCGACGCTGGCAGTCGGCGCGTTCTGCTTGTCGAGGATGGAGCGGATGACGCGGCCGGTGGAGTTGTCGTAGTCCAGAGTGGACACGATCTGGGCACCGGTGTCACCGACGGTGGTGCGGATGGTGCGGCCGTAGGGGTCGTAGCGAAGATCCGCCACGTAGGGGACGTTGGTGAGACCGATGGTGCTGTCGAGCGAGGTCTGGTTGCCCATCGTGTCGACGCCGAAGATCAGTGTCTCGGCCCCCAGGCCGGCCCCCGGCAGGGCGGGCAGCTTGGTCGTCTTCAGGTAGCCGAAGGCGTCGTAGGCGTTGGTGGTCGTATACGTTCCCGCGAGCTTGCCCTCGGATGCCGGGATCGTGGTCCTGGTGCCGAGCGGGCGGTAGCCCCTGTCATAGCCGGTGGTTTCCGACGTGTACGCGCTGCCCGAGGCGCCGCCAACAAATCGGGTGGCGGCGGTGGGCTTGCCAAGGGCCAGGGTGTCGTAGGTGAACTTCCCGACCTGCTTGGCCGGGTCGATCGCGCTGCCCTCGTACGTCGCGGCGGTGCGACCCAGCAGGTCGGCCACGGTGGTGGCGCTCTTGCCTCGCGCATCCGTCGTGGTGACGAGGTTCCTGGTGTCGTCGTAGGCGGTGGTCGAGGTGCCGGAGTCGGGGTCGGTGGACTTCACCGGGCGGCCGAGCAGGTCGTAGGCGAAGGTCCACTGGTTGCCCGCCGAGTCCTTGCGCCACAGCTCCTTGCCCTGCGCGTTGTAGCCGTAGGTGGTCTCGTCGTACGCGCCGGAGGGGGTGTTGCTCTGGTACTGGCGCAGCGCCACTGGCCGGCCGAGGCCGTCGGAGATGGTGGCCGTGGCGAAGCCGCCGGCGGGCGGGGTGGTGCGGACCTCGTCGGCCCCGGGGTAGTCGGTCTTCGTGCGCCACTGCTCGATGCCGTACGACTGGAAGACGGAGGCTGTGACGCGGCCCAGACCGTCGTAGACCTGCACGGTCTGCGACGGGACCTTGCTGTCCGGGTTGACACCGCCGTTGGGCAGGAACAGCGCTCCGACGGGGGCGGCTTCGTCGTTGTAGTAGGCCGCGCTGGTCTTGGTCTGCCAGCCGTGCGAGTCGAAGAGGGCGTCAGTGATCGTCCGGCCGGCCACACCCGAGGGGGTGCTGGCCTGGGTCTGCCGGACCCTGCCGAGACCGTCGTAGATCGTGAAGGACGAGGTGTAGTTGCCGTCCCGCATCCGGGCCTGGCTGAGCACGGAGGAGGGCGCGTTGGTGCCGTTCATCGCGTAGGAGAATTTGCGGTCGGCGGGCGCGCCGGTCGAGCGGTCGCTGTCGGGCTGCCAGGCGGCGACGAGGCGTCCGAGGGCGTCGTAGTCCTGTTCGCTGACGCGGCTGTTCTCGTCCGTGGCCTTCAGGGGCAGGGAACGGCCGATGTCGAGATTGGTGACCGTCTTCCAGCCCAGCGGGTTGGTGTGGATGACCTGGCTGGGCAGGGCGCCGGTGGACGGGGTGAACTCGGTCTTGGTGACCGCACCGTCCGGGTGGGTGGCGTCGGTGCGCGTGGGGTCGGCGGTGCTGGTGACGCGGCCGTAGGCGTCGAAGGTGGTGGCGGCGTTCTTCCGGTACACCGGGGTGCCGTCGGCGGCGTAGCGCTCCAGGACCTCGGTCGAGGTCTGATCCCCGGTCGCGTTAGCCTTGCCGAGCGGCAGACCGTCGAAGTAGACACGGGTGTCGGCGACCGTGTTGGAGGAGGTGGGCGCCTGGTCGCAACCGCCGGAGAGGATCAGGGTGCGCGAGGCTAGGGGCTTGGGTGCCAGGTCGAGGCCGGTGGCGTACGTGAAAGTGGTGCAGAGCCGGTTCTCCGGGTGGCCGACGTCGCTGTTGTCGTCGACCTGGACCGGGCGGGCGCCGAGCGTGCTGTCGTAGGTGGAGCTGCGCTCGGAAGTGCGCCAGCTGCCGTCGGCCAGCTTGGAGTGGGTGGTGACCTCAGCGGTGTTGACGGCGCGGGCGGTGATGTCCGGCATGCCGCCGGACTGGGCGCGGGTCGCGGTGACGGGGCCCTGCCAGGGAGTGCTGACCTCGTCGCCGATGACACTGCCACCGTCGCGGTCGTACGTAAGACTCTGCCGGACGAAGCCCGACAGGACGTTGTCGTCGGTGACGCTCTGGACCTTGGTGCTGCCGTCGACGGCAGCGGCGTCGACGGTGACGCTCCGCTTGGAGCCGTCGGCCAGGATGTCGCCGTCCATGCCGCGGAAGTAGGTGCTGACGGCCTTGGTGCGCGGGGCTTCGGTCTGGTTGCCGGAGCCGGTGCGCGTGGTGACAGTGGCGTAACCGCGGAACTGGTCCCAGGTACGGGTCTTGGAGTCCGTCAGCTCGGAGTCGTTGCGGTGCCAGGCGATGCCGCCGCCGTACTCGTAGTCGGTGACCTTGGTCGGGGCGGTGGCGAATGTGTCCTGTTCGGTGACGCTCTGGACGACGGTCTTGTTGAACCAGTCCTTCACGGGGTCGGGGTAGGACTGCCCGGGCAGGTACCACCTGACCGGCATGCAGGCCATGGTGTTGCGGTCCTCGGAGGACGGCATCGTGTGGTTGAGCCGGGAGCACTCCGCCGGCCGGTAGACGACATTGATCCTGCCGCCGGTCTCGGTCGTGATCGTCTGAATGCGCGGGCGCTTGAACGTGGACGTCGTGGCCTCGGTGCCGTCGGGGCGTACGACGTTCCCGTCCACTCGGTTGGCGATCTGAAGCGGCTGGAAGGAGACCGCGGGCAGGGTGATGGGGGTCTTGCCGTTGGAGCCGGTGCGCTGGACGGAGTCCAGCCACAGCGACGGTGAACTTCCGTCTCCCGGGTCCTGGAAGGACTGGTTGAGGGCGAAGGAGTCGACGCTGCGGTAGGAGGTCCCGTCAAGGACCTCGGTATCGATCCGCTTGAGGCGCTTGGTGGTCCAGAAGGTGGGCGACAGGTTCAGGCACTGGCCACTGCTGGCGCAGTTCTGATCGAGCGGGCTGTCGGGCCAGTACGTGGCGTTGTCCTTGGTGCGCTGGGACTCGGCGCAGGTGATCGTGTCCTTGGCGAAGCAGCGCTCATCGGTGCGGAACCACACCTGGGCGGCGGGATTGGCCTTGCCCTTGGCGGCGATCTGGTCGGGCAGGCGCTGGCCGTATCCGATCCAGGCCGGGTGGCTGGCGCGCTGGTACTTGGTGAGGGTGCCGTTGCCGTTGTTCTGGCCGCCACCGCGTGTGTAGTAGTTGTCCTCCTGCGCGTAGCGGTAGTTGATCAGATTCTGGTGCGGGTCGACGACGTAGTCGAGGTTCCACTGCCAGCCCATCTGCGACCAGGTCCCCTTGTCGGCGGAGCCGGCGCCGAGGCACTTGTCCGCGTCGCCGGGCCAGTAGACGGGCATGGTGGACACGGAGTCCGCGGCGGGGTCGCTGCCGTCACCGCCGGGCAAGTGGTTGGCACCGAAGTAGAACTGGGTGCCGTCGTTGGTGGTGACCTTCCAGCCCTCGCCTTTCCATGCGCCGTTGTCCAGGCCGGTCAACCGCTCGACTCGGGTGCCGTCCTCGCCCTGCAGGTGCCACGCACACGAGGTGTCGTCGCGCACCAGCTGGCCCGCGTGCCCCGCGAGCGAGAGGTTCAGCAGGTCACCACCCCAGCACTCGTCGCCGGAGCCCTTGACACCCGCGTCGTCGCAACTCTTGTACGTACGGGAGATCGAGCCCGGATGGTAGTCCCAGCCGTCGCCGATCCAGCTCGCCTGGGCGTTGGTGGAGGCGGTCTTGCCGTCCACGGACGAAGAGTCGTAGCCCAGCGACAGGCTGGGAGCCGGACCGGCCAGAGCGGAGGGGACCTCCACGGTGTAGCCGTAGGTGAAGTTGCCCGCGTTGGCGCCCGCCTGCCAGGAAGCCGAGGGGCTGAGCGGAGAGGCCTTGAAGTCGCCGCCGGCCCCCGCCGGGCCGGGCTCCACGGCCAGCACCACGCTCTGCGCCGCCATGGCCTGCGGAGCCTCGACAGCGCTGAACAACGAGGACTTGGCGTTCCCACGCGCCATGCTCCACGGCATCGCGACCTCGGCCACCAGCCGGCCGGAGGCGTCCGTGCCGGCGGTCACCGGGGTGCGCCGCGTACAGCCCGGGGCCTTGGGCGTGGTCAGCGCGCAACCGGGAAGCTCGACGACCCGGGCCCGGTCGGCCCAGTTGGCACCGGCCGCCTTGGCCCATGCGGAGGTGTCCAGGCCTACCCGGACCTTCCCGGGGGCCGCGCCGGTTCCGGTGTCGGTCAGCGATACGAGGGCGCCGTTGACGCCCACTCTGCCCGCCTTGCGCTTGTCCGCCACCTCGACGCGCACGGCTGAATCGCCGCTCGGCGCAGAAACGGCGGCGGAGGTCTTCGCCGCGTGATCCGGCTCCTGGCCGGGAGCGATCCAGACCGGCAGCGTGCCGGCCTGCGTGAGGGGAGGCGCCGTGCCCGGATTTCGCGAGGGGGACTTCCCGAAGGAGGAACGGCCCACGACGGCCGTCGCCGTGCCGGACGGAGTGTCACTCGCGGCAGGCGGAGACCAGCTCTTCCCGGTAGGCGCCTTGGCGGCGGCCGGCTTGAGGCTTGAGCCCTTGACCGGCTTGGTGTCCGGCAGCGGGGTCTTCGGCGGCGTCCAGACCTTCGGGGGCGCCTCCTTCGCCTCGACAGCGGGGAGGCCGAGCCCGCCGAACAGCACCGACAGCGCGGCCATCACGGCAATCCGCGAACGCCCGGTGTTCGAGCGCGTGAAAAGCCCACCCCGACGAGACAACTGGTTCCCCCACAGGACACAGAAGAAAACAAACATGCAATGCGAAATCCCCCGGCGGATCACGGCCGGGGTAAACGGCACCCTATGGATCAGCAATTTGGCACGTACAGCGGAATTTAAAATTCCGGCCGCGTGGCCAATGTCACGTCCAGGTGCACTGCGGTAACTCACGGGGCAGAAAGGGCATTTCACAAGCGACACCGTTGACAGGGGCGATGCTGTGAAGGAACTGTGCGGATGACCTCTGCCCGCTCACAGACCACAGCGAGGACCTCCATCTTGAGGCCATCACTTCTCCATCCGCGGATACTGGGGCCGGGGGCCTCACGTCGCCGACGGGCCGTCCGCGCGCCGCTGGGAACGATCGCCGGTGCCGTCGTGCTCTCTCTGGGCATCGGCGTACTCGCTGCCCCCGGGGCGGTCGCCGGCGGCAGTGCCGGGCACGGTCCGGCCGACTCTGCCTGGCCTGCTCCGCCCCCCAAGAAGCCCACCGAAAACGAGAAGGCCCTCGACGCGGCACGCGCCCAGGCGAAAAGCACCGGGAAGCCGGTAGCCATCGGGTACCTGACGACGCAGAACGCGCAGACCGTCGCCAACCCCGACGGCACACTCAGCACCGACACCTCGTCCAGCCCCTTGCGCGTCCGATCCGCCGAGGGGACGTGGCAGGACATCGACGCGACGCTGCGTGCCCGCGCGGACGGCACTGTCACGCCGACCACCGTGCCGTCACCTCTGGTCTTCTCCGGTGGCGGGGACGGCCCCATGGCGACCATGACCACGAGCGACGGCAAGAAGCTCGCCATCAAGGCGCCTTTCAGACTGCCCAAGCCGGTCCTCGACGGTGACAGCGCCCTCTACGAGGCCGTCATGCCTGATGTGGACCTGGAGTTGACGGCCACCCCTCTGGGCGGCTGGCGCCAGGTGCTGATCGTGCACACCGCGCGGGCTGCCGCCGACCCCGCCGTCAAAAGGCTCCATCTCGACGTGGTGGCCGACGGGCTGACGGTGAGCGCCGACGCGGCCGGAAACCTGAAGGCGGCCGACGCCCTGGGCCGGGCCCGCTTTTCCGCGCCGAGCCCCGTCATGTGGGACTCGTCCACGCCTCCCACGCCATCAGGGACGCAGAAGTCCTTCGCCCGTCACGCCGCGCTGACCGCCTCCGCGGACGGCACTGGAGCCGATTCCACCGCGGATGGCCCCGGCGCGGGTGCGATCGTCGCCAAGGTTGCCGCCACCGCCGACGACCACGGCATCGACCTCGTCCCCGACACCGGGGTGCTCGAGAAGGGCACCGGGCCGTGGTTCATCGACCCGGGCTGGAACCCGTCGACCGACAACACGCTGCAGGCTTGGGCCCAGGTACAGGAGGCCTATCCCAGTACGAATGAGTACAAGGGCACACAGTACGGCCAGGACACACCGGCCACCGGCTACTGCGGATACGTCGACACCGAACACCCTTGCTCCCCCACCGGCCGGACCCGCGCCTACTTCCAGGTCGGCATCGGATCCGCGATCTATGGCGCCACCGTCCTCGACGCGCGTCTGTACGCCACGGTCATCGCGTCCTCCAGCCCCTCGACCAGGACCCCGCTGGGCTTGTACGAGACGGGCACGATCAGCGATCCGACCAGTTGGAACCACCAGCCGTGCGGCACCGGTTCCGTCATGGGCGGCTGCTCCAAGATCGGTGCGAGCCTCTCGGTCTCGGGCACCGGCAGCGTCGCGTACGACGTCACCTCGACGATGAGACGGGCGTCAGCCAACCGCTGGGGCAACTTCTCGTTCGGGTTCGCCCCCGACGACGAGAACAACAAGTACTACCGGCAGCGCTTCACGTCGAAGGGCGGCCAGGCCCCTCACGTCGTCGTCACCTACGACATCAACCCGGCCATCGGCAACCCCCGCACCAGTCCGGCCCCGGGCCTGGCGAGCACAGGCTCCTATACCCAGTGCAACCTTCCGGAGGAGCCCGGCTGGATCGGCGCAACCAGCACCGCACTGACAGCCAACACCGACTCGCGCACAAACGAGCAGCTGTACACGACGTTCAAGCTGTGGGACAACGACAACGGCAACCAGACTTCGACCTTCACCACCGGTTGGAACTCCGCCGGCGACGTCACCGTCAACTCGGGAAGTCTTGTTGACGGTCACCAGTACGGCTGGCAGGCGATCACCACGGACGGCACGCTGTCGAGCGACCCGACCGGAAGCTGCTACTTCCGCGTCGACCGCACCCCGCCCACGGCAACCGTCGCCTCCAGCGACTTCCCTCCCTCCGGCACCCCCAACGCCCAGCCCCTCAAGGCCGGCCAGGAAGGCACCTTCACCCTCACCGGAACTGATCCCGCACCCGTTGACGGTGGCCGCAGTTCCGGGCTCGCGTGCGCGCGCTGGACCACCGACCCTGTCCAGGCGGCCGCGACCGGGTGGAGGTGCACCGACTCGGCCAAGGGCATCGTCAGACTCACCGGAGGCAAGGCGGATATCAAGATCACGCCCCCGCACTGGGGTACAAACTTCGTCTACCTGCAAACCCAGGACAATGCGGGCAACATGTCCCAACCCGCGGTCTACAGCTACTACGCACCGTCCGACCTCAACGGCCCCCGCCCTGTCTTCGGCGACGTCACCGGCGATTCCATCCCGGACGTGCTCCTGCCCGACAGCGCCGGCGACCTCCGCCAGATCGGCGGCGGCACCGACCCCAACACCGCGCCCAACGCCCGTATCCAAGCGGCGCCAGGCAACAACGGCTGGACCGGCATCCAGATCACCCACCGCGGCAGCCTCGCCAGCAAGAACGTCGACGATCTCCTGGCCCACCAGCCGGGTGCCGCCATGCTCTACGACTACCTCAACGACACCAATGGGGGCCGCTTCGACGGCCAGGCACCCGTACCCCTGGACAAGCCGACCTCCTGCGTGGACGCGACCTCTTCGGCTCTCACGTGCGCGGACTACGGTTACGGCGGGAACTGGTCCAAGGTCACCCAGATCGCGGCGTTCGGCTCGCCCAGCGGTGACTCCGGCGCGGTCCAGGGCACCGGCCAGTACGCGCTGCCGCGTACCTCGCTGCTGTTCGTGGAGAACGGGCGGCTCTGGCTCGCCCTGCGCGACAGCAGCAACCACCTGGGCCGGGCCATGCTGCTGTCGGCCAACGACCAGCGCTGGGACAACTACGAACTGATCACCCCGGGCCGCACCAACGGAAATGACTTTCCCACCCTGTGGGCCCGGTCGAAGACCACCGGCGCCGTCCGTGCCTTCACGGTCAAGGGCAGCGCCGACGCCCCGGACCTGACCGGCTTCATCGACCCCGCGCAGGGTGTGGACCTCAAGGCCGCCATCGACCCCGAGCGTTACCCGCGCGTCGGCTCCGACGGCGACCTCACCGGCGACGGCATTCCGGATCTGTGGGCAGTCGACACCAACCAGCAGCTCGTCTCCTTCTCCGGCGCCGGTAACGCTCCCACCAACACCGCCCCGTACCCCACGGTCACGAGTCTGGTCTCGACCGTCGTACCGCTGGGCAACCTCAACATGCCCATGGCCGGGTGGAAGCTCACTGGCCCCAACGCCCAGGGAAAGGTGGACAGCAGCACCGGCAATTACCCGGCCACCGCCACGAACATCCTGTGGCCCACGGCGACCGTCGACGGCCGGAACACCGATTACGCCTTCTTCAGCGACACGCAGTCGGCGATCACCACCAGCACCGCCGTAGTCGACACCCGCAAGAGCTTCACCATCAGCACCTGGGCCAAGGCATCAGACGCCAACGGAGTCATCGTCAGCCAGGACAACTCCCAGGCCAGCGACTTCATGCTCTTCCCCGAGCATGATGGCGCCTACTGGCGGTTCGCCATCGGCAACACCCAGGACACCACTTCCGGCTGGAGGTACGACAGCACCTCCAGCATCAATGCCAACGCCCTCCTCCACCCGGATGTCTGGACCAAACTGACGGCCGTTTACGACGCGCGCACCGGGCGGATGGGTCTGTACGCGGACGGCGTTCTCGTCGGCTCGGGCCACCACAACCCGTCCGCCAGCCCCGCCCCGAAGCCGGACGGACCATTCGCCCTCGGCCGCTACCAGGCCGACGGCAAGCCCAACGCTGTCGGGGGCCTGCACGGCGGCATCAGCAACCTCGCCATCTACCCGTACGCGGCCTCCGTCACCGCGCCCGGGGCCACGGGCCCCATCACTGCCGCGACCGACTCGGGCACCTGCGTCGACGACGACCACGCGGCGAGCACCGACGGAAATCAGATCGAGATCTACACCTGCAACCAGTCTGACGCCCAGCAGTTCGAGCTCCGGGACGACGCCACCGTCCGCATCCAGGGCAAGTGCGTCGAGGCCGCGAACAGCGGGACCACCAACAACACCCTGGTCCAGCTCATGACCTGCACGGGAGCCCCCAACCAGCAGTGGCAGGCCCGCGCTGACGGCAGCTACCTCAACCCCGTCTCCAACCGCTGCCTGGACCGACCAGGCGGCACTTTCACCCCTGGCACCCAATTGCAGCTCTACGAGTGCAACGGCGCCCCCTCCCAGCGATGGGCCACCGCCACCCTGGGCACCGCCGCGCTGCCTTCCCCTGCCCCCCTGCCGGCCAACGGCAAACAACCGACCCCGTCACAGCCGGCCCAGGTCGCCTCCGGCGACTTCAACGGCGACGGCAAGAGCGACGTCGCGACGCTGTACGACTACGGACGCACCGACACGGGCAACCGCAGCGCCCTTTGGGTGTCCTTGAGCGATGGCAAGGCGTTGCTCCCTCCGCAAGGACAGTGGGACAGCGGAGACGACAGCTGGAACTGGAACGCCAGCAAACTCACCTCCGGCGACTTCAACGGCGACGGAAAAACCGACATCGCCATCCTCTACAACTACGGCCAAGACTCTACGGGCAACAACCACACAGGCCTGTGGTTCGCCGGCGGCGCCACGGGGCTGAGCACCCCGAAGAAAATATGGGACAGCTCCTCCAGTTGGAACTGGAACGCCAGCACAGTGGCTTCCGGCGACTTCAACGGTGACGGGAAGTCCGACATCGCTGTTCTCTACGACTACGGCCGGGACGCCGACGGCAGCAACCACACCGGAATGTGGGTTCTCTCCGGGGAAGCCGACGGAGTCAGCGCGCCAAAGAAGGTGTGGGACAGCACTGACAGCTGGAACTGGAATGCCAGCACCCTTGTCGCAGGCGACTTCAACGGCGACGGAAAGACCGATGCCGAGGTTCTGTACGACTACGGACAGACCAGCGATGGTCACAGCAAAAACGGGTTGTGGACCTTCACCGGCATCGGGGACGGTTTGAGCGCGCCCCGCCTGGAGTGGACCAGCTCCAGCTTCTAGAACGGAAGAGCCACCAAGAAGCAGACCACGGAGGCCGCCCCCTTACCTGGGGGCGGCCGCCGTCCGTGCGGGTACGCGGTTATCCACCGCTGGGAAGCCACCCATCGGGAGCCCAGCCAGACACCCGCAGCCCAGGCGCGGCGTGCACCCACCGAGTTCTCACGCAATGCGGCAGGCTCCTACACAGGCACGAACAAGCGCACGACACGCCCGAACTTCGCAAAACAATGCACCCCGGACGGACCAGCCCATTTGCCGCCCCCGCAAGGAACGCGCAGGATCGGAGGTGACGGGTCCTCACCCTGACGGCCCAGCCCAGCGCGAGCGCCATCTCATATCTGAGATAACCTGCCCCTATGGCAGACGACTACCTCGTACGCATCGGCAAGCTCATCCGTGACGCCCGGCAGCACCGAGGCTGGACACAGACGCAGTTGGCCGAGGCTCTGGGCACCAGCCAGAGCGCCGTGAACCGGATCGAGCGCGGAAACCAGAACATCAGCCTTGAGATGATCGCGCGCATCGGCGAAGCGCTCGACAGCGAAATCGTCTCGCTCGGCTACTCCGGCCCCATGCACCTGCGCGTCGTGGGCGGCCGTCGCCTCTCGGGCGCGATCGACGTCAAGACGAGCAAGAACGCCTGTGTCGCCCTCCTTTGCGGCTCCCTGCTCAACAAGGGCCGCACCGTGCTGCGCCGCGTGGCCAGGATCGAAGAGGTCTACCGGCTCCTGGAAGTCCTCAACTCCATTGGCGTACGCACCCGTTGGATCAACGAGGGCACCGACCTGGAGATCGTGCCGCCGGCCCGGCTCGACCTCGACGCCATGGACGCGGACGCCGCCCGCAGGACCCGCTCCATCATCATGTTCCTCGGCCCGCTGCTGCACCGCATGGACCGCTTCCGGCTGCCCTACGCCGGCGGCTGCGACCTCGGCACCCGCACCATCGAGCCGCACATGATCGCGCTGCGCCGGTTCGGCCTGGACATCACGGCCACCGAGGGGATCTACCACGCCGAGGTGGACCGCACCGCGCCCGACCGCCCGATCGTGCTGACCGAGCGCGGCGACACCGTGACCGAGAACGCGCTGCTGGCCGCCGCCCGCAACGACGGCGTCACCGTCATCCGCAACGCCTCCTCCAACTACATGGTCCAGGACCTGTGCTTCTTCCTGGAAGCGCTCGGGGTACGGGTCGACGGCATCGGCACCACCACCCTGACCGTGCACGGCATGGCGGACATCGACGTGGACGTCGACTACTCGCCGTCCGAGGACCCGGTCGAGGCGATGAGCCTGCTGGCCGCCGCCGTGGTCACCGAGTCCGAGCTGACGATCCGCCGGGTCCCGGTGGAGTTCCTGGAGATCGAGCTCGCGGTCCTGGAGGAGATGGGCCTCGACCACGACCGCACCGAGGAGTACGCCGCCGACAACGGGCGCACCCGGCTCATCGACCTCACCGTGCGCCCCTCCAAACTGGAGGCGCCCATCGACAAGATCCACCCGATGCCGTTCCCCGGCCTCAACATCGACAACGTGCCGTTCTTCGCGGCGATCGCGGCGGCGGCCCAGGGCCAGACGCTCATCCACGACTGGGTCTACGACAACCGCGCGATCTATCTCACCGACCTCAACCGTCTCGGCGGCCGCCTCCAACTCCTCGACCCCCACCGGGTGTTGGTGGAGGGCCCCACCCGCTGGCGCGCCGCCGAAATGATGTGCCCCCCGGCCCTGCGCCCCGCGGTGGTGGTCCTGCTCGCCATGATGGCCGCCGAGGGCACGTCGGTCCTGCGCAACGTGTACGTCATCAACCGCGGTTACGAGGACCTGGCGGAACGCCTCAACTCGGTGGGCGCGCAGATCGAGATCTTCCGCGATATTTGATGCGCGAATGCCGCCGCGCCCCGTCTGACCTGCGGCTCAGCGGGTCAGGGAGGGGCGCGGCGGCATCTCTGGGACTTCTCTGGGCCTTTGGGCCTGCGGTGGCTACGAACCCCGCTCCACAGCTCCTGCCGGCCGGCCGCGGCTACGCGGAAATCGCGTCGATGCCGGAAGCTGACGCGGCTGGACGAGACGACGGAACTCGCGAGGTGAGTCGCAGGTGCGGGGGGGGCTTCGCGGTCCTGGCGGTCGCAGCCGCCCGGAACACCCACCGCCCGGTGGCTCGTCGGCCGACGATCACCGGGCCCCGTCGCCCGATGCCTCGGTGGGCCCCGTGCCGGTCTCCTTCAGCGGCGGCACAGGGCCGCGTCCACGACTCGGTCGACACGTCCTCTGGTCGCTTCGTCGGACAGCTGCAAGCTCACCGCGACGTTGGCGGCGCGGCCGCCCACGGTGGCCCCGCCCCGCGTCTCGTATCCCGGATAGCTGCCGCCGTGGCCCCAGTAGAGACCGCCGCACGACAGCGGCTTGCTGACGAGCCCCAGACCGTAGCGGGCGCCGGGGCCGAAGGTCTCCTCCGCGGGAACGGTACCGGTGCGCATCTCGGCGCGCTGGGCCGGCTTGAGCAGGTCGCCGGTCAGCAGCTCCGAGAAGAACCGGTCCAGGTCGGAGTTGGTGGAGATCATCGCTCCCGCGGCCCAGGCCCAGGAGGGGTCCAGCTCCGTCACGTCCCGCAGCGGCGCATCGGGTGAATCCCGGTAGTAGCCGGTGGGATGGGGTCCGCGGATGGTCGCGTCACCGGGGGCGGGGAAGTAGGTGTGGCGCAGACCGATCTTCTGGATGATCCGCTGGTCGATCTCCTTGGCCAGCGACCGGTGGGTGACCTTTTCGACCATCAAGCCGGCCAGGACGTAGTTCGTGTTGCTGTACTTCCAGCGCGTTCCGGGGTCGAACTCGGCCTTGTGCTGGAGCGCGATGTCGAGGAGTTGGCGGGGTTCGAAGTGCTGGACGTCCTCACCGAGGTAGTTGCTGTAGTTGGGAAGACCGCTGGTCTGTTGCAGGAGATGGCGGACCTTGATGCGGCCTCCGTCAATGCCGTCCCCGCGGACGACGCCCGGCAGGTAGGTGTCGATCGGCGCGTCGAGGCTGATCTTCCCCTCTCCGACCAGTTGCAGGACGACCACGGCGGTGAACGTCTTGGTGTTGCTGCCGACGCGCACCTGACCATCACGGGGCACCGCCGCACCGGTGGCGAGGTCGCCGACCCCGGCGGTGTAGGTACGGTTTTGGCCGTCGCGGCTCTGGACGCTCGCCAGCGCGGCAGGGATGCCGTCCTCCGCCACCAGCGCGTTCAGTCCCTGCTGGACGGTGTCGTGCCGGGTGGCGGCGGACGCCGCGGACGGGGTCATGGCACTCATCGTCAGCACGCCCACGGCCACGGCGGCCACGGCCGGCACGGCTCTGCGCCAACTCGTCCGGCGCTGCTGGGAAGGACGGGAAAACGTCCATGACTGCTGCTCGTGCACGAAGTGACTCCTACGGGATCTGCGGACAACGCAGCGGTGTGCGGTCGGTCCAGCATGTCCGGGCACCGCCTTCCGCCACGATCCCGCTACCCGCCCAACCCCAGGTGGGGTTACCCCCCGGAGACGTCCGGCCTCCGGGCGGCTGAGGTACCACTCCCAGACCCCGTACCGGCGCACCTCACGTCCAACCCCGGGCGACCACGTGCGCGACGCCACCCGGCGAACCGCGCAGGCCCGGCTCCCGGCATCTCCGAGGCCGCCGACCGCGCCGTGTTCGCGATCGACCCGCGCGGGCAGGGCCGTTCCACTTGGACGCCGGTGCTCCTCACCCGCCACTTCCACATGACCGACCCCGGCACCGGCCGCCTCATGGGATCCACCGGCCAGTCTGTGGCCTTCAGGCAGCTCGACGCCCCGCACACCATGCACGAGCCGATGGCACAGCAGTACGCCGACGTCATCACAGAGTGGATCAAGACCCTGGCCTGACCAGGTCCTGTGGGCCGGCCACGCTGAGTCACTGATCGGCGCGTGGGGCGCGGCTCCAGTGAGAGCTCGGCGGTGAGCTGGAGCTCTCAGCTGCCCATAACGGGCGCTTCAGGTGCGGGTCATCTAGGAGGCTGTGCGGTCAGCGCCGGCCGCCGCCACCGACGCGGCGGTCGTCGGCCAGTGCGGTGAGCGGGCCGAACTCGCAGGCGAGCTGGTTCCACGTCAGAACCTCGCCGCAGCGGGCCGGGAACTCCTTCGGGTTGAACTCGGGCATGGTCCAGGTGCCAGTGCCCCGGTCCCGCAGCCACAGGTCCCCGTCACCGTCGACCACGGTCGGCGGGACCGGTACGGGCTCGGCCTGATCGATGGGCTCCCAGGTGATCCGGCCCGGGTGAGAAACGCGGCGCAGCTCGGTGGTGGCCAGCCGTGCGGCCAAGTCACGGGTGGACTCTTCGGCGTTCTTGACCGACTCGAGCCGGTATGCGTCGTCAAGTACGGGCAGGGCTGGATTCTTGCTGCGCTTTGAACTCATACGCTGACTACCTCCGGTGGGGGGCGTCACATCCGTTATGGCACCCCGTAGAGGAACACGGTATCCGAGGCGGGAGCCGGGCCGGCCACGACCGCTGTCCAGACGGAGGCGCTGGCACACCGGGCGGGGCTGCTAGGTGGTGAGCTGGTCCTGGATGTGGCGCAACGCGTGGTGGTGGCGCTCAGAAATGGCGTCCGGGCCCGAGAAGGTGAGGCCGCCGGGGGCGAGCGGGCGTCGTGGCATGCGTCAGCTGACCTGGAGACCGAGCGCAAGCGTCAGCTCAAGGACGCGGTGCGGCGATGCGAGTTCCGGAAACAGTTCTCGCAGCTGTGACATCCGGTACCGGACGGTCTGCGGATGGACGAACAACGCCGTTGCCACCTCCTCCCGCCTGCCCTGGTGCAGCAGCCACGCCCGCAGCGTCTCCTCCAGCCGCCGCGCGGTCGCGGCGGGCAGGGTCCGCAAGGGGGCGAGGGCTCGGGCACGCAGGTCCGCGAACGCGTCCGCGTCGGCGCTCAGTACCAGCTCGGGCAGGTGGTCCTCCGTGTCGCGGATGTCACAGGAGAGGGAGTGCGCGCGTACGGCTCGTGCGTACGAGGCGGACGCACGAGTCCATGGCCGGGCCGGGCCGACCACGGCGGCGCGGTGGTTCAGCTGCCTCAGGAGATGTGTCCGGTCGGCGTCGGGGACCAGCAGCACGCCCCAGGCGTCCGGCAGATCGTCGAGGACGAGCGTGTTGGGGTTGAGCGTGCGGTAGGCAGGCCGGGCCTGGGCGGCGGGCAGCAGCACCGCGGTCAGCGACACCGGAGGCTGCCACCCGGCCCGTTGCGCGGAGGCCCGCAGCACGTCCGGGCTCGCGTCGGCGAGGAGGTCGCGGGCCAGGTGTTCCAGGTGACGCTCGTGGGCCCGGCCCTGGGCGGCCAGTTCGTCGGCGTGGCCCGCGGCGCTCGCGGCGGAGAGCTCGTCGATGTAGGCGAAGGTCAGCTCGGCGAACTTGGCGACCTCGGCGGCGGGCAGCCCCGCGGGCACGGCACCCGTGGCCAGGCATCGCCAGGCCACGCGGGCGCCGACGCGGTAGGCGCTGAGCAGGGCGTCCATCGACCGGCCCTCGCGGACCTCGCCGCGGCCCAGCTCGTAGGCCGCGTCACCGGCGTCGCCGCCTGTGGCATGGCCGCTCGCGAGGTCCAGGTAGTGCCCGAGGGCGGTGCGTACGGCGCGGCGGATGATGCCGCCCATGCGGCCCGAAAGGGCGTTGGCGTAGGGAGGAACCTCGTCGATGATCGCCTGGACGATCTCGTCGGCGGTGTTCTTCAGCGCGGCCCGCAGTACGGTGACCGTCGTCTCATCCAGGGTCAGTTCGCTGGCTCTCCGCATGGCATGGTTCATGTTTTGTTTCCTGCGAACAATTCAGCCGACCAGATTCACGTTCTGCGGACAGGACTTTACGCCCTGAGGCGCATCAAGGTGGAGTCATGACGAGTGCGGCCCTCCGCGGCAGGGCGTGGAAACTGCTGGAGATGGTCACGACGCCGCTGCTGCCGTCGGACTACCTCGACCTGGTCAGTCCGCTGCGTGCGGGTGCTGAACTGCGTGGGCGCATCGAGGCCGTGCACCCCGAGACGGGTGACGCCGCGACCCTCGTGATCAGACCGGGGCGGGGGTGGCGTGGCCACACGGCCGGTCAGTACGTGCGGGTTGGGGTCGACGTCGACGGGGTACGCCTGTGGCGTGCCTACTCGCTCACCTCGCCGACGGACCGCCGGGACGGCCGCTTCACGATCACCGTGAAGGCGATCCCGGGCGGCAAGGTCAGCAACCACCTGGTCCGAGAGGCGAAACCGGGCACACTGATCCACCTCGACCAGGCGACCGGTGACTTCGTGCTGCCGGAGGCCAAACCCGCCAAGGTGCTCTATCTGACGGCAGGCAGCGGTATCACGCCGGTGATGGGCATGCTGCGCGACACCGGGTTCGACGACGTCGTCATGGTCCACTCCGCACCGCGGCCACAAGACGTGATATTCCGCAATGATCTGCACGGCCTGGTCGCGGACAAGAAGCTGCGCCTCACCGAGCTGCACACCGAGACGGACGGCATGCTCGACATCGCCCGCCTCGACGAGCTCGTGCCCGACTGGGCCGAGCGGGAGACCTGGGCCTGCGGACCCGCCGGCCTGCTCGACGCCGCCGAGGCGCACTGGATCGAGCACGGCGTCCAAGGCCGCCTGCACACCGAACGCTTCCGCCCCGGCATCGTCGTCTCCGGGGACGGCGGCGGCGAGGTCACGTTCCGCACCACCGGCAAGACCGTCGACGCGGACGGCGCCACGCCGTTGCTGGACGTCGGCGAGGAGGCCGGCGTGCTCATGCCGTCCGGGTGCCGCATGGGCATCTGCTACGGCTGCGTCACACCGCTCAAGGCGGGGGCCGTCCGCGACCTGCGCACCGGCGAGATCACCGAGGCAGAGCCGGGCGTCCTCATCCAGACCTGCGTGTCCGCCGCGGCGGGCCCCTGCGACATCGAACGGTAGGAGAATTTTGACCGCCATCGACCCCACCGCCCACCTGAGCGGGGAGCAGATCGAGGAGCTTGGCCGAGAGCTGGACGCGATCCGCGACGGGGTGATCGCCGCCCGCGGCGAGAAGGACGCCGCCTACATCCGCAAGGTCATCTCTGCCCAGCGCACGCTCGAACTGGCCAGCAGGGGCGTGCTGCTGTTCTCGGGCTTCCCGCCCGCGTGGCTGATCGGCACCGCCGGTCTGTCCGTGGCGAAGATCCTGGAGAACATGGAGATCGGCCACAACGTCCTGCACGGCCAGTGGGACTGGATGCGGGACCCGAAGATCCACTCCACTACCTGGGACTGGGATCACGTCTCGCCTGCCGAGCAGTGGAAGCACTCGCACAACGAGCTGCACCACACGTACACCAACGTGATCGGCAAGGACAACGACCTCGGTTACGGCATCATGCGCGTCGACGAGGACCAGAAGTGGCACCCGCTCCACCTCGGCCAGCCGCTGTGGAACTTCCTCAACGCCTGCTTCTTCGAGTACGGCATCGCCGCCTACGACCTGGAGCTCGGCGACAACCTGGACAAGCACCGCCGCAAGGACCCGGAGTTCCGTGCCCGGGCCAAAGCCGTCGGCCGTAAGATCCGCAAACAGGTGCTCAAGGACTACGTGATCCACCCGCTGCTGTCGGGCCCGTCATTCCTCAGCACGCTCGCCGCCACGTTCACCGCGAACCTGGTCCGCAACATCTGGTCCCACTCGGTGATCATGTGCGGGCACTTCCCCGAGGGCGTGCAGGTCTTCGAGCGCCGGTCGATTGAGCACGAGACGCGCGGCCAGTGGTATCTGCGCCAGATGATGGGTTCGGCGAACATCAGCGGCAGCAAGGCCATGCACTTCATGACCGGCAACCTGTCCCACCAGATCGAGCACCACCTGTTCCCGGACCTGCCGAGCAACCGGTACGCCGAGGTCGCGGTGAAGGTGCGCGCCTTGTTCGAGAAGTACGAGCTGGATTACGTCACAGGGCCGCTGCCCAAGCAGGTGTTCTCCGCGTGGCACAAGGTCTTCCGGCTCTCGCTGCCGAACAAGAAGGCCAAGGTCAAGATGGCAGACCCCGAGCGAAAGCCCGTCGCCACCTTCATCCCTACCGGGGCAGTTCAGATGGCAGAGCGCTAATTCGACCCCTTCGGCTCTCGCGCCCACTCGTCTTACCAGACGGCGAAGGAAAGCCGTCGCCGACATCGCACTGTCCGTGGCGCACGTGGAGAGGCCCGGATGCCGTACTCCTGGCACCCGGGCCGGCACCGTGGTTGGGCCCCCGGCCCGGCGGTCGCTCTCCCCCGTCCACAGTGCGGCCCTAGTTGGTCCCGTCCGCCCAGCCCGCGGGGAGATCGGCCGGGGCGATGGCGATGACGTCCTCGTTGTCCGCGCCGACGAACTCGTAACGGGTGATCTTCGCGAACTCCGGGACGACGTAGATCGGGTACGTCGGGCCCGCGTCACGGAAGTCGCGCATCTCCTCCAGGTGGTCGTTCTGGAAGAGGACCGTGCGCTCGCCGTGCTCCTCGACCCAGTGCGGGAAGAAGATCACGCCGTGCAGGACACGCTCGCCGGGGACGACGTTGACGGCGACGGAGGTGCCGGTCGGCTCGTTCCAGGAAACCTTGTAGACGCCCGCGGTGAGCATGACCAGGTCCACCTCCTGGTCCTTGACCCAGCGGCCGCCGACCATGCCGGTGTGGATGCGGTAGTCGATGGTGTGGTCGTTCTTGACATACATCTCGTACTGCCAGCCGTTGGCGTAGGTGTAGATGAAGCGGTGGCCGACGATGCCGGAGAGGTCCTGCGGGGGGATCGGAGTCGCGACCGTGGTGGGGTAGGCGGTCGCTTCGAGTGCGGCTTCGGCGATGGTGGTCATGGGAGCTCTCCTTGCTGCGTCACTGGCTCCTTAAGTTTGACACAAAACTATTTTGTGTCAAAACGAAATCTTCGGCAGAATGTCCCCCATGGACACCGCCTCCGACTTCAGCCGGCTGCTCGGCCCCCTGCGCCGCGCCGTACTCCGCTCCACACGGGGCGCGGCCGGCCTCCCCGACCTGCCCGAGGCCCAGATCGAGCTGTTGCGGGCCCTGGCCGCGGAGGGCTCCCTCGGCGCCAGGGTGGTGGCGGACCGGCTGCGCATCGCGCCCTCGACCGTAAGCAACCTGGTCAAGACGATGGTGGCGTCCGGGCTCGTCGAGCGGGCCGCCGACCGCGCGGACCAGCGGGCCGTGGTCCTCACCCCGACCCCCGCGGCGCTCGACCTGCTCGACCGCTACGACCGTGCCAGCACCGCGGCCCTGGAAGGCGCGCTTGCCGCGCTGCCGGCCGCGGACAGGGACACGCTGCGGGACGCGCTGCCCGTGCTGCGGCGTCTCGTGCGGGAATTGGACAACAGGTAGCCCTGCCGCAACCGGGCTCAGGCGGGACGCCCAGGGCGGCAGGGCCGGCTGCCTGGGCCGCTCTCCATCATGCGGGTCGGCGCGTCACTGTCCGGGCGTTGCCGGGAGTGAGGCGTCGGTGAGGTCGGCGCCGGTGGCGGCGTCGCGCTGAGAGTGGTGCACTCCGTGCCAGTCCAGGCACATCACGGTCGCGTCGTCAGCCAGATGCCCGTCACTGGCGTCGACGATCGCCCCGATGAGGGTGCGGGCGGCTTCTCGTGGATGCAGCGCCCGGGTGCGGAGGATCAGGTCGGGGAGGTCGACGCTGTCGGCGTTGCGTTCCAGCATGCCGTCGGTCAGCATCACCAGCCGGTCGCCGGGCCTGAGGTCGAGTGACTGCACGCGGTAGGTGCGCGGGTTCAGGACGCCGAAGGGCAGATCGATTTCCGGGACGATCTGCTTCACCTTGCCGTCTCGCAGTCTCAGCGGCCAGGGATGTCCGGCGTTGACGAACTCGGTGGTGCCGTCGAGCAGGCTGATCCGCAGCAGCTGACCGGTGACATAGCCCGCGCGGCCATGCTCACGCAGGGCCTCGTGGGCGTGCCGGGCTTGCTCTTGGAGGTCCGCGCCGGCCCGCCGCGCGCGGCGCACGGCGCCCAGCACCAGGGTCGCCAGCAGCGCGGCACCGACGTCGTGCCCCATGGCGTCGGTGACCGACAATTGCATGGTGTCCCGGTCGATCACGTAGTCGAAGGTGTCTCCTCCGACGTGGTCGGCGGGCTCCAGCGCCCCGGCGACCGCGAACTGCGCGGCCTCGCACGCCAGCGACGCCGGCAGCAGGCGGTGCTGGATCTCCGCGGCCAGACTGAGCGGGCGGGTACGCCTGCCCCACTGGTAGACGTCGGTGAACGACCGGTTGGCGATGACGATGTAGGCCAGCGCGTGAGCGGTCTCGCCGATCTCCCGCATCGTCTCCGTGTCCGGCGTCGAGGGCAGGAACAGCTCCAGGACACCGATGGCGTCACCGCGATTGGTCACCGGAGCCACCACCCGCACCATGCCTGTATCTGTGTCCCGCACGCCCGGCTGCTGGCTGCGGATCACGTCGTCGTACAAAGTGTCCCGCAGGGCGATGCGCCAGGCCGTCTCACCCCTGTAAACGGTGCCGGCCGCGCCGAGGCGCACGACCGAACCGCCGCTGAAGTCGGTGATCAGGAAGGACACCGACGCCGCGCCGAGCCGCTCCTTGAGCAGGCGCGCGACTACGTCGAGCGACTCCACGGGCGATGCGGCCTCTGCCGCCTCCAGCGTCCCCGCCAACGTCGACGCGCTGCCCGGACGGCTCCCGTCTGTCTGCCCTGCGGTCACAGCGCCTCCTCGGCTCCTCGGCTCGGCGCCGCTCAGGACTCGCGTCCCGGACAGACGGGTTGCCGGTGGTGGTTCGGTACCGAACAGGTCCATTCGACCATGCGTCCCGGCCGGCGTCCGGGTACCCGGCCGTCGTCGCCCGCCCCGCCCCCGGACCCCGCGCGGGCAGGCTCCGCGTTCCCACGCTGCCGGGATGGTCGCGGCAGGTGGAGACGAGCTGGGTCATGGCCCGCTGGACTCGCAAGTGGCTCGGTCGCCTGCGGCGCGGCTGTTCAGCGGGTCAGGGCGGCAGGACGCGGAGTGTCGCCGGCGAGGATGTCCCGCAGCTGGACGCGATCGGTGTACCCGGTCCTGTCGCGGACCGCGGTGAGCTGGGCCAGGGTGAGGAGCCCCGTGCGCACGCTGTCGTTGTCACAGACAAGCAGGTGACCGGTGTGGGCGCTCGCCATGACGGACAGGGCCACCTCGACGGTCATGTCGTCGAAGACCCGCGGACCGGTCAGGTCGCTGGCGTCGGCCACCGACCGGAGTACGGGGGTCGCGGCCATCGAGCGGGGCTGCACCTGAACCATCGTCAAAGAAAGCTCCTGCGGAGGTAGATCGGTTTCCGGATACGGGGGTTGTCAGACCGCGGTGCCGAACGCGGACTGCTGTGCGGTCCTGCGCCGGGCAGCCGAGGCGGGGCTGCGCCGCCCGCGAGACGACGACGTGCTGCGCCGGCTCCGCTCGACGACCGGCGCGGCGATCGTCACGGCGATGCCGGAGGGGGCCTGCGCGCCGGTGATCCGGGTGAGTTCCACGTCGCCGGAGCTGACCTGGGTGGTCTGGGGCACGATCCCGGCGGCGGTCATGAGGCGGCTCATGTCGCGGCGCTGCTGCGGGGTCACCAGGGTGACGACGCTGCCGGACTCGCCCGCGCGGGCGGTGCGGCCGCCGCGGTGCAGATAGTCCTTGTGGTCGGTCGGCGGGTCGACGTTGACCACGAGGTCCAGGTTGTCGACGTGGATGCCGCGAGCCGCGACGTTGGTGGCCACCAGCACGGTGACATGCCCGGTCTTGAACTGAGCCAGAGTCCGGGTTCGCTGCGGCTGCGACTTGCCGCCGTGCAGGGCCGCGGCGCGCACCCCGCTGTCCAGCAGGTCCTGGGTCAGCCGGTCGACCGCGTGCTTGGTGTCGAGGAACATGATGACCCGGCCGTCGCGCGCCGCGATGTGCGTGGTCGTACGGTGCTTGTCGGCGCCGTGGACGTGCAGTACGTGGTGCTCCATCGTGGTGACCGCCCCTGCGGACGGGTCGACGGAGTGGACGACCGGGTCGACGAGGTAGCGGCGGACCAGGAGGTCGACGTTGCGGTCGAGGGTGGCCGAGAACAGCATCCGCTGGCCGCCGGGGCGTACCTGGTCCAGGAGCGCGGTGACCTGGGGCATGAAGCCCATGTCGGCCATCTGGTCGGCCTCGTCGAGCACGGTGATCGCCACCTGGTCGAGCCGGCAGTCACCCCGGTCGATGAGGTCCTTGAGCCGGCCCGGCGTCGCCACGACGACCTCGGCGCCACCCCGCAGCGCGTTGGCCTGCCGGCCGATGGGCATGCCGCCGACCACGGTGGCCAGGCGCAGCTTCACCGCGCGGGCATAAGGGGTGAGCGCCTCGGTCACCTGCTGGGCCAGCTCCCGCGTCGGCACCAGGACCAGGGCCAGCGGCTGACGGGGCTCGGCGCGCTGCCCGGCGGTGCGAGCCAGGAGCGCCAGGCCGAAGGCCAGGGTCTTGCCGGAACCGGTGCGCCCGCGTCCCAGGACGTCCCGGCCGGCCAGCGTGTTGGGCAGTGTCGCGGCCTGGATGGGGAAGGGGGCGCTCACACCCTGCGTGGTCAGCGCGGCGAGCAGCCCGGCCGGCATGTCGAGGTCGGTGAACGCCTCGGCTGCGGGCAGCGCGGGAGTGATCGTCTTCGGCGGGGCGAACTCGCCCTGAATCGCGGCGGGCCGCCGACCGTAACCGCCCGAACGGCTCGGGCCGCCTGAACGGCTGGGGGCTCCCGAACGGCTCGGAGCGGACGAGCCGAAACGGCTTTCCCGCCTCGAACCGGCGCCGGAGCCGAAAGCGGGGCCCTCACTGCGGTTGCGGCGGGAAGAACGGTCGTTCGTACGTGCGGGGTTCATGGAGAACCTTCCTTGATACGGCCATACGGCGCGCGTCAAGGAATTCCCGCAGCAGAAGAACAGCGCGAAGAATCACAAGAACGAACCGAATGAGATGCGAAAAATAATCTGGAACACGACAGGACCGACGCGGGCTGCATCGACAGAATTTCCGTCGCCATATGGACGTGAAATCCCGGACGCCTACCGATTAACACTTCGGACGCCGCGCGCGTCACTGGATGCGGGGACCGCGAACGATTGCCGTCCGCAGATCACACCCGCTGCGGGAAATGCTCGCAGCTGGGGCCCGCACCCCGAGGGATGCGGGCCCCAGCTACGAAGTATGCGCCGACGTCAGGCGAGAACGATATTCTCGGCCGTCATGCCCTTCTGGCCCGACACGATGTCGAAGCTGACCCTCTGGCCCTCGATCAGCTCGCGGAAACCCTGGGCGGCGATGTTCGAGAAGTGGGCGAACACGTCGGCACCCCCACCGTCCTGCTCGATGAAGCCGAAGCCCTTGGCCGCGTTGAACCACTTCACTGTGCCTGATGCCATGTCATATCTCCTTCGGGGCAGTACGCCGTTACCCGCGATGGCGGATACCGGGTCGCCGTGATGATGCCCCGTCCGGAAATACCGGCAATACGAAAAAGCGCCCATTGGCCGAAAAATCCCGGCGGAGACGCTTGAAGTTTTGGGAACCACAACTGCAACTGGGATCGACAGTAGCACGAGCCGGTGGCCCGAGTCCGGTAAATTACTTCACCCCGTTGATTGCAGCAAGAACACTCGTCGGGTGACGTGTCAAAACTTACGTCGCGGCCATAGATATTGACTCGGCCGAAGTGCGGCGTTTCAGCGTAAGACGGCCGGCGCCAAGAGCTCCGAGAAAGTGCTCGATGACCCGGCGGCCGCGCCCCTTGCCCGGCGTGGGGCGGGCCCCCACGCCGGTTGGTCCGCGCGCTACGGTCCGGCCAGGGTGGGGACAGGTTGGTGCTGGAGACCGCCAGTACGTAGCCGAGCTTTCGTCCTCCCAGGACAGCGCGTAGGTGGGGGTCATCGCCGTAGGCTTCGTCGCGGGCCGCCCACGCGGCGGGGACCCGATGATCACCGGTGGTCGCAGCTGTCTGGCTACCGGGTTCCACCAGCAGAATCACCACTGCGGCTGGACTGCCGGCCTCGCTGTGCTTCGAGGATCGAGGAGAAGGCATGGAACCCTGCTCGGAGTGCGGTGCGCCAATTCCGCACTCCTGCGACGAGCTGTTCCACGCCTTGCTCGCTTTGGACCATTCACGTCAGGCACCGTGGGGGCCGCTGCACGGTGTCTCCGTCTCTTGCTTCCTGCTCCAACACCCCAGTCGGCTTCCCGCCGACGACGGCGCGACGGCTTGGGCGCTCCTGCGTGCGTACCTCGAAGGCGGCCTCGACGACGTGGACCAGCTCGTCGCCCAGGCCCGTCGCGGCAACTCCCATCGTGTTATGCGGCCTGTCCACGACCGCACTCCTTCTCCGGTCGTCATTTCGGTCAGCGCGGCCGCCTAAAATGGCGAGGGTGACGGCAAACACCATTGACATCGAGAAGGCGGCCGGTGTGCTGCGCGCCGGCGGCCTGGTGGCGCTCCCGACGGAAACCGTTTACGGGCTGGGCGCCAACGCCGAGGACCCCGCTGCCGTGGCGCGGATCTTCCAGGTCAAGGGGCGTCCGCCCTCCCACCCGCTGATCGTCCACATCGGCGGCGCGGAGCAGCTGGACGACTGGGTCCAGGACGTACCACGCGCGGCGCGCCTGCTGGCCGAGCACTTCTGGCCGGGGCCCTTGACGCTGGTCCTGCGGCGCGGTCCCCGTGTGCCCCTCGAAGCGACCGGTGGTCTGGAGACGGTGGCCGTGCGCGTGCCCGGGCACCCCGTCGCGCTCGCGCTGCTGGCGGCCTTCGGCGGCGGCGTCACGGCTCCGTCCGCCAACCGCTTCGGCCAGGTCAGTCCCACCATCGCCGAGGACGTGCGTGCCGAGCTGGGTGACGCCGTCGACTTCGTGCTGGACGGCGGGCCCTGCGAGGTGGGCGTCGAGTCGACCATCGTCGACGTCACGGGCGAGGTCCCGAGCATCCTGCGGCCCGGCGGGGTGACGCGTGAGGACCTGGAAGCGGTGCTGGGAGCCCCGCTCGCCGTCCCCGCGACGAGCCCTGTCCGGGTGCCGGGCCAGCATCCCTCGCACTACGCGCCGCGTGCGCGGGTCGTCCTCGTCGAGCCCGACCAGGTGGTCGCCGAAGCGGAGCTGGCACGGGAGCGGGGGCACCACGTGGGCGTCTTCCTTCCCCCCGCCGTCACCGGTGCCACGGTGACGGCGCACGCCGTGGTGCGGGTCCCCGCCTCGATGCCCGCCTACGCGCGTGGGCTGTACGGGTTCCTGCGCCGGCTCGACGAGCAGGGGTGCGACCTCATCGTCGCGTCCTTGCCGGTGGAGGAAGGGCTGGGTCTCGCGATCGCCAACAGGCTCCGGCGCGCCGCGGGGCCCCGGCACACCGTGTGACCAGTGGCGAGCGCCGTCGCGCCCGCGTCGGGGCTCAGGCCAACGCGTTCACGGCGGCCGCGAAGAGGCGGGGCCAACGGGTGGCGGCCGGCACGATGAGCGGTGCGAGCGCGGGACGCTGACGGGTTCGCACCAGCAGTTCTGTCAGGAGGCGGTGGCGCCGGGTCACGCGTTTCCAGTCGTCCTCGTAGCGCTGTGGGGTGCCGCGCCGGATGTTACGGATCAGGGCGTCGGCGCCCGCGAGGGCGAGGGAGACCCCTTCACCGGTCAGCGCGTCGACGTACCCCGCCGCGTCACCGACGAACAACACCCGTCCGTGGCAACGGTTCCGGGGCCGCTGGCGCAGCGGTCCCGCGCCCCGTACCGAGGTGACGGCCGCCGTCTCGGGAAGGCGGGCCGCCAGCTCGGGAAAGGCCGCGAGCTGGACGTCGTAGGGCGCCCGCCGGGCCGTCAGAAGCGCCACTCCCACCAGCGCCGGGCCGAGCGGAGTGACGTACGCCTCCCCGAACGGTCCCCAGTGCACCTCCACGTACGACGACCACGGCGCGACAGCGTAATGGCGGCGCAGCCCGTAGCGGGGCGCCGTCGTGCTCGTCACCTCCAGGCCCAAATGACGGCGCACCGGTGAGTGAAGACCGTCCGCCGCCGCCAGCCACCTGGCGCGCAAGCCCGTGCCGGGGACCGTGACACTCGCGGTGTCCTGTCGCACCTCGCTGACGCGCAGGGGCAGCACGGGAACACCCTCGTCGAGCACGGCCCGGTGCAGAGCCGCGTGCAGCTCGGTGCGGCGGGCGCCGAGGCCAGAGCCCTGCCAAAAGCCCGCCTCGGCCCGCAAAGGCCCCTGCACATAACGGATTCCACCGATCGTCCGGCCGGGGACCTCCAGACCGAGCGCGCGCAGAGCTCGTACGGCACCGGGCATCAGGCCTTCCCCGCACGCCTTGTCGACCGGCGCCCGGCGGGGCTCGGCCACGACCACGTCGAGGCCCCCGCGTGCGGCGTACAGCGCGGTCGCGAGCCCCGCGGGACCGCCTCCGGCCACGATGAGGTCGTGGGGGGCCTTCATGCGGCGCGCACGGCCGTGGCGAGAGCGGTGTTCTCGCAGCGGATGCGCACCCTGAGCAGCATCGCGTTGGCCGCGGTGAACACCGCGGCGGTCAGCCAGGCGCTGTGCACGAGGGGCAGGGCGATGATCTCCACGACGACGGCCACGTAGTTGGGGTGGTGGAGGAATCTGTACGGTCCCGCCCCGACCAGGCGCGTTCCGGGGGCGACGATGACCCGCGTGTTCCAGTACGGCCCGAGTGTGGTGACGCACCACCATCGCAGCGCTTGGGCCAGCAGGACCAGGACCAGCATGGGACCGCCCAGCGCGGGCAGGAACGGCCGGTCGGCGAGCGTGGTTTCGGCCAGACAGGAAACGAGCAGGCCGGTGTGCAGGACGACCATCACCGGATAGTGACCGCGCCCGTGTTCCACGCCGGCGCGGGCGAAGGCCCGGGCCGCGTTGCGCCGTGCGACGGCGAGTTCGGCCAAGCGCTCGGCGGCGACGGCGAGAACGAGAAGTGCGTACCAGTGCATGAAAGCCACTCACCATCGGATCAGGACGAGTTCGGAGCAGAATCCGGGGCCCATCGCCGCGACCAGGCCCCAGGTGCCGGGCTCGGGCCGCCGGCACGCGTGGATGGTCTCCAGGATGTGCAGGACGGACGCGGACGACATGTTGCCCGCCGTCGCCAAGGAGTGCCGGGACACCTCAAGGGCGTCCCCGGGCAGCCCGAGCGAGTCGGCCACGGCTGAGAGCACGGCGGGGCCGCCCGGGTGGCATACCCATGCGCCGATGTCGTCGACGGCAAGGCCGTGTTCGGCGAGGAAGGCACGCACGTGGGTGCCGAAGTGGCCGCGCACGATGTCCGGGACGCCCGCGTCGATGACGACCCGGAAACCGTCGGCGCCGATGTCCCATCCGAGGAGGTGTTCGGTGTCCGGGTACAGGTGGCTGCGGGTGGCGATCACCGAGGGCCCGGCTCCGGCCGACGCGGCGGCGGAGCCCGCCTGTGCGATCAGCGCGGCGACGCCGTCCCCGAACAGGGCGCCGGCCACGAGGTTCGCCGCGGAGTCGTCGTGGCGCTGGAGCGTCAAGGAGCACAGTTCGACGCTGAGCAGCACGGCGGTGCCTCCGGGATGCCCGCGCAGGTAGTCGTGCACCCGGGCGAGTCCGGCGGCCCCGGCCACGCATCCCAGGCCGAATACCGGAAGGCGCTTGACGTCGGGGCGAAGTCCGAGCCTCCCTGCCAGCCGGGCGTCCAGCGAGGGCGCGGCGATCCCGGTGATGGACGTGCACACCAGCAGGTCGATGTCGGCCGGTTCGATTCCGGCGTCTCCCAGTGCGGCGGTGAGCGCTTCCTCGCCGAGCGCGAGTCCGGCCGCCATCCACGCGTCGTTGCTCCGTCCGAAGTCGCTCAGGCCGGCGTACCGCTCGATGGGCAGGGCGAGGTGACGCGTGCGTACGCCTGCCGACGCGTGCAGACGGCGCAGCAGGGCGCGGTCGGCCCCGGGGGCCAGGCAGAGGTCGCCGATCGCCTCGGTGAGGTCGTCCTGGGCGTACCGGTGGGCGGGCAGGGCCGTGCGGACCGCGACGATCGTCGTCGTGACGGGCGGGGAGGGGCGGTACGGCGCGGGGGACGGAGCGGGGACGTCCTGGACAACGACAGGGACACGCATGTCGGGTATGCCTTCCTCGCGGCGCGCGCTCGCATAACTTCCCCCTGTGACTCTCCACCCGCTCGGTGCCCTCGCCCCCGCGGCGCGTCCTGTCCCCGTACTGCTGCGTGCCTGCCACCTGGAACCGACGATCGCGGTGACGGCGTTCGGGACCGCGCTCGCCGCGGTGGCGGGCCGAGGGACGACGGGTTCTGCGGCCGTGGCCACCGCCGTACTCACCGGACAGCTGTCGGTGGGCTGGTGCAACGACGCGCTCGACGCACGCCGGGACACGGCCTGCGGGCGCCGTGACAAACCCGTGGCCACGGGTGAGGTCCCGCCCCGGACGGTGGCCGTGGCGGCCGGGACCGCCCTCGCCCTGTGCGTGCCGCTGTCCCTGCTGAGCGGCGGCGCGGCGGGGGCGGCGCACCTGACGGGCGTGGCCGCGGGCTGGTCCTACAACCTGGTGCTGAAACGCACCGTGCTGTCGCCGCTGCCCTACGCCGTCGGCTTCGCCTCCCTGCCGGCGTTCGTCACCCTCGGCCTGCGCCCTTCGCTGTGGCCCGCGTGGTGGGCCGTGACGGCGGGGGCGCTTCTGGGCGTCGCGGCGCACGTGGTCAATGTGCTGCCCGACATCGAGGACGACCTCGCGGCGGGGGTGTGCGGGCTGCCCCAACGACTGGGCCGCCGGGCCTGCCGGTGGCTCGCCCCTGCGACGATGATGGTGGCCCTCGGCGTACTGATCGCCGGGCCGCCGGGCGCGCCGCGATGTCGGGACTGGTCCCTGGGGGCGGCATCGGCGGCCGTGACGCTGGCCGGCGCCGCCCTGCCGTTGGGACGCCGGAGCCGATGGCCGTTCCGGGCGGCGATCGTCGGCAGCGGCGTGGCTGTCGCGCTGCTGCTCCTGCGCGGCGCGGACATGGCCTGATCCGTCACGGGCCGGTGGGGCGGCGCGGGGCCCTCGTGGTCGCCGCCCACGCGTGACCCGCGCGCGGCCCGGCTCAGCGCAGACAGCGCAGATACGAGATGCCGGCGCACAGGGCGAAGGCGAGCAGGGTCAGGCAGATGAGGCGGCGGCGCAGCTGGGCGTACCGGTGGGCGTATTCGGCCCGGAGCTTGTCGGCGCGGACCACGGTCGCCGCCAGCATGTCCCGGTGCAGCCGCAGATGGTGCCGCGCGAAGCGGGAGGAGACGTCCCGCTGTTCGGCGGGACCGAGCCAGGTCAGGGCGCGGGCGAAGTCCTGCCCCTGCTCGTGTGCGTCCCGCCGCACGGCCTCGCTCATCAGGAATCCTTCGAGCCGGACAAGCCCCTCGGCGGCTTCCTTCGAGGATTTGGACATCGGTGGCCGCCGCCTACTTGGCCTGGTCCTGGCTGGGCCCGGAGTTGAGTCCCCGAGAAGTGACCGCCTCGTCGTCGTCGACGATGTCGCGCCGGTGGTTGTTCGCCGCGTCCAGTGCCGCGATCGCCGGGTGGTGGAGGTCGAAGGCGGGTGATTCGGAGCGTACGCGGGGCAGTGTCACGAAGTTGTGCCGGGGAGGCGGGCAGGAGGTGGCCCATTCCAGGGAGCGCCCGAAGCCCCAGGGATCGTCGAGCGTGACGCGGGGCGCGTACTTGGCCGTCTTCCATACGTTGTAGAAGAACGGCAGGGTGGAAGCGCCGAGGAGGAAGGCGCCGATGGAGGAGATGGTGTTGAGGGCGGTGAATCCGTCGGCGGCGAGGTAGTCGGCGTACCGGCGCGGCATGCCTTCGGCGCCCAGCCAGTGCTGGACGAGGAACGTGGCGTGGAACCCGACGAACAGCGTCCAGAAGTGGATCTTCCCGAGGCGTTCGTCGAGCAGCTTGCCGGTGAACTTCGGCCACCAGAAGTAGAACCCCGCGAACGTGGCGAACACGACCGTTCCGAAGACCACGTAGTGGAAGTGCGCCACGACGAAGTAGGAGTCGGTGACATGGAAGTCCAACGGCGGTGAGGCCAGGATGACTCCGGTGAGGCCGCCGAACAGGAAGGTGACGAGGAAGCCGATCGACCAGAGCATCGGGGTCTCGAAGGACAGCGAACCGCTCCACATCGTGCCGATCCAGTTGAAGAACTTCACCCCGGTCGGCACCGCGATCAGGAACGTCATGAAGGAGAAGAACGGCAGCAGTACCGCCCCGGTGGCGAACATGTGGTGGGCCCACACGGTCACGGAGAGGCCGGCGATGGAGATCGTGGCACCGATCAGTCCGGCATAACCGAAGATCGGCTTGCGCGCGAAGACCGGGATGATCTCCGTGATGATCCCGAAGAACGGCAACGCGATGATGTAGACCTCGGGGTGCCCGAAGAACCAGAACAGGTGCTGCCACAGGATGGCCCCGCCGTTCTCCGGGTTGAACACCTGGGCGCCGAAGCGCCGGTCGGCCTCCAGGACCAGCAGCGCCGCCGCGAGGACCGGGAAGGCGAACAGCACAAGTACCGAGGTCAGCAGGATGTTCCAGGTGAAGATCGGCATCCGGAACATGGTCAGGCCGGGCATGCGCATGCAGACGATCGTGGTCACGAAGTTGACCGAGCCGAGGATCGTTCCGAACCCGGACAGCGCCAAGCCCATGATCCACATATCGCCGCCGACGTACGGCGTGCGGGTGCCGCCGCTGAGCGGCGTGTAGGCCGTCCAGCCGAAATCGGCCGTTCCCTCGGTCGTGAACAGGCTGCCCAGCACGATCAGTCCGCCGAAAAGGAACAGCCAGAACGCGAGCATGTTCAGTCGCGGAAACGCCACATCGGGTGCGCCGATCTGCAACGGCATGATCGCGTTGGCGAACCCGGCGAACGTCGGGGTCGCGAAGAACAGCAGCATGATCGTGCCGTGCAGCGTGAAGACCTGGTTGTACTGCTCGGTGGACATGATCTGCAAGCCGGGCCTGGCCAGTTCCGCCCGCAGCAACAGGGCCAATACGCCACCGATGACGAAGAACCCGAACGACGCGATCAGATACAGATGACCGATCTTCTTGTGATCCGTCGTGGTCAGCCAGGAGACCACGACTTGTCCCCGCGACCGCTTCGACGCGGGGACAGGTGCGACAGGATCCGCGGACAACACCATGAATGCTTCCCTCCGCCGAAGACATAGATCGGTCGCGCTCAGCACCCATGGCGGGCGTCCTTACGCGCGTCTCACAGATCTACTACGGAAGGTGACGGAACACGAGGCGCCAATCGGCTCATGTCCGTTTGGCGCGACAGGGCCGCATCTTTTCTTCGACTCGGCTGGATTTCTTCGGGACCGCACCAGCCGGTGCGGCGAGCCGGGCCGCCAATTGGGCGATTGCGCGATTGAGCAACTGAGCGACTGAGCGACTGGCGGGGGCCGAACCGGTCAGTGTTCGGCGTGTTCGGTCAGCGCCGTGTAGCCGAGCTGGAGGACGTCCGACACGGCCAGCGCGGTCAGCGCTCCTGTCGCCGTGCGGGTGGCCTCGGGCCAGACCGTCCTGGCGCCGGTGAACGTGGCGACGATCCATACGCTCAGGCAGAACGGACAACTGAGCAATTCCCCCACGGTGTGGCGACCGGACTCCTCACGCGGGGTCTCGTTGAGCTCGGCGGGCGCGCCGTCACCGTCCACACGGGTGAACGGGGCGCGCAGCGGGCGGGTCACCGTGGCCTTGCCGATGAGGCGACTGAGCCGGAACGTGGCGGCGGCCGTGAGCAGAAGATCCCAAGGGTCCGGTTCGGGCAGAGGGCGGCCACTGCGGCGATGCAAGGCGGTCCATCCGGCCGCGTACCCCGCAAAACCCATTACCGCGCCCAGGTGACCGCCGTGGGACCGCAAAACCTTGAGTGGCCTCATCGCAATGCCTCATTCTGCCGCTTGGGCTCGCGTCGGAATTCGCCGGGACGAATGCGCCGGAACATGTACAGCACCAGCTGCCCGGGGCAGTTACCCCGTACCGACCTTGACACGCACGGCCGAAATGCGCGGCCGCTGAGGGCGGAGCGCGGACGCCGCGGTGATTCGCCCGGCCGAAGGCTTTACTCGATCCGTCCGCGCTGACGGGCGCCCCCGAGCCGCCCGAGGCTCACCCGCCGGACCCGTGCGGCACCAGGTCACCGAGGTGAGGCGGTCCGTGCGGACGTGGCGGTGGTGGAGCGGGCCCCGGTCTGGAGGAGGCCGGGGGCGGCGCGTGGACGCGGGTCGGCCACAGGGCGGCCAGGAGCACCGGGCCGGGCGCCGTCACAGCAAGGCGCGCCCCCGTCGACGTAGCCGGCCGTCGCGTCGACGCCGAGGAGCAGGGCCTCGAACACGGCGGCGGGTACGGCCGCCGTCCGGGCGGTCGGCCCCCAGGCCGGGTTCGCGGCAGGGCGTCGCGCTGGCACGGCGCTCACCGGGTCAGGTCCCCGGCGTCCAGCGGCCGCCGCCACGCGATGCGGCGGTGCATCGCGTCCAGGTCGGCCTGGAGCGGGCTCGGCGGGACGGCGAGGACCGGGCAGGGGGCGTGGGCCAGGCAGTAGCGCGACACCGAGGGGCGCAACGCGCGCGTCAGGGGCGCGCGGGAGCCCGTGCCGACGACGAGGAGATCGTCGGGGCCGCACACGGTGTCCACGAGAGCCGCGCCCGGTGTGGCCCGGACCGCGAGCCCCGCCAGGGTCACGTCCGGCGGGCCTTCGCCGAAGGCGGTGCCAAGGACCTCCCGCAGCCGTTCGACCGCCGCGTCACGGCAGCCCACCAGCAGGGGCAGGCCGCCGCCGCACGCCCTCGACTCCGGCCCGAGCGGCGCCCGCCAGGCCAGGATGACCCACAGTTCCGCGTCCCGCGCGCGTGCCTCGGCGGCCGCCCGGTGCAGCGCCGTCAGACTTCCGAGGGAGCCGCACGTACCCGTCACCACTCGTCTTCGCACCCGTTCCTCCGCCCTCGCGCCTTCGTGGCCCCACGGGCCCATGTAACGGCGCGCGCACGGCACTTGGCGGCTCGCTGACGCTCCTCTGACGCCGCCACGGCCCGCCCATACGTCTCTCGTACGCCCCAGGGCGCGGCCCGTCAGTGGCGTGTATGGACTCCACCGCTTTTCGTCAAGGCACCGTCAGGGAGTCACCCCAACCGTGCCCGGACGGGGATAGCTTCGGTGCCACGCCCCGGACCACCTCCCCGCGTCCGGGGCTCACCATCGCCCCCGATCCACGGTTTTCAGGGAGAGCCCTGTGTGTCTGTTCCCGTACGACGATGATCCGGAGCGCGATAGTCCGGAGCCCGGCGAACGGGCCCCGGCCAGGCTCCTGTTCGCGCCCGTCCGGCCGCAGGCGGCACGGAAGCGGTGACCGGGCCGTCGCGTACGGCGCTCGGTACGCGGGCGGCCGTCGGGCCCATCGGGACCGCGAGGGCGGCCCCGGACCCCGGCGACGGCCAGGCCTTGGCCCGGTTGCCCGCGTACCTGCGTACCCGCATATCCGCGTCCTCGCTTCCCCGCGTAAGCAGCCGTGCGCGCCGCTCGGCTCCGGCCCTGTGACCGTGGGTCCCGCGCTGTCGGCCTCCTGGGCCGCGCCCGTCCCGGGCGCCCCGCGACTGTCCGGCCCGCGTTCCGCGTCATCGTCTGAAGGGACACCATGACCATCGCCGTTCTTCCCGCGGCCCCCGCCGCCGCGGACGATCTGTCCATCTGGCCGGCCTCCACGGCCCCGCTGCCGCACGGCGCCCTCTCGGTCGGTGGAGTGGCGCTGACCGCGATCGCGGAGCGTTTCGACACCCCGGTCTACGTCCTGGACGAGGGCGAGGTACGCGGACGCTGCCGCGCCTACCGGGACGCCTTCCCCGACGCCGACGTCCTGTACGCCGCGAAGGCGTTCCTGTCCCGGGCCATGGTCCGCTGGGTGAGGGAGGAGGGCCTGGGACTCGACGTGTGCTCGGCGGGCGAGCTCGAACTCGCCGTCGCCGAGGGCTTCCCCGCGGACCGCGTCGTCCTGCACGGCAACGCGAAGTCACCGCACGACATGGAGGCCGCGCTGCGGCTCGGGGTGGGCCGGATCGTCATCGACAGCCCCGGCGAGATCGCCCGCCTCGCGGCCGCCGTGGGGCCAAGCGGCTCCCAGAAGGTGCTGGTGCGGGTGGTGCCGGGCGTCGCGGCCGGCGGTCACGAGAAGATCCGTACGGGTACGGAGGACCAGAAGTTCGGCCTGTCCCTCACCGACGGCTCCGCCTCGCACGCCATCGCCCGGATCCTCGGCAGGCCCGAGCT
The DNA here is from genome assembly GCF_042869775.1 of Streptomyces sp. NPDC006711. NCBI lineage: Bacteria > Bacillati > Actinomycetota > Actinomycetes > Kitasatosporales > Streptomycetaceae > Streptomyces > Streptomyces sp. NPDC006711. Next base: position 78,347 of record NZ_JBIAGO010000023.1, read on the forward strand.
CGAACTCGTCGGTCTGCACTGCCACATCGGCTCCCAGATCACCGAGGTGAAGCCGTATCTGACGGCGGTGCGGCGCATGGTGGGCCTGATGGCCCGGATCCGCGACGCCCACGGCGTGGTCCTGCCCGAACTGGACATGGGCGGCGGCCACGGCATCGCCTACCGGCCGGGAGAGCCCGCGCTCGACCTCGCGGAGCTGGCCCGCGCGCTGCGCGCCGAGCTCGTGGAGAGCTGCGCGGCGGCGGGCCTGACCGTGCCCCGGCTCGCCATCGAGCCGGGCCGCGCGGTCGCCGGTCCCGCGGGGGTCGCGCTCTACCGGGTCCTCGCCCTGAAGCGCACGGCGGGCCGGGTGTTCGTCGCCGTCGACGGCGGCATGAGCGACAACCCGAGGCCCGCCCTGTACGGGGCGCGCTACGCGCCACGTCTGGTCGGCCGCCGCTCCACCGCCGAGCCCGCCGCGGCCACGGTGGTCGGCCGCCACTGCGAGGCGGGTGACATCCTCGCCGCCGACGTGGCGCTCCCCGGCGACCTGCGCCCGGGCGACCTGCTCGCCGTACCGGTGGCGGGGGCCTACCAGTTCGCGATGGCCTCCGGTTACAACCTGGTCGGCCGCCCGCCCGTCGTCGCGGTCGGCGGCGGGACGGCGCGGCTGCTCGTCCGCCGAGAGACGCCGGCCGACTTCCGCGCCCGTGACATCGGCGCTTAGTAGGTGGCGATCATGACGCGCCACCGGCGGGCGCTGACCGCGCGGCTGCCGCCGGGACGCGGGTCAGCCGGCGTGGACGTGCGGGCGGCGGGCGCGGTCGGGTTCGGCCTCGCGGATGACCTCGCGGGTGACGGGTGCGACCTCGCCCTGGCCGAAGAGGAAGAAGCGCAGGAAGTTGGCCATCGGGTTGCCCTCGGTCCACTCGAAGTAGATGTGCGGCCGCTGGCCCGTCTCGTCCCGTACGTGCAGCAGGAGGGCGGCGAGCGCGTTGGGGATGCTGGAGCTCTCCAGAGTCAGGACGCGGTAGCGGCCGTGCAGCACCTCGCCGCGTACCCGCAGACCGGATTCGAACTCCGACGCGTCCAGGACGGTGACCTCGACGAACAGGACGTCGTCGCCGGGCGGGATGTCGTTGTCGGCGCGGATCTGCTCGACCTTGTCCCGGTACTCGGCCTCGTCCCGGCTGTCGGGCTCATTGGCGATGAAACGGATCGTGCCTTGCGAGGCGTCATGGACCAGGCGCCGGGCCTCATCGTCCAACTCCACGTCGGTGACGCGCAGTTCGAAGACGCGGGCCAGGCGCGACAGAAGGGAAAGGGCCATGATCCCGGCGATGAAGCAGGCACCGATCTTCACACCGTCCGGCCGCTCCGCCACGTTGACGGCGGTGGTGTAGACGAGCACGGCCGCGATGACGCCGAAGCCGATGGTCCAGCCGCGCTGGCCGGCCCGGCGCGCCGCGATGGTCACGGCGACGGCGGCCGAGGTGATCAGGACGAGCACACCCGTGGCGTACGCGCCACCCTGCTTGTCGACGTCGGCGTCGAACAGCCAGGTAACCAAAAACGCGATCAGAGTGAACACGATGACCATCGGGCGCAGGGCGCGCGCCCAGTGCGGGGCCATGCCGTACCGGGGCAGATAGCGCGGCATCAGGTTCAGCAGGCCTGCCATGGCCGAGGAGCCCGCGAACCACAGGATCAGGATCGTGGAGATGTCGTAGACCGTGCCGAAAGCGGTGCCGAGGTGTTGGTGGGCGAGGTACGCCAGGGCGCGCCCGTTGGCCGCGCCGCCCGGCTTGAACTCGTCGGCCGGGATCAGCAGGGTCGTGATGAAGCTGCTGGTGATCAGGAAGACGCTCATGATCACGGCGGCGGTCGTCAGGAGCTTCTTCGTGCCCCGGATCCGCCCGGCCGGCCGGTCCGGCGCGTCGCCCTCCTCGCCCTGGACGTGCGGCATGACCGCGACGCCCGTCTCGAAACCGGACATGCCGAGCGCGAGCTTGGGAAAGACGACGAGCGCGATGGCGACCATCATGAACGGGTTGCTGTGCTCGGCGGTCAGCGCGTGCGTCCAGTCGGTGACGACGTGGGGCTGCGACACCACCTCGACGATGCCGTCCGCGATGACGACGACATTGAGCGCGAGGTAGGTGAGGACGAGGACGACGGCGACCCCGATGGCCTCGCTGAACCCCTTGAGGAAGACCGCTCCGAGCAGCGCGATAAGGATCAGCGTGATCAGGACCTGGTGGCCGCTGAGGACACCGGTGAGGTGCGGGTTCTCCACCAGGTGCGCGGTGGCGTCGGCGGCCGAGAGGGTGATGGTGATCAGGAAGTCGGTCGCCGCGAACCCGAGCAGGGTCAGCACGAACAGCTTGCCCTTCCAGAACGACAGAAGCCGCTCCAGCATCGCGATCGACCCCTCGCCGTGCGGGCTCTCCTCGGCCACCCGCCGGTACACCGGCAGCGCGCCGAACAGCGTGAGGAGCACCAGGACGATCGTCGCCAGCGGCGAGAGCAGTCCGGCGGCGAGCGCCGCGATGCCCGGCTGATAGCCCAGGGTGGAGAAGTAGTCGAGACCGGTCAGGCACATGACGCGCCACCAGGGCCGCCCCGGGTGCTCGGTGTCCGGCGCGGACTGCTGCCTGGGCAGGTCGGTCAAGCCTTCCAGCATCCACGCGCGCAGGCGCGAGGCGGGGGCCGGAGTGGCCATCGTGGGGGGCTCCTGTCGTACGGGATGGTTTTCGGCCATCGACACGACGGCCGAGCCAGCGTACGCATTCTGATCGCCCGGGCCGGGACGCGGGCCGATGACGGGGGCCGATCCTGACGTGTCCTTAACACGGACCGCTCCAGCGGCGTAATGAGCCGGGCCGGGGAGCCGGCCCGGCTCGGGTGTCCGCGCGGTGTCAGTGCGTCGGGTCCGGCCTCACCAGCCGACGCCGATCGGCGTGCGGTCGCCGAGCCCGACGGGGCCGGACCCGATCGCCGAAGGTGCCGTTGCCCTTGCCGGGGTAGGGCCACAGTTTGCCCGTGGCGGCCTCCACTCCGACGAGGTCGGCGCGGCCGTCTCCGGTGAAGTCGGCCGCAGTCGTCTTGACGATGCCGGCCGGCATCGGGGAGGCCCCGGGCCACGGCACGTTGGCGACGATCCGCTCGCCGCCGTATTCGTTGACCATCCACAGCTGGTCGGTGCCGAGCCAGTGGGAGAGGTTTCGCAGGTTGACGGCGGTGCGCGTGACGAGGTGTACGGGCTCGTCGGCGCGGGCCCATGCAGAGCGACCCGGGCGAGGTCGACGCCGGACAGCTCACGCATCGCTGCTGCCGGCCCGGTCGGTGAGGGCGCTGGCCTGCTCGGTCACGTAGGCCTCCTACCGGTGTCCGTAGGTCATCGATGAGCTGCGAGAGCCGTCCCCGAGTTCGTCGGCGCGGCGCGCCGGGCGCTCGCCGCAGATGCGCGGCGCCATCTCCGCGTCCGATCCCGGACGCCGTCCGCGTATACGCCAAAGCAGCCGCACCCCGCCGCACCGTGCGGATCCCCGGCCCAGCACGGCGCCGGACTCCACCGCATCCCCAGGTGGCATTGGCACTCCAGGGCTCCCCATGCGGGCCCCTTCACGTCAGGGCGGCATCAAGAGTGCCCACGGGTCCGTATGGAGGGCATCAACGGGACTTAACGCCCGGCTGAGCGCGGGGTTTGCTCGGCTTCGGCCACACGGCCGATTCCATCTCATCACTTCATCCAGGAGCTCACGATGGCCGATCTGGCCTTCGTCGCCACCACGATCGCGGTCTTCGCACTGGTGGCCCTCATCGCGCGGGGGGTGACCAAGCTGTGAGCGTCGAGAACATCGTCGGCCTCGTGGTGGCCGTCGCGCTGCTCGGTTACCTCGTCCTCGCCCTCGTGTACCCGGAGAGGTTCTGAGCACCGACATGAGCCCCGAACTCGCTGGTGTGCTCCAGCTCCTCGCGCTGATCGCCGCGCTCGCACTGGCCTACCGCCCGCTCGGCGACTACATGGCCCGGGTCTACTCCTCCCAGAAGCACTACCGGGCGGAGAGGTGGCTCTACCGGGCCATCGGCGCCAACCCGGCGGCCGAGATGCGCTGGTCCGCCTATCTGCGCTCGGTCCTCGCCTTCTCGGCGGTGAGCGTTCTCTTCCTCTATCTGCTCCAGCGGGTGCAGGGCAGCCTGCCGGGCTCGCTCGGCTTCGTGTCGATCGACCCCGACCAGGCGTTCAACACGGCCGCCTCCTTCGTCTCCAACACGAACTGGCAGTCCTACTACGGCGAGCAGGCCATGGGCCACGTCGTGCAGACCGGCGGCCTCGCGGTGCAGAACTTCGTCTCGGCGGCCGTGGGCATGGCCGTGGCCGTGGCGCTCGTACGGGGCTTCGCCCGCTCGCGGACCGGCGAGCTCGGCAACTTCTGGGCGGACCTGGTGCGCGGCACCGTCCGCGTTCTGCTGCCGATGTCCGTGCTCGGCGCGCTGGTCCTGGTGGCGTGCGGCGTCATCCAGAACTTCGCCGGCATCCACGCGGTGGGCCAGTTCATGGACGGGCACGGCCCCCAGCAGTGGAACGGCGGGGCCGTGGCCTCGCAGGAGGTCATCAAGGAACTGGGCACCAACGGCGGCGGCTACTTCAACGCCAACGCCGCCCACCCCTTCGAGAACCCCACCCCGTTCACGAACCTCTTCGAGATCTTCCTGATCCTCGTCATCCCCTTCTCCCTCACCCGCACCTTCGGCCGCATGGTGGACAGCGTCCGCCAGGGCTACGCGATCCTGGCGACGATGGCCGCGATCTGGGTCGTCTTCGTCGGCCTGATGATGTGGACGGAGTTCGCCCACCACGGCCCGGCCCCGCAGGCGGCGGGCGGCGCGATGGAGGGCAAGGAGACCCGCTTCGGCATCGGCGCCTCCTCCTTGTTCGCCGTGTCCACCACGCTGACCTCCACCGGCGCGGTCGACTCCTTCCACTCCTCCTTCACGGGGTTCGGCGGCGGCATCACCATGCTGGGCATGCAGCTCGGCGAGATCGCGCCGGGCGGTGTCGGCTCCGGGCTCTACGGCATGCTGATCATGGCGATCATCGCGGTGTTCATCGCGGGTCTCATGGTCGGCCGCACCCCCGAGTACCTGGGCAAGAAGATCGGTACGCGGCAGATCAAGCTGGCCGCCTGCTACATCCTGGTGACCCCGGCCCTCGTGCTGTGCTTCACGGCGGCCGCGATGGCGCTGCCCACCCCGGGCCACTCCATGGCGAACTCCGGCGCGCACGGCTTCTCCGAGATCCTGTACGCGTACTCGTCGGGCGCCAACAACAACGGGTCCGCCTTCGCCGGTCTGAACGCGGACACGCAGTGGTTCAACACCACCATCGGCCTCGCGATGCTGCTCGGCCGGTTCCTGCCGATGGTCTTCGTCCTCGCCCTGGCCGGTTCGCTCGCCGAACAGCAGCCGGTCCCCGCCACGGTGGGCACGCTGCGCACCGACAAGCCGCTCTACACCGGCCTGTTGGCCGGCACGATCGTCATCATCACCGGTCTCACCTACTTCCCCGCCCTCGCGCTGGGGCCGCTTGCCGAAGGGCTCGCCTCATGAGCACCATCACCCCCACCCCCACCCGCGCCCCGCACGAGGACACGCCGGCAGGTCAGGGCCCGGCCGGGCGCGTCGGCGGGGGCCAGTTCGACGCCCGCGCCCTGTGGACCTCCCTGCCCGACGCGGTGCGCAAGCTCGATCCCCGCGTCATGGTCAAGTCGCCCGTCATGTTCGTGGTCCTCATCGGTTCCCTCGTCACGACGGCGCTGGCCCTCAAGGACCCCACGGACTGGTTCGGCTGGGCGATCACCATCTGGCTGTGGCTGACGACGGTCTTCGCCAACCTCGCAGAGGCGGTGGCCGAGGGGCGTGGCAAGGCGCAGGCCGACACCCTGCGCAGGGCCAAGACCGACACCGTCGCCCGCCGTCTGACCGGTGCCGACGAGGAGCGCGTCCCGGGGACGGAGCTGCGCGTCGGGGACCTGGTGGTCTGCGAGGCCGGGGACGTCATCCCCGGGGACGGAGACGTCGTCGAAGGCGTCGCCTCGGTCGACGAATCGGCCATCACCGGTGAATCGGCGCCCGTCATACGGGAGTCGGGCGGCGACCGCAGCGCGGTGACGGGCGGCACGAAGGTCCTCTCGGACCGCGTCGTCATCAAGATCACGACGAAGCCGGGCGAGACCTTCATCGACCGCATGATCGCGCTCGTGGAGGGCGCCGCGCGGCAGAAGACCCCCAACGAGATCGCCCTCAACATCCTGCTCGCGTCCCTGACCATCGTCTTCCTGCTGGCCGTGGTCACGCTTCAGCCGTTCGCCGTCTACGCGGGCGCCGAGCAGTCGATGATCGTGCTGACCGCGCTCCTGGTCTGTCTGATCCCGACCACGATCGGCGCGCTCCTTTCGGCGATCGGCATCGCGGGCATGGACCGGCTGGTGCAGCGCAACGTCCTTGCCATGTCCGGCCGCGCGGTCGAAGCGGCGGGCGACGTGTCGACGCTGCTGCTCGACAAGACCGGCACCATCACCCTCGGCAATCGCCAGGCCGCGCGGTTCGTGCCCGTCGAGGGCGCGACCGAAGCCGAACTCGCGGACGCCGCCCAGCTGTCCTCGCTCGCGGACGAGACCCCCGAGGGCCGCTCGGTCGTGGTCCTGGCGAAGGAGAGGTACGGTCTGCGCGAACGCCACCAGGGCGAGCTCCAGCACGCCGAGTGGATCGCCTTCACCGCGCAGACGCGCATGTCGGGCGTCGATGTGGACGGCAGGAAGACCCGCAAGGGCGCGGCCGGTTCGGTCATGGCCTGGGTCAAGGAGCGGGGCGGCCAGGTCGCCGAGGACGCCGGCCTTCTTGCGGACGCCATCTCCGAGGCGGGCGGCACTCCGCTGCTCGTGGCCGTGGAGGACGCCAGGGGCGCGCGCGTTCTCGGAGTCATCCACCTCAAGGACGTGGTCAAGGAGGGCATGCGCGAACGCTTCGACGAACTGCGCCGCATGGGCATCAGAACCGTCATGATCACCGGCGACAACCCGCTCACCGCCCGCGCCATCGCCGAGGAGGCCGGCGTCGACGACTTCCTCGCCGAGGCCACCCCCGAGGACAAGATGGCCCTCATCAAGCGGGAGCAGGCCGGCGGCAGACTCGTCGCGATGACGGGCGACGGCACCAACGACGCCCCGGCCCTGGCCCAGGCGGACGTCGGCGTGGCGATGAACACCGGCACCTCGGCCGCCAAGGAGGCCGGGAACATGGTGGACCTGGACTCCAACCCCACCAAGCTCATCGAAATCGTGGAGATCGGCAAGCAGTTGCTGATCACCCGGGGCGCGCTCACCACGTTCTCGATCGCCAACGACGTGGCGAAGTACTTCGCGATCATCCCGGCCATGTTCGCCGTGGTCTACCCGGGCCTGGACAAGCTCAACATCATGGGCCTGCACTCCCCCGAGTCGGCGATCCTGTCCGCCGTCATCTTCAACGCGCTGATCATCATCGCCCTCGTACCGCTGGCCCTGCGGGGGGTGCGCTACCAACCGACCAGCGCCGACAAGATGCTCCGCCGCAACCTCTCGATCTATGGAATCGGCGGCCTCATCGCCCCGTTCGTCGGCATCAAGCTCATCGACATGATCATCACCCTCATCCCCGGAATCGGCTGATCGGCTATGAACAGTTCTGTCGCAAACACCGCACGGCTGATCGGCGCGGGCCTGCGGGCCCTCGTGGTCCTGACGGTCCTGTGCGGGGTGCTCTATCCGCTCGCCGTCACCGGCATCGCGCAGGCCGCGTTCAGCGACCGGGCCAACGGCTCCGAGATCAAGGACACCAGCGGCCGGGTGGTGGGCTCGTCCCTCATCGGGCAGAGTTACGACCTGCCCAGGAAGAACCCCGACGACCCGGGCGAGGCGGCAAGGCCCGACCTCAGGTGGTTCCAGCCGCGTCCGTCGGGTGGGCTCGGCGCCAACACCGTCAACCAGCGGTACTCGCTGCTCGTCTCCGGCGCCACCAACAAGGCCGCCGACAGCCCCGAGCTCGTCCAGCAGATCAAGGACGCCAAGGCGGCCGTCGTCAAGGACAACACCACGGCCACCTTCACCGTCAGGCCCCAGGACGTGCCGGCCGACGCCGTCACGTCCTCCGCCTCCGGCCTCGACCCGGACATCTCCCCCGCGTACGCCGAGCTTCAGATCCACCGCGTAGCCGAGCGCAACCGGCTCGATGTGGGGCGGGTCGAGCGGCTGGTCGCGGAGCACACCGAGGGCCGCACGCTCGGCTTCCTGGGCGAGCCCCGCGTCAACGTGCTCGAACTCAACATCGCGCTCAGGGCGCTGACGAAGGGCTGAGCGAGGCGGCGAAGCCGACGCAGGCGCAACGGGCGGAGGGCGGCGCGGCGCTCAGTGCGCCGCGCGTTCGCCCTGGACGTACGGATCGGACTCGGCGTCGTAGGTTCCCGCGTGCACGGACAGCTGCGCCACGATGCGCTCCCACTCCTCCAGTTCCGCGAGGCGGCGGCCGCCGTCGTCCGCGTCGGCCGCGCCGCCGTCCGCCTCGTCCTCCGAGGGGCTGCTGTCCTTGGCCGCGGCGAGCCGGCGGAACGCCGCGACCGCCTCGTGGTGCCCCATCCCCTGGGCCTGCTCGCGCACCGCCTCCCGCCCGGCCTTCTCCGCCGGTGTGGGCCCTTGCACGTCGGGTCCCGGCTCGGCCAGTGGTCGCTCGTAGGTCATTCTCGTCCCGCTTCCCCGTGTAGGTGTACTCGCTCTCCCCACAACGCGCGAAGCCCGGCCGGGAGTTCCGGCCGGGCGCCTCGGAAAAGCCGGGGCCTCGCTTCAGGCGGCCTTCGCCAGGCAGTCCTCCACCACCGTGCGATCGAGTGCGGCGCGGACCAGAGCGGCGGCGAGTTCGGCGCGCGGGGTGTCGCCGGCGAGCCGGAGCAGGGCGGCCGGGTCCTTCGGCAGCCCGAGCCGTTCGGCTCCTTGCAGGGTCTTCGCGTCGAGGAAGGGGGCGAATTCGGACCAGATGTCCTGGACTTCGCGCAGGAAGATGTCGGCGCCCATCGGACCGAGACCCGGGGTCTCGCGCAGCAGCGCGCGCAGCGCGTCCGCGTCGCCGTCGGCCCGCTCACGCAGGCGCCGCAGGTCGCCGCCCCACTTATCGAGCAACAGCTCCGCGCCGTCGCCGAGTTGGGTGGCGGTGCGTTCGTCGTAACGCCGGTAGCCGCCCGCGCCCAGCGCGTCCACGCGCTGCTGCCAGGTCGCCCGGGCCATGCGCCGAGGATCGCGCAGGCCCGCGTCGTACAGGGCCCGGGCGGTCGCCACGGCGACGGAGGCCCGGATCCGCGCGCTCAGGAGACTGGCAAGGACCAGCGTCCGGTACAGGGGCTGCGGGGTGTCCTTCAGGCGGATGCCCGCCTCGGCCGCGTACGTGCGGCCGTGGCCGCTCAGCAGGGTCCGCATCAGTTGGTCGTCGCCCACCGTGGCCTCCTTCTCCCCGGTCGCCGGGCCCGCGCGAGGACGTACCCCCGCACGCGCCGGACATGCGCGCCCCCTTCTCATCATGACCGCCCCCGTCGGCCCGCGCATGCGCGCTCGGGCGTGCGGTGACGGGGGTGAGGGGGCGGGGGTGAGAAGGCGGGGGTGAGAAGGCGGGGCGGGGCTTTCGAGGGAGCTTGAGGGCGCCGCCGCGTGCGTCCGGCGACGCCCTCCGGGCGGACCGGGGCCCGCCGACGACGGGCCCCCGAGGGTGCCGGCGCTAGGGGGTGTCTGGTGGATCAGGGTCGGTCAGGGCGCGGCGTCTGGTGCGGTGCATCGCAAGGCGCCGGAGCGTCTCGATAGCGGAGCTATC
>NZ_JBIAGO010000024.1:0-86509 GCF_042869775.1 Streptomyces sp. NPDC006711
GGGCGCTTCCCTTCGGTATTTCGTGTTTCCGACTCTATCAGACTCTTTCGTGTCCGATTCCCCGTCGAATTGGGGTTCGCTTCGAGTTCTTCGCTTTCGCGTTTCCCTTTCGGCGGGCCCGACTTTATCAGAGATTCTGAGGCCGGATTTCCGTCCCGTCCGGGTGCCCTGTGCGGCGCGTAGCCGTACCGGGTTCCCCTCGAGCGGAGACATAAACCTACTGGAGCGGGGCTCCTCGATGCAAATCGAGGAGCCCCGCTCCGGAGTGCTGCCGCTGCCGTCAGACCTCGACCACGACGGGAAGGATCATCGGACGCCTGCGGTAGGTGTCCGAGACCCACTTGCCGACCGAGCGCCGGATCAGCTGCTGGAGCTGGTGGGGCTCGACGACGCCGTCCTGGGCGGACCGGTTCAGGGCTTCCTCGATCTTCGAGACCGCGGGTCCGAAGGCCGAGTCCTCGATGCCGGAGCCGCGGGCCTGGATGTGCGGACCGCTGGTGATCTTGCCGCTGGTGGAGTCCACCACCACGTACACCGAGATGATGCCCTCGTCACCGAGGATGCGGCGGTCCTTCAGGGAGGACTCCGTCACGTCGCCGACCGAGAGGCCGTCGACGTAGACGTATCCCGCCTGCACCTTGCCGACGATCCTGGCGCTGCCGTCGACGAGGTCGACGACGACGCCGTCCTCGGCGATGACGATGTGGTTCTTCGGGACGCCGGTGAGGGCTCCGAGCTCCGCGTTCGCCCGCAGGTGGCGCCATTCGCCGTGGACCGGCATCAGGTTCTTCGGCTTGCAGATGTTGTAGAAGTACAACAGCTCGCCCGCCGATGCGTGGCCCGAGACGTGCACCTTGGCGTTGCCCTTGTGGACGACGTTGGCGCCCCAGCGGGTCAGGCCGTTGATGACGCGGTAGACCGCGTTCTCGTTGCCCGGGATCAGCGACGACGCCAGGATCACGGTGTCGCCCTGGACGATGCGGATCTGGTGGTCGCGGTTGGCCATCCGGGACAGCGCGGCCATGGGCTCGCCCTGCGAGCCGGTGCAGACCAGCACGATCTCGTCGTCCGGCAGGTCGTCGAGCGTCTTCACGTCCACGACGAGGCCGGCCGGGACCTTCAGGTAGCCGAGGTCGCGCGCGATGCCCATGTTGCGGACCATCGAGCGGCCGACGAAGGCGACCCTGCGGCCGTACTCGTGCGCGGCGTCCAGGATCTGCTGGATGCGGTGCACGTGGCTGGCGAAGCTGGCCACGATGATGCGCTTGTCGGCGTTGGCGAAGACGTTGCGCAGGACGTTGGAGATGTCCCGCTCCGGCGGCACGAAGCCGGGGACCTCGGCGTTCGTCGAGTCCGACAGGAGGAGGTCGATGCCCTCCTCGCTGAGACGCGCGAAGGCGTGCAGGTCGGTGAGGCGGCCGTCGAGGGGCAACTGGTCCATCTTGAAGTCGCCGGTGGCGACGGCCAGGCCCGCGGGGGTGCGGATGGCCACCGCGAGGGCGTCCGGGATGGAGTGGTTGACCGCGATGAACTCGCAGTCGAAGGGGCCAAGGCGCTCGCGGTCGCCCTCGGCGACCTCCAGCGTGTAGGGGCGGATGCGGTGCTCCTGGAGCTTGGCCTCGATCAGCGCGAGGGTCAGCTTGGAGCCGATCAGCGGGATGTCCGGCTTCTCGCGGAGCAGGTAGGGGACGCCGCCGATGTGGTCTTCGTGGCCGTGCGTCAGGACGATGCCCTCGATGTCGTCGAGGCGGTCCCTGATCGAGCTGAAGTCCGGCAGGATCAGGTCGACGCCGGGCTGCTCCTCCTCGGGGAAGAGGACGCCGCAGTCGACGATGAGCAGGCGGCCGTTGAACTCGAAGACGGTCATGTTCCGGCCGATTTCGCCGAGACCGCCGAGCGGTGTGACGCGCAGGCCGTTCTTGGGAAGCTTCGGCGGGGTGCCGAGTTCGGGATGCGGATGACTCAAAAGACTCTCCTCACCACACGCGCCACGTACCTGTAGGGCACGTGGCGCGTATGTCATTCGTGCACTTGCTGTTGTGTAGGGGTTCGCGCGTTTGTCCGGCGCGTATTCAGTTGTGAAGTCTGTGGTTAGAGCTGTACCCCACCGGCTGCCAGATCGAGCGCCAGCTGGCTGGTTTCTTCCGGTGTGAGTTCGACCATGGGCAGCCGGAGCGGCCCGGCGGGCAGGCCCTTGAGGGCCAGGGCCGCCTTGGTGGTCATGACTCCCTGGGTACGGAACATGCCCGTGTAGACGGGGAGCAGTCGCTGGTGGATCTCGGTGGCCTTGGTGACCTCGCCGGCCAGGTATGCCTCGAGGAGCGCGCGCAGCTCGGGGGTGACCAGGTGGCCGACGACGGAGACGAAGCCGCAGGCGCCGACGGAGAGGAGCGGCAGGTTGAGCATGTCGTCGCCGGAGTACCAGGCGAGGCCGGAGCGGGCGATGGCCCAGCCGGCGCGGCCGAGGTCGCCCTTGGCGTCCTTGTTGGCGACGATCCTGGGGTGCTCGGCGAGCCGGACCAGGGTCTCGGTGTCGATGGGGACGCCGCTGCGGCCGGGGATGTCGTACAGCATCACCGGGAGCTCGGTGGCGTCGGCGATGGCCGAGAAGTGCCGGAGCAGGCCTTCTTGCGAGGGCTTGTTGTAGTACGGCGTCACCGCGAGCAGGCCGTGGGCGCCGGAGCGCTCGGCCGTTCGGGCGAGTTCGAGGGTGTGGCGGGTGTCGTTGGTGCCGATTCCGGCCACGACGTGGGCCCGGTCTCCGACGGCCTCCAGTACGGCCCGTACGAGCTGGTCTTTCTCCGCGTCGCTGGTGGTCGGGGACTCGCCGGTGGTGCCGTTGACGATGAGTCCGTCGTTGCCTGCGTCGACCAGGTGGGCCGCCAGTCGCTGGGCGCCGTCGAGGTCGAGTGCGCCGTCCGCCGTGAAGGGCGTGATCATGGCGGTGAGGACCCGCCCGAAGGGGGTCTGCGGAGTGGAGATCGGAGCCATGGGTAACACGCTACTCGCTGCTCAGCGCCGGGTCCCCCCTCGGGGGCGGGTGGCTAAGGGAGCCCGGCACTGCCTGCTCGGGGGTTCAAGCAGTGCCGGGTCCGTTTGATCAGCCTAGATGAACTTCACGAAACGCCGCAATACGGACACTTTGCGCGGCGTATCCGCACATCTGTGCCGGTATGGGTTCCCTCGTTGCCGCAAGGGCCGCTACGGGGCCACCCGTCCGTTGGTGTTGAAGGCCGCGTGGGTCAGCGGCATCAGCCGGGCCCACTCGCGCTCCATCTGCTCGCCGACCATCTCGATCTCCCGCTGCGGGAAGGACGGCACCTTCGCCAGCTCGTGCTGGGTGCGCAGGCCGAGGAAGTGCATCAGCGAACGGGCGTTGCACGTCGCGTACATGGACGAGAAGAGGCCGACCGGGAGCGTGGCGCGGGCGACTTCGCGGGCCACTCCCGCCGCCAGCATCTCCTGGTACGCCTCGTAGGAGCGGCGGTAGGAGTCCTCCATGACGCGGGCCGTCAGCTCCTGCTGCTCGGCCGAGCCCTCGACGAACTCGTACTTGCCGGGGCGGCCCCGCTGGACCAGCTTGCGGTCGTCGCCCGGGACGTAGAAGACGGGCTGGAGCTCCCTGTAGCGGCCCGATTCCTCGTTGTAGGACCAGCCCACGCGGTGCCGCATGAACTCGCGGAAGACGAAGATCGGGGCGCTGATGAAGAACGTCATCGAGTTGTGCTCGAAGGGGCTGCCGTGCCGGTCCCGCATCAGGAAGTTGATCAGGCCCTTGGAGCGCTCGGGGTCCTTCTGGAGCTCTTCGAGGGACTGCTCGCCGGCCGTCGAGACCCGGGCCGCCCACAGCACGTCCGAGTCGGACGCCGCGTGCTTCACCAGGTCCACGGTGACGTCACTGCGGAAGCTGGGCTTGAGGTCAGGGGCGGGGGTGTCGGTCACCGGCGGGTCCTTCCAATTGCGTCGCTCGGGCGGCGCCCACTCTACGGGGCCGCACCGACAACTCCGCCTCTGACGGATCGTCAGTACATTCTTCGGCCAATTCGGGGAATTCGGGCACCAATCGACGCTGTCGTGCGTCAGTACCAGTGAGCAGCAACACGTTCGACCGCCCCACGAGTCATCGAGGAGATGTGCCCCATGTTCCGCCGGCGTGAGCCCGTTCCATTCGCCTTCGTCGCCGAGGCCGACCGCTACCGCAGCAATGTCGAGCCCCCGCCGCGCCAGCGCGCCAGCGCAGGTCAGGTCATCGGCAGGACGCTGGTCGGGCTCACCGTCATAGCCGGGCTCACCGGCGCGCTGCTGTTCGGGCTGCCCGCGATGGAGAGCCCGCAGTCGCCCGCGCACAGTCAGCAGTCCGAGGCCTCCAACGGGCGCTGACCGCCGCTGACCGGCCCCGGACGCGCCGACGCGCGCCCGGACCCCCGGAGGTGGCCGCACGGTGGCCTCCTGGGTAGCCTCACCCCGCACAGCCCAATCGAGCGTGCTTGTGAGTGAGGATCAGTCGTGCCCCTGCCCTTCCTGACGGCCGACCGCGCAGTTGACGCACCCGGTGAGTACTACGACGAGGCGGCGCTGCCCTTCGACGACCACGATCGCTGGCGCCGGCCCTACCGGCCGGGCCCGTGGCGGGTCGCGGCCGGGGCCATGCTGCTGCTGCTCGCGTCGTTCGTGCTGCTCGCCGCCGTGATCATCGCGGCCGCCGGCGAGCCGACGGGTGCGCTGGCCGTCCTGGGCGTCGCCGTGCTCGTGATCGCCTCGGCGCTGCGGCTGCTGCGCGTCGGTGTCTGGGTCAGCCGGGCCGGGCTGCGCCGGGTGGCGTTCTTCTCCACCACCACGGTGGCCTGGCCCCGGATCCGTGGCGTGCACACCGTGCAGCAGCCCGTGCGCTGGCTCGGGCTGCCGCGGACCGTGCAGGGTCAGGCCCTGATCGCCGAGCGGACGCAGGGCGGGCCGCTCGCGCCCCTGCTCACCGACCGCAACGCGGACTTCCTGGGGCGCGGCGAGGCGTTCGACCGGGCGGCGGACCTGGTGGAGGCGTGGGGCGACGAGTACCGCCTCGGCTGACGGGCGCCGGCCTGGCCCGTCCCGCCCCTGGCCCGTCCCGCTCCTGTCCCGCCCTGGGCCGCTCTGCCCTGCCGCACCCCGCTCCGCCGTCCCGGCCGCCGTCCCGGTTTTCGCCGGGACGTGTCAGACCTGGACCGACTTGTTGTCGTGCAGCGCGATCGCCCGCTGCATGGCCTTGCGGGCCCGGGGGGTGTCGCGGGCGTCCTGGTAGGCGACGGCCAGACGGAACCAGCAGCGCCAGTCGTCGGGCGCGTCCTCGGTCTCGGCCTTGCGCCGGGCGAAGACGGCGTCGGCGGAGTCGCGGTCGACGCGGCCGCCCGGGCCGCGGACCAACTCGTCGACGGGCAGGCCGCCTTCGGCGTCCAGTTCGGCGGCCAGCTTGTTGGCCCTGGTCACGAAGCGGGTGTTGGCCCACAGGAACCAGATGCCGACAAGCGGCAGGATCAGTACGGCCACGCCGAGGGGGACGGTGATCCAGGTGCCCTCTTCGAGGAGCCACACGCCTCGGCTGCCGGCCAGGACGAAGTAGAAGACCAGGACGGCAGCCGTGATGAGATAAGTGATTTTCGCGCGCATGAGGCCGGTGGTGCCGCTCAGTTGAGGTCGAGGAAGTGTTCCAGGCCGAAGGTGAGGCCGGGAGTGGACACCACGCGGCGGGCGCCGAGCAGGATGCCCGGCATGAAGCTGCTGTGGTGCAGGGAGTCGTGGCGCACGGTCAGGGTCTCGCCCTCCGCGCCGAGCAGCACTTCCTGGTGGGCCAGGAGGCCGCGTAGCCGCACCGCGTGCACGGGGATGCCGTCCACGTCGGCGCCGCGCGCCCCGGCGAGCGCCGTGGCCGTGGCGTCCGGCGCGGGGCCGACTCCCGCTTCGGCGCGGGCCGCCGCGATCAGCTGGGCGGTGCGCGTGGCGGTGCCGGATGGGGCGTCCACCTTGTTCGGGTGGTGCAGTTCGACGACCTCGACCGATTCGAAGTACGGGGCCGCGAGCTGGGCGAACTTCATGGTCAAGACCGCGCCGATGGAGAAGTTCGGCGCGATGAGCACACCGGTCGCCGGGGCGGCGGCGAGCCAGGTGTTCAGCTGAGCGAGGCGGTCCGCGGTCCAGCCCGTGGTGCCGACCACCGCGTGGATCTCGTGGCGTACACAGAACTCGAGGTTTTCCATCACCGAGTCGGGCGTGGTCAGCTCGACGGCGACCTGGGCGCCGCTCTCGGCGAGCGTGTCCAGGCTGTCGCCCCGGCCAAGCGCCGCGACCAGTTCCATGTCGTCGGCGGCCTCGACGGCTCGTACGGCCTCGGAACCGATCCGGCCCTTGGCACCGAGGACCGCCACGCGCAGCTTGCTCATTCGCTTGCTTCCTTAAGGGTTACGCGACCGCTTCGTGGAGGCGGTCGGCCTGCTTGTCCTTCAGCGGGCCGATGACGGACAGCGAGGGACGCTGCCCCAGGACATCACGGGCCACCTCGCGGACCTCGTCCGGGGTGACTTCGGCTATCCGGGCCAGCATGTCGTCGACCGACATCTGCGAGCCCCAGCACAGCTCGCTCTTGCCGATGCGGTTCATCAGCGCGCCGGTGTCCTCGAGGCCGAGGACAGTGGAGCCGGAGAGCTGGCCGACCGCGCGGCCGATCTCGTCGTCCGAGAGCCCTTCGTGGGCGACCCGGTCCAGTTCATCGCGGCAGATCTTCAGGACGTCGTGGACCTGGCTCGGGCGGCAGCCCGCGTACACCCCGAACAGACCGCAGTCGGCGAAGCCCGAGGTGTAGGAGTACACGCTGTAGGCAAGGCCGCGCTTCTCGCGGACCTCCTGGAACAGGCGGGACGACATGCCGCCGCCCAGCGCGGTGTTCAGGACGCCGAGCGCCCAGCGGCGCTCGTCGGTGCGGGCGAGGCCCGGCATGCCGAGGACCACATGGGCCTGTTCGGTGCGGCGGTTCAGGAGCTCCACGCGGCCCGTGGCCTTCAGGGTGCGCGAGCCGCTGCGCGGAGCCAGGGGCACCGCGTCGGTACGGGACAGCGCCCCGGCCTTCTCGAAGGCCTTGCGGACCTGGCGTACGACGGTGGCGTGGTCGACGTTTCCGGCGGCCGCCACGACCAGGTGGCGCGGGTCGTAGTGCTTCTTGTAGAAGCGCGAGATCTGCGCCTGGGTGAGCGCGTTGATCGTGTCCACGGTGCCCAGGACCGGGCGGCCGAGGGGGGTGTCGCCGAGCATGGTGTGCGCGAACAGGTCGTGCACGCAGTCGCCCGGGTCGTCCTCGGTCATCGCGATCTCTTCGAGGATCACGCCGCGTTCGGCGTCGATGTCCTCGGCGAGGATCAGCGAGTCGGTGAGCATGTCGCACACCACGTCGATCGCCAGCGGCAGATCGGTGTCGAGCACCCGCGCGTAGTAGCAGGTGTACTCCTTCGCCGTGAAGGCGTTCATCTCGCCGCCGACCGCGTCCAGGGCGGAGGAGATGTCCAGCGCACTGCGCTTGCGGGTGCCCTTGAAGAGCAGGTGCTCCAGGTAGTGCGTGGCGCCGTTCAGCGTCGGTGTCTCGTCGCGCGAACCCACCTGGACCCAGATGCCGAAGGTCGCCGACCGTACGGAGGGAAGGGTTTCGGTGACGACCCGCAGGCCGCCGGGGAGGGTCGTGCGGCGGACGGTGCCGATGCCGTTCTGACCCTTCAGGAGCGTTTGGGTACGGGCGACGGCCCGCCCCTCCGAAGTGGTGCGGGCCGTCGCCCGGGAACTACGGGACGTCACTTGGCCGCATCGTCCTTCTCGGCATCGTCGGCCGTCTCGCCCTCGATCACGGGGACCAGGGAGAGCTTGCCGCGGGAGTCGATCTCGGCGATCTCGACCTGGACCTTGGCGCCCACGCCGAGCACGTCCTCGACGTTCTCGACGCGCTTGCCGCCGGCGAGCTTGCGGATCTGCGAGATGTGCAGCAGACCGTCCTTGCCGGGCATCAGGGACACGAACGCGCCGAAGGTGGTGGTCTTGACGACCGTACCCAGGTAGCGCTCGCCGACCTCGGGCATCGTCGGGTTGGCGATCGAGTTGATCGTGGCGCGGGCGGCCTCGGCCTGCGAGCCGATCTGGGCACCGATGTAGATGGTGCCGTCGTCCTCGATCGTGATCTCGGCGCCGGTGTCCTCCTGGATCTGGTTGATCATCTTGCCCTTGGGGCCGATGACCTCACCGATCTTGTCCACGGGGATCTTGACGGTGATGATCCGCGGGGCGTTGGGGGACATCTCGTCCGGCGTGTCGATCGCTTCCATCATCACGTCGAGGATGTGGAGGCGGGCGTCACGGGCCTGCTTGAGGGCGGCGGCCAGGACGGAGGCCGGGATGCCGTCGAGCTTGGTGTCGAGCTGGAGCGCGGTGACGAACTCCTTCGTACCGGCGACCTTGAAGTCCATGTCGCCGAACGCGTCCTCGGCACCGAGGATGTCGGTGAGGGCGACGTAGTGCGTCTTGCCGTCGATCTCCTGGGAGATGAGGCCCATGGCGATACCGGCGACGGGGGCCTTGAGCGGCACACCGGCGTTCAGGAGCGACATGGTGGAGGCGCAGACCGAGCCCATGGACGTCGAGCCGTTGGAGCCGAGGGCCTCGGACACCTGACGGATCGCGTAGGGGAACTCCTCGCGCGTCGGAAGCACCGGCACGAGGGCGCGCTCGGCGAGCGCGCCGTGGCCGATCTCGCGGCGCTTGGGCGAGCCCACGCGGCCGGTCTCACCGACGGAGTACGGCGGGAAGTTGTAGTTGTGCATGTAGCGCTTGCGGGTCACCGGGGAGAGGGTGTCCAGCTGCTGCTCCATACGGAGCATGTTGAGGGTGGTGACGCCCAGGATCTGGGTCTCGCCACGCTCGAAGAGCGCCGAGCCGTGCACGCGCGGGATGGCCTCGACCTCGGCGGCCAGCGTACGGATGTCCGTGATGCCGCGGCCGTCGATGCGGACCTTGTCCTTGATGACGCGCTCGCGGACCAGCTTCTTGGTCAGCGCGCGGTACGCGGCGGAGATCTCCTTCTCGCGGCCTTCGAACTGCGGGAGCAGCTTGTCGGCGGCGATCTCCTTGACGCGGTCAAGCTCGGCCTCGCGGTCCTGCTTGCCCGCGATGGTCAGCGCCTGGGCGAGCTCGCCCTTGACCGCGGCGGTCAGCGCCTCCAGGACGTCGTCCTGGTAGTCGAGGAAGACGGGGAACTCGCCGGTCGGCTTCGCGGCCTTGGCGGCGAGGTCGGCCTGGGCCTTGCAGAGGACCTTGATGAAGGGCTTCGCGGCGTCCAGACCGGCGGCGACGACCTCCTCGGTCGGCGCCTCGGCGCCGCCCTTGACGAGCTGGATCGTCTTCTCGGTGGCCTCGGCCTCGACCATCATGATCGCGACGTCGCCGTCCTCGAGGGCGCGGCCGGCGACGACCATGTCGAAGACGGCGTCCTCGAGCTCGGTGTGCGTCGGGAAGGCGACCCACTGGCCGTTGATCAGCGCGACGCGGACGCCGCCGATCGGGCCGGAGAAGGGCAGGCCGGCCAGCTGGGTGGACGCGGACGCGGCGTTGATCGCGACGACGTCGTACAGGTGGTCGGGGTTGAGCGCCATGATCGTGGCGACGACCTGGATCTCGTTGCGCAGGCCCTTCTTGAAGGACGGGCGCAGCGGGCGGTCGATCAGGCGGCAGGTGAGGATCGCGTCCTCGGAGGGCCGGCCCTCGCGGCGGAAGAACGAGCCGGGGATCTTGCCGGCCGCGTACTGGCGCTCCTCGACGTCCACCGTCAGGGGGAAGAAGTCGAGCTGGTCCTTGGGCTTCTTGGACGCGGTGGTGGCCGAGAGGACCATCGTGTCGTCGTCCAGGTACGCGACGGCGGAGCCGGCGGCCTGCTTGGCCAGGCGGCCCGTCTCGAAGCGGATGGTGCGGGTGCCGAAAGTGCCGTTGTCGATGACGGCCTCGGCGTAGTGGGTCTCGTTCTCCACTAGTGTCTTCTCCATTTGCTTGGCTGCATTGTCGTCTTTTCGTCCCCTGGCCCGTGTGGCTCGGGGACGGTGGATGACGGCGGAGAAGCGCTCCTGGGGGCGGGCCGGTCTTCGATCGAAGCGCCCGGGGTGCCTTGCGGTCCGGGGGCCACTACCGAGGACCGGCGGCGGAGGAGGCTCCTGCGCGCGCGTCGGGGTGTCGCGTCTTCGGTGCTGCGTGTTCTGTTGTCCGTACCAGACTACTGAGCGTTCGGTACGTCGCGCATGTACAGCAAAGGGAGCGGCCCCCTGATAGGTGGGAACCGCTCCCTCGACCGCATGCTTACTTGGCGCCGCCGGCCGCGCCGCGGCGGATGCCCAGGCGGTCGACGAGGGCGCGGAAGCGCTGGATGTCCTTCTTGGCCAGGTACTGCAGAAGGCGGCGGCGCTGGCCGACGAGGATCAGCAGGCCACGACGGGAGTGGTGGTCGTGCTTGTGCGTCTTGAGGTGCTCCGTCAGGTCGGAGATGCGGCGCGAGAGCATGGCGACCTGGACCTCGGGGGAGCCGGTGTCGCCCTCCTTCTGGCCGAACTCGGACATGATCTGCTTCTTCGTAGCGGCGTCGAGCGGCACGCTTACTCCTCAGTATGGTTCGATGCGCCCACGAGTGCCCCAGGTCTTGATCTCTGGGGATCTTCCGTGACTCGCGAGCGAGGGTCCGATGAGCGCAGCTTCCAGATGCTCCGGAAACGCGTACACAAACGGCCGTCACACAGCGTACCAGTACCCCCGGTGGCAGCCGACCGGCGGTGGAGGGGCGGCGGGTCAGCCGGTGAGGGCGCGGGCCCGGGCGTAGACGTCGAAGACGGCCAGCGTCAGCGGCAGCAGGGTCAGCAGGACCGCCCCCTCGGCGATCTCCAGGAAGCGGCCCCAGAAGGGGGAGACGCCCCGGTCCGGCACGATCAGCGCGATCGCGGTGACCAGCGCGGCGGCGGCCGCGATCGCGGCGACCAGCCACAGAGTGTGCAGGTCGAGGCCGGCGCTCTGCCCCTTGAGCGCGTCCCGCATCAGATCGTGCGGGCCATGGACGCACACGCCGAGGCCGAGCAGGACCAGCGCGCCGAGTCCGGCGGCCAGGGTGGCGGCGACCTGCGCGGTGTAGCGGAAGAGGTGGGCGCGCATCAGCAGGGCGACGCCGGTGGCCAGCGCGAGCAGCCGGCCCCAGGTGTTGTCGGCGAAGCCGAGGACGGCGGCGCTGGTGACGGCGAGGACGGCGCAGCCACCGACCAGGCCGACGAGGAGTTCGTGGCCGCGCCTGGCCTGGGCCGCGACGCGCTCGGCGTCCACGGCTCGCGGGGCGCTCTCGTCGGGGTCGCGGCGCGAGCCGTGGGGCGCGTCGAAGCCGACGGGCAGCCGGGCGAAGCGGACGGAGAGGCCCGGCAGGAAGGCGAGGGCGCCGACGGCGAGCGGGGCGCACACCGCCGCGGTCTCGGTGGGTGTCATGCCGGTGAGGATCGCGGCGAACACGACGAGCGCGCCCACGGCGGAGGCCAGCACGAACGCTACGAAGGGCCCGTCGCCGCGGGGTGAGAGCAGGGTGAGCACGAGGGAGGCGATGAGGACGGCCACGCAGGCGAGCAGCGTCTGGAGCCGGCCGATGCCGTGGTGGCCGTCGAGCGGCAGGAGCCCCGAGCCGGCCACCGCGATGTTGGGCAGCGCGCCCAGGCCGAGGGCGACGGCGGAGAGCTGGTCGTCGTAGATCCGGGCGCGTACGACGGCGAGGGTGAGCCAGAGCACGCCGGCGACGGCCGCGAGGATGCCGGCCAGGCCGTGCATGTCGTGCCGGGGCTCGCCGGTCCAGGCGGCGAACGCGAGCAGCGCGGGCAGGACGCCGCCGCCGATGAGGCCGGCGGCGCGGGTCAGCTCGCCGCTCCACAGCGTGCGGTCCTGGGTGACGGCGTGGGCGACGGCCTCGGCCACGTCGTCGAAGACGGCGGGGGGCAGGGACGCGGAGAACGGGCGCAGGGTGAGCAGTTCGCCGTCGAGGATCGACTGGGCGGCGAAGGAGCGGGCGCTGTCGAGGACGGTGCCGTCGCGGCGCACCAGGAAGTAGCCCACGGGGGCGCCCTCGGCGGGGCTCTGGCGGGCGAGCCGCAGGATCTCGGGGTAGATGTCGGCGACCGGGATGTCGTCGGGCAGGGCCACGTCGACGCGGCCGTCCGGCGCGACGATCGTCACGCGGCAGAAGCCGAGCCCTCCCCCGGTGGCCTGGGCCGGCCGGTCGGACCCGGCGGCCGTGGTCGCGGTGGTCGTCGTGCTCACCCTCGGCTCCCCCTGCTGTGTCGTGCGGCGTGTGCGCGTCCCTGTGCGCCGCGCTCCGCCGGGCGCGCCCGGCTTGGGCGTCAAGTGCCCGGCGGCGCCGATTGCTTGTCGGGCGCGGATGTGTCCCCCGACAGGCACCCTATCGCCGTCCGGTCACCGCGCGTGTCAGTAGGATCGCTGGGCGGTCGGCGTTCGTCGGACACGGGGCGGCGGGCGAACTCCTCCGGCCGCCAGGGGAATTGGTGTTCTGTGAGCCACATCATCGTCAAGCGGCCGCCGCGCGCGCTGCCCGCCGAGGTCTCGACGGAGGACGTCGTTCTCCAGCCTCCGCCGGAGCTGCCGCGGGGACAGCAGGAGGGCGCGCTGATGCAGTTGCTGCCCATGCTGGGCATGGGCGGCTCGGTCGTGTTCTTCTTCATGCCGAACACCCAGCCGTTCATGAAGATCATGGGCGTGGTGATGATCGCCTCGACGCTGGCGATGTCGGTGGCGATGATCATTCGTTACCGCAAGGGTTCCCAGGGGCAGTTGGCGGATCTGCGCCGTGACTATCTGCGCCATCTCGGCCAGACGCGGCGGGCGGCGGCGCGCACCGCGCGCAGGCAGCGCGACGCGCAGTACTACCTGCACCCCTCCCCCGAGCAGCTGTGGGCGCTGGTCGCCGAGGGCAGCCGGGTGTGGGAGCGCCGCGCGGGCGACGACGACTTCGGGCAGGTGCGCGTCGGGCTCGGTCCGCAGACGCTCGCCACCGCGCTCGTGCCGCCGGCGACCGCGCCGGTCGATCAGCTGGAGCCGCTGACGGCGGGCGCCATGCAGCGGTTTCTGGCCACCCACCAGACGGTGGAGGACCTGCCGATGGCGGTCTCGCTGCGCGCCTTCTTCCACGTGACGATCGGCGGGGAGGCGCGGGCGGTGCGTGCCTCGGCCCGGGCACTGACCGCCTCGCTCGCCGCTCTGCACTCCCCCGAGGACCTGGTGATCGCCCTCGCCTCGTCCTCGTCGGGCGCCGCGCACTGGGAGTGGACCAAGTGGCTGCCGCACACCCAGGCGCCGCATCTCACCGACGGCGCCGGCAGCAGGCGCCTGATCAGCCGCAGCGCGGCCGAACTCGAGGAACTGCTCGCGCCGCGCCTCACCGGCCGCCCCCGCTTCCACCCCGAGGGCGCGCCGCTGCCCGACGAGCCGCACATCGTCGTCGTGCTCGACGGGGTCTCGCCGCCCCCGATGTCGGCGCTGGCCTCCGCCGAAGGCCTCCAGGGCGTCACCGTCATCGAGGTCGTCCCCGGTGAACCGGCCGGCGCGCGCGGCGACCTCGCCATCGTCGTGACCCCCCGCACGCTGCGCCTGGAGTCGGGCCACGGCCTGGTCTACGAGGGCACGCCCGATCTGCTGTCGCAGGAGTCCGCCGACGCGCTGGCCCGCCAGCTGGCACCGCTGCGCATGGCCACCGGGGGCGACGACGACGAACCGCTGCTGGCCAACTTGGAGTTCACCGAGCTGCTGGGCCTGGGCGACGCGGCGTCGGTGGACACCGCCCGCACGTGGCGGCCGCGTTCGGCGTCCGAGCGGCTGCGGGTCCCCATCGGTGTGGGCGAGGACGGGCGTCCCGTCATGCTCGACCTGAAGGAGGCCGCGCAGGACGGCATGGGCCCGCACGGTCTGTGCGTGGGCGCGACTGGTTCCGGCAAGTCGGAGCTGCTGCGCACGCTGGTGCTCGGTCTGGCGGTGACCCACTCGTCGGAGACCTTGAACTTCGTCCTGGCCGACTTCAAGGGCGGCGCCACCTTCGCCGGTATGGCGCAGATGCCGCACGTCGCGGCCGTCATCACCAACCTCGCCGACGATCTCACCCTCGTCGACCGCATGGGCGACTCCATCCGCGGCGAGCTCAACCGCCGCCAGGAGATGCTGCGCGACGCCGGCAACTACGCCAACATCCATGACTACGAGCGGGCCCGGCTCGCGGGCGCGGCCCTCCAGCCCGTGCCCTCGCTCGTCCTTGTCATCGACGAGTTCAGCGAACTGCTCACCGCCAAACCGGACTTCATCGAGATGTTCGTGCAGATCGGCCGCATCGGCCGCTCGCTCGGGGTGCATCTGCTGCTCGCCTCACAGCGCCTGGAGGAGGGCCGGCTGCGGGGCCTTGAGACGTATCTGTCCTACCGGATCGGTCTGCGGACGTTCTCGGCCGCCGAGTCACGCGCGGCGCTCGGCGTCCCGGACGCCTACCACCTGCCGAGCGTGCCGGGTTCGGGCTATCTGAAGTTCGGCACCGATGAGATGACCCGTTTCAAGGCGGCGTACGTCTCGGGCGCCTACCGCACGGGCGCCGAGCGGTCCGCGGCGCTCGGCGGTACGGTGCCGGTGGAGCGGCGCCCGGTGCTCTTCACCGCGGCCCCGGTGCCGGTGACGTACGCGAGTCCCGAGGTGCCCGCGCCGCGCGGCGAAAGCGGGCCGAGGACCGACGACGCGCTCGCCGACACCGTGCTCGACGTCGTCGTACGCCGCCTCGAAGCGCGCGGCCCGGCCGCCCACCAGGTGTGGCTGCCGCCGCTGGAGAGCCCGCCGGCGCTCGACTCGCTGCTGCCCGGCCTCGCTCCGGTGCCCGGGCGCGGACTGACCCAGCCCGGCTACGAGGGCGCGGGGCGCCTGGTGGTGCCGCTGGGTCTGGTGGACAAGCCCTACGAGCAGCGCCGCGACCCGCTGTGGTGCGACTTCTCGGGCGCGGGCGGCCATCTTCAGATCGTGGGCGGCCCCCAGTCGGGCAAGTCCACGCTGGTGCGGACCCTCATCGCGTCGTTCGCGCTCACCCACACCGCGTCGGAGGTGCAGTTCTACGGCCTCGACTTCGGCGGCGGCGGCATGGCGGCGGTCGCGGATCTGCCGCACGTCGGCGGGGTCGCCTCGCGTCTTGACCCCGAGCGGGTGCGGCGCACGGTGGCCGAGGTGTACGGCGTGCTGACCCGCCGCGAGGAGTACTTCCGCTCGGCGGGCATCGCCTCGATCGCCGACTTCCGGGCGCGCCGGGCGCGCGGCACCATCACCGTCGCCGACCAGCCCTGGGGCGATGTGTTCCTCGTGGTCGACGGCTGGGGCAACTTCCGTACCGAGTACGAGGGCCTTGAGCAGGTCGTCCTGGACATCGCCGCCCGGGGGCTCGGCTACGGGATCCACCTGGTGGTGACCGCTTCGCGCTCCATGGAGGTCAGGGCCAACCTCAAGGACCACCTGATGAACCGCCTCGAACTGCGGCTCGGCGACACCATGGACTCCGAGTTCGACCGCAAGGTCGCCGCGAACGTACCCGTGGGCGTGCCCGGGCGCGGCCAGTCCCCGCACAAGACGCACTTCATGGCGGCCGTGCCGCGCATCGACGGCCTCCAGTCCGACACCGACCTCGCCGAGGCGACGGCCGCCCTGGCCACCGAGGTCAACCGGCACTGGTCGGCGCCCGGCGCGCCCGCCGTCCGCCTCCTGCCCCGCGAACTGCCCGCCGCCCAGCTCCCGCCCGGCCACGCCTTCCCCGAGCGGGGCATCGCCTTCGCGCTGGACGAGAACAACCTGGAGCCGGTGTTCGTCGACTTCGAGCAGGACCCGTTCTTCCTCATCTTCGGCGAGGGCGAGTCCGGCAAGACGAACCTGCTGCGCCTCCTGATCAACCGGCTCACCCAGCGCTACGAGGGCGACGCGTGCAAGCTGTTCGTGGTGGACAACCGCCGCACCCTGCTCGACGCGGTCCCGGCCTCGCACTTGGCCGAATACATCCCCATGTCCAACGCCATGGACCACCACATGGACGCCCTGGCCGATCTGATGCGGCGCCGGGCGCCCAGCGCGGACGTGACCGCGCGCCAGCTGCGGGAGCGCAGCTGGTGGCGCGGCCCCGCGGTGTATGTGGTGATCGACGACTACGACCTGGTGTCGACGTCGAGCGGCAACCCGCTGGGCAAACTCACCGAACTGCTGCCCTTCGCGCGCGACGTGGGCGTCCGCTTCATCATCGCCCGCTCGTCGGCGGGCGCGGCCCGTGCCGCGTACGAGCCGTTCGTCCAGCGCATGAAGGAGCTGGGCGCCCAGGGCGTGGTCCTGGCCGGCGACCCCGGTGAGGGCGACATCCTCGCGGGGGTGCGCCCCCGCCCGATGCCCGTGGGGCGCGGCACGTTCGTCTCCCGCAGGCGGGGCAAGCCGCTGGTGCAGACGGGACTGGTGGAGGGCGGCAGCTGACGGGCCGGGCAGGGCGGGGCGAGGGCCGGGGGGCGGCTGGGGCGGTGAGGGCGGTGAGATCCGTTCTCGTGATTCTTTCCGCCTCCCCGTCCGGGCCGCGACCTGCCAAGTACGCTGATCAGACGGCCGGTTGGCAGGCCCGTCGCTACGTCTGGAAGGAATCGCTCCGTCATGGCTGAGGAACAGGACAAGGAACTGCGCGAGCGCAAGGAGCGCGAGAAGAACGAGCTGTACGCGCTCGACATCTCCGGGGTGGAGTGGCACAGCGCTCCCGGCACGTCGAAGGACGAGGAGCGGGTCGAGATCGCCTATCTGCCGGCGGGCGCCGTGGCCATGCGGTCCTCGGTGGACCCGGACACGGTGCTGCGGTACACGGAGGCGGAGTGGCAGGCGTTCGTCCTGGGCGCGCGGGACGGGGAGTTCGACCTGGAGCCGTCCGTACGCAACGGAGGCCTTGAGGCGCCGCCGCAGTAGCGGGCGGCGCGGCGGTGCGGGGCGCGGCGGTGCAGGCGGGGCGACCACGCGGCGGCCGCCGGGCCGCGTTTCCAGCGCGGACGGGGTGGGCGCCTCCCGCGCGCGCCCACCCCGTCCGTAGTGCCTGTTTCTTGCCGGTCTTTCGCCGCCGGCGCTCCCCTACTGGAAGTGCGCGGCCGCCCTGCGGTCGCCGGCCTGGTAGGTCGGGCCGGCGTCGGAGACCGCCTGGGCGATCTGTGTCAGCGAGATGTGGACGCTGTCGGCCGTCCGGTTCCACTCCTGCTGCTTCTGCGCGTACGCCTGCTGGGCCTCGCCGTGCCAGTTGTGGGCGGCTGTGTCGACCAGCTTCTTGATGTCCGCGAGGTCCTGGTTGAGCTTGTCGGCCTGGCTCTTGATGGCGCGGGCCGCGTCGTCGAGGCTGGCGTACGTCACTCCGAGGACGTCGTCGTTGTTCTTGGGCATGGCTTCCCCGATCTTTCTGGTGAAAAGGCTGGTGGGCGGGTGTGCCCGTGGTGGAGCGGCGCGCCGTGTCCGGGGCCGGCGCGGCGGGCCCGTCAGTAGGTGCTGAGGTTCGAGGTGATCGCGGCGGTGGCCGCCGCGTCGCCGCTGTAGCCGTCCACGACGTCGATGCCCATGAGGGCCTTGTGGACCTCCGCGTCGGTGTCGCCCTTGAGCGTGCGGGTCGCCTTCATCGCCTCGAGGAAGTCGAGCAGCATGTTGCCCAGGTGGACCATCTGGCGATTGATGGCCGTCTGCTTCCCGTCGAACGCGCCGGCTCCGATGCCCTCCCAGGCGCCTTCGAGCCCGTCGATCACCCCTTGCAGGCTGTTGAGCTGGCCCTTGACCGACTCGAATTTCTGGAGAACCTGCGTCTCCAGGTGGGCCATATCGCTGTCGGATACCCGCTGGTCCTTCGACATGGGGCGGTTTCCCTTCGTGGTGGTGGTGCGGAAGTGGCGTGGTGGTCAGTTGTGGCTGAGGATCAAGCCGCCCCGGGCGCCGCGCCATGGGGCCGGCCGGTGTCGGCCCCCGGCGCGGTCCGCCCGTACCGGAATGCGATCGTCACGCACGAGCGACGTCGTTTGACGCACCGCAGTCACTGTAGCCATGGCCCCTCACTCGCCCACCAGCGCTTTCCCGGCCAGGAGTTGGGCTCGGTCCGCTCAGCACTGGTGAAAGTACGGCGAGTTGACGCGAGGCACATGAGTACGTCTACTCAGTTCGCTGCGCCGGCCGGCCGCCGGCTCCTGCGGCGCGCGTCCCTGAGCGCCACGGCCGCTCCGCTCAGGACCGCCACCAGGACCGCCGCGCCGACCGCCACATAGGTGGCCAGACGCCGGGTGCGCTGTTCGTCGCTCTCGCCGATGTGGAGGGCGGCGGGCGTGGGGGCGCGGGCGGGGGTGACGCCCTCGTGGGCGACCGGGGCCTCGATGGGGTGGTCGTCCTCGGTGAGGGCGCGGACCGGGTCGACCACACCCCAGCCGACCAGGCGGTCGTGCCCGGCCACCGAGCGTTCGGCGGTCTGCTGGATCTGGGCGACGATCTCGCGCTGGGTCCAGCGGGGGTGCTTGGCCTTGATGAGGGCCGCCACGCCCGCGACGTACGGGGCGGAGAAGCTGGTGCCGTTGTCGGCGCAGTGGCCGCCGCCGGGCACGGTGGAGATCATGTCGACGCCGGGCGCGGCCACGCCCACGAAGGCGCCGGACTGCGAGAACGCCGCCCGTTCGTTGTTGCGGTCGGAGGCGGCGACCGCGAGGACGCCCGGGTAGGAGGCGGGGTAGGTCGGTTTGACGTTGCCGCCGAGGCCGTCGTTGCCCGCCGACGCGACCACCACGATCTCCTTGGCGAGCGCCGCGTCCACGGCCTGCTTCAGGGCGGCCGCCGGTTCCACGGCGTTCGCGGTGTCCTGGGAGATGTTGATGACGCCCGCGCCCGCGCCGATCGCGTAGCGGATGGCGTTGGCCAGCGTCTGCGCGGTGCCGTGGCCTTCGGCGTCGTTCTGCTGGACGGGGATGATCGTGGCGTCGGGGGCGAGACCGACGAAGCCCGTGCCGGCGGCGGGGCGGGCCGCGATGATCCCGGCGACCTTGGTGCCGTGGCCGACGGTGTCCGTGGTGCCGTTCTCCGCGCCGCGCGGCAGTGGCTTGTTGTCGGCGTCCTTGAGGTCCTTGGGCAGGAGGTTCGTGCCCAAGGACACCTCGACCGCGCCCTTGAGCTGGGCGTTGGCGGTGTCGATGCCGGTGTCGATGACGGCGACCTTCACGCCCTTGCCGGTGGACTGGTGCCAGAGCTCGTCGAGCAGGACGCGCTGAAGCGCCCAGGGGCGGCCCGCGTACGGCTTGGCGGGAAAGGTGCACTGGTCGCCGCCGTCCGCCGGGGAGGCGGCGGTCGCGGTGGCGGTCGCGGGGCACGTCAGCACCGTCAGGGCCGCCGCGGCCGACAGGGCAAGGGACTTGAGCGGGTACGTCATCGGCGGGCGCCCTTCAGGAGCCCTGGGGCTGGCGGGCCGCCCCGGTGGAGAGGCGGGGCCCGGTGGGCAGGAACGTGGACCAGCTGATCGGGATCGGCGCCGGCTCGGACCTGGCGTAGCCGAGCCGGGTCTGGGCCTGCTGGGCCTCCTGGTCGAGCTGCTTGCGCTGCTCGGCGCTCAGCCCCGCGCCCGCGTCGCCGTCGGCGCTGTCGCTGTTGGACTGCATCGCGTAGCGCAAGCCCGTGTCGGTCACCAGGAAGAGGCCGCCCGTCTGGGTCTGGGAGCCCTGGATCTGGCGGAAGAGCTGGCCGGAACCGGGCGTCACATAGGCGCTGCTGGAACCGGTGGGCAGGGACGCGGGGAAGTCGGTGGCGGCCCAGGTGCTCAAGGTCGTGGCGCCGTTGTTCTTGTCGACGTCGCGCAGCACGTTGCAGACGGTGTTGCGGCTGCCGCCGCCGGTGCCCGCGTCGTTGACGGCCACCGGCATCCGGCGCGGCCAGTCGCGCTGGGCGGTGAACTCGGTGGTCTCGGGTGTGAACTGGGCGGCGTTGACGTCCACGGCCTGGCCCGTCCTCATGAGCTCGCCCAGCGCCCTGCTGTTGAGCAGGAGCTTGGCGGTGAAGTCGGAGACCGGCGAGACCCTGCCCCGCCGCACCAGGTAGTACTGGCTGCCCGCGCCGTTCGGGGCGCGCAGGACCATGCCGATCCGGTTGGCGTCGGGCGCGAGGGTGCCGGGCACCTGGGCCGGGTCGCCGATCTTCCCCTCGACCTCGGGGAAGGTGATGGGGTCACCCGGGCGAAGGGTCTCCAGCCACTCCTTGGACACCCGCTCGGGTTCGCGGCCCGCGCCGACCAGGGCGCGCAGCAGGAGTTCGTCGCTGCCCACCTCGTACTTGGTGCCCCGCGCGTCCACGACGTAGCGCTTCTTGTCCTCGGCCCCCACGACATACAGGAGCTCGCCGCCGGTCAGGCGGCTCGCGCCGTCCGTCCGGTCCCGGTCCTGGCCGGACAGGACGAACGCGGCCTTCTGGATCGCGCGTCCGCCGTCGCCCGGACGCTCGCACACCGCCCAGCGCTTGGGGGACCCGGCCTCCTTCGGGGTGGGCAGCCGGTCGGGGGCGTAGGGGATGCCGAGGGTGGCGCCGTGGGTCAGCGTGCCCTTGTCGAGGACGGACTCGTCGACCTTGACCACCTCGCCCTTCGCCGGGTCGAGCAGGAGTTTGGCGGAGGCCATGTTGAGGACGGGGTGCAACTCCTTCTTGCCGTCGGTGCTCAGCACGACGTACCGGGTGGTGGACTCGCTGGCGATGATCACCTTCTCGCCCGGGGTGTCCCAGCCGGGCGGCGCGGCGGGCCGGAACATGCCCCACGCGCCGAACGCGGCGAGCAGCACCACCGCCGCCACCGTGGTCGGCAGTACGGCGCGCAGGGGGCGCGGCGCCCCCTCGTCCGTACCCGTCGGCGAGGGCTGGATGAAGGCCGCGAGCGTACGCCGCTTCGCGAAGGTGTACGCGTTGAGTTCGTCCCGCCGTGATGCCATGAGTGTCCGCGTTCTCCGTTGTCCCCGTGCGGAGCGGGAGGAGCCGCCCGGCCTCCCGCCCCCGTTGTCAGACCGGCGCCCTACTATGCCTGTTACGTGATCGTACGCCCGGGGCGGGTAGGGTGGACGGGCCCTCAAGGGCCTTATCGGCCAGGGGCTTTCGGGGAGTTCGGGGGGTGCGGGATGGTTTCGCCGACAGGGACGCGGGAGCGCTCCGGTGCGCCCGGCAGCGGTGCGGGGGTCCGCTTGCCCACTGGTGCGCGGCCGGTCGCGGGGGCTTCGGGGGAGCCGGGGCCGCCGGCCCCCGGCGCGGTCGCGCCCCGTCTCAAGTCCCGTTCCGGCCGCTTCGGTTCGTTTCGCCTGCAACAACTTGTCCTGATCGAGTCGGCGGCCGCCCTGCTGCTCGCCGCGTGGGTCGTGGGGCCCATGACCCTGGTGGCCTCGGGGCCGGTGGCCGGGGTGCTCGTGCTGCTCGCGCTGGTGCGCCGTCGCGGGCGCTCACTGCCCGCATGGCTGGGCACCGCCCGGTCCTTGCGCGCGCGCCGGCGGTACGCGGACGGCGCCGAGGTGCCGCCGGGCACCCTGCCGGGCTTCGCGCCCGCCGTGGAGTGCGACCCGGAGCTGCGCACGTACAGCCACGGCGACCGGGACCAGCGGCCCATCGGGATGGTCGGGGACGGGAGTTTCCTCACCGTGGTCCTCCAGGTCGAATCGGACGCGACGGCGCTGCGGGCCGGCCGGGACCAACGCCCCCTCCCCCTGGGCCTGGTGCGTGACGCGCTGCGGGTGGACGACATCCGCCTGGAGTCGGCGCAGATCGTGCTGCACACCCAGCCGGCGCCCGCGCTGCGGCTGCCCCAGCAGTCGGTGGCGGTCACCAACTACGCGCCGCTGCACGCCGAGACCGCCTCGCCCGCCGTCCGCATCACCTGGATCGCCCTCAAACTCGACCCGCTGCTGTGCCCCCGGGCGGTGGCCGCGCGCGGCGGCGGCATGGCGGGCGCCCAGAAGTGCGTGGCGCGGACCGCGCTGCACCTGGCGAGCCGGCTGACCGGCGCCGGCCTGCGCGCCACGGTGCTGACCGAGGAGGAACTGGCGGACGCGGTGGCCACGTCGGCCTGCGCCAATCCGCTGGTCACGGCGCAGGCGGGCCGGGCGGACGCGCCGCAGCGGCGTACCGAGGAGTCCGCGCGGTCCTGGCGCTGCGACAACCGCAGGCACACCACGTACTGGGTGCGCCGCTGGCCGAGGATCCAGGCGGGCCCGGGAGCGGGCGGGCTGCCGCAGCTGGTGGCCCTCCTGACGGCGGTCCCCGCGCTCGCGACCACGTTCAGCCTCACCATCGCGCCCGCCGGAGGCCAGGAGGCCGCCCTCAGCGGCCACGTCAGGGTCACCGGCCGGGGCGAGGCCGAACTGGCCGCCTCCCGCGAGGCGTTGGCGCGGGCCGCGCGCGAGGCGGGCGCCCAGCTCGTGCCGCTGGACCACGAGCAGCTGCCCGGCATGCTCGCCACTCTGCCGTTCGGAGGCGCCCGCTGATGGCCGCGACGACATCGGCGCGCTCCTCGCGCCCCGGCCCGCGCGCCGGCTTCGGTCTCATCGGGCCGCGCCACCGCAGGCACACCCTGCCCGTCGATGAGCTGGACGCGCTGGCGCTGCCGATCGGGGACGACGGGGTGGTCGTCGGGGTGGACACCGAGGGTCGGCCCGCCGTGCTCGGGCTGAGCAGACCCACCGCGTACGACATCGTGCTCATCGGCGGTCTGTGGACGGCCCAGGTGCTCGCGCTGCGGGCGGCGGCGACGGGCGTACGGGTCGCGGTCGAGACCGGCCGCGCGCAGGCCTGGGGGCGGCTCACCCACGCGATCGCCAGCCAGAGCGGCATGACCGTGCACGACGTGGGCCGGGTGCCCCCGCTCGGGCCGTCGGCGGGGGAGCCGGTGCTCGTGGTGCGGGACTGCGGCATGCGTCCGCCGCGCGGCCGGGTCGTGTCGGCGCCCTGGCAGGCGGTGCTCACGCTGCTTCCCTATGTCAGCCCGGTCGCCCCTCGGCTGATCCGCCAGGCGCGGCTCGTCGGAGTGCAGCGGGTCTCGCCGGACGAGGCCGAGCTGGTCGGCCGCATCATGAGCCTGCCGCCGACCGAGCGGGACGCCCTCTCGACGCTGGCCGACGGCGTGACGCTCTGGTGCAACGACCGCGACCGCTCCTTCACCATGACGCGGGCGACCGACACCGAGACCGGATTGTTGGGGAACGCCCGACGGGTCGACTGAGAGGGGACGCGGGGCGGGAGTTGACCTGATCTGACCCTTTCGCCCCCCACGTTCCGCCCCCGCCCGGTCACTTCGGTGGCGCCCGTGGGGCGCGGGTGACCAGAGGGAAAGCGGCTGGAGGTGGCCGGGCCTGCCGTGGCTTATTGACGACGATTAGGGTGGGACGGACCGGGGGCAGGGACTCCACGGCGAGGGCGGGGCATCCGAACGTCTCCTCACGTTCAGGGGTGTCGCGGCGTTCGCGGTGGGCGGGGCGGGTGACCGCGCACGGCTCCGCGCCCATCGCGCGGAGGCGCCCACCCCCACCCGTACATGCCAATGAACCTCACGGCCTACACCCGGTCACAGGCGAACGAAAGGAAACCGGTGAACAGCGACCAGGACCAGTTCCGCACCGGCGGGAACGCGCGCGACGAGAATCGGTCCGACGCCGATCCCGAGACCACGGGTGAGTTCACGATCGACTACACCCCGCCCGCCTGGTACACCCAGGGCGCGCAGGACACCGCGCCCCCGGCCCCCGCGCGGTCGGCCGACGGCGCGGGGGCCCCACCGCTCCCGCCCCCGCCGCCGGCCGGTGCGCCCCTCGACGTGCCGGGGCTGCCCGAGACCGGCGGTTTCCAGCCGACTTGGAGCCCGTCGCCGCCGCCCGCTCCGGCGTCCGCGCCCGCCTTTCCTCCGCCGGTGCTTCCCACCGCCGCGCCCCGGGCGGGCCGCCCCACGGACGACGGCCAGGCCTTCGGCGGCGGCGACATCGAGAGCGGCGCCACGATGCGCTTCTCGCCCACCGCGCTGAAGCGGGAGTTCGCGCAGCTGGAGGCGCAGGCCGCGGCGGCACGCGGCGAGGCCGTCCCGGCGCCGACCCCTGACACCCCGTCAGTTCCGGCATCCCGCGCGGACGCGCCGGCAGGACCGGGCGAGGTGGCTCCGGACGAGGTGGCCCACGGTGCGGCCACGCCCGCCACGCCTGCCGCGACGGATCCGGTGGACGTGACAGACGCGACGGACGCGACGGACCGCGCGGACTTCGCCGGGTCTGCGGCTGCCGATGACGTAACGGGCCCGGCCGGTGCGAACGGCGTCGATGGCGGCCCCGCCCGGCCCTTCGACGGTACGTCCGTGAAGTCGGCCGACGCGGACGAGGCAACCGAGCCGCCCATCGACCGGCCGGAAACCGCCCCTGAGGAGGCCGACACCTCCACCGGCGGCTCGGCGGCGCCCGCCGACACCACGCCGGACGCCGACGCTGACGCCGACACCGACGACGCCCTGGCTCCGGATGCCGGGGTCGCCGATGCCGCGCCGCAGGACGCCGCTGGCCCGGCCGCGTTCGCGGACACTCCGTCCGTGCCGGAGGAAGCCGCGCCCGCCCCGACCGCGACGCCGGTCACGGACGCCGCCCCCTACGACGCGACACCCGCCGCCGAGGATCGCCCGATCACGGACGCGGTACCGGAGGACGCGGCGCCGGAAGACGCCGTGCCGCAGGACGCCGTCCCGTCGGACGCCGTGCCCACGAACGCCGCACCCACGGACGCCGCGCCGACTAACGTCGCACCCACGGACGCGTCGCCCTCGGACGTCGTCCCGCCGTCGAACGCCCCGGCTTCGGAGCCCCAGGACGCGCCCCCCGCCCCGACCGACCAGCCGTGGGCCCCGGGCGCGCGGGGAGCGCAGCCCGGACTGCCCCCGCTGCCGCCCGCGTTCCAGGCCGCCGCGCCCGCCCCCGCGCCCCAGTGGCCGGGGCAGGGTCAGGCGCAGCCCATGCCCGGCCCCTTCCCGGCCCCGGCGGCCGGCCAGGCCCCGGCGTGGCCGCAGCAGCCGAACGGGTACGGGTCGCCCCAGCAGGGCGGGAACCAGCCGGGCGACCCCAACTCCCCCGCCCCACAGGGCGGTTACGGCTTCCCGCAACCAGCCGCGACCCCGCCGAACACCCCGGCCCCCCAAGCACCCCAGGGCGGTTACGGCTTCCCCAACCCGGCCACCACCCCGCCCAGCACCCCCAACCCTCAAGCCGCACCCAGTGGCTACGACTCCCCCCAGCAGGGGGCGAACCCGCCGAGCGACCCCAACCCCCAAGCGCCACAGGGCGGTTACGGCTTCCCCAACCCGGCCGCGACCCCGCCGAACGCCCCGAGCCCCCAAGCACCCCAGGGCGGCTACGGCTTCCCCAACCCGGCCACCACCCCGCCCAGCACCCCCAACCCCCAAGCCGCACCCGGCGGTTACGGCTTCCCCCAGCACCAGCAAGGCACCACCCCGCCGAACACCCCCACCCCCAACCCCCCAGCGCCACAAGGCGGTTACGGCTTCCCGCACCCCGGCGCGCAGCCTCCGGGGCCCCCCGCGCAGCCCGTGCCGGGGCCGGCGCAGGGCCAGGCCGGCCCGGGTCAGGTGCCGCAGCAGGGCCAAGCCGGGCAGAGCGGAGCCGTGCCGCAGCAGGGGCAGGGCGGCGCGCTGCCGCCGCAGGTGCAGGCCGCGCCGCCTGTCGACCCCCGAGCCGGGTCCGCGTGGCCCTCGCCCATGACGCACGACCAGCGTGAGCGGTCGATGCCCGGCGCACCGCTCGGGTACACCGCCGCCGTCGAGCTGTCCTCCGACCGGCTGCTGCGCAACAACAAGCCCAAGCCCAAGAGCAGCCGGGGCCCGGCCGCCGGCGCCGCGCGCTTCAAGTTCGGCGCGAAGAAG
Organism: Streptomyces sp. NPDC006711; assembly: GCF_042869775.1. Taxonomy (NCBI): domain Bacteria; kingdom Bacillati; phylum Actinomycetota; class Actinomycetes; order Kitasatosporales; family Streptomycetaceae; genus Streptomyces; species Streptomyces sp. NPDC006711. The sequence goes on from NZ_JBIAGO010000024.1 coordinate 25,997, forward strand.
GAGGAGGCCGAGCGGCAGCAGAAGCTCAACCTGATCCGTACGCCGGTCCTGTCCTGCTACCGGATCGCGGTCATCTCCCTCAAGGGCGGCGTCGGCAAGACGACCACGACGACCGCGCTCGGCGCGACGCTGGCCACCGAGCGGCAGGACAAGATCCTGGCGATCGACGCCAACCCGGACGCGGGCACGCTCGGCCGCCGGGTGCGCCGCGAGACCGGGGCCACCATTCGCGACCTGGTCCAGGCGATCCCGTACCTGAACTCGTACATGGACATCCGCCGCTTCACCTCGCAGGCGCCGTCCGGTCTCGAGATCATCGCGAACGATGTCGATCCCGCCGTGTCCACGACGTTCAACGACGAGGACTACCGGCGCGCGATAGATGTCCTGGGCAAGCAGTACCCGATCATCCTCACCGACTCGGGTACGGGCCTGCTCTACTCCGCGATGCGGGGCGTGCTCGACCTCGCGGACCAGTTGATCATCATCTCGACCCCGTCCGTGGACGGCGCCTCCAGCGCGTCGACCACCCTCGACTGGCTCTCCGCGCACGGGTACGCCGATCTCGTGCAGCGTTCGCTCACCGTCATCTCCGGGGTCCGTGAGACCGGCAAGATGATCAAGGTGGACGACATCGTGCAGCACTTCCAGACGCGCTGCCGGGGTGTGGTCGTGGTCCCGTTCGACGAGCACCTGGCGGCGGGCGCCGAGGTGGACCTCGACATGATGCGGCCCAAGACCCGGGAGGCGTACTTCAACCTTTCGGCGCTGGTGGCCGAGGACTTCGTACGGGCGCAGCAGCAACAAGGGCTGTGGACGGGCGACGGCCACAACCCGCCCCCGCGGCTGGCCCCGCCGATGCCGGGTCAGCAGGGCGCGCCGGGCGCGCCCCACCTGGAGCAGGCCCAGCCCTACCCGGCCCAGGGCCAGCCGGCGCCCGGCCAGCCCTTCCCCGGTCAGCCCTTCACCAGCCCGGAGCAGGGACAGCCGTTCCCGGCCCAGCCCTATCCGGCACAAGGCCAGCCCTACCCGGCACAAGGCCAGCCCTTCCCCGGCCAGGGTCAGCCGCAGCCGGGCCAGCCGTTCCCGAATCCGGGGCAGTTCCACCCCGGTCAGCCACAGCCTCAGCCGCACCCCGGTCACCCCGGCGGGCCCCAGCCGACGCCGGACGCCGCAAATGCGCCCGCGCCCGGTCAGCCCTACCCGGGTCAGCCGTACGCGCCCGGCCCGCCCGCGCAGGGCCGGCCCTTCCCCAACCCCGCGCAGCCGCAGGGGAACGTACCGCCGCCCGGGTGGCCCGGGCAGGACGGGGACGGCGGCCACGCTCCGCAGTCGCCCCCCGCGCCCCAGCCCCCCGCAGCGCCCCAGCAGTAGGGCGCCGCAGGACCGAGTCATCCAGCAATACCCGGGGTTCCCAGCACCACCAGGGACACCCAGGGGCACCCAGGGCCCGCACCGCGCGATCGGTGCGGGCCTGCCGTGTTTTCGCAGCCCAAATGGCCTGCGAGGCATCGTTGACACGTCTAGACCACCCTGGTAAATCTTCGCCCACGCCCGCCGCCGCGACGCGCGGCCCGACCGACGATCCCGCCAGCTTGCGGCCCGCGATCAACCCTGCTTCTCCGTGCGAGTGATGACGCGAGGTCACCGTCCATGGCAAGAACAGTTCCATCGCACCGGACGAGGTGGCCGTCGAGGACCCGCCTTCCCGCCTCCGTCACGGCCGCCCTCGCGCTCATGGCGGCGGCCCCGCTCGCCGCCCAGGGCGCCCCGGCCGACGACACCGAGGGTGGGCAAAAGGTCCTGACCGTCGCCGTCTCGCAGAGCGTCGACTCCCTGAGCCCCTTCCTCGCCCAGCGGGTGATCAGCACCAGCGTGCACCGGCTGATGTATCCGTATCTGACGGAGTACGACCCGAGGGACGGCCACGCCATCCCGGGCCTCGCGGCCTCCTGGAAGGTCTCGCCGGACAAACTGACGTGGACGTACACCATCCGGGCCGGCTCCCGGTGGTCCGACGGGCAGCCGGTCACCGCCCGGGACGCGGCGTGGACGTTCGAGAAGATGATGACGGACCGGGGCGCGGCAACCGCCACCGGCAGCTTCGTGGCGAACTTCAAGAAGGTCACCGCGCCCGACCCGGCCACCCTCGTCGTCGAACTCGCGCGTCCCCAGGCGACGATGACCGCGCTCGACGTGCCGATCGTGCCCGAGCACGTGTGGAACAAGGTCGCCGACTTCACCAAGTTCAACAACGACCGGAGCTTCCCCGTCGTGGGCGCCGGGCCGTTCGTCCTGACCGGCTACAAGGTCGACCAGTACATCAGGCTCAGGCCGAACAAGGGCTTCTGGCGCGGGGCTCCCCGCTTCGACGAGCTGGTCTTCAAGTACTACAAGGACAACGACGCGGCGGTCGTGGCCCTGCGCAAGGGCGAGGTGTCCTTCGTCTCCGGCCTGACGCCCGCGCAGACCACCGCGCTCGCCTCCGCCCCGGGCATCAAGGTCAACGACGCGCCCGGCCGGCGCTTCCTCGCGCTCGCCACCAACCCGGGCGCGCGCTCCAGGGACGGCACACGGTTCGGCGACGGCGACCCGGCCCTGCTCGACGCAAGGGTGCGCCGGGCGCTGTTCGCGGCCGTCGACCGCACGATGATCGTCGACAAGGTCTTCCAGGGCCACGCCGTCGAGGGCCAGGGCTACATCCCGCCCCGGTTCGGGGCGTACTTCTGGCGGCCCGCCGACGGCCAGCGGATCGCGTACGACCCGGCGCGCGCGGCCGCGCTGCTGGACGCGGCGGGCTATCCGCGCGGGCCCGACGGCGCGCGGCACGGCAAGGACGGCGGAGCGCTCGGCCTGCGGCTGCTCTGCCACGCCGTCGACCCCAACGACAAGGCCATCAGCAAGTACCTCCAGGAGTGGTGGGCGGCGCTCGGTGTCACCCTGACGGTGAACTGCGTCGACAACGTCAGCGACCCGTGGGCGGCCGGTGAGTACGATCTGGCGCTCGACGGCTACTCGGTCAGCCCCGACCCGGACTACGTCCTGTCCATCCACACCTGCGCCGCGCTGCCCGCGACGGCGGCGGTGAGCGGCCGGACCGACGACTTCGTCTGCGACCGGCGCTTCGACGAGCTCTACGCGCAGCAGTTGGCCGAGTACGACACCGCCAAGCGGGCGGACCTGGTCAGGCGGATGGAGTCGCGCCTGTACGACACCGGGTACATCAACGTCATGGCGTACCCCAACGCGGTGGAGGCGTACCGCACCGACCAGATCCGGTCGATCATGACGATGCCCGAGGCCGGGGGCAACATCTACGGGCAGGACGGCTACTGGAGCTGGTGGTCGGCGGTCCCCGGGCCCGGCGCGGTCGCGCGGCGCGGCGCCGGGCCCTCGGCGGGCGCCGTCCTGGCCGTCGTGGCGGGGGCCGTCGCCCTGGCGGGGCTCGGAGCGTGGGTGGCTCTGCGCCGCCGCGCCGGCGCCGACGACCGTGAGTAGCCGGTGACGGCGGCGAGTTCGGCCGAGGCGCCCCCGGTGGCGGCCACGGCCCGTGGCGGGCCGGGCCGGGCGGCGGGGCTCGCGCTCGGCCGTCTGCGGTACGCGGGCGGCAGGCTGACGGGAGCGGTGGTCTCGCTCCTCGCCGTCCTGGTCACCAGCTTCTTCCTGTTCCGGATCGTCCCCGGCGACCCGGTCCGCACCATGACCCACGGCCGTCAGGTCTCCGATGCCCAACTCGCCGCGCTCAGGGCCGAGTTCGGGCTCGATCTGCCGCTGTGGCGACAGTTCACGCGCTACTGCGGCCGGGCGCTCACGGGCGACCTGGGCACCTCCTACCAGTTCCACGCGCCCGTCGGTTCGCTCATCGCCGAGAAGCTGCCGGCCACGCTGCTGCTGACCGGAACGGCCGTGGTCCTCTACACGGCGCTCGGCGTCCTGCTCGGCACCCGGTCGGCCTGGCGGCACGGCGGGCTCGGCGACCGGTTCAACACCGGGCTCGCCCTGACGCTGTGGTCGGTGCCCTCGTTCTGGCTCGGGCTGCTGCTCATCATCACGTTCTCGGTGGGCGCGGGCCCCGTCCCGGGTCTCTTCCCGACCGGGGGCATGGCGTCGGGCGACACGAGCGGCTTCGGGTACGTCCTGGACGTGGCGCACCATCTGGTGCTGCCGGTGGTCACACTGGTCGCGGTGCAGTACGCCCAGACCCTGCTCGTCATGCGGTCCTCGCTGCTGGACGAGATGGGCGGCGACTATCTGACGACGGCCCGCGCGAAGGGGCTGCGCGATGTCGCGGTGCGCCGCCGCCACGCGGTGCCCAACGCGCTGCTGCCCACGGTCACCATGCTGTTCATCAATTCGGGTCATGTGGCGGCCGGTTCGGTCCTGGTGGAGACGGTGTTCTCCTGGCCGGGGCTCGGCGGGCTGTTCTACCAGGCGCTGAGCGTGCCCGATCTCCCGCTGGTCCAGGGCCTGTTCATGGTGTTCGCCGGCGCGATGATCGTGCTGAACCTGCTGGCCGATCTGGTGTATCCGCTGCTCGATCCCCGGGTGGGCCGATGACGACGGCCCCTGATGCCGTCGGCTCGCTGGTGTGGGCGCGCCGCCGTGACTCCTTCGCCCGGTTCTGGCGCGCCTACCGGGTGCGCCGCGCCGGGCTCTGCGGGCTGCTCGCTCTCGCGGCGATCGCGCTGGTCGCGCTGACGGCGCCGCTCACCGTCGGCGGGGACATCCAGAGCGTGACCCGGGCGCCCGGCGGGGCCCTTGAGCCCCCCAGTGCGCGCTTCCCGCTCGGCACCGACCAGTTCGGGCGTCCGCTGCTCGGCCTGCTGGTCTGGGGCGCCCGGGTCTCGCTCGCGGTCGGGCTGCTCGCTGCGGCCCTGAGCGTGGCGATCGGCGCCCTGGCCGGGATCCTCGCGGGGCACTACGGGGGCGTGCTCGCCACGGTGCTGATGCGGATCACCGACTGGTTCCTCGTGATGCCGGCGCTGGTGCTCGCCATCGTGCTGGCCACCGTCATGGCGCACAGTGTGTGGACGGTGGTCCTGGCGATCGGCGTGACGTCCTGGCCGACGACGGCTCGCCTGGTGCGGGCGCAGACCATCGCGGTGGAGTCACGCCCGTACGTCGAACGGGCCCGCGCGCTCGGCGGTGGCCACCGCCACGTCATGAGCCGTCATGTGCTGCCGAACGTGCTGCCGCTGGTCCTGGCGCAGACCACGCTCGGCATCTCCAACGCCATCCTCACCGAGGCCACCCTCGCCTTCCTCGGCCTCGGGGATCCGACGGTGGTCTCCTGGGGCGGCATGCTCCAGGACGCCCGTGAGGCGGGCGCGGTCTCCTCGGGGCACTGGTGGTACCTGGCGCCGCCCGGCATCGCGATCGCCCTGGTGGCGCTGTCCTTCACGCTGTGCGGCCGGGCCGTCGAAGCGGTCCTCGACCCGAGGCTGGGGGTCCGGTGAGTCTGCTGGAGATCAAGGATCTGCGTGTCACCTACGCGGGCGGCGTCGCGGCCGTGCGCGGGGTCGACCTCACGATCGAGCCCGGCCGCAAGCTGGGCATCGCGGGCGAGTCCGGCTGCGGCAAGTCGACGCTGGCGATGGCGTTGCTGCGCCTGCTCCCCTCATCGGCGACGCTGTCGGGGTCGGTGCTCCTTGACGGCGAGGACGTCCTGACGATGCGCTGGGGGCGGCTGCGGGCGGTGCGCTGGGCGGGCGCGTCCATCGTCTTCCAGGGGGCGATGCACGCGCTGAACGCGGTGCACCGCGTCGGCGACCAGATCGCGGAGCCGATCGTGCTGCACGGCCTCGCGGGCCCGGCCGGGGCCCGGGCCCGCGTCGTTGACCTGCTCGAACAGGTGGGCCTGCCCGCCGCGTGCGCCGGCGCCCATCCGCACGAACTGTCCGGCGGCCAGCGCCAGCGCGTGATGATCGCCATGGCGCTCGCCTGCTCGCCCGGCCTGATCGTGGCGGACGAGCCGACCACGGCGCTCGATGTGATGATCCAGGCCCAGATCCTGCGCCTGATCGAGGCCCTGGTGGCCGACCAGGGCATCAGCCTGCTGATGATCAGCCACGATCTGGCGGTCCTGGCCGGCACGTGCGACCGGCTCGCGGTGATGTACGCGGGGCGCGTCGTCGAGGAGGGCCCGGCGCGCGCGGTGCACACGGCGGCCCGCCACCCCTACGGCCGGGCCCTGTCCGCCGCCTTCCCCCGCGTCGGCGACCCCGCCACGCGCCGCGCGCCACGTGGTCTGCCGGGCGATCCGCCCGATCCGGGCGCGCTGCCGCCGGGCTGCGCCTTCCATCCGCGCTGCCCGGTCGCGGCCGGCGTCTGCGCCACGCACGACCAGCCGCTGCGCCCCGCGGGCCCCGGCCACCGGGCGGCCTGCGTACATGTGGAGCCGCCGGCGGGGAGTACGCGATGACCACCCCGGCGTCCGCGCTGCTCAGCGCCAGCGGCCTGCACGTCACCTTCCCCGGCCGGCGCGGCGGCCCGCCGGCCCGCGCGGTCGACGGCGTCGAACTCACCGTGGGCCGGGGCGAGATCGTGGCTCTGGTCGGCGAGTCGGGCTGCGGCAAGACGACGCTGGCGCGCGCCCTGCTCGGCCTGGTCGTCCCGAGCGCGGGCGGGGTGAGCTTCGACGGCAGCCCGCTGAGCAACCACCCCCGGGCGCTCAAGGCGTACCGCAGGCGGGCCCAGCTGGTGCTCCAGGATCCCAGCGGCTCGCTCAACCCCCGGCACACGGTGTACGAGGCGGTCGCCGAGGGACTGCGCATCCACCAAGTGCCGGGCGTCGAGCGGGAGTTGGTGGCCGGGGCGCTGTCCCGGGCGGGGCTGCGGCCGCCGGAGCGGTTCTTCCCGCGCTTTCCGCACGAGCTGTCGGGGGGCCAGCGTCAGCGCGTGGTGATCGCGGGCGCGCTCGTCCTGTCCCCCGAACTGATCGTCGCCGACGAGCCGGTGGCCTCCCTCGACGCCTCGGTACGCGGCGAGATCCTGGCCCTGCTGCTGCGCCTGCGGGACGAACTGGGCCTGTCCGCCCTGGTGGTGACCCACGATCTCGGGCTCGCCTGGAACATCGCGGACCGGGTGGCGGTGATGTACCTGGGCCGCGTCGTGGAGACGGGCCCGGTCGAGGACGTCCTGCTCCGCCCCCGGCACCCTTATACGCGGGCCCTGTTGTCGGTCCTGCCGGAGACACCGGGCGTCCCCGCGGTCCTCACGGGCGAGCCGCCGGACCCGGCCAGGATCCCGGCCGGCTGCCGCTTCCACGCGCGCTGCCCGGTCCTGGCATCGGGCGAGGCCGGCCGCGCGGGCGTGGCGGACCTGTGCCGCACCGAGGACCTGCCGGCCCTGACGGGTGATCCGTCGGCGCAGGTCGCCTGCCACTGGGCGAGGGCCGTCAGGCCGGGCTGAGACTGTGCGTGCGCCCGCGTCAGGCGCGCGCGGCCTCGTACGCCTCGATCAGTTCCGTGGACCGCTTCACGTCGTTGCCGATCGCCACCAGCAGGTCCTCGATGGAGTCGAACGTGGCCATGCCGCGCACATAGGCGAGGAAGTCGACGGCGACGTGCAGGCCGTACAGGTCGAGGCCGACGCGGTCGATGGCGTACGCCTCCACCGTGCGCTCGGTGCCCTCGAACTGCGGGTTGGTGCCGACCGAGATCGCCGCCGGCATCCGCTCGCCGTCGGCCGTGAGCCAGCCCGCGTACACGCCGTCGGCGGGGATCGCGGTGTGCGGCAGCGTCTCGACGTTGGCCGTGGGGTAGCCGAGTTCGCGCCCGCGCTGGGCGCCGCGCACGACGACGCCCTCCACGCGGTGCGGGCGGCCGAGGATTTCGGCGGCCCCCTCGATGTCGCCGGCCGCCACGAGGCGGCGGGTCAGCGTGGAGGAGAACGGCTCGCCGCCGCCCGCCTCGCCGCGCACCCGCAGGTCGATGACCTCGACCTCGTAGTCGTAGGTACGGCCGAGCTCGGCCAGCACCTCGACGTTGCCGGCCGCCTTGTGCCCGAAGCGGAAGTTGGGGCCCTCCACCACGAGCTTGGCGTGCAACTGCTCGACCAGCACCTTCACGACGAACTCGGCGGCCGAAAGCTGCGAGAACTCGCTGGTGAAGGGGAGGATGAGCAGCGCGTCGACGCCGAGCTCGGCCATCAGCTCGGCGCGCCGGTGGTGCGGGGCGAGCAGCGGCGGGTGGCTGCCGGGGCGCACGACCTCGCTGGGGTGCGGATCGAAGGTGACCACGACCGAGGGCACCCCGAGGGCGCGGGCGCGCTCCACGGCCCGGCCGATGATCAGCTGGTGTCCGCGGTGCACCCCGTCGTAGGAGCCGATGGTGACGACGCTGCGTCCCCAGTCCTGGGGGATGTCCTCCAAGCCACGCCAGCGCTGCACTGTGACCGCTCCTCGAACCCGTGTACGTCGTTGACCCTTACGCGTTATGCAGGTCTAAGACTGCCATGCCCGGCCGCCCGCGCCCGCATCGGCATGGGAGTGGCCGGCGTCCACACCGCGCGGCGGGTGCCGGGACCGGCAAGCGCGGCCCATTCCCGGGGCGCCTCACGCAGCCAGTCGGCCAGTTCGGCCCTCAGCGCGGCCCCAGCAAGGCGAGCGCGGCGCCGCGCCCTGCAGGGTCCTCGGCGCGGTCGAACAGGGCGAGCGCGGCGCCGCGTCCGGCGGGGTCCTCGGCGCGGTCCCGCAGGGCGAGGGCGGCGCGGCGCAGCAGGGCGTGGTCGGCCTCGGTGCGCGTGCGCGGGGTCAGGCGCGGGCCGAGGGCGGCGGCCGCGGCGCGGCGGTCGGGCCGCTCGTCGTGGGCCCAGCGCTCCACGGCCCGGCACAGCGCGGACGGCTCGTCCTCGGCGAGCTGGGCAAGCAGCTCCTCGGCGCGGGCGTGACCGGTGGCCACCAGCGCTTCGGTGAGGTCGTCGATCGCCAGCGCCCGGCGGGCGTACAGCAGGGCCTGCGCGGCCCGCGCCACGGTGGGCCGCAGCTCGCTCCCCGGCGGCACGGCAAGGGGCCGCTCGTCGCCGAACCAGCGGCACAGCAGCGGCTGTACGGCGCCGGGCCGGGCGGCGAGCCTGCGGTCGACGGCGTCCAGATAGCGCTCCCGGCCGGGCGCGGCGCCAGGCACCCCGTCGGCGGGAAGGAGGCGGCGCAAAAGGTCGAGCCTGCCGTCCTCGCCGAGCCGCAGCCGGGTCCAGAACCACGGCCCGAACTCCCCCAGCGCCCCGAGGTCCGCCGAGGAGCCCTCGCGCGATGAGCGGTCGGCGACGCGGTCCGCGAGCAGCCGCAGCACCTCCTGGTAGGGCCGGGCGTCGGGCACCCGCAGCAGCGTCGCGGTGAGCAGGCGTACGGCCCACCACTGGGCGTCGGCGAACCGGCCGGGGTCGGTGCCGGGCGCCGGCGCGCGGTCGAGGACGTCCACCAACTCCTTGAGCTTCAGGGCGAGTTGAGTGGATCCGTGCCGGCTCGCGAGCAGCAGCAGGGCCTCGATGACGGGTCCGGCGCGGTGCCGGGGCACCGGCAGGGGCGCGGCGGCGGGGTCCGGCCCCGGCGCGGGCGGGGACGGCGCGGGGTCCGCCGGGGCGGCGCTGCCGGCGGGCGGCCGGGGCACGACGCGCGGCGCCCCGCTCCTCTCGTACCAGCGGTGCACCAGGGCTTCGAGCGCCGCGTCGAGGTCGAGGTGGGCCGCCTGCACCCAGTCGGCCAGTTCCTCGTGGGCGAAGCGGTAGCCGGCGCCGGCCGGTACGAGCAGCCCTTCGGTGAGCACCGCCGCCGCCGATCCCGTACGCCAGGGGAAGATCTCCTCGAACGCCTTCCGGTCCAGCGCGCCCTGGCCCGGGCCGAGACAGTGCCGGGCGGCCTCGTGGACCTGTCCGGCCACGCGGGCCGCGAGGCGCCGCACCCCGGCGCCGACCACCGGCGGGCCGGCGCAGGCGGCGACGCGTTCCGCGACGCGCAGGCACATCAGGTCAAGGTGGGCGCGGAAGACCTCCTCGCGGTCGGGCCTGCCCTCGACGGCGCCGGGCAGCGCGGCCTGGACCTCGGCGAAGAGGCGCAGCGTCAGCGGGTGGCGGGCGTCGCGCCCGGCGAGCGCGCCGTCCGGGACGCCGAGGCGTTCACGGGCCCGCCGCGCCTCATCGCGCCCGAGGTCGCCGACGCGTACGGCGTCCGGGAGCCGGGGCAGCGGCGCGGGGTGCAGGGTGCCCGCCGGGTAGTGGGCGCCGGCCTGCTCCCAGTGCTCGGGGCGGCAGGCGAGGACCATGCGCGCCCCGGCGCCGGTGAGCCAGGCCGTGGTGGCGGCCGTCCAGGGGCCGAGGCGGTGGGCGAGGAGTGGCGGCATCTCCTCGGGGCCGTCGAGCAGGACGAGCAGCGGCCGCCCGGCGTCCCGCGCCAGGCGCGCCACCCGCTCGGGGGTGGCCGCGCCCTCGCCCGGCGCGGTGGGGGCGGCGACGACGCGCGCCGCGTGGTGGAGGGCGCGGGCGACGGCGTCGGACAGGCAGATGTCGTCGGCTCGCAGGTCCGCGCCGCGCAGCCAGAGCGTGGGCGCGGGTTCGGGGCCCAGGGCCCGGCGGGCGGCGAGCGCGGCGAGTTCGGTGGTGCGTCCGGTCCCGGGGTCGCCCACGAGGGCGAGCACCGGGGCCCGGCCCGCGTGGAAGGCGGCGAGCTGCCCGAGGACGGCGCCCCGTTCGACCGGGTCCCGCCGGGCGCCGGGGCCGTTCGCCGAGCCGACGGATGTGGCGGTGAGCTGGAGCGCTCCGGCGAGGTTCAGGTCGCGGCCGTGGGCGGGCACGGTGGCGGCGTTGCGCCGCAGCAGCTCGGCCAACGGGCCCGCCGTCGCACTGAGCGGCACCGCGAAGCCGCAGGCGGGGTGCGCGGCGCGCAGCCCGGTGGCGACCACCCCGAGGACCGCGCCGGTCGCCGGATCCACGACGGGGCCCCCACTGGCCGCGCCGCCGGGCCGCAGGGCCTCGGCGCCGGCCGTGCCGATCGCCAACTCCAGTACGCCGTCCAGGAGATGGCGGCGTCCGGTGGCGGGGTAGGTGATGGCGGACGCGCCAAGGACGCGGGCCTCGCGCCAGCCGTAAGCCGCCACCCGCACATAGGTGCCCGCCTCGATGTCCTGGTGGGCGCGGGCGCGGACCGGCAGCGGTTGCACGCCGAGCCCGTCGGTGCGGACGAGGGCGAGGCCGGCCTCGGGCAGCGCGGTGACATCGCCGGCCCCGGCGCGCCAGGTCTGCCCGCCGGGGCCGCGCAGCACCATCGCGCCCAGTCCGTCGACCGCTTCGTGGCTGGTGACGACGGTCCCTCGGTGGTCGGCGACGAACCCCGCTCCCCGGACGCGCCCGGCCGGATCACAGATGTCGACCAACGTCTCCCGGCCCTCGGCGCACGCCCCACGTCCCATGTCCGAAACGGTAGGTCTGCGGTGATCCGCCCGAGAAGGACGCCTGGGAAAAGCGCCCCCTGTGCCCCCGCCGTTCACTCCGAGCGCCCGCCCGAAGGGGTGAATCACCGGGGCCGGGCGGATGGACGCGCGCGGGCGGGATCGCGGAGCGGGCCGGGGCCCGCGCCGCGTGGCTCAGCCGAAGACGGCCAGGCTCTTGGCCTTGCCCTTCTGGTTCTCGACCAGCGCGAGGAAGGCGCCGTCGGGTCCGAAGACACCGACCGCCTTGCCGGGCGCGTACTCGTCGGGCATGTCCAGGCGGACGCCGTTCAGGAGCAGCCCGCCACGGCGCGCGTCCACGTCCCAGCGCGCGAAGGCGGCGGCCGCGGCCTCGGCGACCGGCATCACGGTGAGCTCTTCCTGGTGCTGGTCGAGGGTGCGGGCCGCGTCGATGCCGTAGGGGCCGACGCGGGTGCGGCGCAGCGCGGTGAGGTGGCCGCCGACGCCGAGCCCGGCGCCGAGGTCGCGGGCGAGCGCGCGGATGTAGGTGCCCGAGGAGCAGACGACCGAGACGACCAGGTCGACGACGGGGGTGCCGTCCTCGGCGACGGCCTCGCGGACGTCGTAGACGCGGAAGGAGGAGACGGTCACCGGGCGGGCCGGGATCTCGAACTCCTCGCCGCCGCGCACCCGCGCGTAGGACCGCTTGCCGTCGATCTTGATCGCGGAGACCTTGGACGGCACCTGCATGATGGCGCCGGTCAGGGCGGCCACGCCCGCGTCGATGCCCTCGCGGGTCACCTTGGAGGCGTCGGTGGACGAGATGATCTCGCCCTCGGCGTCGTCGGTGATGGTGTCCTGGCCGAGCCGGATCGTACCGAGGTATTCCTTCTCGGTCAGGGCGAGGTGCCCCAGGAGCTTGGTGGCGCGCTCCACGCCGAGGACGAGCACACCCGTCGCCATCGGGTCGAGGGTGCCGGCGTGGCCGACGCGGCGGGTCTTGGCGATGCCGCGCATCTTGGCCACGACGTCGTGCGAAGTGAAGCCCGACGGCTTGTCGACAATCACAAGCCCGTCCCGTCGCCCACCACCGCCCTTGCCTGAGAGCGCTTCGCGCTCGCCCCCCTCATTGGGCGTCTTTGCTGCGGTGCTCATGCGGTGGCGTCGTCCTCGTCGCCGGGCTTCTTGTACGGGTCGGCGTCACCGGCGAACTGGGCGCCCGAGGACACCTCGCGCACCGCCGCGTCGGAGGCCCGCGCCTTGTTGAGGAGGTCCTCGATGGTCTTGGCGTTCTCGGGGAGCGCGTCCGCGATGAACGTCAGGGTGGGCGTGAACTTGGTGCCGGCGGCGGCGCCGACCGCGGAGCGCAGGACGCCCTTGGCGCTCTCCAGGCCGGCCGCGGCGGCGGCCCGCTCCTCGTCGTCCCCGTACACCGTGTAGAAGACCGTGGCCTCCCGCAGGTCGCCGGTGACCCGGGTGTCCGTGATGGTGACGTGTGTCCCCAGGCGCGGGTCCTTGACGCCACGCAGCAGCTTCTCGGCCACCACCTCCCGGATGAGGTCCGCCAGCTTCTTCGCCCGCGCGTTGTCGGCCACTGGTCCTTCTCCTTCTCAAGCCTTGCTCAGTGTTCAGTCTTCGTCGCCGTGGAGCCTGCGCCGTACCGACAGAAGCTCCACCTCCGGCCTGGCGGCCACAAGCCGCTCGCACCGGTCGAGTACGTCCCTCAGGTGCCCCGTGTCGCCCGAGACCACCGCGAGGCCGATACGGGCTCTGCGGTGCAGGTCCTGGTCGCCCACCTCCGCCACGCTCACCGCGTACTTGCGCTGGAGCTCGGCCACGATCGGCCGGACGACGGAGCGTTTCTCCTTCAACGACCGTACGTCGCCGAGGAGCAGATCGAAGGACAGCGTCCCCACATACATGGATGTCCGGATGTCCCGCCGGTACGGGTTAGAGGGCCCCGCCAACGACTTGGCGGGGACACCAGAACCGTACCGGAACGGCCGGGGCCGATCGACGGAAATAATCTTCCCGCCGATCGGCCCCGACTGCTGAGGTACGGGTCAGCCTCGCGGACTAGCCGCGCGGCTTCTCGCGCATCTCGTACGTCGCGATGACGTCGTCGATCTTGATGTCGTTGAAGTTTCCGAGGTTGATACCGCCCTCGAAGCCTTCGCGGATCTCGGTGACGTCGTCCTTGAAGCGGCGCAGACCCGAGATGTTGAGGTTCTCCGCGATGACCTTGCCATCGCGCAGCAGGCGCGCCTTGGTGTTGCGCTTGACCTCGCCCGAGCGGACCAGGACACCGGCGATGTTGCCCAGCTTGGACGAGCGGAAGATCTCGCGGATCTCCGCCGTGCCGAGCTCGACCTCTTCGTACTCCGGCTTGAGCATGCCCTTGAGGGCCGCTTCGATCTCTTCGATCGCCTGGTAGATGACCGAGTAGTACCGGACGTCGACGCCTTCGCGGTCCGCCATCTGGGCCGCGCGGCCCGCTGCGCGGACGTTGAAGCCGATGACGATCGCGTCGGAGCCGGTCGCCAGGTTGATGTCGGACTCGGTGACCGCACCCACACCGCGGTGCAGGACACGGATGTCGACCTCGTCGCCGACGTCGAGCTGGAGCAGCGAGGACTCGAGGGCCTCCACCGAACCGGACGCGTCGCCCTTGATGATGAGGTTGAGTTCCTGCACCAGACCGGCCTTGAGGGCCTCGTCCAGGTTCTCCAGGGAGAACCGCACACCCTTGCGGGCGAAGCGGACGTTGCGCTCACGGGCGGCGCGCTTCTCGGCGATCTGACGGGCCGTACGGTCCTCGTCGACGACCAGGAAGTTGTCGCCGGCGCCCGGGACGTTGGTGAGACCGAGGACGAGGACCGGGGTCGAGGGACCCGCCTCCTCCACGTTCTCGCCCTTGTCGTCGAGCATGGCGCGCACACGGCCGTAGGCGTCGCCCACGACCATCGTGTCGCCGACCCGCAGGGTGCCGCGCTGGACCAGGACGGTCGCGACGGCGCCGCGGCCCTTGTCCAGGTGGGACTCGATCGCGATGCCCTGCGCGTCCTGCTCCGGGTTGGCCCGCAGGTCGAGCGAGGCGTCGGCGGTGAGGACGACGGCCTCAAGAAGGGACTCGATGTTGAGGCCCTGCTTGGCGGAGATGTCGACGAACATCGTGTCGCCGCCGTACTCCTCGGCCACCAGACCGAACTCGGTGAGCTGACCGCGCACCTTGGTCGGGTCCGCGCCCTCGACGTCGATCTTGTTGACCGCGACCACGATCGGCACGTCGGCCGCCTTGGCGTGGTTCAGCGCCTCGATCGTCTGGGGCATCACACCGTCGTTCGCCGCCACCACGAGGATCGCGATGTCGGTGGACTTGGCACCACGGGCACGCATGGCGGTGAACGCCTCGTGACCCGGGGTGTCGATGAAGGTGATCCGACGGTCCTCGCCGTTGACCTCGGTGGCGACCTGGTACGCACCGATGTGCTGCGTGATGCCGCCGGCCTCGCCCGCGATGACGTTCGTCTTGCGGATCGCGTCCAGAAGGCGGGTCTTACCGTGGTCGACGTGACCCATGACGGTCACGACCGGCGGACGCGCGACCAGGAACTCCTCGCCGCCCTCGTCCTCGCCGAACTCGATGTCGAAGGACTCGAGCAGCTCGCGGTCCTCCTCCTCGGGGCTGACGATCTCGAGGACGAAGTTCATCTCGTCCGCGAGCAGCTTCAGCGTCTCGTCGGAGACGGACTGCGTGGCGGTGACCATCTCGCCGAGGTTCATCATCACGCCGACGAGCGACGCCGGGTTGGCGCCGATCTTCTCGGCGAAGTCGGTCAGCGAGGCACCGCGCGACAGGCGGACGGACTGTCCGTTGCCGCGGGGCAGCATGACGCCGCCCACCGACGGGGCCTGCATGGCCTCGTACTCCTGGCGCCTCTGCCGCTTCGACTTGCGGCCACGACGGGCGGGCCCGCCGGGACGGCCGAAGGCGCCCTGCGTGCCACCACGGGCACCGGGGCCACCGGGACGGCCCTGGAAACCGGGACGACCGCCGAAGCCGCCGCCACCACCGGGAGCGCCGCCACCCGGACGGGGGCCGCCGAAGCCGCCGCCGCCACCGGGACGACCGCCGCCACCGGGACCGGCCGGACGGCCGGCGAAGCCGCCGCCGCCACCGGGACGACCGGCACCGCCGCCCGGACGGCCACCGGGGCCACCGGGACCGCGGCCGCCGGGGCCGCCACCGGGACGCGGGGCCGCGGCCGGACGCTGCGGCATCATGCCGGGGTTGGGACGGTTACCGCCGGGGGCACCGCCACCGGGACGCGGGGCGCCGCCCTGCGGGCGGGGCATGCCGCCCGGGCTCGGACGGGCGCCGCCCTGACCCTGGGGACGCGGAGCGCCGCCGGGGCCGCCCTGCGGACGCGGGGCGCCACCGGGGGCACCGGGGCCGCCGGCCGGACGGGGCGCGCCACCGCCGGGACGGGGCGCCTGGGGGCGCGCCATTCCGGTGGAGCCACCCGAGGTGAAGGGGTTGTTGCCGGGACGCGGACCGGCCGGACGGGCACCGCCAGGCCTCCCAGAGGGACTGGGATGCGCGCCCTGACCCGCGGGGCGGGCCGGACGGTCGCCGCCACGGCCACCGTCGCGCTGGCCACCGTCACGCTGGCCGCCGTCGCGCTGACCGCCGGCCGGAGCCGGACGGGAGGCGGCGGGACGCGGGCCGGGGGTGGCGCCGGCGGGACGCGGGGCCTGGGAGGGCGCCGCGGGCTGGGCCGGAGCCGGGGCCGAGAACTCGGCGGCGGGCACCGGAGTGACCGGGGCCGGCTTGGCCGGGGCGGGCTTCGGACCCGGGCGGGGGCCCGAGGCGGCCGGAGCCGGAGAAGCCGGAGTGGAGGGGGTGCTGCTCGCCGGGGCGGCCGGCGCGGCGGGAGCCGCAGGCGCGGCGGGGGCCGGCTTGGGGGCCGGGGCGCCGGGCTTGGGGGCAGCGGGACGTGCCGCGGCGGGCGCCGCGGGCTTGGCGGGCGCGGCCTTGCGGGGCGCGCCAGGCTTGGCAGCGGACTTGCCGGCGTTGCCGCCGGGCCCCTGCAGTGCGTCAGTCAACTTGCGTACAACCGGCGCCTCGATCGTCGAGGACGCCGAACGGACGAATTCACCGAGTTCTTGGAGCTTGGCCATGACGACCTTGCTCTCCACCCCGAACTCCTTGGCGAGTTCGTATACCCGGACCTTAGCCACTTCGCTCCTTTTAGGTCCGGGTTACCGCCGGACCGTCGCTACTTCATGGGCGTACTCATCGCGTACTCATCGAGTGCTCATCGCAATCTCGACCTACTTCCAACTCGCGAGGTACCTGACCGCACGGGATTCCGTGCCGTACTTCTTCTTACGTTGCGGCCTGCTCGACGTACTTCCGCAAGCCCGCGGTGTCGAGCGCTTCCCTGGCCTTGAAGGCCCGGGAGAACGCCCGGCGGCGGACCGCCTGGTCGAGACAGACCGAGGCGGGGTGGACGTACGCACCCCGGCCGGGCAGCGTACCGCGCGGATCGGGGGCGCAAACACCCTCGATCGCCACGATGCGCAGCAGATCGCTCTTGGCCGCTCGCTCCCGGCAACCCACGCAGGTTCGCTCAGGGCAGGCGCGGGCATGCGTCCGGCCAGACACGTTTAAGTCTACCTCCCCGTAGCGACCTCACCCGTTGGGGGCAAAAATCGAACGGTTGTTGTCCAGAAAGCTTCACCCTGCCCCATCGAACGGGGGCAGGGCCACTTCTTATTCCCGCCGGGCCGGTCGGAGCGGCCCGCTCGCCGGGTCGCCCGGCCGGGTCGCTCAGCCCTCGTCGGGCTGCTCGGTGTCCGGGCGGATGTCGATGCGCCAGCCGGTCAGACGCGCGGCCAGGCGGGCGTTCTGCCCCTCCTTGCCGATGGCCAGCGAGAGCTGGTAGTCCGGCACGGTCACCCGGGCGGAGCGGGCCGCGAGGTCCACGACCTCGACCTTGGAGACCCGGGCCGGGGACAGCGCGTTGGCCACCATCTCGGCCGGGTCGTCCGACCAGTCGACGATGTCGATCTTCTCACCGTGCAGCTCGGCCATGACGTTGCGCACGCGCCCGCCCATCGGGCCGATGCAGGCGCCCTTGGCGTTGAGGCCGCTGCGCGTGGAGCGCACCGCGATCTTGGTGCGGTGACCGGCCTCGCGGGCGATCGCGGAGATCTCCACCGAGCCGTCCGCGATCTCCGGGACCTCGAGCGCGAAGAGCTTCTTGACCAGGTTCGGGTGGGTGCGCGACAGGGTGACGGACGGACCGCGCACGCCCTTGGCCACCCGGACGACGTACGTGCGCAGGCGCAGCCCGTGCGTGTACTCCTCGCCCGGCACCTGCTCCTGCACCGGCAGCATGGCCTCCATCTTGCCGATGTCGACCAGCACGTTCTTGGGGTCCTTGCCCTGCTGGACCACGCCCGTGATGACGTCGCCCTCACGCCCGGCGAACTCACCGAAGGTGATGTCGTCCTCGGCGTCGCGCAGGCGCTGGAGGATGACCTGCTTGGCGGTGCTCGCCGCGATCCGGCCGAAGTCGGAGGGGGTGTCGTCGAACTCCTTGGCCTCCTGGCCCTCTTCCAGGTCGGCCGGGTCTTCCTTCGCCCACACCGTGACATGACCGTTCTCACGGTCGAGCTTCACGCGCGCACGCCGGAAGCTGCCCTCGGTGCGGTGGTAGGCGATGAGGAGCGCCGACTCGATCGCCTCGACCAGCAGGTCGAAGGAGATCTCCTTCTCCCGGACCAGGCCCCGCAGGGCACTCATGTCGATGTCCACGGCTACGCCTCCTCTTCGTTGTCGTTGTCGCTGTCGTCTGCGATGTCGTTCTCGCTGTCTGCCGTGATCTCGCTCTTCGCTTCCTTGCGGTTGAACTCGATCTCGACCCGCGCCTTGGCGATCTCGGCGAAGCCGATCCTGCGGGCGGTGGGCTTGCGCCCCTTCACACCCGGGATCTCGGCGTCGATGCCGTCGTCGTCGGCCTTGAGGATCCGGGCGACCAGCTCGTCGCCGCTGTGCAGCTGGAGCCGGGCCAGGCGCCCGGTGGCGCGGAGGTAGTGGCGTGGTTCGGTCAGGGGGCGCTCGGCGCCGGGAGACGTCACTTCGAGGACGTACTCCTCCTCGCCCATCACGTCGCTCTCGTCGAGCGCTTCGGAGGCGGCCCTGCTCAGTTCGGCGCAGGTGTCGAGCTCCACGCCCTCGTCGGAATCGACCACGATCCGCAGCACGCGCCGACGGCCCGCCCGGGACACCTCGATCTCCTCGAGGTCCAGATCCTTCGCGCTGACGAGCGGTTCAAGAAGACCGCGCAGCCTGTCGCTCTGGGTCGTGCTCATCCGGGTGACTCCTCGGCCGCGTCTGCTGTTGTGGGGATCGTCGTCGCGCACGGCGGCCGTCATGGGACCGGCGCCGTCAGATCAAAGGGTATCCGGTCCGGAAGGGTGTTGCCGTCCACGTCCCCGGGCCCGCGGGTACGCTCGCCTGCGGTGATCACTCGGTCACCGGTGGACCGGCGCGCGAGGAGAGACACGTGGGGCACCCGGGGACCACACGAAGGCGTGTGCTGGCCGTGACGGGCGGGGCGACCGCAGGTCTTTTGGCCGGCTGCGCGCGGGGCACCTCCGCGAGCGGCGACGCAGGGGCGCGCGAGGCGGCCCGCGCTGAGTCGGCGCTGCGCGTGGAGACCTCGGCCGCGAGCCGCGCGCTCGTCGACCGGTACGACGCCGTCCTCGCGATGCATCCGACGCTGCGGCCCCGGCTCGCGCCGCTGCGCGAACAGGCCGCCCAGCACGCGGCAGCGCTCGCCCCGGCCCCTTCCGCTTCCCCCACCCCGCCCCCGGCCACCCCGCCCGCCCGCGCCCTCTCGACGGTCGCGGCCGACGCCGACGAGGCCGTCAAGGAGCTCGCGGACGCCGAACGGCACACGTCCGACGCCCAGTTGACGGCGCTCGCCACCGCTCCCCCGGAGCTCGCCCGGCTGCTCGCCTCGGTGGCGGCCGCGGGCGCGGGGCACGCCTTCCTCCTCACCGGGGGTGCCTGATGGCCGAGCCCCTGGACGCGGCGCAGGCCGCGCTGGCCGCCGAACACGCGGCGGTGTACGGGTACGGGGTGCTCGGCGGCCGCCTCACCGGCGCCCGCGCCGACGCCGCCCGCGAGGCCTGCACGGCCCACCGCTCGCGCCGCGACGCGCTGGTCCGTACGGTGCGTGACCTGGGCGGATCGCCGGTGGCCTCGGCCGCCGCCTACGCCCTGCCGTACGCCGTGCCGGACGCGGCCGCGGCGCTGCGGCTCGCCACCGATCTGGAGGACCGCGTCGCCGGCGTCTACTGCGATCTGGTCCGCGCGGCCGAGGGGCCGCTGCGCCGGGAGGCGGCATCGGCCCTGCGGGAGGCCGCGGTGCGGGCCGTGCGCTGGCGGGGCGGGAGCGTAGCCTTTCCTGGGCTCGCGGAACGCCCGACCACGCCGGTGTCACCGGCCAGTACCTGAGTTCCACCGGCTAGTACCTGAGCAAGGGGCACAACACGTATGGCTTTCGAACCGCCTGAGCGGCTGGTACGCGCGCTCGGCGAGACGTACGGGGACGAGCTGGCCACACCGTGGCTCGGCCGCCTGCCAGGGCTTGCGGCGGACGCGGCCGCGCGGCGCGGGCTCGCCGTCGACCGGGTGCAGGCCCCCGGCGGCCGCTCCAGCCTGGTGGCCCTCGTACGCCGTCCGGACGGCACCCCCGCCGCCCTCAAGGTCGCCCCGCCCTTCGCCCGGCCCGACCTGGAACGCGCGGCGCTCGCGCACTGGAACGGCTGGGGCGCGGCGCAGGTGCTCGACGACGAGGCCGGTGACGAGGCGTTCCTGGTGGAGCGGCTGCACCCCGAGGTGTCGCTGCGCTCGCTGCCCGAGGCGAAGGCCCTTTTGGAGGCGGCCGGAACGGTACGCCGTCTGTGGGTCGAGCCTCCCCCAGGCCACGCCTTCGAGTCGGTGGCCGAGCGCACCGAGCGCCAGAGCGTGCCGATGCGCGGCCCTCAGGACGCCGAACTCGCCCCGCTGGTCTCGGCGGCGCTGACCGCACGCGACGAACTGACCGCCTCCACGGACGAGTTGCTGCTGCTGCACGGCAACTTCCGTCAGAGCAAGGTGCTTTCGGGCGAGCGGGCGCCGTGGCTGACGGTGGGTCCCGAGCCGCTGGTGGGGGAACGTGCTTACGACCTTGCGCGGTTGGTGCGGGACCGGGTGGAGGACCTGATCGCGGCGCCGAGCGGGGCGACGGCGGCCCGGCGGCGGGTGAACCGGCTGGCGGATTCGCTGGATGTCGACCCGGCGCGCCTGCACGGGTGGACGCTGTTCCGTGCGGTGGAGTCCGGATTGCGCGCGCGAAGGGCGGGCCGCCACCAGGACGCGGAACTCCTACTCGAATTCGCGACCTGGCTCTGACCGCCCGGCGGCCCCTCGCCGGACGAGTTGACGACGCCGGTGCGGTCCGGAACCGACCCCGTCAGGACCGCAACTCCCGCGCCGGCATGGCTGGTTCGCGATCGGCTCCTCGCGAGCCGGACTTGTCGCACGGGCTGTCGACGTCGTGCCGCTGTAGCCCCGGCACCACGACCCGGACGGCGCCCGGCGCGTTCGTGCCGGGCCAGGAGCCTCTGCCCGGGCAGGGTCCAGGGGCAGCGCCCCTGGAGCCCGCCCCACGCGGGTGGAAGGGGCCGGGGTGTCAGGCGGTCACGCGGGCGATCGCCTCGGCCAGGGGCAGCTCCTCGCGCTCACCAGTGCGCCGGTCCTTCAGCTCGAAGACGCCCTCGGCGACCCGCCGCCCCGCGACCAAAATCTGCGGCACGCCGATCAGCTCCGCGTCGGTGAACTTCACGCCGGGCGAGACCCCGGCCCGGTCGTCCACCAGGACCCGCAGCCCCGCCGCCCGCAGCTGTTCCGCCGCGTCCAGGGCCGCCTCGATCTGCGCCGCCTTGCCGGCGGCGACGACGTGCACGTCGGCCGGGGCGATCTCGGCCGGCCAGCACAGGCCCTTGTCGTCCGCCGTCTGCTCGGCGAGCGCCGCCACCGCGCGCGAGACGCCGATGCCGTAGGAGCCCATCGTGACCCGTACCGGCTTGCCCTCCTTGCCGAGCACGTCGAGCTGGAAGGTGTCGGCGTACTTGCGGCCGAGCTGGAAGATGTGGCCGATCTCGATCGCGCGGTCGAGCTTGAGCCCGGCGCCGCAGGCCGGGCAGGGGTCGCCCTCTTCGACCACGACGACGTCGAGGTATTCGTCGACCTCGAAGTCGCGCCCGCAGACCACGTTGCGCACGTGCGTGTCCGCCTTGTTGGCCCCGGTGACCCATGCCGTGCCGGGCGCGACGCGCGGGTCGGCGATGTAGCGGACCTTCTCCAGGCCCTGCGGGCCGACGTAGCCGCGTACCAGGTCGGGACGGTCGGCGAAGTCCTCGGCCGTGACGAGCTCGACGACGGCCGGCGCCACGTGCTCGCCGAGCTTGCCGAGGTCCACCTCGCGATCGCCCGGCACGCCGACGGCGACGATCTCGCCGTCCACCTTGACCAGCAGGTTCTTCAGGGTGGCCGAGGCCGGGACGCCCAGGTGCGCGGCAAGGGACTCGATGGTGGGGGTGTCGGGGGTGTCCAGCTCCTCCATCGGGGCGTGCGCGGAGCCGTCGACGGGGGCGGCCACGAAGGTCACGGCCTCGGTGTTCGCGGCGTAGTCGCACGCGGGGCAGTCCACGAAGGTGTCCTCACCGGCGGCGGCCGGGGCAAGGAACTCCTCGGACGCGGAGCCGCCCATGGCGCCGGAGACGGCGGAGACGATCCGGTAGTCGAGGCCGAGGCGCGCGAAGATCTTCTGGTAGGCGGCGCGGTGCAGCGCGTAGGACTCGGCGAGGCCTTCGTCGGTGGTGTCGAAGGAGTACGAGTCCTTCATCTGGAACTCGCGGCCGCGCAGCACACCGGAGCGGGGGCGGGCCTCGTCGCGGTACTTGGTCTGGATCTGGTAGAGCATCACCGGCAGGTCCTTGTAGGACGTGCACTGGTCCTTGACCGTCTGCGTGAAGATCTCTTCGTGGGTCGGGCCGAGCAGGTACTCGCCGCCCTTGCGGTCCTTGAGGCGGAACAGCAGGTCGCCGTACTCCTCCCAGCGGCCGCTCGCCTCATACGCGTCCTTGGGCAGCAGCGCAGGCAGCAGGACCTCCTGCGCGCCGATCGCGTCCATCTCCTCGCGGACGACGGCGGTGATGTTGTCCAGGACCTTCTTGCCCAGCGGCAGCCAGGTCCAGATGCCGGCGGCGTTGCGGCGTACGTACCCGGCGCGCACGAGGAGCTTGTGGCTCAGCGTCTCGGCGTCCGCCGGGTCGTCGCGCAATGTCTTGGCCATCAGACGGGACATGCGCTGAACCTGGGCGGCTGCCATGGATTTCTCTCCTGTACGTGCACGGGGTGATGCCTGGAGGTTAGCCGGGCGCCCCGAGTGCGCGGAAATCCGTTTACGTCGTGGACCGCCCGCGCGGCAGCGGCAGGGGCGCGCCCATCACGGCGTAGGGCCGCGCCGCGCTCGGGAACTGGACCTGGACCGCCAGGTCGCGGTAGCCGAGCGAGCGGTACAGGGCGCGGGCGGGGCTCTCGGTGTCGATGGCGGAGAGGATCGAGCGGGGTTCGGTGGCGCTGTCGGTGATGGTGGTGATGAGCGCCCGGCCCAGGCCCCGGCCCTGGAAGCCGGGGTGCACATGCAGCTCGGTGATCACGAACGCGTCGTCGAGCCAGCTCTCGGCGCCCTTGTTGCGCAGGTACGGCTCCACGACGGTGGACCACCAGTGCGCGCGGTCGTTGGGCATCCCGTACACGAAGCCCACGAGGCGCCCGTCCGGCGCGGTGGCTCCGAGCGCCCTGGCCCCGGGGTGGGTCAGGTGGCGCAGCACGATGTGGCGGCGCACCGCGACCTCGTCGGCGCCCAGTCCGAAGGCGACCGCCTGCACGGCCAGCGCCTCGTCCACGCGGGCGGCGAGGTCGAGGGGGCCGACGGTCACGTCAGGGTCAGGAGCCATGGCCGCACCCTAACCTCGAAACGGCGGCTCAGAACAGCACGCTCATGAACGCCCCGGTCTCACGGAAGCCGACCCGGCGGTAGCAGGCGCGGGCGGGGGCGTTGAAGTCGTTGACGTACAGGCTGACGAGGGGGGCGACGTCGGCGAGGGCGTAGCGCAGGACGGCCGCCATGCCGGTGGCCGACAGGCCCTTGCCGCGGTGTTCGGGGGCGACCCAGACGCCCTGGATCTGGCAGGCCTGGTTGGTGGCGGCGCCGATCTCCGCCTTGAAGACGACCTTGCCGTCCTCGATGCGGGCGAACGAGCGTCCCGAGCCGACGAGTTCGGCGACGCGGGCCTGGTAGAGCAGGCCGCCGTCGCCGGCGAGCGGGGAGACGCCGACCTCCTCGGTGAACATGGCGACGCAGGCCGGCATGATCACGTCCATCTCGTCCTTGCGGATGCGCCGGACGTACGGGTCGGGCTCGATGTCGTCCGGCATGCCCTCGGCGACCATGAGCGGCTGGTGCGGGCGTACCTCGCGGGCGGGGCCCCAGTGCGGTTCGAGCAGCCGCCACAGCTCGGCGGTGGGCTCGGCGGGGCCGACGATGGAGGAGCAGCGGCGGCCGGTGCGGCGGGCGCGGTCGGCGAAGGAACGTACCGCCTCGGGGGTGGCGCAGATCGGTACGAGGTTGGCGCCCGAGTAGCACAGCGAGCGGAGCCGGCCGCCCGCGTACCAGCCCCACATCTCGCCGCCGAGCCGCCAGGGGTCGAGGCCGGCGACCTGCACGCGGGAGGTCACGAAGGCGTTGGCGACCGGCTCGCTCTCCAGGATGGCGAGCGCCGCGCCGAGGTCGCCGGGTTCGAGGACCCGGGTGGTGGTCTGCGTCAACACGAGGGGGCCTCACGGGTACGGGCTGCTGATCTCCGCACTGTACCCGCCACCCCGCCCCCCACGCCCTGGGACTCCACCCCGGCCGCCCCGGGGCACCGGGTGCCCTGACGCCGGGGGTCAGCCCGCTACTGATACCTGGGGCTCGCCGGAGGGGATTCCGGCCTTTTCCATCTGCTCCGCGATCTTCATCGCCTCGTCGATCAACGTCTCCACGATCTTCGACTCCGGCACCGTCTTGATGACCTCGCCCTTCACGAAGATCTGCCCCTTGCCGTTGCCGGAGGCGACACCGAGGTCCGCCTCGCGCGCCTCGCCGGGGCCGTTGACGACACAGCCCATGACGGCGACCCGCAGCGGCACCTCCATGCCTTCCAGGCCCGCCGTGACCTCCTCGGCCAGCTTGTAGACGTCCACCTGGGCGCGCCCGCAGGACGGGCAGGAGACGATCTCCAGGCGGCGCTGGCGCAGGTTGAGCGATTCCAGGATCTGGATGCCGACCTTGATCTCCTCGGCCGGCGGGGCCGAGAGCGAGACGCGGATGGTGTCACCGATGCCCTCGGCGAGCAGCGCGCCGAACGCCACCGCCGACTTGATCGTGCCCTGGAACGCGGGGCCCGCCTCGGTGACCCCGAGGTGCAGCGGGTAGTCGCACTGCGCGGCGAGCTGGCGGTAGGCGTTGACCATGACGACCGGGTCGTTGTGCTTCACCGAG
This sequence comes from Streptomyces sp. NPDC006711, assembly GCF_042869775.1. Taxonomy (NCBI): domain Bacteria; kingdom Bacillati; phylum Actinomycetota; class Actinomycetes; order Kitasatosporales; family Streptomycetaceae; genus Streptomyces; species Streptomyces sp. NPDC006711. The sequence goes on from NZ_JBIAGO010000024.1 coordinate 51,045, forward strand.
ATCTTGATGTCGCGGAAGCCGTGCTCCTCGAAGAGGGAGGCCTCCCACAGCGCCGACTCCACCAGCGCCTCGGGCGTCGCCTTGCCGTACTTCTTCAGCAGCCGCGCGTCGAGCGACCCGGCGTTGACGCCGATGCGGATCGGGGTCCCCGCGTCCTTCGCGGCCAGCGCGATCTCGCGCACCTTGTCGTCGAACTGCTTGATGTTGCCCGGGTTGACCCGCACCGCGGCGCATCCCGCGTCGATCGCCGCGAAGACGTACTTGGGCTGGAAGTGGATGTCGGCGATGACCGGGATCTGCGACTTGCGCGCGATCGTCGCCAGCGCGTCCGCGTCGTCCTGCGTGGGGCAGGCGACCCGCACGATCTGGCAGCCGGACGCCGTCAGTTCGGCGATCTGCTGAAGCGTCGCGCCGATGTCCGACGTACGCGTCGTGGTCATGGACTGGACGGAGACGGGCGCGTCCCCGCCGACCGCCACGGAGCCGACCTGGATCTGACGGCTCTTGCGGCGCTCGGCGAGGCGGGTCGGTACGGCCGGCATTCCCAGTGAAATCGCAGTCATCTGCTGTGCAACCCCAAGGTGTGGATCAAGGTCCCGAGATCGGCGGGCTCCAGCCTTCGAGGTTACGTCACCCCGGGAGCACCGTGTGCACGGTGGCCCCGCGGTTCACGCGAAGGGGCGCCCGGGGAGCGCGGGAGGCAGGCTCCCCGCGCCCCCGCGCCGTCAGGTGAGCTTCACCGGGTTCACGACGTCCGCCACCAGGACGAGCAGCGTGAAGCAGATGAAGATCCCGGCCACCACGTACGCCACCGGCATCAGCTTGGCCACGTCGAACGCGCCCGGGTCGGGCCGCTTGAGGACCCGCGCCACCGTGCGGCGCAGCGACTCCCACAGGGCGCCCGCGATGTGGCCGCCGTCCAGCGGGAGCAGCGGCAGCATGTTGAACAGGAACAGCGAGAGGTTGAAGCCGGCGAGCAGGAACAGGAACGTGGCGATGATGTTCGGCGTCGGGGCGTCCAGGTTCAGCACCTCGCCGCTCAGGCGCGCCGCGCCGACCACGCCGACCGGCGAGTCCGCCTTGCGTTCGCCGCCGTCGAAGGCCGCGTTCCAGAGGTCCGGGATCTTGCCGGGCAGCGCGACGATGGAGTGCACGCCGTTCTCCACCATGTCGCCCATGCGGTTCACGGACTCGCCGAAGGTGAGCGGCTGGATCTCGGACTTGGGCGAGAAGCCGAGATAGCCGGCCGGTACGTACTGGTCGGGGACGGCCTGGCCGTCCGCGTCCTTCTTCAGGACCATGTTCTTGGCCAGCGTGGCGTGCAGGGTGACCTGCTGGCCGGCCCGCTCCACGGTGACGGTGGCCGGGCCGATGGTCGCGCGGATGCGGTCGGACAGGTCGGACCAGTTCTTCACGGGCTTGCCGTCGAAGGCGACGATCTTGTCGCCGACCTTGAGGCCCGCGGCCTCGGCGGGCGAGACCTTGTCGCCGGCCTTGCAGGAGTCACGGTGCTCGCTCTGCGCGATCACGCACTTCTGGACGCCGGCGACCTGGGTGGTCTCGGCGGCCATGCCGAAGCCCATGAGCACGCTGAGGAAGATCGCGACCGCGAGGATCAGGTTCATGAACGGGCCGGCGAACATGACGATGACGCGTTTCCAGGGCTTGCGCGTGTAGAAGAGCCGGTCCTCGTCGCCGGGCTGGAGCTCTTCGAACGCGGCCGCCCGCGCGTCCTCGATCATGCCGCGGAACGGCGAGGTCGACCGCGCCTCGATGCGGCCGTCCGCGCCGGGCGGGAACATGCCGATCATGCGGATGTAGCCGCCGGCCGGAACCGCCTTGATGCCGTACTCCGTGTCGCCCCTCTTGCGCGACCAGATGGTGGGCCCGAAGCCGACCATGTACTGGGGCACGCGGATGCCGAAGAGCTTGGCCGTGGAGAGGTGGCCGAGCTCGTGCCAGGCGATGGAGACGAGCAGCCCGACGGCGAAAAGCGCTATGCCGAGGACCGTCAACAGGATCGTCATGCGCGTGCCTCCGCTGTCGCCTTCACCGCGAGTTCGCGAGCCCGGGCACGTGCCCAGGTCTCCGCTTCCAGGACGTCCGAGACCGTGAGGGAGGTTCCCGCCCGGGGCGTTCCGTGCTCGGTGACGACCTCCGTCACCGTCTCCATGATCCCGTTGAACGGGAGCCGCCCGGCCAGGAACGCGTCCACGCACTCCTCGTTCGCGGCATTGAACACCGCCGGAGCCGTCCCGCCCAGTTCCCCGACGTGCCGGGCGAGTCCCACCGAGGGGAAGGCGTCGTGGTCCAGGGGGTAGAACTCCCAGGTCGAGGCCTTGGTCCAGTCGAACGCGGGCGCGGCGTCAGGGACCCGCTCGGGCCAGCCGAGCCCGATCGCGATCGGCCCGCGCATGTCGGGCGGGGTCGCCTGCGCCAGCGTGGAGCCGTCGGTGTACTCGACCATGGAGTGCACGTAGGACTGCGGGTGGACGACGACCTCGATGCGCGAGAAGGGGATGTCGTAGAGCAGATGCGCCTCGATCACCTCAAGGCCCTTGTTGACGAGCGTCGCCGAGTTGACGGTGATGACCGGGCCCATCGCCCATGTGGGGTGGGCCAGCGCGTCCTCGGGCCTGACGTCGGCGAGTTGGCTCTTGGTACGCCCCCTGAAGGGCCCCCCGGACGCGGTCACCACGAGTTTGCGGACATCGGCGCGCTTGCCGGCGGCCAGCGCCTGGAAGAGGGCCGCGTGCTCGGAGTCGACGGGGATGATCTGTCCGGGTCTCGCCACCGCCTTCACGAGGGGGCCGCCGACGATCAGGGACTCCTTGTTGGCGAGCGCGAGCGTGCGGCCGGCCGTGAGCGCGGCCAGCGTGGGCGCGAGCCCGATGGAGCCGGTGATGCCGTTGAGGACGGTGTGGCAGGGGGAGGCCGCGAGTTCGGTGGCCGCGTCGGGGCCGGCCAGGATCTCGGGAAGCGGCTCGCCGCCGTACCGCGCCGCCAGCGCCTCGCGCAGCGCCGGCACGGCGTCCTTACGCGCCACCGCCACGGCGGCGACCCGGAGCTGTCGCGCCTGCTCGGCAAGGAGCTCGACCCGGCCGCCCGCCGCGGAGAGCGCGGTCACACGGAAGCGGTCGGGGTTGCGCAGGACCAGGTCGATGGCCTGGGTACCGATGGATCCGGTGGATCCGAGTACGACCACATCGCGTCGGCCAACGGCTGGATCGAAGGCGATGTGCGGGTCGGCGAGGGGAACTGGGCAGTCGCTCATGCCCCCATTGTTGCCGCATCGGCCGCGCGCCCGGACAGCGCTCCTGTCAATAAGGCCGGGATGAGGGCGCGCCGGACGCGGAGTCGGTGCCCGGCGGAGCCGGGGCCGTCGGAACGGAACGGATCGTTCCGGCGCCCCGGTGCCCCGGTTCCGCACGTGCGCCGGGTGCCCGGGTCAGCGCACGGGCCGGTGGACGTTGTCCCGCCGCGCCGGTCCCGGCGTCGCGTCCGCGATCCAGGGACCCTCGCCCGAGGGGTCGAGCACGCCCTCCTCCAGCCAGGTGTACGCACCGGCAAGGACCTCGTCCACGACCTTGTGGTCGAGCTCGTCGGTGTTGCTCCACAGCCGGGTGAACAGCTCCTCGACGCGGACCCGGGACTGGTGGCAGAACGCGTCGGCCAGCTGGACGGCCTCACGGCCGTTGTCCTGGGTGACCCGCAGGTGCTCGGCCCGTACGCAGGCCGCGCTCATCGCGAACAGCTCCGCCCCGATGTCGACGATCCGGCCGAGGAAGCCCTGCTTGGTCTCCATCCGGCCCTGCCAGCGCGACATGGCGTAGAAGGTGGAGCGGGCGAGCTTGCGGGCGGAGCGCTCGGCGTAGCGCAGGTGCTGGGCCAGTGGCCCGAACTCGCTGTAGGAGCGCGGGAGTTGGCCCGGGCCCGCGACCAGCTTGGGGAGCCACTTGGCGTAGAACCCGGCCGCGTTCGCGCCCGCCTTCGCCTTGTCCTGGAGGGTCTTGTCGGGGTCGATCAGGTCGCCGGCCACGGACAGGTGGGCGTCCACCGCCTCGCGGGCGATCAGCAGGTGCATGATCTCGGTCGAGCCCTCGAAGATCCGGTTGATCCGCATGTCCCGCAGCATCTGCTCGGCGGGCACCGCCCGCTCGCCGCGCGCCTCCAGCGAGTCGGCGGTCTCAAAGCCCCGCCCGCCGCGGATCTGGACCAGCTCGTCCGTCATCAGCCAGCCCATCTCGGACCCGTACAGCTTGGCGAGGGCGGCCTCGATGCGGATGTCGTTGCGGTCCTCGTCGGCCATCTGCGCGGAGAGGTCGGTCATCGCCTCCAGGGCGAACGTGGTCGCGGCGATGAAGGAGATCTTCGCCCCGACCGCCTCGTGCCGGGCGACCGGGCGGCCCCACTGCTCGCGTACACCCGCCCACTCGCGGGCGATCTTCAGACACCACTTGCCGCTGCCGACACACATCGCGGGCAGCGAGAGGCGGCCCGTGTTGAGCGTGGTCAGGGCGATCTTGAGGCCGGAGCCCTCGGGGCCGATCCGGTTCGCGGCCGGCACGCGTACCCGGTGGAAGCGGGTGACGCCGTTCTCGATGCCGCGCAGGCCCATGAAGGCGTTGCGGTTCTCCACCGTGATGCCCGGCGAGTCCGCCTCGACGACGAAGGCGGTGATGCCGCCCCGGTGCCCCTCGGACTTCGGCACCCGGGCCATCACCACGAGCAGGTCGGCGACGACCCCGTTGGTGGTCCACAGCTTCACGCCGTCCAGGACGTACGTGTCCTCACCGTCCGGCACCGCGGCGGTGGCGAGCCGGGCGGGGTCGGAGCCCACGTCGGGCTCGGTGAGCAGGAACGCGGAGATGTCGCTGCGGGCGCAGCGCGGCAGGAAGGCGTCCTTCTGCTCCTGGGTGCCGAACAGCTTCAGCGGCTGGGGCACGCCGATGGACTGGTGCGCGGAGAGCAGCGCGCCGATGGCGGGGCTTGCCGAACCGGCCAGGGTGAGCGCCTTGTTGTAGTAGACCTGGGTCAGCCCCTGGCCCCCGTACTTCGTGTCGATCTTCATCCCGAGGGCGCCGAGCTCCTTGAGCCCGCGCACGACGTCGTCGGGGATCTTCGACTCGCGGTCGATGAGGCGGCCGTCCACGTGGGCCCGGAGGAAGTCGCGCAGCTTGGCGAGGAAGGCCTCGCCGCGTGCCACGTCCTCGGGGGCGGGCTGCGGATGAGGGTGGATCAGGTCCAGGCGCAGCCGGCCGAGAAAGAGTTCCTTGGCGAAGCTGGGCTTGCGCCAGTCCTGCTCGCGTGCGGCCTCGGCGACCTGGCGCGCCTCGCGCTCGGAGACCTTGGGCGTGTGCTGTGGTGCGGTCATAGAGGGGTTCTCCTCGCCGCGGGCTGACGGGTGCGGGCGGCTGCCCGTTACCGGGTGGTGCTACCCGTCCGTATGTACCCGATTCCCGGGGGTTGGACCACCCCGCTCGCCGCCCGGGTGCACGACGGCGGCCGGAACCCCCGCACAGTGGGTTCCGGCCGCCGGGCTCGTGCGGTCCTACAGGGCGAGGCCCGTCAGGACGAGGACGCGCTCGTAGGTGTAGTCGTCCATCGCGTAGCGCACGCCCTCGCGGCCGACGCCGGAAGCCTTGGCGCCGCCGTAGGGCATCTGGTCGGCGCGGTAGGACGGGACGTCGCCGATGATCACGCCGCCGACCTCCAGGGCCCGGTGGGCGCGGAAGGCGGTCCGCGTGTTGTGCGTGAACACCCCTGCCTGGAGGCCGTACTTGGAGGAGTTGACGGCGGCGAACGCCTCGGCCTCGCCGTCCACCTTCTGCACGGTCAGGACGGGTCCGAAGACCTCCTCGCAGGCCAGGGTGGTGTCGGCGGGCAGCTCGGTGAGCACGGTGGGCGCGTAGGAGGCGCCGTCGCGCTTGCCGCCGGTGAGCAGCTTGGCTCCGGCCGTCACGGCCTCGTCGACCCAGGACTCCACGCGCCGGGCGGCGTCCTCGCTGACCAGCGGGCCGACGTCGGTGGCGGAGTCGGACGGGTCGCCGGTGATCTGCGCCTCGACGGCGGCGACGATCTTGGGGAGCAGCCGGTCGTACACGGCGGCGTCCGCGATGACGCGCTGCACGGAGATGCAGGACTGGCCGCCCTGGTAGTTGGAGAAGGTGGCGATACGCGTCGCCGCCCAGTCCAGGTCCTCCTCCGAGGCCCAGTCGGCCAGGACGACGGCCGCGCCGTTGCCGCCGAGCTCCAGGGTGCAGTGCTTGCGCGGCACCGAGTCCATGATCGCGTAGCCGACCTTGTCGGAACCGGTGAAGGAGATGACCGGGAGGCGGTCGTCCTTGACCAGGGCCGGCATCTTGTCGTTGGCGACCGGCAGGATGCTCCACGAGCCGGCGGGCAGCTCGGTCTCGGCGAGCAGTTCACCCAGGATGAGGCCCGACAGCGGGGTGGCGGGGGCGGGCTTGAGGATGATCGGGGCGCCCACCGCGATGGCCGGGGCGACCTTGTGGGCGCACAGGTTGAGCGGGAAGTTGAAGGGTGCGATGCCAAGGACGACGCCCTTGGGGAAGCGGCGGGTCAGGGCGAGGCGGCCCACGCCGCCGCCGTCGGTGTCCAGGCGCTGGGCCTCGCCGCCGTTGAAGCGGCGGGCCTCCTCCGCGGCGAAGCGGAACACCGAGACGGCGCGGCCGACCTCGCCCCGGGCCCACTTGATGGGCTTGCCGTTCTCGGCGGAGATCAACTGGGCGATCTCCTCGGTGCGCTCGGCGAGCCGCTTGGAGACGTGGTCGAGGGCGGCGGCCCGTACGTGCGCCGGGGTGGCCGCGAACTCCTCCACGACGGCGTGCGCGGCGGCCACGGCCTCCTCGACCTGGGTGTCGGTGGGCACACTGACCGAGGCGACGAGCCGGCCGTCCCAGGGCGAGGTGACATCGAAGCTGTCGTCGCCGGTGGCCTCGCGGCCGGCGAGCCAGAAGGAGGCGTGGGTAGAAGTCATGCCCTCACGGTAGGCCGGGGGGCGGGGGTGCGGGTTTGTCCGGCGTGGAGTGGTGAGGGCGCCCAGCACGCCGCTTTGGAGTTCCCCTCGGGGGCCCGCCACGGGGCGCGGGCCGCGCACGGCTGGTCGCGCAGTTCCCGGCGCCCCTGACAGGGCTCGTGCTGGCCCACACGGGAACCTCAGCCCCTGGCAGGGTCCGCGCTGGCCCGTACGGGCAACCTCAGCCCGTCCGGCGTTTGAGGACGAGCGCCCTTCAGGCGCGACACGGGGTCTGGGGCGGAGCCCCAGGGGCCTCGGCTGCGGGCCGTGGTCGCTCCTCGCGCAGTTCCCCGCGCCCCTGGCAGGGCTCGTGCTGGCCCACGTGCACATACCCAGCCCGTCATGGGGGTCCCCCCTGGCCCTTAAGGCCTTGGGGGAGATTGAGGACGAGCGCGTTCAGCGTGGACGGGGTCTGGGGCGGAGCCCCAGGGGCCTCGGCTGCGGGCCGTGGGCGCTTCTCGCGCAGTTCCCCGCGCCCCTGGGCGGGGTTGGTGCTGGCCCGCATGGGCATACCCAGCCTGTCCGGCGTTTGAGGACGAGCGCCCTTCAGGCGCGACACGGGGTCTGGGGCGGAGCGCCAGGGGGCTCGGTTGCCGACCGGGCTGACGCCGGCCCGCACGCGAACCTCAACCCCGGTTACGCGTCCGGCGACGACGTGGCCTTCAGGGCGAGCCACAGCTCCATGCGGACGTCCGGGTCGTCCAGGGAGCGGCCCAGGATCTCCTCCACGCGCCGCATCCGATAGCGCAGCGTATGCCGGTGCACACCCAGGTCGGCGGCCGCCGCGTCCCACTGACCGTGCCGCGAAAGCCACGCCCGCAGCGAGGCCACCAGATCCCCGCGCCCGGTCGCGTCGTGCTCGTACAGCGCCCGCAGCATCCCGTCCGCGAACGCCCGCACCGCGTCGTCCGCGAGCAGCGGCAGCACGGACCCCGCCACCAGTTCCTCGTGCTCGACGAGCGGCTTGCCCCGGCGCCGGGCGACGGAGAGCGCCTGCTCGGCCTGCTTGTACGCGGACGCCGCGGCGATCGGCCCGGCCGGCGCGGAGAGGCCGACCACGATGCCCTCGCCCTCGGCGCTCTCGTGGGCCAGGCACGCACCGACCGCCTCGCCCCCGTCCGCCGCCAGCACCACGAGCCGCCCGGCCTCCGGCACCACGAGGACCGTCTCGCCCCGGCGGGCGGCGGCCGACTCCATGGTCTCGATCAGCGCGCCGAGCCCGCCGGTTTCGCCCTCGCTCGCGGGTTCGGCGATGACGAGCCGGAACGGCGCGTCCAGGAGCCCGCCGTAGAGATCACCGGCGACCGCGCGGGCGTGGTCCTGCTGGCCGGACAGGAGCATCCGCAGCACCGCGGCCCCGAGCCGCTGCTCGGCCGACTGGAGCGAGCGGGAGCGTTCGGTGGTGAGGGTGAGCAGGGCGACCGCGGAGTGCACCGCGTAGCGCTCGGCCGTGCCGAGCGGCGCCCCCGTGCCGACCGCGAGCGCGCCGCGCACCCGGCGTCCGGTGCCGAGCGACTGGAGCTCGACGCGGTCGCCCGGGGCCTCTTCGGCGCCGCCGACCACCGCGCTGGCCGGAGCCGCCCGCTCGCGCAGCCGGGCCACGTCGCCGGTGAGCCGGGCGGCGCGGCGGGCGGCCCACTCGGGGGCGGCGGCCACGACCGCGCCGGAGGCGTCGTACAGGGCGGCCCAGCCGTCGACGTGGGCGGCGAGCTTGGCGATGAGTACGGCGGGGCCGTCGGCGAGCGCCGCCTTCGTCAGCTCGCGCTGCGCCTCGAACCCGGCGGTCACCGCGCGGTACTGATCGGTCGAGATGGCCGCGGAGACCGCCTTGGAAATGGCCAGGAACGGAGTGCGGCGCGGCACCTCGAGCAGCGGAAGCCCCTCCTCGCGGGCCGCCGCGAGCAGCGCGTCCGGCACGGTGTCGTAGTGGACGCCGACGGCGAAGCCGAGCCCGACCACCCCGGCCCGCGCCAGCCTGCGCACATAGCGGCCCATCGCCTGCGGGTCCTCGGCGGCCAGCGTGATCGCGGTGGTGAGCAGCAGCTCGCCGCCTTCCATGTACGGGACGGGGTCGGCGAGTTCGCTGACGTGGGCCCAGCGCACCGGGCGGTCCAGGTGGTCCTGCCCCGCGCGCACGGTGAGCTTGAGCGCCGAGTGCTGGAGGAGCGAGGCGAGCGTGGGCGGCATGGGACCGGGTTACCTTCGGCAGTCGATTGCTACGTCCCGTATGAACGGAGCATCTTCATTTTGCCACCCCGGCCAGGTTCCCCGGCGTTCCCCGGCCATCCGGGGACCGGCGCGGGGCGGGGCCGGACGGGGCGGGTCCGGGGCGCACCCGGGCCTCATCCGCGCAGATCCACCAGGAGCGGCGGCGCGTGCTCGCCCTCGACGGTGGTCAAGGAGAGCACCGCGTGCCCCGCGGGCACCTGGTGGGCCAGTTCGGAGGCCGACCAGCGCTCCCGCTCAATCTTGCGCACGGTCACGGCGTCGGTGGTGACGGCCTTGCCGGTGACGAGTTTGCGCAGCGCGTGGATCGCCCGGGTGAGCGGCTGGTCGGCGAAGACGGTGTGCTTGGCGACCTCGGTGGTCTCCACCCACTCGGTGCCCCAGGCCTGCGCGAAGAGCCGCCCGTCCCAGGTGGTGACGCCGGAGAACGCGATGTGGCAGCCGAACGAACCGAGCAGCGAGGTGTGCAGCGCCTCGGGTACGTCGCCGAGGCCGCGCAGGGTGAGCAGCACCCCGGCGTTGCGGTTGCGCAGCCGCTGCACGGCCCGTACGGACGCGGCGGTGACGGCGTGCGTGGCGTCGTCCACGGCGAGGAAGGCGAAGAGCGACTGGTCCGCGCGGGCCGTCGCCCCCGCGGCGAACTGGGCCAGGACGAGCCGGGTCAGCAGGTGTCCGGCCTCGGGGTGGGCGCGTTCGGGCACGTCGATCCGGACCCGCAGCGGGTGTTCGAGGGCGCGCAGCGAGAACGGCCGGCTCTCGCCCGTGGTGTCGAAGAACGCCTCGAAGGCGGGCCGGTCCAGCACGGCGACCCGGGCGGCGAGGGCGAGCCCGGGATCGCCCTGGCTGCCCAACTGCCGCTCGCGGACGTCCAGTTCACGCAGCTGGGCGCGGTGGGTCTCGGGGTCGAGGCGCGCCTTGAGGTCGCCGATGGCGCCCGGTGAGCCGTCGAGGAGTTCCCGCAGGACGGGCACGGAGGGGAAGCGCCCGTGGGCGGCGCGGTAGGGGCCAAGCAGCTGGGCGAGGGCGGTCGCGGCGCGGCGCGGGTCGACCTCGGCGAGGTCTCCGGCGAACGCCTCGGCGAGCAGGGCGGCGGCCTCGTCGGGGTCGGTGGCGCCGCCGTACAGGTCGAGGTCGTAGGCGGACGCGGGATCGCCCGGCTTGATCACCACGTCGTAGCCGTCGTCGGCGCCGAGCTCGGTGCCCGCCGCGCACACCGCGACCACGGCGGCCTTCCCGGCCAGCGCCTGGAGCGCGAGCGACTCCACGACGGGCCGCACCAGGTGCCGGGTCTTGCCCGACCCGAACGGCCCGATGGCGAGCAGCGACGAGCCGAGCACGGCGGGGTCGACGGCGGCGCCCGCGCCCCTGCGGGTGGCCGGGACGCGCTCGGTGTCGGGGTAGCGGCCGATCCGCACCTGCGAGGTGAGCAGGTCGTGGGTGGCCGCGCGGGCGGGCAGGTCGCGGTCGCCCGAGGGATGCGGGCAGGCCCGCGCGCCCTGGCCCGCGACCGCGTCCGTGAACGCGCGCAGCCGCGAGGGATCGCTGCGCACGCCCCGCCAGGCCCGCCGGATGCGTACGCAGTCGACGTCGTTCATGCGCCCGGACCGCTCCTCGGCCACGAGCAGATCGGCGACGCCCCCGAGGCCCGCGACGCGCAGCTGGGGCCAGTCTGCGGGGGTCTCGCGGGGGCCGCTGGGCACGGCGGCGCGGCCGTCCTTGCCGGCCCGCGGGTCGCGCAGCACGGTGAGCCATCCCCCGGCCCGCGCGGTCAGCCACAGGATCACGGCGGCGCCCACCAGGTGGTACCAGGTCGCGAAGGCGCGCAGGTGGTCGGCCACGTCCTCGCCGGTGCCGTTGTACAGCCAGGCGTGCGGCATCAGCGCGAGCGCCAGGTCGCCGAAGGGCAGCAGGGGGCGCGGCGGCGCCGCGTCCGCCTGCACGGTCGCGGCCGTGGGGGCGTAGTCCCGCAGGGTGTCGGCCTGGACGAAGCACCACACCAGGACGGCCCCGGCCAGCGCGGTGCGGACCGCCCGGGAGGGCTGGGGATGGTCGACGGCGTACCGCCGGAACACCTCGCGCCAGTTGCCCAGGCGCCCGGCGGTGTAGAGCACGAGGGCCGCCACCAGGCTGTTGTAGACGGCGAGCGCGGTGGTGGCCGCCGGGGGGCGCCGCAGGCCCCACCAGTCCTGCGGGGTGACGAGTTCGAGCAGGACGCGGCTGTGCGGGACGTAGCCGTTGCGCCACAGCGACCAGACCAGACTGGCCGCGAGCAGCGCGACGACGGCCCCGCCGATCAGCGCCCGGTCCGGCACCCGGTCGGGGTCGGCGTCCCGTCGTGGGGTGTGGCCCAGGCGCCACAGGCCCGGCTCGGCGGCCGCGCGCGGCGTGCGCAGCCAGTCGCCGAGCGAGGGCCCGGCCGTCGGCGCCTCGACGGGCCGGGGCGGCAGCGCGGGGCGCGGAGGCGGCCCCGAGGGGCGCGGGACCGAACCCGAACGGGTGCCGCGTGCATCGTACGTGCCTTCGGTGTCCATCGACCCCTTGCCCCCTGACCAGCCAGGTCCGTTCCGAGCGGTGCGAACGCTCAATCTAGTGGCAGCGCGCTGGGGTTCACCGCTGCCGCGCACCGCGCGCCCGCCCCGGGCAACTGTCCGCCGAGGACAAGGGGCGCACCCCCACCACTACCGAACGGCGCATGCCGGGCTCCCCCGGTCCGCCCTAGCCTGCCCTCATAGCCGAAAAAGCCGTCCACACCCCCCAGCATCTCCAGGAGCCCGTCATGAGCGCCGTCCCGCAGGAGCGCCGCGTCGTCACCGCCATCCCCGGCCCGAAGTCGCAGGAGCTTCAGGCCCGCCGTCTCGCGGCCGTCGCCGCCGGTGTGGGCTCCACGCTGCCCGTCTTCACCGCGCGCGCCGGCGGCGGCATCATCGAGGACGTCGACGGCAACCGCCTGATCGACTTCGGTTCCGGCATCGCGGTGACCTCGGTGGGCGCCTCCGCCGAGGCCGTGGTGCGCCGCGCGACCGCGCAGCTCGCCGACTTCACCCACACCTGCTTCATGGTCACGCCGTACGAGGGCTACGTCGCCGTCGCCGAGCAGCTGGCCGAGCTGACCCCGGGCGACCACGCCAAGAAGTCCGCGCTGTTCAACTCGGGCGCCGAGGCCGTCGAGAACGCCGTCAAGATCGCCCGTGCGTACACCAAGCGCCAGGCCGTCGTCGTCTTCGACCACGGCTACCACGGCCGCACCAACCTGACGATGGCGCTCACCGCCAAGAACATGCCGTACAAGAACGGCTTCGGCCCGTTCGCGCCCGAGGTCTACCGGGTGCCGGTGGCCTACGGCTACCGCTGGCCCACCGGCCAGGAGAACGCCGGCGCCGAGGCGTCCGCGCAGGCCATCGACATGATCAACAAGCAGATCGGCGCGGACAACGTCGCCGCGATCATCATCGAGCCGGTCCTCGGCGAGGGCGGCTTCATCGAGCCGGCCAAGGGCTTCCTGCCCGCGATCAGCCAGTTCGCCAAGGACAACGGCATCGTGTTCGTCGCCGACGAGATCCAGTCCGGCTTCTGCCGTACCGGCCAGTGGTTCGCCTGTGAGGACGAGGGCATCGTCCCCGACCTGATCACCACCGCCAAGGGCATCGCGGGCGGTCTGCCGCTGGCCGCCGTGACGGGCCGCGCCGAGATCATGGACGCCGCGCACGCGGGCGGCCTCGGCGGCACCTACGGCGGCAACCCGGTGGCCTGTGCCGCCGCCCTCGGCGCGATCGAGACGATGCGGGAGCTCGACCTCAACGGCAGGGCCAAGCGCATCGAGGAGGTCATGAAGGCCCGGCTGGCCACCATGGCCGAGAAGTTCGACATCATCGGCGACATCCGTGGCCGCGGCGCCATGATCGCCATCGAGCTGGTCAAGGACCGCGCCTCCAAGACCCCGAACCCGGAGGCCGCCGGCGCGCTCGCCAAGGCCTGCCACGCCGAGGGCCTGCTGGTCCTGACCTGTGGCACCTATGGGAACGTGCTCCGCTTCCTGCCCCCGCTGGTCATCGGCGAGGACCTGCTCACCGAGGGCCTGGACATCATCGAGCAGGCGTTCGCGGGCGTCTGAGCGCCCGGGCAGAGCGGCGAAGACCGCCTGTGAAGAAGGTGTGGGGGGCCCATGGCGGGATGGCGTTGCGGCTGTCGGACCCCCCTCCGCCTGCCGTACGGTTTGCGCAGATGAGAGAAACACCCCGCCCGCAGGGGACTGCGGGCGATCCCAGGGCGCAGCATCCCCAGCCTTGCCCTGGCCGTGCCCTCGCGCACACCCCTGGAGCCTCTGGCTCCGGAACTCCTCACCGATCGGATGACCGACCGCCCCACACCCCCCGGGGCGAGCGGTTCGCCGGTCGCGGCGGCCGCCCCGGAACCTCCCCCCCTGTTCCGGGGCGGCCGGCTTTCCTCTTCGCCACGCTGCTCTGCGTGTTCGCGGTCATCACCTGGCAGGTCGCCTCGGGCGGCCCTTTGCGCCGTCTCGACGAGCGCGTCGAGCCCGCCCTCGCCGGCCACGGCCCGTCCTGGCTCGCCGAAGGCCTCTCCGACCTCGGCAGCATGCCCGTCGCCCTGCCGGTCCTCGCCTGCGCGATCGCGTACGCCCTCTGGCGCGGCCTGCGCCGCCGGGCTCTGATCGCCGCCGTGACGATGGCGCTCGTGCCCCTGCTCGTGGTGCCGCTGAAGGAGTGGATCGCGCGTCCTGGCCCCTTCGACCCGGCCACCGGCTACTACCCCTCGGGCCACACCGCGACCGCGATGGTGGCCTACGGCGGAGCGGCCCTGCTGCTCGCCCCGTGCGTACGCCGGGCGTGGTTGATGCCCGCCGCCGCGGGGACGCTCACCGCGGCGACGGGCACCGGTCTCGTCCTGCACGGCTACCACTGGCCGCTCGACGTGCTCGCCAGTGTCTGCCTGTGCGGGGCGCTCCTGGTGGTCAGCTCCACGGGTATGCGTCGTAGTTCCTGGAGAACTCGGCCCCGTTGAACCGGTCCCAGTTGATGGACCAGGTCATCAGGCCGCGCAGCCCCGGCCAGCTGCCGTGGGTCTGGTACGCGCCGCAGTTGGCCTTCTTCGTCAGGCAGTCCAGGGTCTTGGTGACCTCGGCGGGGCTGGTCCAGCCGTTGCCCGCCTGGGTCGAGGCCGGCAGGCCGATGGCGACCTGGTCGGGCCTGAGCGCGGGGAACATCCTGGTGGTGTCGCCCGCCACCGGGAAGCCGGTGAGCAGCATGTCGGTCATGGCGATGTGGAAGTCCGAGCCGCCCATCGAGTGGTACTGGTTGTCGAGACCCATGATCGAGCCCGAGTTGTAGTCCTGGACGTGCAGCAGGGTGAGCGCGTCGCGCAGCGCGTAGATCACCGGCAGGTAGGCGCCGCAGCGCGGGTCCTGGCCGCCCCAGGGCCCCGAGCCGTAGTACTGGTAGCCCATCTGCACGAAGAACGTCTCCGGGGCCATGCTCAGGACGAACGTCGAGCCGTACTTGGCCTTCAGTGTCTTCAGGGCGTCGATGAGGTTGACGACGACGGGAGTCGTGGGGCTTCTGAAGTCGGTGTCTCCGGTGTTCAGAGAGAGCGAGTGGCCCTCGAAGTCGATGTCGAGACCGTCGAGGCCGTAGTCGTCGATGATCTTCGAGACGGACGAGACGAAGGTGTCGCGGGCGGCGGCCGTGGTCAGCTGGACCTGCCCGTTCTGGCCGCCGATGGAGATCAGCACCTTCTTGCCGGCGGCCTGCTTGGCCTTGATGGCCGCCTTGAAGTCGGCAAGCGACTCGACGGTGGGGCACTCCGTGGCCGGGCACGGGTTGAAGCGGATGTCGCCCGAGGTCGGTGAGGTCGGCTCGCCGAACGCCAGGTCGATGATGTTCCAGTCGTCGGGGACGTCCGCCATGCGCGTGTAGCCGGCGCCGTTGGCGAACGAGGCGTGCAGATAGCCGACCAGCGCGTGCCCGGACGGCGGCGGATTGGTGCCCCCACTGCTGGTGCTCGCACTGAGCGCGGCCGACTTCGGGGACTCCCCCGCGCTGTTGGTCGCGGTGACCTGGAAGCTGTACGAGGTCGAGGCGGCGAGCCCCGTCACGGTGGCCGAACTCCCGCTCACCGAGGCCACTTTGACGCCGTCGCGGTAGACGGTGTACCCGGTGGCGCCGGTCGACGGGGACCAGCTCAGGTTGATGCTGGAGGAAGTGGCGCCCGACGCGGCGAGACCGGTGGGCGCGGCCGGTATCCCCACGGGCGCGCCGCCGGGGCCGATCAGGCTCACGTCGTCGGCGCTGTAGGCGGGCGTCCCGTACCAGCCGTGCGTGTAGACGGTCACCGAGGTGGTGCTCGGGCCCGTCTTGAACGTCGTCGTCAGCTGCTGCCAGGTGGACGCCGACTGGGTCCAGGTCGAGACGTCGGTGGTGCCGGTGCCCGACGCGCCGAGGTAGACGTAACTGCCCTGCACCCAACTGCTCAGCGTGTACGAGGAGTTGGGCTGTACGGCCACGCTCTGGGCGCACTGGGCGTTGTCACTGCCGGCCGGGGTGGCTCTCAGGGCGTGGGTGCCGCCGTGCACGGGCGAGGTCACCACGGCGCCGCTGCCCGAGGTGCAGCTCCAGCCGTCGAGTCCCGATTCGAAGCCGCCGTTGCGCAGGAGGTCGGCGTCGGCGGCGCGCGCGGACGGCGCGGCGGCGACGAGCCCGGCCGCGGCGAGGGCCGCCGCCGTCAGGGCGGCGAGCAGCGACGACCGTGCGGCCTGATGTCTGGTGCGGTCCACAACTGCCTCCGGGCAAGGGGGGATTGAGACAGGAAGTGCGCACAACATGGTCCAGACCAATCGGCTTGTCAAGGCTTCCGGCAGCGAACCGTCCCGGCCGGCCCCGACTCAGTCCCCGCCGTCCCGCTTGCCCCGGTTGCCCTGGTTGCTCTGCCTGCCCCGCCTGCCCTTCTTGGCCCGGTCTTCGCCGTCGCGTGCGATATGGGCGGCGGCCTCGTGCATCGCCAGCTCCAGGACGGCGGGATCGGTCAGGGTGCCCGAGCCGTCGGGCGCCACCACCCAGCGCACCCCGCCTGCCACCCGGCCCGGGTGCGGGACCACGACCCAGCTGCCGCCGCCCGCCCCGCGCACCCCCGTGCCGAGCCAGCGCGCGGCCGTGCCCGGCGGCACGAAGAAGCCCATGCGCAGGTCCCCGAGGTCGGCGAGCACGGGCCCCGGCCGGTCCGTGAGCCGGCCCAGCACATCGAGCGCGCCGCGCCCGAGCCCGCCCGGCAGGATCAGTACGTCCCAGCTCCGGCCCGCCGGAAGGAGCGCGACCCCCAGGGGGTTGCGCTCCCACTCCCACCGGCAGGCGTCGGGATCGGGTGCCACCGACGCCAGCCATTCCACCGCGCTCCTTGCCCCCGAGGCAGTCATCGCCGCATCTCCGTTCCGAGGCCGTTCCACCGGGCGCAGAGGTTGCGTCCACGAGGGAGAGCGGCTTCGGCCCGGGCGATGACGCCACTTGGGCCACCTGTCGGTGGTGAACCGGGTCACACAAGATCCAAAGGAGTGCGCCCCCGGCGTGACTGGGGGCGCACGATGACCCATGTCACCGGGTCGACCGAACTCAGCTGTCGAAGCCGAGCCCCACCCGGTCCATCGCCCTCAGCCACAGGTTGCGGCGGCCGCCGTTCTCGTCGGCGCGGGCCAGGGACCATTTCGTGATGCCGATGCCCGCCCAGGCGACCGGCTCCGGCGGGAAAGGCAGGGGCTTGGTGCGCACCATCTCCAGCTCCGTGCGCTCGGTGGGCTCACCCGACAGGAGATCGAGCATCACCTCCGCGCCGAAGCGGGTCGCGCCGACGCCGAGCCCGGTGTATCCGGCGGCGTAGGCGACCCGGCCGCCGTGGGCCGTGCCGAAGAACGCCGAGAAGCGCGAGCAGGTGTCGATCGCGCCGCCCCAGGCGTGGCTGAAGCGCACCCCGGCGAGCTGCGGGAAGCAGTGGAAGAACTGCTCGGCGAGTTTGGCGTAGGTCTCGGGCCGGTCGTCGTACTCGCTGCGCACCTTCTTGCCGTACTGGTAGATGGCGTCATAACCGCCCCACAGGACGCGGTTGTCGGCGGACAGGCGGAAGTAGTGGAACTGGTTGGCCGCGTCCCCGAGCCCCTGGCGGCGCCGCCAGCCGATGGAGTCGAGCTGGTCCGCGGTCAGCGGCTCGGTCATCAGGGCGTAGTCGTACACCGGGACCGTGTACGGACGCAGCCGCTTGACCAGGGAGGGGAACACATTGGTGCCGAGCGCCACATGCTCGGCGCGGACCTTGCCGTACGGAGTGCGGACCCCCATGCCGGCGCCGACCCGGGCCAGCGAGAGGCCCGGGGTGTGCTCGTGGACGCGTACGCCGAGATCGAGGCAGGCGCGCTTGAGGCCCCAGGCGAGCTTGGCCGGGTGCAGCATCGCCACCCCCTCGCGGTCCCAGAGCCCGCCGAGGAAGGTGGGCGAGTCGACCTCGGCGCGCACTTGGTCCTCGTCGAGGAACGTGAGGCCGCCGAAGCCGAGTTCGGTCGCCTCCTCGTACATCTCGCGCAGCTCTTGGAGCTGGTGGGGCTCGGTGGCGACGTCGATCTCGCCGGTCCGCTCGTAGTCGCAGTCGATGCCGTAGCGGGCCACGGCCGCGCCGATGGCGTCGAGGTTGGCCGCGCCCAGCTCTTCGAGCCTGGCCAGTTCGCCCGGCCAGCGGGCCAGGCCGTTGCCCAGGCCGTGGGTGAGGGAGGCGGCGCAGAAGCCGCCGTTGCGGCCGGAGGCGGCCCAGCCGATCTCCTTGCCCTCGATGAGGACGACGTCACGGCCGGGGTCGCGCTCCTTGGCGATGAGCGCGGTCCACAGGCCGCTGTAGCCGCCCCCGACGACGAGGAGATCGCATTTCTCGTCGCCGGTGAGGGCGGGCAGGGCCTCGGGGCGGCCGGGGTCCTCCAGCCAGAAGGGGACGGGCTTGGCGCCCGCCAGGGATTGTCGTGCCGCACTGTCCATGGCTCGGGTCACGGCCATGATTTCCAACTCCCTCAGAACTGCGTACGGTTACGCTTTCGCGCTGTTCTTGCGCCGGTTCGCAATGAATTGTCCGGCGGTGACCACCACGACGGCGATGATGAACATGGCCGTCCCGATGACGTTGATCTGCACGGGTGTGCCGCGCTGCGCGGAGCCCCACACGAACATGGGGAAGGTGACGGTGGAGCCCGCGTTGAAATTGGTGATGATGAAGTCGTCGAAGGAGAGCGCGAAGGCGAGCAGCGCGCCCGCCGCGATGCCGGGCGACGCGATCGGCAGCGTCACCCGTACGAACGTCTGGACCGGACCCGCGTAGAGATCGCGCGCGGCCTCTTCGAGCCTCGGGTCCATGGACATCACGCGGGCCTTGACGGCGGTGACGACGAAGCTGAGGCAGAACATGATGTGGGCGATGAGGATCGTCCAGAAGCCGAGCCGCGCCCCCATGTTGAGGAAGAGCGTGAGCAGGGACGCGGCCATCACGACCTCGGGCATCGCCATCGGCAGGAAGATCAGCGAGTTGATCGCGCCGCGCGCCCGGAACCGGTAGCGCACGAGCGCGAAGGCGATCATCGTGCCGAGCACGGTCGAGCCGATCGTGGCCCACAGGGCGATCTGGAGCGACAGCGAGAGCGAGCCGCACATGTCGGCGACCCCGCACGGGTCGTTCCAGGCGTCGGTGGAGAACCGCGTCCAGGAGTAGTTGAAGCGCCCGTTCGGCTTGTTGAACGAGAACACCATCACGACGACGTTGGGCAGGATCAGATACGCGAGGGTCGCGAGCCCCGCGATGACCACGAGGTTGCGGCGCAGCCATGTGATGACGGGCAGGTGACGCATCAGACCAGGTCCTCCGTCCCGGAGCGGCGGATGTAGACGGTGACCATGACCAGCACGATCGCCATCAGGATGAAGGAGAGCGCGGCGGCCGTCGGATAGTCCAGGACCCGCAGGAACTGCGACTGGATGACGTTGCCGACCATCTTCTGGTCGGTGGAGCCGAGCAGTTCGGCGTTGACGTAGTCGCCGCTGGCCGGGATGAAGGTGAGCAGCGTGCCGGAGACGACGCCGGGCATCGACAGCGGGAAGGTCACCTTGCGGAAGGTGGTGGCCGGCGTCGCGTAGAGGTCACCGGCCGCCTCGTGCAGCCGGGAGTCGATCCGTTCCAGGGAGGTGTAGAGCGGCAGGATCATGAACGGCAGGAAGTTGTAGGTGAGTCCGCACACCACGGCCATCGGGGTGGCGAGGACGCGGTGCCCCTCGGTCCAGCCCAGCCAGCTGGTGACGTCGAGGACGTGCAGCGTGGAGAGCGCGTGCACCACGGGCCCGCCGTCGGCCAGGATCGTCTTCCACGCCAGGGTACGGATCAGGAAACTGGTGAAGAACGGCGCGATGACCAGGACGAGCACCAGATTGCGGTAGCGGCCCGCCTTGAAGGCGATCAGATACGCCAGCGGATAGCCGAGCAGCAGGCACAGGAGCGTCGCCGTTCCCGCGTAGAGCAGGGAGCGCACGAACTGCGGGTAGTACTCCTTGAAGGCGTCCCAGTACGTCTGGAAGTGCCAGGTGACCTGGAAGCCCTTCTCAAGTGACCCGGTCTGCACGGAGGTCGACGCCTGGTACACCATCGGCAGCGCGAAGAACACGATCAGCCACAGGATGCCCGGCAGCAGCAGCCAGTACGGCACGAGCCGTTTGCGGGTGGAGGCCTTGCGCGCGGGCAGTTCGGCGGGCGCCTCGACGACGGCGCTCACGCGGCGTCCTCGACCTTCTCCACGCCGGCGTCGATCGCCTGGGCGGCGTCGAGGCCGAAGGTGTGCGCCGGGTTCCAGTGCAGGACGACCTCGGCGCCCGGCCCGAGCCCCGTGCGCCGGTCGACGTTCTGCTCGTACACCGCGAGGCCCTTGCCGGCCGGCGAGTCGACCAGGTACTGGGTGGAGACGCCGATGAAGGACGAGTCCACGACGCGGCCGGTGACGCGGTTGCGTCCCTCGGCGACGGCGCCCTCGTCGTCGCGGTGGGCGAGCGAGATCTTCTCGGGGCGCACTCCGACGAGGATCTTGCCGCCACTGGTGACGGGGCCCGGACATCGCTCCTGGGGCAGCCTCAGCTCGGCGCCGCCGACCGTGACCACCACGTCCTGACCGCTCTTGCGCGCGATCTCTGCCTCGATGAGGTTGGAGGTGCCGAGGAAGTTGGCGACGAACGTGGTCTTCGGGTTCTCGTACAACTCCGCGGGCGCGCCGAGCTGTTCGACGCGTCCGCCGTTCATCACCGCGACCGTGTCGGCCATCGTCATGGCCTCCTCCTGGTCGTGGGTGACGTGCACGAAGGTGATGCCGACCTCGGTCTGGATGCGCTTGAGCTCCAGCTGCATCTGGCGGCGCAGCTTCAGGTCGAGGGCGCCAAGCGGCTCATCCAGGAGCAGCACCTGCGGGTGGTTGATGAGCGCGCGGGCGACGGCCACGCGCTGCTGCTGGCCGCCGGAGAGCTGATGCGGCTTGCGCTGGGCGAAGTCGCCGAGCTGCACGAGCTCCAGCATGTCGTCGACCTGCTTCTTCACCGACTTGATGCCGCGCCGGCGCAGCCCGAAGGCGATGTTCTCGGTGACGTTCAGGTGCGGGAAGAGGGCGTAGGACTGGAAGACGGTGTTCACCGGCCGCTTGTAGGGCGGCAGGTCGGTGACGTCCTTGTCGCCGAGGAAGACCGTGCCGGTGCTCGGCTCCTCAAGCCCCGCGATCATGCGGAGCGTGGTGGTCTTGCCGCAGCCGGACGCGCCGAGCAGCGCGAAGAACGAGCCCTGCGGGACGGTCAGTTCGAGCGGATGGACGGCGGTGAAGGAGCCGTACGTCTTACTGATCCCGGTGAGGCGAACGTCGCCGCCGGCGGTGCTGTCTGTCATGGGTGGGGTCCCAGGGGAGAGTCGAGAGGAATGGGGGGCGGAGCCAAGGGGGCCGAGCCGGGTGCCGCCTCCAGGGGCGCGGGGAACTGCGCGACCAGCCACAGCGGACCCGCACCCGAAATCGGACACACCCAGCGGAGCGCTCACGCTCCGATGAGCCGGGAGAACTTCTGCTCGTACGCCGTCTCCTCGGCCTCGCTGAGCGAGCGGAAGGAGTGGGACTTCGCGGCCATCGCCTTGTCCGGCAGGATCAGTTCGTTCGCCGCGAGCTCCGGGTCGATCCGGGCGAGATCGTCGCGGACCCCGTCGACCGGGCACTGGTAGTTGATGAACGCGGCGAGCTTGGCGGCCACCGGGAGCTCGTAGTAGTAGTCGATCAGTTTCTCGGCGTTGCTCTGGTGCCGGGCCTTCGCCGGGACGAGCAGGTTGTCGGTGGACGTCATGTAACCGGCCGCCGGGACGGCGTACTTGATGTCCGGGTTGTCGGCGCGCAGCTGGGTCACGTCGCCGCCCCAGGCCACACAGGCCGCGAGGTCGCCCTTGACCAGGTCGCCGGTGTAGTCGTTGCCGGTGAAGCGGCGGATCTGCTTGGTGTCGACGCCCTTTTGGAGCCGTCCGATCGCCGCGTCGAAGTCGGCGTCGGTGAAGTTCGCCGGGTCCTTGCCGAGGTCGAGCAGGGTCATCCCGATGGTGTCGCGCATCTCGGAGAGGAAGCCGACCCGGCCCTTGAGGCTGGGGTCGTCCAGGAGCTGGGTGATCGAGTCGACCTTCTTGCCGTCGGTCGCCCTGCTGTTGTACGCGATGACGGTCGGGATGCCGGTCCAGGGGTAGGAGTAGGCGCGGCCCGGGTCCCAGTCGGGCATCCGGAACTGGGGCGCCAGGTTGGCGTAGGCGTGCGGCAGGTGCGCGGGGTTCAGCTCCTGCGCCCAGCCGAGCCGGATGAGCCGGGCGGCCAGCCAGTCGGTGAGCACGATGAGGTCGCGGCCGGTGTCCTGGCCGCCGGCGAGCTGGGGCTTGATCTTGCCGAAGAACTCGACGTTGTCGTTGATGTCCTCGGTGTACTTGACCTGGATGCCGGTGCGGCGGGTGAACTCGTCCAGCGTCGGATGGTGCTTCTTGTCGTCGCTGATGTCCATGTACTGCGTCCAGTTGGAGAAGTTGACCTCCTTCTCCTTCGCGGAGTGGTCCGCGTTGGACGGTCCGGTGCCGTTCTCCTTCGTGGCGGCCGGGATGCCGCAGGCGCTGAGCGTGGCGAGGCCGCCGACGGCGAGCGCGCCGGCGCCCGAGGCGCGCAGCAGCGAACGGCGGGTCAGGGCGCCCCGGCCATCGGTTAGGCTGCGCCGGACGGCGGCCAGTTGGGCCGCGCCGAAGGGGGCGCTCCCCGCTCGACCGGGATCGAGGGCGTGGGGGAGGCCGGACTCGTACTGCTCCATACGCTGTGTGCCCTTTCGGGTGGGTTCGGTGGCCTGGTCGGGCCTCGGCTATCGGTCCCCGAAGATCGTGCGGTGCCAGTCCTTCGCCGCGACCGCTGTGTTGTCGTACATCACGTGCTTGACCTGCGTGTACTCCTCGAAGGAATACGCCGACATGTCCTTTCCGAAGCCACTGGCCTTGTAGCCGCCGTGGGGCATCTCGCTGATGATCGGAATGTGGTCGTTGATCCACACGCAGCCCGCCTTGATCTCGCGGGTGGCCCGGCCCGTGCGGTAGACGTCGCGGCTCCAGGCGGAAGCGGCGAGGCCGTAGGGGGTGTCGTTGGCCAGGGCGATGCCCTCGTCGTCGGTGTCGAAGGGCAGCACGACCAGGACCGGGCCGAAGATCTCCGCCTGGACGATCTCGCTGTCCTGGGCGGCGTCGGCGACCAGGGTGGGCGGGTAGTAGGCGCCGTCGCCCTTGGGGACCTCGCCGCCGGTCACGATCCGGGCGTAGCCACGGGCGCGCTCGACGAAGGCGGCGACGCGGTCGCGGTGGGCGTGGGAGATCAGCGGGCCGAGGTCGGTGTCCGCGCGGAAGGGGTCACCGACGCGCACGGTCTCCATCAGCGCCGCGACCTGCTCGACGAAGGCCTCGTACAGGGGGCGCTGGACGTAGGCGCGGGTGGCGGCGGTGCAGTCCTGGCCCGAGTTGATGAGCGAGGCCGCGACCGCGCCGTGCGTGGCGGCTTCGAGGTCGGCGTCGTCGAACACCACGAACGGGGCCTTGCCGCCGAGTTCGAGGTGGATGCGCTTGACGGTGCGCGTGGCGATCTCCGCGACGCGTTTGCCGACGCCGGTGGAGCCGGTGAAGGAGGTCATCACGACGTCCGGGTGCCCGACGAGGTGTTCGCCCGCGTCCGCTCCCGCGCCCGTGACGATGTTGACCACTCCGTCCGGGATCCCGGCCTCCGTGGCGGCCTCGGCGAACAGGAGCGAGGTCAGCGGGGTGATCTCGGCGGGCTTGAGGACGATGGTGTTGCCCGCGGCGATCGCCGGGAGGATCTTCCAGGCGGCCATCTGGAGCGGGTAGTTCCACGGCGCGATGGACCCCACGACACCGATGGGCTCCCGGCGTACGTAGGAGGTGTGGTCGCCGGAGTACTCACCGGCTGACCGGCCCTCCAGGTGCCGGGCGGCGCCCGCGAAGAAGGCCGCGTTGTCGATCGTGCCGGGGACGTCGAACTCCCGGGTCAGCTTGAGGGGCTTGCCGCACTGCGAGGACTCCGCCCGCGCGAACTCCTCGGCCCGTTCGGCGAGGACGCCCGCGAGGCGGTGCAGGGCGGCGGAGCGCTCGCCGGGGGAAGTGACCGACCAGCCGGGGAAGGCCTCCTTGGCGGCGGCCACCGCCGCGTCGACATCGGCGGGGCCCGCGAGCTCGTAGGAGTACACCGGGTGCCCGGTCGCCGGGTCGATGACCTCGTGCCGCCGCCCCGAGGCGCCCGGGCGCAGCCGTCCCGCGATGTACTGGGCGCCGGCCGCGAAGCGGTCGTTGGCCGGGAAGCGGTTGCCGTTGCCGTTGTCGGTGTCCATGTCGCCCACGTTCTTCGTAGCTTCAGCTCGATTTGAGTGACGATCCTGGCAGAGCGACATCTGGCCAACAAGTGATTCCGTTGTTGCCTTTTGGTTACGCGACGGAATCTGTCGACCAAGTGTCGGGTCGGGGCGGTATGGGCACGACGGGTTGTCAGTGGCGCGTGCCAGACTCGCGTGCATGGAGCAGATCACGGGGGACCGCGCGCCGCTCGACGCCCTGACCGAGCGGTTCACCAACGGTGAGCGGATCACGTTTCTGTACTTCTGGGGTCATGCGCCGAGGCGCGACGGATCGTTGGGGCCGAGCTGCTTCAGCCAGTGGTGGCCCTCACGCTTCGTGGTCGACGGGATCGAGTACGCGACGGCGGAGCACTGGATGATGGCGTCGAAGGCACGGATCTTCAAGGACGCCGAAGGGGAGCGCGCGGCGCTCACGGCGGCGAACCCCGCGCTCGCGAAGAAGGCCGGGCGCCTGGTGCGCGGCTTCGACGAGGCGGTGTGGCGCCGGGAGCGGTACGGGACGGTTCTGGCGGGCTGCCTGCACAAGTTCGGCCAGGACGAGGCGCTGCGGTCCTACCTGCTCAGCACCGGCGCCCGGGTGCTGGTGGAGGCGAGCCCCCTGGACCGCGTCTGGGGCATCGGCCTGCCGGCGGACGCGCCGGGTGCGCGGGACCCCAGGCTCTGGCGCGGCCTGAACCTCCTGGGCTTCGCCCTGACCGAGGCCCGCGAGCGCCTGCGCTGAGGGCGGTCGGGGACCCGAGCCGTCGGGGCGCGCGCGAGCCTCGGTGGCGGGGCGCGCGCGGGCCTCGGTGGCGGGGCTGGCCGCCAGGGCCCGGGCCGTGGTGCTCACCGGGGCCGAAGGCCGGGGCGAGCCGCACGGACCAGGCCTTGGTCAGCGGGCCGAGAAGGCCACGGACAGGAAGCTGTTCCAGTAGTCGTCGTCATAGACGCCGTCGTGGTGCGTGGGCTGATGGGTCAAGACCACCACCATCAGGATCAGAATCACGATCCCGACCACGATGCCGACGATGCCGAGGACCACGCCCGCGATGGCCTGCCCCCGGTTGTTCGCCTCACCACGGGCGGCCCTGCCCTTGCCGAGCAGGCCGAAGATCAGGGCCAGCACACCGAGCACGATGCCGGCGATGCCCCAGGTGCAGAGCATGGCGGCGCAGGCGATGATGCCGAGCACCATGGCGGCGGTGCCGAATCCATTCTGCGGGGCGGCCATGCCGGTCCAGCCCCCGTAGCCGTATCCCGGCTGGCCCGGGTATCCCGGGTAGCCGGCGTCGTATCCCGGCTGCTGACCGGGGTAGCCCGGGTAGCCGCCGTCCGGTCCCGCCTGCTGCGGGTAGGCGGGGTAGCCGTAGCTGCCGGAGGGCGCATGGCTGGGGGCGGGCGGCGGCGTCGGGGCGCCGAAGCCGGGTGTGGGTGCCTGCTGTCCGGGCGTCTGCTGTCCCGGTGCCTGCTGTCCCGGCGCCTGCTGTCCGGGTGCCTGCTGTCCGGGCGCGCCCGGGAACGACGCGGGAGCAGCGCCGGGGCCGTCGCTCTGGCCGTCGGCGGGCGGGGCGGGCATCGAGGCGAGGGTCCGCTGATCGTGCACCGGCGGCTTGTCCAGCGGGACCTTGTGCTCCGGCGGCGCCCAGGGATCGCGCGGCTCCTGGCCCCCCGGCGGCGGCTGGTTGTTCTCTGACATGGGCCTCCCCCATCGTGATTCCGTCATGCTACGGCCCGGGTCGGGGGCCGATCCGCCCGGCCTACCATGATCCCCGACCGGCGAAGCCGTCGCGACGCCGACCGCGCGAGGCCCCTCGCGGCAGACCCTGGAGGACCCCATGACCGACCTGCACCCCTTCATCGCGGGGCTGCCCAAGGCCGAACTGCACGTGCACCACGTCGGCTCGGCGTCCCCCCGCATCGTGGCCGAACTCGCGGCCCGCCACGCCGACTCGAAGGTCCCCACCGACCCCGAGGCGCTGGCCGACTACTTCACCTTCACGGACTTCGCGCACTTCATCGAGGTCTACCTGTCGGTCGTCGACCTGATCCGCACCCCCGAGGATGTGCGCCTTCTCACCTATGAGGTGGCGCGCGACATGGCCCGGCAGAACATCCGCTACGCCGAGCTGACCATCACGCCGTTCTCCTCCACCCGGCGGGGCATCGACGAGCGGGCGTTCATGGAGGCGATCGAGGACGCCCGCAAGGCCGCCGAGGCCGAGTTCGGCACGGTGCTGCGCTGGTGCTTCGACATTCCCGGCGAGGCGGGCCTCGAAGCCGCCGCCGAGACGGCGCGGCTCGCCACGGAGGACTCCGTCCGCCCCGAGGGCCTGGTCTCCTTCGGTCTGGGCGGCCCCGAAATCGGCGTACCGCGCCCGCAGTTCAAGCCGTACTTCGACCGGGCCATCGCCGCCGGTCTGCACTCGGTGCCGCACTCGGGCGAGTCCACCGGGCCGCAGTCGATCTGGGACGCGCTGACCGAGCTGCGCGCCGAGCGGATCGGCCACGGCACCAGTGCCACGCAGGACCCGGCGCTCCTGAGGCATCTGGCCGACCACCGGATCGCCCTGGAGGTCTGCCCGACCTCCAACCTCGCGACGCGGGTCGTGGCGGACCTGAATCAGCACCCGGTCAAGGAGATGGTGGCGGCCGGCGTCCTGGTGACCATCAACAGCGACGACCCGCCGATGTTCGGCAGCGACCTCAACAACGAGTACGCGGTCGCCGCGCGCCTGTTGGACCTGGACGAGAGGGGTCTCGCCGGCCTCGCCAAGAACGCCGTGGAGGCGTCGTTCCTCGACCCGGCGGGCAAGGCGAAGCTGGCCGAGGAGATCGACACGTACACGCAAGGATGGCTCACCCGCTGACCCCGGGCGGCCGGCCCCGTACCGCGAGTCCGGGCGGGCGCCGGCCGGGTCCGGGCACCGGCCCCAACCGGACGCGCACCGGCCGGGTCGCAAACACCTGCCGCCGAGGTCGCCCAGCGGCCCGCCCGGGCGCCTGCTGGCCACACCCCGCACCGCTCAGCACAATGACCCCATGGACCCCATGGATCCCATGAGCCCCACAGCACGCACCGTGACAGTCGTGGCCCACCGGGGCGATCCCTACCGGGTCCGCGAGAACACCCTTCCCTCCATCGCCTCGGCCCTCGAACGGGGCGCGGACGCGGTGGAGATCGACGTCCGCACGACCCGGGACGGCGTGCCCGTGCTGCTGCACGACGACACGCTGAAGCGGCTGTGGCAGGTCGAACGCCCGCTGAGCGCCCTGTCGTACGAGGAGGTGCGGGAAGCGACCGGCGGCGGGATCCCGACCCTGCGCCAGGCGTTGCTCGCGGTCGGCGCACACCGCGTGATGATCGATCTGCCCGGCGCCACCGAGAAGTCCGTGCGCGAGGTGGTGGGCACGGTGCGCGAGTGCGGGGCGGGCGAGCGGGTGTACTACTGCGCGGGCCCGGTCGCGATGCTGGCCGTCCGCGCCGCGGACCCGGGCGCCGAGATCGCCCTGACCTGGACGAGACCCGCGCCACCGCGCCCCGCCCTGATCGACGCGGTGCGCCCGCGCTGGCTCAACTTCCGCTTCGCACTGATCGGCCACGACCTGGTGGAGCGGGCCCACCGGGACGGCCTGCTCGTCTCGGCCTGGACCGCCGACACCCGACGCACCCAACGCCGCCTCATCCAGCACGGCGTGGACTCGATCACCACCAACCGGGTGGATGCCCTGCGCGCGGTCCTGACGAAGCGGTAGCGGCGACGCGCGTCCGCGCGGGGCCGGGAGCCCGACCCGTCGGCGACGCGCCTACAACCCCACGATCGCGTTCCACCGCTTGGCGAACTCCGCCCGTTCCTCGGACGTGATGTCGCGGGCTATCGCGAGGCGTTCGCGCATCGTGGTGTCCGGGAAGATCAGGGGGTTTTCGGCCAGTTCGGCCTCGTCCTTGTTCTTCGAGGAGGCCAGGACGTCCCGGGCGGCGGGGACGGGGCAGACGTAGTTGACCGAGGCGGCCAGTTCGGCGGCGACCTCGGGGTCGTAGTAGTAGTCGACCAGGGCCTCCGCGTTCGCCTTGTGGCGGGCCAGGTTGGGGATCATCATCGACTCCGCCCACAGCTCCGCGCCCTCCTCGGGCACCACGAACTCGATGTCGGGGTTGTCGGCCTGGAGCTGGAAGACGTCGCCGCTGTAGGCCTGGCAGGCCAGCACGTCGCCCTTGTTGAGGTCGCTGGTGTAGTCGTTGCCGGTGAAGCGCCGGATCTGCTTGTTGGCGACCTGCTTGTCGACCTCGTCGCACATGCGGTGGAAGTCTTCCGCCGTCCACCGCGTGATGTCGACGCCGTTGCCCTGCATGAGGAGGGCGAAGGATTCGTCCAGGCCGGAGAAGAGCGTCACCTTGCCGGCCAGGCGCGGGTCCCACAGGTCGCTCACGCGCTTGAGCTCGCGGCCCAGCTTCTTCCTGTTGTACGCGATGCCGGTGATCCCGGACTGCCACGGGACGCTGTGCAGACGACCGTTGTCGAAGGCGGGGGTCCGCAGCTGGGGGTCGAGGTGGCGGGCGACGTTGGGCTGCTTGGCGCGGTCCATCTCCTGCACCCAGCCCAGCCGCACGAACCGGGCGGCCATCCAGTCGCTGATGACCATGAGGTCGCGGCCGGTCTCCTGATGGTTCATCAGCGCGGGGCTGATCTTGCCGAAGAACTCGTCGTTGTCGTTGATCTCCTCGGTGTACGTGACGGAGATCCCGGTGCTTTTGGTGAACGCCTCGAGGGTGGGGCGCCTGGAGGCATCCTTGTCGTCGACGTCGATGTAGAGCGGCCAGTTGGCGAACGTCAGGGACTTGTCGGCCGCCGAATGGTCGCGGCCGGTCCGCTCGCCCGGCTCGACGTACGCCGCGGGGACCCCGCAGCCGGCGAGGGCGGCCAGCGCGGCGCCGCCGCCGAGGGCGCGCAGGAGGCTGCGGCGGGCAAAGGGGCTGCTGGCGCGGGGCGCGGTCGGTGGCATTCCCGCAGGATGCCCGGCCCGCCGAGCGCGTTCAATGGACGCTGCGTACAGCCCTCGCCCCCAGGCCGGACACCCTGTCGGGCCCTGCGGGCCGACCCCGGGCGAGGCCCGGTGGCAGCGAGAAGGGGCGGGGGATCAACTCCCCCGCCCCTCGCGGCCGTTCAGGCCCGGATCACGATCAGCCGGTTCAGCCCTCGATCGACGTCATCACGTGCTTGATGCGCGTGTAGTCCTCGAAGCCGTACGCGGAGAGGTCCTTGCCGTAGCCGGACTTCTTGAAGCCGCCGTGCGGCATCTCGGCGACCAGCGGGATGTGGGTGTTGATCCACACACAGCCGAAGTCGAGGTTCTTGGACATCCGCATGGCGCGCGCGTGGTCCTTGGTCCACACCGAGGAGGCCAGCGCGTACTCGACGCCGTTGGCGTACTCCAGGGCCTGGGCCTCGTCGGTGAAGGACTGGACGGTGATGACCGGCCCGAACACCTCGTTCTGGATGATCTCGTCGTCCTGCTTGAGGCCCGAGACGACGGTCGGGGCGTAGAAGTAGCCCTGCTCGCCGACGCGGTGGCCGCCCGCCTCCACCTTGGCGTGCGCGGGCAGGCGCTCGATGAAGCCGGTGACCTGCTTGAGCTGGTTGGCGTTGTTCAGCGGCCCGTACAGCACGTCCGCGTCGTCGGGCTGTCCGGTCTTGGTGTCGGCGGCGGCCTTGGCCAGCGCGGTCACGAACTCGTCGTGGATGGACTCGTGCACCAGCACGCGGGTGGCGGCGGTGCAGTCCTGGCCGGCGTTGAAGTAGCCGGCGACCGCGATGTCCTCGACGGCCTTGGCGATGTCGGCGTCCTCGAAGACGACGACCGGGGCCTTGCCGCCCAGCTCCAGGTGGACGCGCTTGACGTCCTTGGAGGCGGACTCGGCGACCTGCATGCCGGCCCGCACCGAACCGGTGATGGAGGCCATCGCCGGGGTCCTGTGCTCGACCATCGCGCGGCCCGTGTCACGGTCGCCGCACACGACGTTGAAGACGCCCTTGGGGACGATCGCGCCGATGATCTCGGCGATCAGGACGGTCGAGGCGGGGGTGGTGTCCGAGGGCTTGAGGACGACCGTGTTGCCCGCGGCGAGGGCCGGGGCGAACTTCCACACGGCCATCATCATCGGGTAGTTCCACGGGGCGACCTGCGCGCAGACGCCGACCGGCTCGCGGCGCACGATCGAGGTCAGACCCTCCATGTACTCGCCGGCGCTGCGGCCCTCAAGGAGCCGGGCCGCGCCCGCGAAGAAGCGGATCTGGTCCACCATCGGCGGGATCTCTTCGGTGCGGGTGAGCTCGATCGGCTTGCCGGTGTTCTCCGACTCGGCGGCGATCAGCTCCTCGGCGCGCTCCTCGAAGGCGTCCGCGATCTTCAGCAGCACGCGCTGGCGCTCGGCCGGGGTGCTGTCGCGCCAGGCGGGGAACGCCTTGGCCGCGGCCGCCATGGCGGCGTCCACGTCCTGCTGGCCGGAGAGCGGCGAGGTCGCGTACGCCTGGCCCGTGGCCGGGTTGACCACCTCGATGGTCCGTCCGTCGGCAGCATCGCGGAACTCCCCGTCGATGTAATTGCGCAAACGACGCAGTTCGGTGGTCACTTCGCTGGCCTCCCGGTCCGATGTCCGATGGATGAGACAGCCCACCCTAGTCGGTGGAGCGACGCTTTCGACAGACCCGACGCCCCTGAACTTCGGATTCAGTTCCTGGAAGGTCACAGGACAACGAATTTCATCGCTTTGGGGTTGCGGGACGGGCCGGGTCGGGTGCACAGTGGCTCCGTGGCCAGCCGAAGCACAGACCCCAGGAACGGGAACGGATCACCCTCCCGGCTCCCGACCACCGCCCCGCAGACGGACGCCGCCCGGCGCTCCCACGGGACGACGATCGACGCCGTCTCCCTGGCGATCATCGAGCAGCTTCAGGAGGACGGGCGCCGCCCGTACGCCGCGATCGGCAAGGCCGTCGGCCTGTCCGAGGCGGCCGTGCGTCAGCGCGTCCAGAAGCTGCTCGACCAGGGCGTGATGCAGATCGTCGCCGTCACCGACCCGCTCACCGTGGGATTCAGGCGCCAGGCGATGGTCGGCATCCGCGTCGAGGGCGACCTCGACCCGGTGGCGGAGGCGCTGACGGCCATGGCCGAATGCGAGTACGTGGTGATGACCGCGGGCTCCTTCGACCTCATGGTGGAGGTCGTCTGCGAGGACGACGACCACCTGCTCGAAGTGATCAACAAGAGGATCCGCGCCCTCCCCGGCGTGCGCTCCACCGAGAGCTTCGTTTACCTCAAGCTGAAGAAGCAGACCTATATGTGGGGAACCCGATAGCCGTGAGCAAGGACCTCAGCCAGACCGCCTACGACCACCTGTGGATGCACTTCACCCGCATGTCGTCGTACGAGAACGCCCCCGTCCCCACCATCGTCCGTGGCGAGGGCACCTACATCTACGACGACAAGGGCAAGAAGTACCTGGACGGCCTCTCGGGCCTGTTCGTCGTCAACGCAGGACACGGCCGTCACGAGCTCGCCGAGACCGCCTACAAGCAGGCGCAGGAACTGGCCTTCTTCCCGGTGTGGTCCTACGCCCACCCCAAGGCCGTCGAGCTCGCGGAGCGTCTGGCGAACTACGCGCCGGGCGACCTCAACAAGGTCTTCTTCACCACCGGTGGCGGCGAGGCCGTCGAGACCGCGTGGAAGCTGGCGAAGCAGTATCACAAGCTCACCGGCAACCACACCAAGTACAAGGTCATCTCGCGTGCGGTCGCCTACCACGGCACCCCGCAGGGCGCCCTGTCCATCACGGGTCTGCCCGCCCTGAAGGCGCCCTTCGAGCCGCTGGTCCCCGGCGCGCACAAGGTGCCCAACACCAACATCTACCGCGCCTCCATACACGCCGACGACCCGGTCGCCTTCGGCCGCTGGGCCGCCGACCAGATCGAGCAGGAGATCCTGTTCGAGGGCCCCGAGACGGTGGCCGCCGTCTTCCTTGAGCCGGTGCAGAACGCGGGCGGCTGCTTCCCGCCGCCGCCCGGGTACTTCCAGCGCGTGCGCGAGATCTGCGACAAGTACGACGTGCTGCTCGTCTCCGACGAGGTCATCTGCGCCTTCGGCCGGCTCGGCACGATGTTCGCCTGCGACAAGTTCGGCTACGTGCCGGACATGATCACCTGCGCCAAGGGCATGACCTCGGGCTACTCCCCGATCGGCGCCTGCATCATCTCCGACAAGCTCGCCGAGCCGTTCTACAAGGGTGACAACACCTTCCTGCACGGCTACACCTTCGGCGGCCACCCGGTCTCCGCCGCGGTGGGCCTGGCCAACCTCGACATCTTCGAGAAGGAAGGCCTCAACCAGCACGTGCTGGACAACGAGGGCGCCTTCTTCGACACCCTCAAGAAGCTGCACGACCTGCCGATCGTCGGTGACGTCCGCGGCAACGGCTTCTTCTACGGCATCGAGCTGGTGAAGGACAAGGTCACCAAGGAGAGCTTCAACGACGAGGAGACCGAGCGCGTCCTGTACGGGTTCCTCTCCAAGGCGCTGTACGACAACGGCCTGTACTGCCGGGCGGACGACCGCGGCGACCCGGTCGTCCAGCTCGCCCCGCCGCTGATCTCCGACCAGTCGACCTTCGACGAGATCGAGGGCGTCCTGCGCCAGGTCCTGACGGAGGCCTGGACCAAGCTCTGAGCGTCCCGCCCACGGCCCGGCCGCGCCCATCCGAGTGAGATGGGGGCGGCCGGGCCGCGTGCTGT
Organism: Streptomyces sp. NPDC006711; assembly: GCF_042869775.1. NCBI lineage: Bacteria > Bacillati > Actinomycetota > Actinomycetes > Kitasatosporales > Streptomycetaceae > Streptomyces > Streptomyces sp. NPDC006711. The sequence goes on from NZ_JBIAGO010000024.1 coordinate 84,044, forward strand.
TGGGACAGCCACACCCCACTGCCTAGCGTGCCCAGTGACCGATCGGCCCTGCCTTCGTTCCCCCGTACGGGGAGCGGGAACAGGAAATCTGATCTGAACCGAGGTGTGCACCATGGTGGCTCCGCCGGACAACGACGTGCTGTGGGCACGTTCCCTGCACCATTCCCACAGCGGCTCGCCCGCCCTGACCGGGGTGGGCGTGGGGGTGCGCGAGGGCGAGATCCTTGCCGTGGGCGGCCCGCGCGGCTGCGGCAAGACGACCCTGCTGCGCTGCCTGTCGGGCACCTTGGTGCCGGACGAGGGCGAGGTGTGGTTCGACAGCGTGCCCGTCCACACGCTGGGCGCGGTGAGCCGGGAACGGCTGCGCCGCGACCGGTTCGCCTGGATCGACCCCGAGCCGACCCTGGTCCCCGAACTCAGCGCCTGGGAGAACGCCGCCCTGCCGCTGCTCCTGCGCGGCGCCCCGCACCGCGACGCGAAGAAGGCGGCCCTCGAATGGCTGGAACGCCTTGACGTCGACACCTGCGCCAAGCGCCGGCCGCACGCCCTGCTCCAGGCCGAGCGCCAGCGCGTGGCGATCGCGCGCGCCCTGGTCACCGGGCCCACCGTGCTCTTCGCCGACGAGCCCACCGCGACCCTGCACCGCGCCGACGGGGCGCAGGTGCTGCGCACCCTGCTCACCGCGGTCCGCTCGCACCGCATCACCACGCTGATCGCGACCCATGACACGGATGTGGCCGAGCTGGCCGACCGCACCGTGGTCCTCATTGACGGCCGTCGGGTCAACTCCCGTGTCACCACGGATGGTTCGGATACGGAGGGTATCGCCGCGTGCTCGCTCTCCGTCTAGCCCGCGGCACCCATCCGCTGGTCCTGCTGCGCCGCCTGCTGGTGTCCGCGGCGTCCGCCGGGGTCGGTTTCCTGCTGCTGTGCACGCTCGGCCACGCCGTCGGCCACCCCGGCGCGTCCGTGCTGCGGCTGCTGTGGTGCGCGGTCCCGGTCGCGGCCACGGCGCACTTCGCGGTCGCGGTGGCCCGCACCGATCCGAGCACCCGGCCGCGTCCTGGCCTGTCCGCCGTGGGCCTGGGTCCCGCCCGTCTCGCGGTGATCGCCGCCGCCTCCACGGCGGTCACCTGCACGCTGGGCTCGGCGGTGGCGCTCCTGGTCTATCTGCATCTGCGCGGCGACATCACCGGGCTCCCCTTCGACGGCGCCGCGGCCGGTCTGCTCGCCGCGGACCAGCCGATGCCGGTGGCGGCCGCCCTGACCCTGCTGGCCGTGCTGCCGGTGACGGCGTCGGTCGCGGCCGGTCTCGCGCTGCGCCCGCGCTCGGCGACGCGACCTGGCGAGCGCAGCGACCCGGTGCACCCCGAGGAGCCGGCGCCCGCGCCGAACGGGCTGCCGTGGGGGTGCGTGCTCATCACGGCGGGCCTCGCGGTGGAGACGTACGCGAGCCGGGGCGCCCCGGGCTCGTCCTTTCCGATGCCGGGCCACCCCGAGGGCAGCCCGGCGGGGCTCCTCGGCGGGTGGGCGCTGACCGCGCTCGGCCTGGCGCTCGCGGGCCCCGCGCTCGCACACTTCAGCGGACGGCTGCTGCAACTGGGCCGCCCGGGCGCCGCGCGCCTGCTCGCGGGCCGGGTCCTGATGGCCGAGGCCCGGCGCATCGGGCGGCCCCTGGGGGTGGTGTGCGCGGTGGCGTCGGCGGTGATCGCGGCGGCGGCCCTGTACGGGGGCCGGCCCGGGCCGCATCCTTCCGGTCCGCTCACGGGGCTCGGTGCGGGGCTCGTCATGAGCTGTACGGTGGCGACGCTGCTGACCGCGACCCTGGAGTCCCGCCATGCCCGGGCCCACACCACGGCGGCCCTGCTCTCCCTCGGCGCCCCCGCCGCCACGCTGCGGGGCGCGGCGGCCCTGCGCACCCTGGCCCTGCTGGCCGTCTTCACCCCGGTGACCGCGACAATCGCCAAACTGGCGGCCCTCCCCCTGCACTGACCCGGTATCACCCGTGGTCCTCAGTCGCCGGACAGGTTGAAGTTGTCCGGTCCGGGCCGGCGCCGAGTAGTCAGGGGCGCGGGGAACTGCGCGCCCAGCCACGCACGGCCCGCAGCCGAGGCCCCGGGGCTCGTCCTCAAACGCCGGACGGGCTGAGGGTGCCGATACGGGCCAGCACAGACCCCGCCGGGGGCGCGGGGAACCGCGCGCCCAGCCACGCACGGTCCGCAGCCGGGGCCCCTGGGGCTCCGCCCCAGACCCCGATCGGCCTGAACGGCCTCGTCCTCAATCGCCGGACAGGCTGAGGTGCCGGGCCGGGCCAGCACGCACCCTGCCAGGGGCGCGGGGAACTGCGCGAGAAGCGACCACCACCCGCAGCCGAGCTCCCTGGGGCTCCGCCCCAGACCCCGTTCGCGCCTGAAGGGCGCTCGTCCTCAATCTCCCCCAAGGCCTTAAGGGCCAGGGGGGACCCCC
>NZ_JBIAGO010000025.1:0-82348 GCF_042869775.1 Streptomyces sp. NPDC006711
ACGCCCGGTTACATTCCGAACCCGGAAGCTAAGCCTTTCAGCGCCGATGGTACTGCAGGGGGGACCCTGTGGGAGAGTAGGACGCCGCCGAACAATATTTCAGGACCCTTGGTCCCAGCGTTCACGCTGGGACCAAGGGTCCTTTTGTTTTTCCGCTTTGTTTTGCCGAAGCGCGTCGGGCAGCCGACTGCGCGAGAATGACTGTAGTACCCGAAGACTAGGAGTCACGATGTCCACCAACTCTCCCGACGACCGTCCGGAGCGCGAGCCGCGCCGTCAGGACGGTGGCGACCGGGGCGGCTACCGCGGTGGTCGAGACGACCGCGGCCCGCGTCGTGACAACGACCGTGGTGGCTCCGGCGCGCGTCGTGACGACAGTCGTGGTGGTTCCTCCGGCGGCGGTTACCCCCGTCGCGACGACCGTGGTGGTCGCCCGGCCGGCGGTGGCAGCTCGTACGGGCGTCGTGATGACCGTCCCGCCCCGCGTCGCGATGACGACCGTGGTGGGTTCCGTCGTGACGACAACCGTGGCGGTGGCGGCGGCTTCCGGCGTGACGACAACCGTGGTGGGGCGTCCGGTGGTGGCAGCTCCTTCGGTCGTCGCGATGACAATCGTGGTGGCGGCAGCTCGTACGGGCGTCGTGATGACCGTCCCGCCCCGCGCCGTGACGACGACCGTGGTGGGTTCCGACGTGACGACCGTCCGGCTCCGCGTCGTGATGACGACCGTGGTGGGTTCCGACGCGATGACAACCGTGGCGGTGGCAGCTCGTACGGGCGTCGTGACGATCGTCCGGCTCCCCGCCGTGATGACGATCGTCCGGCTCCCCGTCGTGATGACGACCGTGGCGGGTTCCGTCGCGATGACCGTGGTGGTCGCCCCGCCGGCGGTGGCAGCTCGTACGGGCGCCGTGATGACCGCCCCGCCCCGCGCCGCGATGACGACCGTGGTGGGTTCCGACGCGATGACAACCGTGGTGGGGCCTCCGGCGGTGGCGGCTCCTTCGGTCGTCGCGATGACAATCGTGGAGGCGGCGCTTCTTACGGCCGTCGTGACGATCGTCCGGCTCCGCGTCGCGATGATGACCGGGGTGGATTCCGGCGCGACGACCGTCCGGCTCCGCGTCGTGATGACGACCGTGGTGGGTTCCGCCGCGACGACAACCGTGGTGGCGGCAGCTCGTACGGGCGTCGTGATGACCGTCCCGCCCCGCGTCGCGACGACGCGCGCGGTGGGTTCCGCCGTGATGACCGTCCGGCCCCGCGCCGTGATGATGACCGTCCGGCCCCGCGCCGTGATGATGACCGTGGTGGGTTCCGGCGTGACGACCGGGGCGATCGCGGTGGGTACCGTGGGCGCGACGACCGCCGTGACGACCGGGGCGACCGGGGCAGGGACGACCGTGGTGGCTACGGGCGCCGTGACGACCGCGACCGGGACCGCGACCGCGAGCCCGTCAAGCGGCTGCCGATCGACGAGGACGTCACCGGCAACGAGATCGACGAGAGCGTCCGGCAGGAGCTGATGAGCCTGCCCAAGGGCCTCGCCGAAGAGGTCGCCTGCAACCTGGTGATGGTGGCGCGGCTCATCGACGACGAGCCCGAGCAGGCGTACGCGTACTCCCGCATCGCGCTGCGGCTCGCCTCCCGGGTGGCCGCCGTGCGCGAGGCCGCGGGCTTCGCCGCGTACGCCACTCAGAAGTACTCCGAGGCGCTGGCCGAGTTCCGCGCCGCGCGTCGCATGACCGGGTCCGTGGAGCTGTGGCCCGTCATGGCCGACTGCGAGCGTGGGCTCGGGCGTCCCGAGCGGGCGCTGGCGATGGCCGGCGAGCCCGAGGTGCAGAAGCTCGACAAGCCCGGGCAGGTCGAGATGCGTCTCGTCGCGGCCGGTGCGCGCCGGGACATGGGGCAGCTCGACGCCGCCATCGTGACCCTTCAGAGCCCCGAGCTCGCGTCGAACTCCATCCAGCCGTGGACCGCGCGCCTGCGGTACGCGTACGCCGACGCGCTGCTCTCGGCCAAGCGGGAGGACGAGGCGCGCGAGTGGTTCGCCAAGGCACTTGAGGCGGACAAGGACGGCACGACCGACGCGTCCGACCGCCTCGCCGAGCTCGACGGTGTCGACTTCGTCGACGCCATGGTCGAGGACGAGGACGAGCCGGACGCCGACGCACCCCGCGAGGAGCGTGTGCAGGACGTGGACCTGCCGCAGGACCCCGACTTCGACGACGAGGGTGAGGAAGAGGACGAGTTCGAGGGCGACGACTCCGATGTCGTGCGCGCCGCCGAGACCGCCGAGACCGAGGCCGACACCGCCGACACCGCCGACTCCGCCGACGCCGAAACCGCCGACGCTGCCCCGGTCGAGCCCGTGAAGGACGAGGCCGCCCAGGCCCCGGCCCCGGAGAAGGACAAGGGCACGGACGCCTGATGTCCCGCTCCCACCGCCTGTGATGGATGAGCGGTGAAGAGAAGGAGGCGGTACCCCGCGAGGGGTACCGCCTCCTTTTTCGTGCTCCGCCGGGACGATCAGACGCACCTCGGTTCGCGCGCGTCAGTGCACGCGGGTCAGGTCAGTTCACGCGGGTCAATTCACGGTCAGGCTGCGCAGCACCAGACCCGTGGCCGGCTTCGGGCCGAAGGACGTCGACTTGCGGGGCATCGTGACGCCCTGGCGGGCCAGGTCCCGTACGACTTCCTCGCGGACCGGGTGCATCAGGACCGCCGTCTTGCCGTGGCGCTCCGCCTGTTCGACCGCCGCGCCCGTGTCGTGGATGTAGGCGATCTCCTCCGGTGTGTCGGGGATGTGCCAGATGTCGTCGAGCAGGGTCGAGTGCAGGACCGTCGCGTCGAGCGAGCGCCAGGCCGGCGGGCGGTCGGCGCGGATCGTGCGGGCCAGCAGCGCCTCGTCCGGGCGGTCCACCAGGTGGAAGCCGCCGTCGCCCGCGAGCAGGAACGCGTTGCTCTCGGCGGCGGCGCGGCCGAGTTCTTCCATCGCCTCGGCGAGGGGCACGTCCAGGGTGCGGACGCGGAAGGCGCCGGACGCGGTGACCGCGGCGAGGGCCTTGGCCACGGGCAGACGGTGCAGCAGGCGGTGGATCGAGCGGACGCGCAGCGGATGGCGGGCGGTGTCCACGAGCAGGACCAGGCCGTAGTCCCAGGGGCCCGGCGAGGTGTGCTCGTCGCGCAGGCGCAGGTAGGTGGCCCAGCGGTGGTGGCCGTCGGCGATGACCGCCTGATGGGCGGCGAGGTCCGCCTGGACCTCCGTGAGATCGGCCGGATCCGTCAGGGCCCACAGACGGTGGCTGAAACCGTCCTCCGTGGTGGTGCGCAGCAGCGGCTCGCGCTCGATGGCGCGCTCGATGACGGCGGTCGCGCCGTGCTCGGGGCCGTTGCCGCGGTAGGTCAGGAGCAGGGGTTCCAGGTGGGCGGCGGTGGTGCGCATCAGGGCCGCGCGGTCCTCGACGACATGCGGCATGACGTCCTCGTGCGGCAGGACGATGCCCTCGGCCGGTTCCGACAGGGCGAGCGCGCCGATGAGGCCGCGCTGGAGGATGCCGTCGCCCTCCTGCTCGTAGACGTACAGAGCGGGTTCGGGGTCGGCGGCGAGCACGCCCTCCTGGAGCCAGTCGTCCAGGGTCAGGGCGGCCTGCTGGTTGCGGGCGGCCGGGGAGGCGGCCTGCGGCAGGATCAGCCGGACGATGTTGTAGGGGTCCGCCGACTCCAGGTGCAGCAGCCCGTCGGGGCGCACCACCACGTCGTACGGCGGTGAGGTCACGGCAGCGAGGCTGCCCACCCGCTCGGGAACATAGCGCAGTCCGCGGAAGGGGATCAGGAGCAGCCCGGAGTCCGCACGCCCAGTTGTGCTCATCCGTGCATGGTATGTGGGGTGCGGGCATGCGCGATGATCGGGGGCAGGGCATCGATCGAGGAGTGGATGAAGATGAGCCAGACCGGCCGGATCAAGCCGAGTGGGAGCGCGCGAGCGCTGAACGAGGTGTACGACACGGCTCTGCTGGATCTGGACGGGGTCGTCTACGCGGGCGGCGCGGCCATCGCGCACGCCGTGGACGCGCTCGCGACGGCGCGGGACGGCGGGATGCACCTGGCGTACGTGACCAACAACGCGCTGCGTACGCCCGACGCGGTCGCCGAGCATCTGACGGAGCTCGGGGTGCCGGCGGAGGCGTCCGATGTGATCACCTCGGCGCAGGCGGTCGCGCGGCTCATGTCCGACCAACTCCCCGAGGGATCGCGGGTGTTGCTCATCGGCGGCGAGGGGCTGCGGGTCGCGCTGACCGAGCGCGGGCTCGTCCCGGTGGAATCGGCCGACGACGATCCGGTCGCGGTGGTGCAGGGGTACGGGGGTCCGGACCTGACCTGGTCCCGGCTCGCTGAGGCCTCGTACGCGGTGGCCCGGGGGCTGCCGTGGTTCGCGTCCAATGTCGACTTGACGATTCCGAGCGGGCGGGGGATCGCGCCCGGCAACGGCGCGGCGGTCGAGGTCGTCCGCATCGCCACCGGCGCCGATCCCCAGGTGGCCGGAAAGCCGCTGCCGCCGATGCACCGCGAGACGGTGCTGCGGACCGGCGCCGAGCGGCCGCTGGTGGTGGGGGACCGGCTCGACACGGACATCGAGGGCGCCTTCAACGGCGGTGTCGACTCGCTGCTCGTGCTGACCGGGGTGACGGACGGCGCCCAGCTGCTCGCCGCGCGGCCCGAGCACCGGCCCACTTATGTCGACGCGGATCTGCGCGGTCTGCTGACCGGGCAGCCCGAAGTGAGTGAGGACGGGGGCGGGTTCGGGTGCGGCGGGTGGACCGCGTCCGTCACCGAAGGGGAGTTTGCGCTCGACGGCGAGGGGGAGGCGATGGACGGGCTGCGGGCGCTGTGCGCGGCGGCCTGGAGCCAGGCCGGGGACGGGGTGTGCGAACTGGACGCGGCGAAGGTGCTCGGACGCCTGGGTCTCTGAGCCTCTGCCGGGGGAGCGGCCATCGGAGTGCAGGGTAGGCTAACCTAACCTGCGTGTTGGTAGACAGCCCTCCTCAGCCGCGCGACGGGACCACCTCCGCGCCCCCGGCCCCGACCGCCAGACGCCGTACGCTGCGCGCCGCCGGTCTGTTCGTGTCCGTGGGCGCCCTGGCGCTCGTCGCGCTCGCCAGCATCGCGATCGGCGCGAAACCGATGCCGCTCGGCGACGTCTGGCACGGCCTCTTCCACGGTTCGGGCACCGCCAACGACGTCCTCATCCACGACGTGCGGGTGCCAAGGACGCTGCTCGGGCTGCTGGTGGGGGCCGCGCTCGGGCTCGCCGGCGCGGTCATGCAGGCGCTCACCCGCAACCCGCTCGCCGAGCCCGGCATCCTCGGCATCAACGCCGGGGCGGCCGCCGCCGTGGTCTCCGCGATCAGCTTCCTCGGCGTCAACTCCCTCACCGGGTATGTGTGGTTCGCGTTCCTGGGCGCGGGGGTCGTGTCGGCGGCGGTGTATGTGCTCGGCGGCAGCCGGGCCGCGACGCCCGTGCGGCTCGCGCTCGCGGGGACGGCGGCCAGCGCGGCGCTCTACGGCTACATCAACGCCGTCCAGCTCACCGACTCCGCCGCCCTCAACCAGCTCCGGTTCTGGCAGGTCGGCTCGCTCGCGTCGGCGGACATGGCGACCGTGCGCAGGGTCGCGCCGTTCATCCTCGTGGGACTCGTCGTCGCGCTGCTGCTCGCCCGCCCGCTCAACGCGATGGCCATGGGCGACGACACCGCCCGCGCGCTCGGCGCCCGTCTCACCCGTACCCGCGTCACGTCGATGGCCGTCATCACGCTGCTGTGCGGGGCCGCGACCGCTGCCTGCGGGCCCATCGTGTTCATCGGGCTCATGGTCCCGCACATCGCACGCGCCATCACCGGGCCCGACCTGCGGTGGATCCTGCCGTACGCGGCCGTGCTCTCGCCGGTGCTGCTGCTCGGCTCCGACGTCGTCGGGCGCGTCGTCACACGGCCCGCAGAACTCCAGGTCGGCATCGTCACCGCCCTCATCGGCGGGCCCGTCTTCATCCATCTCGTACGGCGCAAGAGGATGGCCCAGCTGTGAAGGCGATACGTACCCCCGGCGGCCTCTCCTTCCGGGCCGAGCCGCGCGCCCTCGCCGTGATCGGCGCCCTCGCGGTGCTGGCGCTCGCCGCGGCCGTGGTCCTCATCGGCACCGGCGACTTCACGATCCCGCCCGCCGACGTCGTACGAAGCCTGCTCGGATCGGGCACGCCCGCCCAGGACTTCATCATCAACGAACTGCGGCTGCCGCGCGTCCTGGTGGCGCTCCTCGTGGGGGCCTCGCTCGGGATCTCAGGGGCGCTCTTCCAGTCCATCTCCCGTAATCCGCTGGGCAGTCCGGACGTCATCGGCTTCGGACAGGGCTCATCGGTGGGCGCGCTCACCGTCATCGTGTTCTTCCACGGGGGCGCGTTCGCGGTCTCGCTCGGCGCCCTCGCCGGCGGGCTCGCGACCGGCGTCGCCGTCTATCTGCTGGCGTGGAAGAAGGGCGTGCACGGCTACCGGCTCGTGCTGGTCGGCATCGGCGCCGCCGCGATGCTCACCGCCGCCATCCACTATCTGCTCACCAAGTCGACCCTGGTCGACGCCGCCCGCTCGATGGTGTGGCTCACCGGCTCCCTCGACGGACGCGACTGGACGCAGGTCTGGCCGCTGCTCGCGCTGTTCGTGGTGCTCCTGCCGGTGGTGCTCACCTACGCGCGGCCGCTGCGGATGCTGGAGATGGGCGACGACGCGGCGTACGCGCTGGGCGTGCCGGTGCAGCGGACCCGTACCGTCCTGATGCTCAGCGCGGTACTCCTCAGTGCCTCGGCAACCGCGGCCGCCGGGCCCATCGCCTTCGTCGCGCTGACCGCGCCGCAGCTGGCCCGGCGCCTGACCCGTGCCACCGGGCCCAACGTCTGCGCCTCCGCCTTCATGGGCGCGGCGCTCCTGGTCGTCGCGGACTGGGGCGCGCAGCGGCTGTTCGGCGGGAGCGCGCTGCCGGTGGGGGTGCTGACCGGGATGGTCGGCGGCGTCTACCTGCTGTGGCTGCTGGTCACCGAGCGCCGGGCGGGGCGGATATGAGCGCGCGTGCGGCGGCGGCCGCCAACTCCCCTGGCTCCCCTGACTTCCCTGGCGCCCCTGGCTCCCCTGTTTCCCTCAATCCCCTTGACCCCCTTGACTCCCTTACGGAATCCGGACCCTTCAGCAGGAGTACGAGCATGCGACGCCTCAGCGCCGAGTCGGTCACCCTCGGCTATGACCAGCGGGTCATCGCCAAGGACCTGTCGGTCGAGATCCCGGACCACTCCTTCACGGTGATCGTCGGGCCCAACGCGTGCGGCAAGTCCACGCTGCTGCGGGCGCTGTCGCGGATGCTCAAGCCGAGTCGGGGGCGGGTGCTGCTCGATGGGCAGTCCATCCACTCGCTGCCCGCGAAGAAGGTGGCACGGACGCTCGGGCTGCTGCCGCAGTCCTCCATCGCGCCGGACGGGATCACGGTGGGGGACCTCGTGGCGCGTGGGCGCTACCCCCACCAGGGGCTGTTGCGGCAGTGGTCGCCCGAGGACGAGCGGATCGTCCAGGAGTCCATGGACGCGACGGGGGTCGGGGGGCTCGGGGAGCGGTACGTCGACGAGTTGTCCGGCGGGCAGCGGCAGCGGGTCTGGATCGCGATGGCGCTGGCGCAGCAGACGCCGCTGCTGCTGCTCGACGAGCCGACGACGTTTCTGGACATCCAGCACCAGTTCGAGGTGCTGGATCTGTGTGCGCAGCTCCATGAGGAGCAGGGGCGGACGCTGGTCGCGGTGCTGCACGACCTCAACCAGGCGGCTCGGTATGCCACGCATCTCATCGCCATGAGGGACGGGGAGGTGGTGGCTGAGGGGCCGCCCTCCTCGGTGGTCACGGCGGAGCTGGTGGAGCGGGTGTTCCGGGTGCGGTGTCAGGTGATCGCTGATCCTGAGACGGGGACGCCGCTGGTGGTGCCGGTGGCCCGGCCTCGGTCTTCCCCCACCCCGCCCCTTCCCCAAACCCGCCGGGGGTGACTGTGGGCTCCGCCGGGCTTCGAGGGCTGGGTATGCCGGTGCGGGCCGGCGTCGACCCCGTCAGGGGCGCGGGGAACCGCGCCCAGCCCGGGTCCCTGGGGCTCCGCCCCAGACCCCGTTCGCGCTGAAGGCGCTCGTCCTCAAGCGCCGGACGGGCTGAGGTTGCCGATGTGGGCCAGCACGGACCCCGTCAGGGGCGCGGGGAACTGCGCGACCAGCCACCTACGGTCCGCAGCCGGGGCCCCTGGGGCTCCGCCCCAGACCCCGTTCGGCCTGAAGGGCCTCGTCCTCAAGCGCCGGACGGGCTGACTATGCCTGGGTGGGCCGGCACGCACCCTGCCAGGGGCGCGGGGAACCGGGTGGGGTCAGAGGAGGGTTCGGAGGCGGAGGAGGTCTCGGAAGGGGGCCTCCAGGCGGACTCTGCCCGAGGCCCACGCCTTCGCGAAGTTCAGGTCGCCGCCCACCATCGCCACCAGATCGTCCCCCGTCATCGCGAGACGGATCTGCGCCTTCTCCCGGGGCGCCCCCACCACCGTGTCGTCCACCTCGACGCGGCCGTCCCTGAGACGGCCCACGAACGTGGTGTCCAGATCCGTGATGTGGCAGCTCAGCGAGCGGTCCAGCGCGGCCGCCGCCCGCACGTCGCCCTGCGCCCGGGCCAGATTGTCCGAAAGTTCGCCGAGTGCGCGGCGGCACTCCTCCAAGGTCGCCATCGTCACCGACCGTACCCCAGGGCTTCGCGGTAGCGTCGTGGCATGAGTGACCTGATGCCGGGCCCGCAGGGGCAGCCCGTGGCCGAATCCGAGGGGCGGACCGAGGACGCGCCGCTGCCGCTCGGCGTGGCTCGCGACCGCACCGGGCACGCCGGGGTCGACGCGCTCGTCCAGCGGCTCGGGGACGTCGACCACCTCGGTACCGAGGGGCACCTGGAGGTGTACGAGGATGTACACGGCGGGCTGCGCGACGCGCTGAGCGCGTTGGACGCTCCCGCGCCGGGAACCCCAGGGGCGGCCCGGCCGTTGGCGGACCAGCGTCCCGGGCGGCCGACGGGGCCGTCGACCAACTACGACCACAGGAGCTGAACCGAACGTGGCAGGAGTGGCACGCCGCCGCCTAGACGCCGAGCTGGTGCGCCGGAAACTCGCGCGGTCGCGGGAGCACGCCGCCCAGCTGATCGCCGCGGGTCGGGTGAGCGTCGGCAAGACCGTCGCCACCAAATCCGCCACCCAGGTCGAGACCGCCGCCGCGATCGTGGTCGTGGACGACGACAGCGATCCCGACTACGTCTCGCGCGGCGGGCACAAACTGGCGGGGGCGTTCGAGGCCTTCGTACCGCTGGGCCTCAAGATCCAGGGGCGCCGCGCGCTCGACGCCGGCGCCTCGACGGGCGGCTTCACCGATGTGCTGCTGCGCGCCGGAGCCGGCCATGTCGTCGCCGTCGACGTGGGTTACGGACAGCTCGCCTGGTCCTTGCAGAGCGATGACCGGGTCACCGTGAAGGACCGTACGAACGTACGCGAGTTGACGCTGGACGACCTGGACGGACAGCCCGCCGACCTCGTCGTGGGCGACCTCTCCTTCATCGCGCTCGGCCTGGTGCTGCCCGCGCTCGTGCGCTGCTCGGCGCCGGACGCGGACCTGGTCCTCATGGTCAAGCCGCAGTTCGAGATCGGCAAGGAACGGCTCGGCAGCGGCGGCGTCGTGCGCAGCCCCGAGCTGCGCGCCGAGACGGTGCGGACGGTGGCGGCGCAGGCGGCCGCGCTGGGCCTCGGGGTGGTCGGCGTGACCGCGAGCCCGCTGCCGGGCCCCTCGGGCAACGTCGAGTACTTTCTGTGGCTGCGGGCCGGGGCGCCCGCGCTCGATCCCGCGGACGTGGAGCGCGCAGTGGCGGAGGGACCCCGTTGAGCTCGTCGGAGAACAGCCCGGAGAACAGCCCGGAGAACGGTTCGAAGGACCGCGCGCCCGCGCGCACCGTGTTCCTGCTCGCGCACACCGGAAGACCCGCGGCCATCCGCAGCGCGGAGCTGGTCGTACGGGGCCTGCTGCGCAGCGGCATCGGGGTGCGTGTCCTGCGGGCGGAGGCGGCGGACCTGCCGCTGCCCGCCGAGCCGGAGATCGTCGAGGACGCCAACCCCGAGTGCCTTGACGACTGCGAACTCCTGATCGTCCTCGGCGGTGACGGCACCCTGCTGCGCGGCGCCGAACTCGCCCGGGCGTCGGGTGTTCCCATGCTCGGCGTCAACCTCGGCCGCGTGGGCTTCCTCGCGGAGGCCGAGCGCGACGACCTCGACAAGGTCGTCGACCGGGTCGTGACGCGTGCCTACGAGGTCGAGGAGCGGATGACCCTCGACGTCCTCGTGCACAACAACGGCGACGTGGTGCACAAGGACTGGGCCCTGAACGAGGCGGCCGTCCAGAAGGTCTCGCCCGAGCGGATGCTGGAAGTCGTCCTGGAGATCGACGGCCGTCCGGTGACCGGGTTCGGCTGCGACGGCATCGTCTGCGCCACCCCGACCGGCTCGACCGCGTACGCCTTCTCCGCCGGCGGTCCTGTGGTGTGGCCCGAGGTCGAGGCGCTGCTCATGGTGCCGATCAGCGCGCACGCGCTGTTCGCCAAGCCCCTGGTCACCTCGCCCACGTCGGTGCTCGCGGTCGAGGTGCAGCCGCACACGCCGCACGGGGTGCTGTGGTGCGACGGGCGCCGCACGGTGGAACTGCCGGCGGGGGCGCGGGTGGAGGTGCGGCGCGGGGCCGTGCCGGTCCGCCTCGCGCGGCTGCACCACGCCTCCTTCACCGACCGGCTGGTCGCCAAGTTCGCCCTGCCGGTCCAGGGGTGGCGCGGGGCGCCGCACTGACCACCGAGGTCGCGGCGGACGGGCCCGGGCCGCTCCCGTCTCAGGGGGACGGTTCGGGCTCCCCGTTCGGGCTCCCCGAGAGGGTGACGGCACGGGGCACGTCGCACACAGGGCCCAGGACCTCGTAAGGTCGTGTCCGTGTTGGAGGAGATGCGGATACGGTCGCTCGGGGTCATCGACGACGCTGTCGTCGAGCTGTCACCCGGTTTCACCGCGGTGACCGGCGAGACCGGTGCGGGCAAGACCATGGTCGTCACCAGCCTGGGGCTGCTGCTCGGCGGCCGTGCCGATCCCGCGCTCGTGCGGATCGGCGCCAAGGCGGCGGTCGTCGAGGGCCGGATCGCGCTGCGGCCCGGCAGCTCGGCGGTGCTGCGGGCCGAAGAGGCGGGCGCCGAGCTGGACGACGGCGCGCTGCTCGTGAGCCGTACCGTTTCGGCGGAGGGCCGCTCACGGGCGTACCTCGGCGGGCGGTCGGTGCCGGTCGGGATGCTCGCCGAGCTCGCCGACGAACTCGTCGCGGTGCACGGCCAGACCGACCAGCAGGGCCTGCTGCGCCCGGCCCGGCAGCGCGAAGCGCTCGACCGGTACGCGGGGGAGGCGGTGGCGGGCCCGCTGGCCAAATACGCCGGTGCCTACCGGCGGCTGCGGGCCGTCGCCGTGGAGCTGGAGGAGCTGACCACCCGGGCGCGCGAGCGGGCCCAGGAGGCCGATCTGCTGCGCTTCGGGCTCGACGAGATCGCCGCCGTCGAGCCGCTGCCCGGTGAGGACGCCGAGCTCGCGGCGGAGGCCGAACGGCTCGGGCACGCCGAAGCGCTCGCCTCGGCCGCCGCGCTCGCGCACGCCGCGCTGGCCGGCAACCCCGAGGACCCGGAGAGCGTGGACGCCACGACGCTGGTGGCCGGCGCCCACCGGGCCCTGGACGCCGTGCGCGCCCACGACCCCGCCCTCGCGGCGCTGGCCGAACGCATCGGCGAGGTGGCGATCCTGCTCGGTGACGTGGCGGGCGAACTCGCCGGGTACGCCGACGACCTGGACGCCGACCCGCTGCGACTGGCCGCCGTGGAGGAGCGCCGGGCCGCGCTGACCGCCCTGACCCGCAAGTACGGCGAGGACATCGCGGCCGTGCTCGCCTGGTCGCAGGAGGCCGCGGCGCGCCTGACCGAACTGGACGGGGACGACGACCGGATCGATCAGCTCACCGCCGAGCGGGACGGTCTGCGCGATGAACTGTCCGTACTGGCGCAGGAGTTGACCGACGCCCGCACCGAGGCGGCGGCCCGGTTCGCCGAGGCCGTCACCGCCGAGCTCGCCTCGCTGGCGATGCCGCACGCGCGGGTGTCGTTCGCGGTGGGCCAGAGCGAGGATCCCGAGGGCGTGGAGGTGGGCGGGCGGACCGTGGCGTACGGGCCGACCGGCGCCGACGAGGTCGAGCTGCTGCTCGCGCCGCATCCGGGTGCGCCGCCCCGGCCCATCGCCAAGGGTGCCTCCGGCGGTGAGCTCTCCCGGGTGATGCTCGCCGTGGAGGTCGTCTTCGCGGGCGCCGATCCCGTGCCGACCTACCTCTTCGACGAGGTCGACGCGGGCGTCGGCGGCAAGGCGGCGGTCGAGATCGGCCGCAGGCTCGCCAAGCTGGCCAAGTCGGCGCAGGTCGTCGTGGTCACCCACCTGCCGCAGGTGGCGGCGTTCGCCGACCGGCAGCTCCTGGTGGAGAAGACCAACGACGGCTCGGTCACCCGGTCCGGGGTCACCGTCCTGGAGGGCGAGGACCGGGTGCGGGAGCTGTCGCGCATGCTGGCCGGGCAGGAGGACTCCGAGACGGCCCGGGCGCATGCGGAGGAACTGCTGGCCACCGCCCGCGCGGACGGCTGACCCGGGCCCCCTGGGGCTCCGCCCCAGACCCCGTTCGGCCTGAACGGCGCTCGTCCTCAAACGCCGGACGGGCTGAGGTCGCCGGTCCGGGCCAGCGCCGGATGCTCAGGGGCGCGGGGAACTGCGCGAGGAGCGACCACGGTCCGCAGGCGAGCTCCCTGGGGCTTCGCCCCAGACCCCGTTCGGCCTGAACGGCCTCGTCCTCAATCGCCGGACAGGCTGAGTTGCCGGTCTGGGCCAGCGCCGGATGCTCAGGGGCGCGGGGAACTGCGCGACCAGCCACGCACGGTCCGCAGCCGGGGTCCCTGGGGCTTCCCCCAGGCCTGTCCTCAAGCGCCGGACGGGCTGAGGGTACCTGTGTGGGCCAGCACAAGCCCTGCCAGGGGCGCGGGGAACTGCGCGACCAGCCACGCACGGCCCGCAGCCGGGGTTCCTGGGGCTTCGCCCCAGGCTGGTCCGGGCCAGCGCCGAGTAGTTGGGGGCGCGGTCGGGGTTCACCCGTGGGGGTGGTTCGGCGTGGGCGTCTTCGTGGTGCGGCGCGGCGAGAACCCCCGGCCGGGCCCGGAACGCCCGTACGGACTGGCATCCTTGGCCGGGAATCATCGACCCCCGCTCCGGGAGCCTGTTCACGTGACACAGCTGCGTACGGTCCAAGTCCTGGGCGGCGGCAGCGCGGGCAGCAGCGCGCACGTCAGGTCGCTCACGGCCGGCCTGGTCGCCCGGGGCGTACGCGTCACCGTCTGCGCCCCGGCCGCCCTTGAGCGGGACTACGACTTCCCCGGCGCCGGCGCCCTGTTCGTGCCGGTGGGCGCGCTGCGCGCCGCGTGCGCCGACGCCGACGTGGTCCACGCGCACGGCCTGCACGCGGCCGTGCGGGCCGCGCTCGCGCTGAGCGGCCGGCGCGGCGTGCCGCTGGTCGTCACCTGGCACACCCGCGCCCACGCCGAAGGGGCCAGGGGCCACGTGCTGCGCCTGCTGGAGCGCCGGGTCTCGCGGTCGGCGGCCGTGGTGCTCGCCGCCTCGTCCGAACTCCTCGACCGGGCCCGGAGCCACGGCGCGCGCGATGCCCGGCTCGCCGCCGTCGCCGTCCCCGCCCCCCGGCTGCCCAGCGGGCTCGCCCACGACAAGGCGCGGGCCGAACTGGGCGCGGTGGACCGGCCGTTGCTGATGGCGGTCGGCAGCCTCGTCGAACACCGGGGCTACGACGTGCTGCTCGACGCCGCGCGCGTGTGGCGCGACCTCGATGTGGTGCCGCTGCTCGTCATCGCGGGCGAAGGACGCGAGCGGGGTGCGCTGCGGCGGCGTATCGAGGCGGAGTCCCTGCCCGTCAAACTCGTCGGCCGGCGCGACGACATCACCGAACTGCTGGCCGCCGCCGACATCGCGGTGCTGCCCAGCCGCTGGGAGGCCCGCTCGCTGCTCGCCCAGGAGGCGCTGCGCCTGGGGGTGCCGCTGGTGGCCACGGCCGTGGGCGGGGTGCCCGAGCTGGTGGGGGACGCGGCGCTGCTCGTACCGTACGGGGACGCGGCGGCGCTGGCCGGCGCGGTCGTCGCCCTCCTCGGGGACCCCTCGGCGCGCCGCGCGCTGGCCGATGCCGGGCGCGTACAGGCCGGGAGCTGGCCCACCGAGGACGAGACCGTCGCCCAAGTGCTCGCCGTCTACGACGAGTTGACGGGTGCCTGAGGGGCGGCCCGGCGCGTCCTAGCCGGTCGCGTGCCGGCGCGCCCGCAGGGCGAGGGAGAGGGCGAGCACCGTCTGCGGGTCGTCCAGGTCGGTGCCGAGGAGGTCCGCGATGCGGGCGAGGCGGTTGTAGAGGGTCTGCCGGTTGAGGTGCAGCTCGCGCGCGGTCTCCGCCTTGCGGCCCGCGTGCGCCAGGTAGGTCTCCAGGGTGGGCAGCAGCGGCGGGCGCGCGGCACGGTCGTGGGCCTGGAGCGGGCCGATCGCGCGCTCCACGAACGCCGCGAGGTCGGGGTGTTCGCGCAGCCGCCACAGCAGCAGGTCGATGTCCAGGCGCCGGGCGTCGTACCAGGGCCGCTCGGGCAGCCCCTGGGCCGCGGCCGCCGTCTCCGCCGCGTGGCGAAGGCCGGCCCCCGCCGCGGCCCAGCTGCCCGCCACCCCCACCACGACCACGGGCCGCGTCCCCGCCCGCGCGCCCATGAGCCCGGCCCGCTCGACCCCGGCGCGCAGGGCCGCCGCGACCCGGTCGGCGACCGCGGTGCGCTCCGACTCCGAGCGCAGGCCGAGCAGCAGCGGCACCCGGCCCTCGACGGGACGTACGCCGAGCAGGACGGGCACGCCCACCGAGGACAGCTCTTCGAGCACGGCCCGCGCGAGCACGGCCCAGTTGCCGGTGGGGGAGAGCTCGGAGGCCAGCCGCATCACCACCGGCAGCAGCGGGCCCTCGCCGGGCTTGAAGCCGAGGACCTTGGCCTGGCCGGGCGCGTCGTCGGGGGTGACGCGGCCCTCGGCGAGGTCGGTCAGGAAGTCGCCCCGGCCGCGCGCGGCCAGCTCCTCCTCCTGACGGGCCTGCATGAGCACGACCGCGAGGATGCCCGCCGCCCGTTCGGCGGCCATGCGGTGCACCGGGAGCAGCGGCGGGCCGACCGCGAGGAGCGCGAGCCGGGCCCGCACCGCGCCGGCGCCCTGGCCGCCGCCCGGCACGTCCACCAGGACCGCGCCCACCGGCGGCCCCTCCGCCCGGGTCTCGCGCCGCCCGCGCAGCCCCTCCCACACTTGGAGCGGATCGGCGGCCGCCTCGCCCGCCTCGCACCCCGCGGCGTACAGGAGCTGCCCGTCGGGGGTTTCGAGGAAGACCGGGTTGGCGGTGAAGTCGGCCAGGATGCCGAGGACTTGGGGGATTCCGCCGCCGCCCAGCAGCGCGCCCGTGCAGCGCCGGTGGACTTCTTCGGCGCGTTGCAGCAGGGCGTAGTGGCCGTTGACGATCTCGGTGTGGATCTCCTCGGTCACCGCGACGAACGGCACCTCGCGGTGCAGCTGGACCAGCGGGAGCCCGGCCGCGCGCGCGGTCTCCACGAGGGTGGCGGGCAGCCGGGCGAAGCGCGGGCCGAGTTCGACGACGAGGGCGGCGATGCCCCGGTCCGCTAGGCGCCGCACGAAGGCACGCTGCTCGGCGGGGCGGGCGCCGAGGCCGAGGCCGGTGGTGAGCAGCAGCTCGCCGCCCTTGAGCAGCGAGGCGATGTTGGGCACCTCACCCGCGTGCACCCAGCGCACGGTGCGCTGGAGCCGGTCGGCGCCCGCGACGACCTCGGGCAGGCCGCCGCGCAGCCCCGGCAGCTCGAGCGCCCGCTGCACGGTGATCCCGCCCTGCGTGTCCACGGCGACCCAGCCTCTCCTCGTACGCGGCCCGGGCCGGCCCCGGACGCCACCGCGTGCGCCGGACGCTACCGGCGGTCATGTCCGGGGCCCGCCCCTTGTGGCGTACGTCACGCGGGGCGCGGGCCGCCCGGGCGGGTCGCCGTCAGCCGCCGTACGCGCCCGAGGCGGTCAGCCGCAGCGCCGTGTCGATGAGCGGAACGTGGCTGAAGGCCTGCGGGAAGTTGCCGACCTGGCGCTGAAGGTGGGGATCCCACTCCTCGGCGAGCAGACCCAGGTCGTTGCGCAGGGCGAGCAGCTTCTCGAAGAGCTTGCGGGCCTCGTCCACCCGGCCGATCATCGCGAGGTCGTCCGCCATCCAGAACGAGCAGGCCAAGAACGCGCCCTCCTCGCCCTCCAGGCCGTCCAGGTTGTCCTCGCCGCCGCCCGTCGTCGGGTAGCGCAGGATGAACCCGTCCCGGGTGGACAGCTCGCGCTGGATCGCCTCGATGGTGCCGATCACGCGCTTGTCGTCCGGCGGCAGGAAGCCCATCTGCGGGATGAGCAGCAGCGAGGCGTCCAGCTCCTGGGAGCCGTAGGACTGCGTGAAGGTGTTGCGCTCCTTGTCGTACCCCTTCTCGCAGACGTCGCGGTGGATGTCGTCGCGCAGCCGGCGCCACTTCTCCAGCGGGCCGTCGGCGTCGCCGGACTCGATGAGCTTGATGGTGCGGTCGACGGCGACCCAGGCCATCACCTTGGAGTGCACGAAGTGGCGGCGCGGGCCGCGCACCTCCCAGATGCCCTCGTCGGGCTGGTCCCAGTGGGTCTCCAGGTAGCGGATCAGCTTGAGCTGGAGGAGCGAGGCGTAGTCGTTGCGGGCCAGACCCGTCATGTGCGCCAGGTGCAGCGCCTCGGTGACCTCGCCGTACACGTCGAGCTGGAGCTGGTGGGCGGCGCCGTTGCCGGCCCGCACCGGGGTGGAGTTCTCATAGCCAGGCAGCCAGTCGAGCTCGGTCTCGCCCAGCTCGCGCTCGCCCGCGATCCCGTACATGATCTGCAAGTTCTCGGGGTCGCCCGCGACCGCCCGCAGCAGCCACTCGCGCCAGGCGCGGGCCTCCTCGCGGTAGCCGGTGCGCAGCAGCGACGACAGGGTGATCGCCGCGTCGCGCAGCCAGGTGTACCGGTAGTCCCAGTTGCGTTCGCCGCCGACGTGCTCGGGCAGCGAGGTGGTGGGCGCGGCCACGATGCCGCCGGTGGGGGCGTACGTGAGCGCCTTGAGGGTGATCAGGGAGCGGACCACGGCTTCGCGGTAGGGCCCGTGGTAGGTGCAGTGCTCCACCCACTCGCGCCAGAAGTCCTCGGTGGCCTCCAGGGACGCCTCGGGCTCGGGCAGCGCGGGCGGCTCGCGGTGCGAGGGCTGCCAGCTGATGGTGAAGGCGACCCGCTCGCCGGGCGAGACGGTGAAGTCGGAGTACGTGGTGAGGTCCTTGCCGTACGTCTCCGCCTCGGTGTCCAGCCAGACCGAGTCGGGGCCGGCGACGGCCACCGTGCGGGTGTCGTCGGCCTTGTGCACCCAGGGGGTGATCCGCCCGTAACTGAACCGCATGCGCAGCGTGGAGCGCATCTGGACGCGGCCGCTGACGCCTTCCACGATGCGGATCAGCTGCGGGGCGCCGTCACGCGGCGGCATGAAGTCGGTCACGCGGACGGTGCCGCGCGGGGTGTCCCACTCCGATTCCAGGATGAGCGAGTCGCCCCGGTAGCGGCGGCGGTCGGCCGCCGGGGGACGGTCGGCGGCGCCGTGCGCGGGGCCGACCCGCCAGAAGCCGTGTTCCTCGGTGCCGAGGAGTCCGGCGAAGACGGCGTGGGAGTCGAAACGGGGCAGACAGAGCCAGTCCGCCGTGCCGTCCCGGCAGACCAGTGCGGCGGTCTGCATGTCTCCGATGAGTGCGTAATCCTCGATGCGCCCGGCCACGTGCAATCTCCAGTCGAACGGCCACGTCGCCCCTCGGGGCGCTTACAGCGACAGCGGTCAAGGGTTCGCCGACGAGCGCGTGTTCCGGATGACGGGCTGGGTGGTGCCGTGCTACCAGGCGGCGGCTCGCCGAGCGAGTGTCCGAGCAGGATACGACGCACCTCGAAGATCCGCTGGAGCCTCCATCGAACGCCCTTGGGCCGAACGAGTGAGGCTCGTACTCAGGGCTGACGTGCGGCATACAGAGCGTGGCCGGACGCGCTCTCCCGCTGGCGCTGATACCCTGGTAGCCCGTGGCCGGGTGCTGAAAAAAGCCCCGAACCGCAGCGACGGCACCCTTGGGAATCTCGCGGTCTCCCGCGAAATCTCGCACAAGATCCCCACAGGATGACCGGTACGCACTCCAGACCGCGACCACGGGAGCCCCCTCTTGGCCATGCAGACTCGATCCTTGGCATCCTCGACGACCAAGCACATCTTCGTCACCGGGGGTGTCGCCTCTTCCCTCGGCAAGGGTCTGACTGCCTCCAGCCTGGGTGCGCTCCTCAAGGCGCGAGGCCTTCGGGTCACGATGCAGAAGCTCGACCCGTACCTCAACGTCGACCCCGGCACGATGAACCCCTTCCAGCACGGTGAGGTGTTCGTCACCAACGACGGCGCCGAGACCGACCTGGACATCGGCCACTACGAGCGCTTCCTCGACGTGGACCTCGACGGGTCCGCCAACGTGACGACCGGCCAGGTCTACTCGCAGGTCATCGCCAAGGAGCGGCGCGGCGAGTACCTGGGCGACACCGTGCAGGTCATCCCGCACATCACCAACGAGATCAAGCACCGCATCCGCCGCATGGCCACCGACGACGTCGACGTCGTCATCACCGAGGTCGGCGGCACGGTCGGCGACATCGAGTCGCTGCCGTTCCTGGAGACCGTGCGCCAGGTCCGCCACGAGGTCGGCCGCGACAACGTCTTCGTCGTGCACATCTCGCTGCTGCCCTACATCGGCCCCTCGGGCGAGCTGAAGACCAAGCCGACCCAGCACTCGGTGGCGGCGCTGCGCAACATCGGCATCCAGCCCGACGCGATCGTGCTGCGCGCCGACCGCGAGGTGCCGCTGTCCATCAAGCGCAAGATCTCGCTGATGTGCGACGTCGACGAGGCCGCCGTGGTCGCCGCCATCGACGCCAAGTCGATCTATGACATCCCCAAGGTGCTGCACACCGAGGGCCTGGACGCCTACGTCGTGCGCAAGCTGGACCTGCCGTTCCGCGACGTGGACTGGACGCAGTGGGACGACCTGCTCGACCGGGTCCACAACCCGCTGCACGAGGTGACCGTCGCGCTGGTCGGCAAGTACATCGACCTGCCCGACGCCTACCTCTCCATCACCGAGGCCATGCGCGCCGGCGGCTTCGCCAACAAGGCCCGCGTCAAGGTCAAGTGGGTCACGTCCGACGACTGCAAGACTCCGGCCGGCGCGAAGAAGAACCTCGGCGACGTGGACGCGATCCTGGTCCCCGGCGGCTTCGGCGACCGCGGTGTGAACGGCAAGATCGGCGCGATCCAGTACGCCCGTGAGAACAAGGTGCCGCTGCTCGGCATCTGCCTGGGTCTTCAGTGCATCGTCATCGAGGCCGCGCGCAACCTGGCCGGCATCCCCGACGCCAACTCCACCGAGTTCGACGCCGCCACCTCCCACCCCGTCATCTCGACGATGGAGGAGCAGCTGGCCTACGTCGAGGGCGCGGGCGACCTGGGCGGCACGATGCGGCTCGGCATGTACCCGGCGAAGCTCGCCGAGGGCTCCATCGTCCGCGAGGTCTACGACGACCAGCCCTACGTCGAGGAGCGCCACCGCCACCGCTACGAGGTGAACAACGCCTACCGCGCGGAGCTGGAGAAGAAGGCGGGCCTCGTCTTCTCGGGCACCTCCCCCGACAACAAGCTCGTGGAGTACGTCGAGTACCCGCGCGAGATCCACCCCTACCTGGTCGCCACGCAGGCGCACCCGGAGCTGCGCTCGCGCCCCACGCGCCCGCACCCGCTCTTCGCGGGCCTGGTCAAGGCGGCCGTGCGGCGGCAGGAGGAAGCGCGCAAGGCGGGCAAGCCCGCCAAGTAGTCCCGTGCCCGCCACGTAGTTCCGTACCGGGACGCGCACGTTAACGTTGCCGGGGTACACGGCCCTCACCAGGGCCGGTACCCCGGTTTCTGCTTTTTCGCTCTGTTGTTGCGCGCGCACTGTGGGAGGACGCCGACATGGCCATCGAGGACACCGCCGAGCACTGGCAGGTCGTGGCGAGCGCCACCCCGTTCACCGGCAACAAGACGGGGGTGCGCACCGATGACGTGGTGATGCCCGACGGCTCGGTCCACCAGCGCGACTACCAGACCCACCCCGGCTCGGTGGCGATCCTCGCCCTGGACGAGGAGGGCCGGGTCGTGGTGCTGCGCCAGTACCGCCACCCCGTGCGCCACAAGCTCTGGGAGATCCCGGCCGGGCTCCTGGACGTGCCGGGCGAGAACCCGCTGCACGCCGCCCAGCGCGAGCTGTACGAGGAGGCGCACATCAAGGCCGAGCGCTGGCACGTCCTGAGCGATGTGTTCACCAGCCCCGGCGGCACCGACGAGGCCGTACGGATCTTCCTGGCCCAGGACCTGTCGGAAGCCGAAGGCGAGCGCTTCGAGGTCGCCGAGGAGGAGGCCGACATGGAGCTGGCCCGGGTGCCGCTCGATGAGCTGGTGCGCAAGGTGCTCGCGGGGGAGCTGCACAACAACTGCCTGGTGGTCGGCGTGCTCGCGCTCTCGGCGGCGCTGCGGGGCGACGGCGTCGAGACGCTGCGGCCGGCCGGGGCGCCCTGGCCGGCCCGGCCCTTCGAGGCGTGAGCGGGCGCGCGGCCCGCCCGGCGCTCGCGATCTGAAAATCTGCTGATCCGATCGGGCGACATCCCCGCCGCGCTCCCCCCGAACGGTCACGAAGCGTGAACTACGCTCGGACTGCCCGTGCGGAGACCCGCACGGTCTCCAGGTGCGCAGGCGGACGGAGCGTGGCCCGTGACGGATCAGGCGGTGGACGTGGGTGGCGCTGCCGCCGGGCAGTGCGCGGGACAATTCCTGGGCAGGCACCGGGAGTTGAAGGAACTCAGGGCCGACATCGAGCGCGCCGGACTTGACACCCTGTCAGGAAAGAAGTCGCCCCGGGCCCGGGTCCTGCTGATCGCGGGACGGCCGGGGTCGGGACGCACCGCGCTCGCCGCGGAGCTGGCCCGCCAGGTGGCCGGCGACTACCCCGACGGGGTGCTGCGCGCCGCGCTCACCGAACCGGGCGGGGCCCGGGTCCCGGCCGACCGGGTCGCCCGCGACCTGCTGGACGCCCTGGAGGTGCCGGCGCCGCCAGGGGCGGGCCAGGACGAGCTGACCGAGCTGGTGCGCGGCGCCCTCGCGAGCCGCCGGGCCATCGTGCTGCTGGACGACGCGGCCGACGCCGAGCAGGTCGGCCCGCTGCTGCCCGACACCTCGCGGAGCCTGGTCGTGGCGACCGCGAAGGGCCCGCTCACCGGCATCCCGGACGTGCGCCCCTGCACCCTGGGCGGCCTCGACACCAAAGCGGCCGTCGAACTCCTTGAGGGCTTCACCGGATCGGTGCGCGTCACGGTCGACCCGCGCGCCGCCGAATCCCTGGTCGAGGCGTGCGCCGGCCAGCCCGCCGCGCTCGTCCTGGTCGGCGGCTGGCTCGCCGCCCGCCCCAAGGCGGCGGTGTCGGACGTGGCCAAACAGCTGCGCGCCCTCGCCGACGACGTGGCCGAACTGCCCAGCTCCGCACGGCCGTTGGCCACGTCCTTCCGGCTCGTGTACGAGTGCCTGTCCCAGCCGTCCGCGCGGATACTGCGACTGCTCTCTCTCGCCCCCGCCGGGATCGCCGACGCGCACACCGCGTCGGCGCTGGCCGGCTGCTCGGTCTCGGGCGCCCAGACGGCGCTCGGCGACTTCGTGGCGTACGGACTGCTGCGCCGCGACCCCGACGTGCCCGAACAGTTCCGGGTGCCCGGCGCCCTCGCCCCGCTGCTGCGCGCGCTGTGCGAGAGCGTCGACCGGCCCGGCGAGGTGCAGCTGGCACGCGCCCGCATGCTGGAGCGCACCGTGCGGCTGCTCCAGTCCTGCCGCGCCGTCACCGAGCCGGAGGGCTCGGCCGTCCGCAAGCGCCTGGCCGGGCTGCCGCGCGCGCTGCGCTTTCCGAGCCGGGCCGCGGCCGAGGCCTGGCTCAGCGGCCGAAGGCCCGCGCTGCTGGCCGCCGCCGAGCTCGCCGTGCGGGACGGCGAACTCGACACCCTGGCCCGGCGCCTGGTCGCCGCCCTGGTGCGGGCGCTCGCCGCCCACCGGGGCACCGAGGCGGCCGCCCCCGACCTGTACGGCCTGCACCAGCTCGTCCTGGACGTGGCCGAGCGGCGCGAACTGCACCGCGAGAAGGCGGCGGCCCTGCTGAACCTGGGCGATCTGGACGCGGGGACCGGGCGCACCACCGAGGCGCTGGCCCGCTACCGGCTCGCCCTTGACGCCGGACGCGCGGCGAACGACCCGTACGCCACGGGCCGCGCGATGGAATCCGTAGGCGGCGCCCACCAGGAGCTGGGGGACTGGCAGCGGGCGTCGGACTGGTACGGGCGGGCCCTGTCGCAGCGGCTCGCGCGCGGTGAGCGCGCGGACGAGGCCCGGCTGTACGGGCGGCTCGCCACCGTGTACACCTACGCGGGCCGCTACGGCGAGGCGCTGCGCTGCTGGCGCGCGGCGGTGGCCGGATACCGACGGCTCGGCGATCTCCCCAGCCAGGCAAGGGCGTTGAGCGAGGCGGCCCGGGTCCAGGAGTACGCCGGACGCCCCGAGGAGTCGCTGCGCACCTGCCGGGAGGCGGTGGAACAGGCGCGCAAGGCCGGTGATCTGCGGTTGCAGGCCGCGCTCCAGCTCCGGCTCGCCGACACCCTGGACCGGCTCGGCGACCCTACGGCGGCCCGGTTGCACCGCGTGACGGCCGATCGACTTCTGGAAGATGAGGCAGCAGCCCCAAGGGACCTGCGAAATCCGTAGCGCTTCAGCCAAAGATTAGAGCTTTGTAAGGGTAGACAGCGAGAAAACCTTCATTAGACTGGCTCTGCCGCAACTTACTGCGGTGCCTCCCGGTGTGCCGTCGTGCGTCCGGGTATGTATGGCATTGCCCCCCTTTTCCCTGAGCCAAGGACCGTGATCGACGTGAAGGTCGGTATCCCCCGCGAGGTCAAGAACAACGAGTTCCGGGTGGCCATCACCCCCGCCGGCGTGCACGAGCTCGTACGCAACGGCCACCAGGTCTTCGTCGAGCAGAACGCCGGTGTCGGCTCCTCGATCGCGGACGCCGAGTACGTGGGCGCCGGTGCGGAGATCCTTCCCACCGCCGACGAGGTCTGGGCCACCGCTGACCTGCTGCTCAAGGTCAAGGAGCCCATCGCGGAGGAGTACCACCGCCTGCGCAAGGACCAGACGCTCTTCACCTACCTGCACCTCGCCGCCTCCCGCGAGTGCACGGACGCCCTCCTGGAGTCCGGCACCACGGCGATCGCGTACGAGACCGTCGAGACGGCCGGCCGGCAGCTGCCGCTACTCGCCCCGATGTCCGAGGTCGCGGGCCGCCTCGCCCCCCAGGTCGGCGCCTACCACCTGATGCGCTCGGCCGGCGGCCGCGGCGTGCTGCCCGGCGGCGTCCCCGGCACCCACGCCGGCAGGGCCGTCGTCATCGGCGGCGGCGTCTCCGGCTGGAACGCCACGCAGATCGCCGTCGGCATGGGCTTCCACGTGACCCTGCTCGACAAGGACATCAACAAGCTCCGTGAGGCCGACAAGGTCTTCGGCACCAAGGTGCAGACGATCGTCTCCAACGCCTACGAGCTGGAGAAGGCCGTCGTCGAGGCCGACCTCGTCATCGGCGCGGTGCTCATCCCCGGCGCCAAGGCCCCCAAGCTGGTCACCAACGAGCTCGTCGCCAAGATGAAGCCCGGAAGTGTCCTTGTCGACATCGCCATCGACCAGGGCGGCTGCTTCGAGGACTCGCGTCCGACCACGCACGCCGAGCCGACCTTCATGATCCACAACTCGGTCTTCTACTGCGTCGCCAACATGCCGGGCGCGGTGCCGAACACCTCCACCTACGCGCTGACCAACGCCACGCTGCCCTACATCGTGTCGCTCGCCAACAACGGCTGGGCCGAGGCGCTGCGCCGCGACGCCGCGCTGGCGCTGGGCCTCAACACCCATGACGGCCAGGTCGTTTACGGCTCCGTCGCCGAGGCCCACGGGCTGCCGCACGTGGAGCTGAGCACGCTGCTCGGCTAGCGGGACACCGGTTCGTCAACGCGAGCCGTCAACCTCACACATCCGGCCGGACCTTGTCGACAAGGTCCGGCCGGATGTGTGTCGCGACACTTCCGCCCGCTGGTGAACACCCGGTTCAACTCGCCTCGAACGTAACCCTTTAACCGTTTCGCGCGCTGGTGAAACGTGGCCTCCGGTGCCCGTACGCCCTTGACAGAGCGGTGTTCCGTTGCCGACACATCGGGCCGGGTCCGGCGGATTGTGTTGCTGCGGACCGGTGACACGCCATAGAGTCGCCAACCGTCGGCATGGTGCCACGCTGACCTATCGATAAAGTTTCCTGGTCACGTCCAAGGAGGTAAGACGACTTGTGAATGAGTCGACATTTACTCCCGGGGGTGGTCAGCCAGGAATCCCTGCGGGGATGTCCGTACGGGGACAGAGCCCTTCGGGGCCCGAGGCTGTCGGCTCCGTCGCGGTCCGCACCTTCGAAACCACCCCGCTCCCCGCGCACGCGGGGATGGTCCCCACCCAGCACATGACGACAGCCCCACGGATGATGGACGGCCTACACGTGAACGCCACGGCCGGCAACGAGAGCGGCCGGGACACCGCCGCGCTCGCCGACTTTGACGAGGTGCCCCAGGGGCACTTCTACGACCCCGACGCCGAGTACGAGCCCGATCCCGAGTACGCGGCCACCCTCGCACCCGACGCGGCCCGCCAGCGCCGCGAGCGGATCGGCCCGACGGGACGGCCGCTGCCGTACTTCCCGATCCCGGGCCCGCTGACCGACCACGGTCCCGCGAAGATCATCGCGATGTGCAACCAGAAGGGCGGCGTGGGCAAGACCACGTCGACCATCAACCTGGGCGCCGCGCTCGCGGAGTACGGACGGCGCGTGCTGCTCGTCGACTTCGACCCGCAGGGAGCCCTGTCGGTCGGCCTCGGCGTCAACCCCATGGAACTCGACCTCACCGTCTACAACCTGCTCATGGAGCGGGGCATGTCGGCCGACGAGGTGCTGCTCAAGACCGCGGTCCCCAACATGGACCTGCTGCCGAGCAACATCGACCTGTCCGCCGCCGAGGTGCAGTTGGTGAGCGAGGTCGCGCGCGAGTCCACGCTCCAGCGGGCGCTCAAGCCGCTGATGCAGGACTACGACTACATCGTGATCGACTGTCAGCCCTCGCTCGGCCTGCTGACCGTCAACGCCCTGACGGCGGCTCACAAGGTGATCGTGCCGCTGGAGTGCGAGTTCTTCGCGCTGCGCGGTGTGGCGCTGCTCACCGAGACGATCGAGAAGGTGCAGGAACGTCTCAACCCGGACCTGGAGCTGGACGGCATCCTCGCCACGATGTACGACTCCCGCACGGTGCACAGCCGTGAGGTCCTGGCCCGCGTGGTCGAGGCCTTCGACGACCACGTCTACCACACGGTCATCGGCCGGACCGTGCGCTTCCCCGAGACCACGGTCGCCGGTGAGCCGATCACGACGTACGCCTCCAACTCCGTCGGCGCGGCCGCCTACCGTCAGCTCGCCAGGGAGGTGCTCGCCCGGTGTCACGCCGAGTGAGTCTGCCCGGGGCCGACGAGCTGTTCCGTACGACCGGGGGGATGGCGCTCTCGCCGTCCGCGCCGAGGCGGGGGGCGGGCGGCGAGGCGCGCGTGCCGGCCCCCGCGGGTGAGAGCGAGCCCGTCGCCGCAGAGCCCGCCCCGGAGGCGGAGCACACCGCCGCGCAGGAGGACTCCGGCTCGGGCGAACCCCGCAGCAGGGGCGCCGCCGACGCGGAGGCCGCCAAGGCCCGGCGGGCGCCCGCGCAGGGCGGCTCCGGCTCGGGCACGGCCCAGCAGCGGCGCAGGCAGCGGGCGGCCAACCGGCGGCCCAGCGGGCGCGAGCGGCACGACGAGAAGATCACCGTGTACGTCTCCGCCGAGGAGCTGATGGACCTGGAGCACGCGCGCCTGGTCCTGCGCGGTGAGCACGGCCTCGCGGTCGACCGCGGCCGGATCGTGCGGGAGGCGGTCGCCGTCGTCCTGGCCGACCTGGAGTCGCGCGGCGACGCGAGCATCCTCGTACGGCGTCTTCGGGGGCGGTAGCCGTTAGCCTGCGGCGGAGCCTCTTCGCCCCGCCCGCCCGCCCTTGCCTCCCCTGGACCACCCTTGCCGACTGCTGACGAGCCCGACGTTCCCGTTGCGCACGCGGCGCGGCGTGCGCTGGGGCGGGGGGCGGGGGAGGCATCTGCCGTCCCGGCCCCCCCTTCGGACGGCGCCGACGGCACCGGCACCGGCGCCACCGACGGCACCCTCGCCACCGGCGCGCCCGGCGGCACCGACGCCGCCGACGGCCGGTTCACCGTCCGGCTCGACAACTTCGAGGGGCCCTTCGACCTCCTCCTCCAGTTGATCTCCAAGCACAAGCTGGACGTCACCGAGGTCGCCCTGTCCCAGGTCACCGACGAGTTCATGGCGCACATCAGGGCCATGGGCCCGGACTGGGACCTGGACCAGACGACCGAGTTCCTGGTCGTGGCCGCCACCCTGCTCGACCTCAAGGCGGCCCGGCTGCTGCCCGTGGCCGAGGTGGAGGACGAGGCCGACCTCGCGCTCCTGGAGGCCCGTGACCTGCTGTTCGCGCGGCTGCTCCAGTACCGGGCGTACAAACGGATCGCGGACATCTTCAGCGAGCGCCTGGACACCGAGGCGCGCCGGTATCCGCGGACCGTCGGCCTGGAGGCACACCTCGCGGAGCTGCTGCCGGACGTCGTCATCAGCATCGGCGCCGAGGGGTTCGCGAAGCTCGCCGTCAAGGCCATGCAGCCCAGGGCGAAGCCGCAGGTGTACGTGGACCACATCCACGCCCCGCTCGTCTCGGTGCGGGAGCAGGCCGCGATCGTGGTGGCCAGGCTGCGGGCGGCGGGGGAGGCCACCTTCCAGGTGCTCGCCGAGGACGCCCCGGACACCCTCACCGTCGTCGCCCGCTTCCTTGCCCTGCTTGAGCTGTACCGGGAGAAGGCCGTCGTCCTCGACCAGGACGAGGCGCTGGGGGAGCTGATGGTGCGCTGGAGCGGCGGCGAGCGTGACGAGGGCGGCGGGGAGCCCTGGGTGACCGACGAGTTCGACCATGTGGTGACGGAGGAGAAGGCGTGAGCGAGGGCGTGGACGGAGGCGTGAGCGAAGGCCTGCGTGTGGAACTGGCGCTGAAGCCGGCCCTGGAGGCCGTCCTCATGGTCGTCGACCAGCCCGCCACCGAGGAACACCTCGCCAAGGTGCTCGACCGGCCCCGGCGGGCCGTGGGGGACGCGCTGCGGGAGCTGGCCGACGAGTACACCGCCCAGGGCCGGGGCTTCGAGCTCAGGCTCGTGGCGGGCGGCTGGCGGTTCTACAGCCGCGCCGCCTACGCCGACGCCGTCGAGGGCTTCGTCCTCGACGGCCAGCACGCCCGCCTCACCCAGGCGGCCCTGGAGACGCTGGCGGTCGTCGCCTACCGCCAGCCGGTCAGCCGCTCGCGGGTCTCGGCGGTGCGCGGAGTGAACTGCGACGGGGTCATGCGGACCCTGCTCCAGCGGGGTCTGGTCGACGAGGCGGGCACGGAACCCGAAACAGGTGCGATCCTGTACAGGACGACGAACTACTTTCTGGAGCGGATGGGCCTGCGCGGCCTGGACGAGCTCCCGGAGCTCGCGCCCTTCCTCCCCGAGGCGGACGCGATCGAGGCCGAGACGCTGGAGGGTGTGCCGTCGTTCGACCCGGACGCGCCCGACGCGCCGGAGACCCCCGCAGACGACAAGACGGAAATGTGATGCGAAGCAGCAGCGGCAGGAACAGCAGCGGAAACAACGGCGGGAGCCGTGGTGGCAACAGCGGCGGCCGCGGCAGCAGTGGCGGTGCCGGCGGCCGGGGTGCCGGCCGGGGCGCCGGAGGCGGGCGCGACGACCAGCGCGGCGGCCGGCCCGCCGGTGGCCGCGACGGCCAGGGCAAGAGCGGCGGCCCGCGCCAGAGCGGCAGCGGCAAGCAGCGCCCCCCGCGCCCCGAGGAGCGCACCTACGACACGGGCTTCGATGACAGGTCGGGCGCGCCCCGGGGCGGTCGTGGTGCCTCCGCGCGCGGCGGCGCCAAGGGCGGCCCCAAGGCGCCCCAGGGCGGTACCCCGGTGCGCCGGGGCCCGCACGGCCAGCGCCTGGGCCAGGCCCGCCCCCGCGAGCTCGACGCCAAGATCGAGCAGCGCAACCGCGACCGGTACGCGGACAAGCCGGACGTGAAGACCCCCAAGACCTTCCCCGGCGCCGAGCAGGAGGGCGAGCGCCTGCAAAAGGTGCTGGCCCGGGCCGGCATGGGCTCGCGGCGCGCCTGCGAGGAGCTGATCGAGCAGTCCCGCGTCGAGGTCAACGGCGAGATCGTGCTCGAACAGGGCAAGCGCGTGGACCCCGACAAGGACGAGATCAAGGTGGACGGCCTGACCGTCGCCACCCAGTCGTACCTGTTCTTCGCCCTGAACAAGCCGGCCGGCGTCGTCTCCACCATGGAGGACCCCGACGGCCGCCAGTGCCTCGGTGACTACGTCACCAACCGCGAGACCCGGCTCTTCCACGTCGGCCGGCTCGACACCGAGACCGAGGGCATCATCCTGCTCACCAACCACGGCGAGCTGGCCCACCGTCTGACCCACCCCAAGTACGGCGTGAAGAAGACCTACCTGGCCGCCATCACGGGCCCGCTGCCGCGCGAGATCGGCAAGCGGCTCAAGGAGGGCATCCAGCTGGAGGACGGCTACGCGCGCGCCGACGCCTTCCGGGTGGTGCAGCAGACCGGCAAGAACTACCTCGTCGAGATCGAGCTGCACGAGGGCCGCAAGCACATCGTGCGCCGCATGATGGCCGAGGCCGGCTTCCCGGTCGAGAAGCTGGTCCGCGTCGCGTTCGGCCCGATCGGACTCGGCGACCAGAAATCCGGCTGGCTGCGCCGCCTGACCAACACCGAAGTGGGCATGCTGATGCGCGAGGTCGACCTCTAAAGACGCCCGCTCCAACGTTTGACTGACGAAGGCCGGCACCCCAACGGGGCGCCGGCCTTCCGACGTCCAAAGCAGCCACTGTCCTCACCGCGCCGGGGCCGCCCCGGGCTCCGGCCTGAGCCAGGCGCGCATCTGGGCGTAATCCTGGTCGGTCAGCCCCCGGCGTGGGTCAACCCGGTGGAGGAGGGCCTGTCCGGGATGGTGTGCGGACACCCAGGCGCGGTCGGCGTCCGTGATCTCGTCGTCGACCCAGACGAAGGGCCGCCCGGCCGACGAGGCCCCGGGTCTTCCAGTGCACCCGGTCCCACGTGCCGCCGTCGGTGGTCTCCGGCCAGTCCATCACCGGCAGCTCCGGCAGGCCGAGCCGGGGCGCGACGATCGCGTTCGCGTCGGCCATCCATGTCGTGGCCCAGACCAGCTCGCACGCCAGCGCCGCAAGTCGCGGCCCATGCCGGGGGTCGATCCTCGCCACCAGGGGGTTTGCGGTGCCCGTCGGCTCGAAGGACGGCCCCGTAGGTGGGATGTCCCTCGGGGTATTCCGCGGGAGGCGGCCCGAATGGAATGAGCGGCCCGTCGATGTCGAGGAACAGCATGGGGCGCAGTGCGAAAGGTCCAGTCACCCGCGCACGGTAGTCGCTCCTCAGGAGCTTGTGCGGATCAGCTCCGGGTTTTATAGTCATGCTGACCATTAAGGAGATCGGCGTGAGTCTCGACTGGACGGAAATCCTCGGCTTTGCCAGTGGTGCGCTCTGTGTGTGGCTGGTGGCTCGGCAGCACATCGCCAACTGGCCGGTCGGGCTTGCCAACAACGTGTTCTTCATCGTGCTGTTCCTCCAGGCCGGCCTGTACGCGGACGCCGGACTCCAAGTCGTCTTCATCGCCCTCGCCGGGTACGGCTGGTGGACCTGGGCCCACGGGGGTGGACCAGGTTCCGGCCCGCTTGCGGTCGGGCGCACGACCCGCGCCGAGTGGCTGTGGCTGCTCGCGGCGGGGGCGGTGGGGACCGTCGCGCTGACGTTCCTGCTCGGCGCGGCCACCGACTCGACCGTCCCGTTCTGGGACGCGCTCACCACCGCCCTGTCCCTGGCGGCGACGTACGGCCAGTGCAAGAAGCTCGTCGAGTCCTGGTGGCTGTGGATCGCGGCCGACGTGGTCTACATCCCGCTCTACGCCTACAAGGAGCTGTATCTGACCTCGCTGCTGTACGCCGGCTTCCTCGCCCTGTGCCTGTTCGGCCTGCGGGGCTGGCGGCGTGAGCTCGGCGCCCGCCCGGCCCGCGCCGTGGAGGTGGCGGCGTGAAGAGGTACCAACACGGCCTGGTCCTCGGCAAGTTCTATCCGCCGCACACCGGCCACCACCACCTGGTGCGCACCGCTGCCCAGCACTGTGAACGGCTCACCGTGCTGGTGTGCGCCGCGTCCGTGGAGACGGTCCCGCTGGAGACGCGGGTGCAGTGGATGCGCGAGGTCCACCCGGACGCCCGGGTCGTCGGCGCCGTCGACGACACCGAGATGGACCTGAACGACCCGGCGATATGGGACGCCCACATGGCCGTCTTCCGCGCCGCCGTCCCCGAAGGCGTCGACGCGGTGTTCACCTCCGAGACGTACGGCGACGAACTCGCCCGCCGCTTCGGCGCCGCACACGTCCTGGTGGACCTCGACCGCACCGCGTTCCCCGTCTCCGGCGCCGCCGTCCGCAAGGACCCGGTGGGCAGTTGGGGCTTCCTCGAAGAGCCCGTACGCGCCTGGCTCACCCGGCGCGTGGTCGTGCTCGGCGCCGAGTCCACCGGCACCACCACCCTGGCCCGCGCCCTCGCCGAGCACTACCGCGCGCGCGGCGGGGTGTGGGCGCGCACCCGGTGGGTCGAGGAGTACGGGCGCGCGTACAGCGAGGGCAAGCTGGCCGCGCTGCGCGCCCGCTTCCCCGAAGCGGCATGGGAGGACGTCGAGTTCGGCTCGGACGAATTCCCGGTGATCGCCGAACGGCAGAACGAGCACGAGAACGCGGCGGCCCGGCTCGGCTCGCCCGTGCTGTTCTGCGACACCGACTCCTTCGCCACCACCATCTGGCACGAGCGCTACATGGGCGGCCGCGACCCACGGGTCGAGGCCGTCGCCGAACGGGCCGCGCCCCACCACCTGTGGCTGCTCACCGACCACGAAGGCGTGCCCTTCGAGGACGACGGGCTGCGCGACGGGGAGGAGCTGCGGCCCTGGATGACCGACCGGTTCCGGTCCGAACTCACCCGCACCGGGCGTGAGTTCATCGAGGTGCGCGGCCCGCACGAGCAGCGCCTCGCCACCGCCGTCGCCGCCGTGGACGCGCTGCTCGGCCGGGGCTGGGGCCTCGCCGACCCGCTGCCGGAGCGACGGTGAGCGCGGCCGGGCCCCGGGACCCGGAGCGCGGGAGCGCGGCCGCGCGGCCGCCGGGCAGGGCGCCCGAGGGGTACGACCCGTACGCCTTCGAGCCGTTCGCCGTCACCGTGGACCTCGCCGTCTTCACGGTGCGCGACGGCGCCCTGCACGCCCTGCTCATCCGGCGCGGCCAGGAACCGTACGCGGGGGCCTGGGCCCTGCCCGGCGGGTTCGTGCTGCCGCGCGAGTCCGCCGAGGCGGCCGCCCGGCGCGAACTGGCCGAGGAGACCGGACTGGCGGACGACGTGGTGGCCACCCTCCACCTGGAGCAGCTGCGCACCTACAGCGACCCCGACCGCGACCCCCGGATGCGGGTCGTCTCGGTGGCGTACACCGCGCTCGTGCCCGACCTGCCCGAACCGCACGGCGGCGGCGACGCGGCGCACGCCGAATGGGTCGCCTGCGGCAGCGAGGGCCGGCTCGCCTTCGACCACGCCACCATCCTCGCCGACGCACGCGTCCGCGTCGGCGCCAAGCTCGAATACACCTGCCTCGCCACCTCCTTCTGCCCGCCCGAGTTCACCCTCGGCGAGCTCCAGCAGGTCTACGAGACGGTCTGGGGCACCGCGCTCGACCGCCCCAACTTCCGCCGCAAAGTGCTCGCCACGCCCGGCTTCGTCGAGCGGGTGGCAGGGGCCTCGCGGCTGACCGGCGGCCGGGGCAAACCGGCCGCCCTCCACCGGGCGGGCCCCGCGACCGCGCTGCACCCGCCCCTGCTGCGCCCGGAGGGACGACAGTCATGAACCGTGCCGCGAAACAGACCGCCACCGGAGCCCTGATCGGCCTCGCCCTGGGGGACGCCCTCGGCTTCCCGACCGAATTCAACGACGTACCCGCGATCCTCGCGAAGTGCGGGCCGTGGCGCGAGATGGCGCTGCCGAGGCCCGCGATCGTCACCGACGACACCCAGATGACGCTCGCGCTCGGCCGTGGCATCCGCACCGCCATGGACCGGGGGCTGCTCGGCCCGGCGGGCCTTGAAGGGCCGGTCCGTGCGGAGTTCGTCGACTGGTACCACTCGCCCGAGAACAACCGCGCGCCCGGCCGCACCTGCCTGGTGGCGTGCGCGCGGCTCGACAGCGCCATGCCCTGGCGGCAGGCCAGCCAGATCGACTCCAAGGGGTGCGGCGCCAACATGCGGGTCGCGCCACTCGGGCTCGTGCCGGGCCTGAGCGAGGAACAGCGCGCGGGCGCCGCCCAGTTGCAGTCCGCGCTGACCCACGGCCACCCCACCGCGCTCGCCGCCTGCGACCTCACCGCGCGCGCCGTGTACCTGCTCGCCCAGGGCGCCGACCCGGCGGGCCTGGTCGGCCGGCTCCGCTCGTACGCGCTGGACAACCGCACCCGCTACCACGAGCGCTGGCTCGGTGACCTGTGGACCCACGCGCAGGACCGGGACCCGGGCCACTTCATCGCGCGCGGCTGGGACGACTGCCTCGACGCCCTCGACCGGGTGCTCAAGGCGCTGCGCGACCCCTCGCCCGAGACCGACCCGTGCCTGGCCACCGGCGACGGCTGGGTGGCCGAGGAGGCCTTCGCCACGGCCCTGCTCTGCTTCCTGCTCTTCCCCGGCGAACCCCTCACCGCCCTGCGCCGGGCCGCCTGCACCCAGGGCGACTCGGACTCCATAGCCTGCCTGACCGGCGCGTTCGCGGGCGCCCACCTGGGCGCGGCCGCCTGGCCCAAGGAGTGGGCCGAACGCATCGAGTACCGAGGTGAACTGCTGACCCTGGGGGCGCTCTGGGACGCCTGAGCGCTGATCGGCCTCGCGCGCCGGTTGCGTGTGCGCGTGATCGGTCGGCCGCGGCGTACGTCATGGCGTACGCCGTGGCGTGCGTCCTACGCCGAGGCCTTCAGCGCCGACTCACGGCGGGCCCGGTACAGGAAGTCCGCCACCCGCGCCCGGTCCGGCTCGGCCGGCAGCGGGGAAGCGGGAGCCGCCTCCTCGGATTCGGTGGCCAGCCGCACCATCCAGGACTCCACCTCCTGCCACGACACCTCGCCGCGCTTCACCGCGAGCAGCCGCTCGCGCCCGGCGCCGACCTCGATCGTCAGCTCCCCGGTGCGCAGCAGGTCGCGGCAGCTCGTCAGGAGCCGCAGCAGATGCATCGCGTGCTTCCAGCGCGGCGCGCCGTGCGTGCGCACATCGGCGTCCAGCTTCTTGCGCTGGCCGAGCGCGTAGCGCGCGAAGCTCGCGTACGCCCGCCGTGAGAGGAACGCCCCGCGCAGCGCCAGAAGTTCCCGCCCGGTCTGGTCGGCGTACTGGACCAGCGGCGAGTGCAGGCATTCCAGGACGTTCGGGTTGGAGTGCAGGGCCAGGTCGCAGAACCGCTCCAGCTCCCAGCTGAACTGTTCGTCGGCCGGGCCCTCCACGTGCGTCGGCGGCTTGTCGAAGCGCCAGAACAGCGGGGTCGGCGCGAGGTAGATCCCACGTACGTCGGTGTCGCTGTCCTCGGTCGCGAGCCCGAAGGCGCGCGAGCCCATGACACAGGAGTAGACGGTGTGGTCTGCGACCAGTTCTTCGGGCGTCATTCGCCCATGGTCGCCGGTCAGGGGAGCAGGATCGAACCCTTGTCCACGGTGATCTGGCGCGCGGGCAGCGGACGCGTGGCGGGGCCGTGGGCGACCGAGGCGTCCGCGACGTGGTACTTGCTGCCGTGGCAGGGGCAGTTGATGGTGCCGCCGGACACGCTGGAGACCGTGCAGCCCTGGTGGGTGCAGATCGCCGAGAACCCCTTGAAGGTGCCGGCCTGGGGCTGGGTGACGACGACCTTCTGGTCCGCGAAGATCTTGCCGCCGCCGACGGGGATGTCCGAGGTCTTGGCCAGGGCGTGGGCGGGCTGCGACGCGGGCGGGCTGGACTGGGCCGGGGTGGCCGGGGTGCCCGGGGCGCTCGGAGTGGGTGTCGTCCTTCCGCCGCCGCCGTCGCCGGAGTTCGAGCAGCCCGCCAGGGCCGCCGCGGCGCCCGCCGTCGCGAGAACCGTCCGGCGGGTGGGGGTGCTGGATGTTTCCATCGTGTGCTCCTCAGGTCGTCACGCCGGCGCCGGAAGGACGCGGCAGGAGCATCCTGGCGGCCGCGTGGGCCGGGGCGAAGCACCGACGGGGCCGGTGTGCCCGTTTGCACGCGTCCGGGGCACGGCGGGGTTCGGGGTGACCCTGGGTGCGCGGGTGCGGGGCGCTTTGTGCCGGTTGCGTAGTTCCCCGCGCTGCCCTGGCGGGGGCGGTGCGGGCCCTCATGCTGGCCCACACCGGCAACCTCAGCCTGTCCGGCGTTTGAGGACGAGGCCGTTCAGGCGGGTCTGGGGCGGAGCCCCAGGGGCCCCGGCTGCGGGTCGTGGGTGGCTGGGCGCGCAGTTCCCCGCGCCCCTGACTACTTGGCGCTGGCCTGCATGGACAACCTCAGCCCGTCCGGCGTTTGAGGACGAGGCCGTTCAGGCCGGACGGGTCCTGGGGCGGAGCCCCAGGGGCCCCGGCTGCGGGTCGTGGGTGGCTGGGCGCGCAGTTCCCCGCGCCCCTGACTACTCGGCGCTGGCCTGCATGGGCAACCTCAGCCCGTCCGGCGTTTGAGGACGAGCGCCCTTTAGGCGCGAACGGGGTCTGGGGCGGAGCCCCAGGGACCCTGGCTGCGGGCCGTGGGCGCTCCTCGCGCAGTTCCCCGCGCCCCTGGCGGGGTGCGGCCGGCCAGTGGCGAGACCTCGCGCCCCTGGCGCGGCTGGTGCCGGCCAGGGTGGACCGTAGGGTGGGGTGGAACAGTGGGCGATGGCCGGGATCCGAGGAGTGCGTCGTGGCGGTACGAGCGGTCCGCGGGGCCGTCCAGCTGGAGCGGGACGAAGCCGGACACATGGGCGAGCGGGTCGGCGCGCTGCTCACCGAGATCCTTGAGCGCAACGGCCTGACCCCGGACGACCTCATCAGCATCTGGTTCACGGCCACCCCCGACCTGCGCAGCGACTTCCCGGCCGCCGCCGCGCGCCAGCTGGGCCTCGCCGACGTCCCCCTGATCTGCGCGCAGGAGCTGGACATCGCCGGCGCCATGCCCCGCGTCGTGCGCATCCTGGCGCACGCCGAGACGTACCTCGACCGCGCCGAGATCGCCCATGTCTACCTCGGCGCCGCAGCCGACCTCCGCAAGGACATCGCCCAGTGAGAACCGCGCTCGTCATCGGTACCGGCCTGATCGGCACCTCCGCCGCCCTCGCGCTCGCGAGCCGGGGCGTCACCGTGCACCTGGCCGACCACGACCCCGCCCAGGCCCGCACCGCCGCAGCGCTCGGCGCCGGTACCGACGAGGCGCCCGCGGGCCGGGTCGACCTCGTCGTCGTCGCCGTGCCGCCCGCCCACGTGGCCGCCACCCTGGCCGGCGCGATCCGGGACGGCGTGGCGCGCGCGTACATGGACGTGGCCAGCGTCAAGGGGGGCCCGCGCCGCGAACTGCTCGCGCTCGGCTGCGACCTCGGCTCCTACATCGGCACGCACCCGATGGCCGGCAAGGAGCGCTCGGGCCCGCTCGCCGCCACCGCCGACCTCTTCGAGGGCAGGCCCTGGGTGCTCACCCCGACCCGCGACACCGACACCGAGGCGCTGAACCTGGCGCTCGAACTGGTCGCGCTGTGCCGTGCCGTACCGGTCGTCATGGACGCCGACGCCCACGACCGCGCGGTCGCGCTCGTCTCGCACACCCCGCAGCTGGTCTCCTCCATGGTCGCCGCCCGTCTCGAAGAGGCCGACGAGACGGCGGTACGGCTATGCGGCCAGGGCATCCGCGACGTCACCCGCATCGCCGCGTCCGACCCGGGCATGTGGGTGGACATCCTCTCCGCCAACCCGGGCCCGGTCGCCGACGTGCTGGCCGGCATCGCCGCCGACCTGGACGAGACGGTGCGCGCCCTGCGCTCGCTGGACTCCGCCGACCAGGACAAGCGCCGCGACGGCGCCGAGGGCATCGAGGACGTGCTGCGCCGCGGCAACGCGGGCCGGCTGCGGGTGCCGGGCAAGCACGGCGCCGCCCCCGCCACGTACGAGATCGTGGCCGTGCTGCTCAGCGACGAGCCGGGCGGCCTCGCGCGGCTCTTCGCGGACGCGGGCCGGGCCGGCGTCAACGTCGAGGACGTACGCATCGAGCACGCGACCGGGCAGCAGGCGGGCCTGGTCCAGCTCATGGTGGAGCCGGCCTCGGCCCCCGGCCTGAGCGCCGCGCTGCGGGAGCGGGGCTGGTCGATCCGGCAGTGACGCGCTCGTCCCGCCCGGCGGGACGGGGGGCTCGCACGAGCCAGTAACCTTGTACGGGGCGGATTTGCGTCCCGTGCATCCCCCGCCCCGTACCAGGAAGGTGTCCGTCACCGTGGAAAGCGCCGCCCGGACCGCTCCGGCAGCAGTGGTTGTCGCCATCGACGGCCCCTCCGGCACCGGCAAGTCCAGCACCTCCAAGGCGGTCGCCGCCAAGCTGGGGCTGAGCTACCTGGACACCGGCGCCCAGTACCGGGCGATCACCTGGTGGATGATCACCAACGGCATCGACGTCACCGACCCGGCGGAGATCGCGGTGGCCGCGGCCAAGCCCGTGATCGTCTCCGGCACGGACCCGTCGGCGCCCACCATCACCGTCGACGGCGAGGACGCGTCGGGCCCGATCCGCACGCAGGAGGTCACCTCCAAGGTCAGCGCGGTCAGCGCCGTCCCCGAGGTGCGGGCCCTGATCACCCAGTTGCAGCGCGACATCGCGGCCGGGGCCGGGCAGGGCATCGTGGTCGAGGGCCGTGACATCGGCACGACCGTGCTGCCCGACGCCGATCTGAAGGTGTTCCTGACCGCGTCGCCCGAGGCGCGCGCGGCCCGCCGCAGCGGTGAGATCAAGGGCGCCGACGTGGCGGCCACCCGGGAGGCCCTGATCAAGCGGGACGCGGCGGACTCCGGCCGCAAGACCTCCCCGCTCGCCAAGGCCGACGACGCCGTCGAGGTGGACACCACCGAGCTCACCCTCGACCAGGTCATCGAGTGCGTCGTCACCCTCGTCGAGGAGAAGCGGGCCGCCAAGTGACGG
The DNA here is from genome assembly GCF_042869775.1 of Streptomyces sp. NPDC006711. NCBI lineage: Bacteria > Bacillati > Actinomycetota > Actinomycetes > Kitasatosporales > Streptomycetaceae > Streptomyces > Streptomyces sp. NPDC006711. Next base: position 37,890 of record NZ_JBIAGO010000025.1, read on the forward strand.
TTGTCTCCCACCGGGGCGCCGAGATCGGGCGCCGGATCGGTGTCGGTCTGATGTACGGCCTGTGGCGGCCCCGGGTGCTGGGCTCCTGGCGGGTTCCGGCGGCCGGTCCGGTGATTTTCGCCGTCAACCACTCCCACAACATCGACGGCCCCATGGTCATGGGCACCGCGCCGCGCGGCACCCATTTCCTGATCAAGAAGGAAGCCTTCGTCGGGCCGCTCGGCCCCTTTCTCGAAGGCATCGGACAGCTCAAGGTGGACCGGTCGGTCGCCGACCGCACCGCCATCACCGACGCGCTGGCCGTGCTCGATGAGGGCGGCGTCCTCGGGATCTTCCCCGAGGGCACCCGGGGCGAGGGCGACTTCGCGTCGCTGCGGGCGGGCCTGGCCTACTTCGCCGTACGGTCGGGGGCGCCCATCGTGCCGGTGGCCGTCCTGGGAAGCACCGAGCGCCGGGGCCGGTTGATAAAGGGGCTGCCCCCGCTGCGCAGCCGCGTCGACGTGGTCTTCGGGGACCCGTTCCAGGCGGTGGAAGGGGCGCGAAGCTCGGATAAGGGTGGCGGTGGGAGACGGGTGGGCGGCAGCGGACGCCGCACCCGCAAGGCGCTCGACGAGGCCACCGTCCGCATCCAGGACCGGCTCACCGGCCACCTGGCGAACGCCAGGCGCCTGACCGGGCGCTAGGCCAGACTTTCAGTAGTGGACCGCTCGATCGCGGTCCACCGATCACGACGATGAACGAGGTACGGACTTCATGAACGACCAGCACGACCACGGAGCACTCGGCGACGCCGAGTTCGCGGAGTTCATGGAGCTCGCCGCCGAGGAGGGCTTCGACGCCGAGGACATCGAGGAGGCCCTTGACGAGGCCGGCCACGGCCCGCTTCCGGCCCTCGCCGTCGTCGGCCGCCCCAATGTCGGCAAGTCGACTCTGGTGAACCGCATCATCGGCCGCCGCGAGGCCGTGGTCCAGGACAAGCCCGGCGTCACCCGTGACCGCGTCACCTATGAGGCCGAGTGGGCGGGCCGCCGTTTCAAGGTCGTCGACACCGGCGGCTGGGAGCAGGACGTCCTCGGCCTCGACGCCTCCGTCGCGGCCCAGGCCGAGTACGCCATCGAGGCCGCCGACGCGGTGGTCTTCGTCGTCGACGCGACCGTGGGCGCCACCGACACCGACGAGGCCGTCGTGCGCCTGCTGCGCCGGGCCGGCAAGCCCGTCGTGCTCGCGGCCAACAAGGTCGACGGCATGTCCGGCGAGTCCGACGCCGCGACCCTGTGGTCGCTCGGCCTCGGCGAGCCCTTCCCCATCTCCGCGCTGCACGGCCGGGGCACCGGTGACCTGCTCGACGAGATCCTGAAGGCGCTGCCCGAGGCCCCCGAGCAGCGCTTCGGCACCGCGGTGGGCGGCCCGCGCCGCATCGCCCTGATCGGCCGCCCCAACGTCGGCAAGTCCTCGCTCCTGAACCAGGTCGCCAAGGAGGACCGGGTCGTCGTCAACGCGCAGTCCGGCACTACGCGCGACCCGGTCGACGAGCTCATCGAACTGGGCGGCATCACCTGGAAGTTCGTCGACACGGCCGGCATCCGCCGCCGCGTCCACCTCCAGGAGGGCGCGGACTACTACGCCTCGCTGCGTACCGCCGCCGCCGTCGAGAAGGCGGAGGTCGCGGTCGTCCTCATCGACACCAGCGAGTCCATCTCCGTGCAGGACCAGCGCATCATCACCATGGCCGTCGAGGCCGGGCGCGCGCTCGTCATCGCGTACAACAAGTGGGACACCCTCGACGAGGAGCGGCGCTACTACCTGGAGCGCGAGATCGAGACCGAGATGCAGCAGGTCGCCTGGGCGCCCCGGGTCAACGTGTCCGCGCTGACCGGCCGCCACATGGAGAAGCTGGTCCCGGCGATCGAGACGGCGCTGGCGGGCTGGGAGACCCGGGTCCCCACCGGCCGCCTCAACGCCTTCCTCGGCGAGCTCGTGGCCGGCCACCCCCACCCGATCCGCGGCGGCAAGCAGCCGCGCATCCTGTTCGGTACGCAGGCGGGCACGAAGCCGCCCCGGTTCGTGCTGTTCGCGTCCGGGTTCATCGAGGCGGGCTACCGGCGCTTCATCGAGCGCCGGCTGCGCGAGGAGTTCGGCTTCGAGGGCACCCCGATCCACATCTCGGTGCGGGTGCGCGAGAAGCGCGGGCGCAAGAAGTAACTCCCCCACGGGGGCCGTGAGGGAGCGATTCCCTCACGGGAGAAGGTTTCAGAGCCCTCTGCGGGGGCCGGGCGGCAGTGCCGCCGGGAGCTGATGCTGCCCGGCGTGCTGCCGCCCGTTCGCGTTCATCGCCGGGTGCACATGCCAGTTCCCGGCGTACGTCGTCGGGAAGTGCTGGGTCTGGTGGCCGGACTGGTGGCCGGTGCGTGAGCCGTGCGACACCGGTACGAACCCGGTGCCGAGCGCCCCGAAGCGGACGAACCCGAGGTGCTCCTCGCCGGACCGGTCGCCGGGCAGCGCGCGGAAGGACCGGAGGTATTCCGAGTACAGCGCGTCGTAGATCGGCGTGGGGGAGTGGGCTCCCGAAATGTCGCCCGAGGGGCGCATCGCGGGGATCTGGGACTGGTACGGCTGGCGGGAGGGGTCGTATGAGTGCACGTCTGTGCCAACGACCCCGGGGGGCCGGGGATGCGGGGTGCGCCGGCTTATCGGTAGCGCGGGCCGAGGCCCCCACGCCCCTCCGGCGCGGCGGGGCGCTTTGGCGGCCCCGCACCTTTCGCGGGGGTGCGGGCCCGAGGCCCACGGCCCTACGGGGTGCGGGGCGCGAGGCCCATGTGCCGTCGGTGGGGCGCGCGATGATGCCCACGCCTGGTCGACGGGATCCCGGCGGCGAGGCCCCCGCCTTTTCGGTGCGGTGTGGGGTGCGACGCCTACGTCCCTACGGGGTGCGGGGCGCTGGGCCCCCGCGCCGTCGGTTGGGCGCGGCGCAATGCCCACCCCCCCTCGATGGGCTGCCGGCGTGAGGTCCCTGCGCCGCTGGTGGGGTGCGGCGCGATACCCCGCCTTTTCGGTGCGGTGCGGTGCGGGGTGCGGTGACCCTCGTCCCTTCGATGGGTGCGGGGCGAGGCCCCTCGCCCTGTCTGTGCGGTGCGGGCGCGACGCCCACGTTCCTACGGGGTGCGGGGCACGAGGCCCGCACCCTTCCTGCCCCGGCGGGGTCGCACGCCCGCACCCTCGCGGCGGCCCGGTCGGCGGGTGTGCCGGGTGGTGGGGGTCAGGTGCCGGCCAGGGGCATGGCGGCGGCCACCAGACGGCCGTCCGCCGCCGCCTTCTCCAGGGCGTCCCTGAGCAGGTCCTCGCGGGGCTGCTGGCCGATCACGCCGACCGGGACGGCGAAGACCAGCACGCGCTGGGTCTTGTTGGCGGCGGCCCGCCAGCCCTCGGTCACCTGGAGCGGCTGGTGCGCCTGCCACCACGACACCGAGCCGTTGCCGCCCGTGCCGGGCTGGAGCACCGCGTGCAGCTGGCCCATGGCGAGCAGCACGGACCAGCCCGGCAGCACCGAGGGCAGCCGGCCGACGTCCGAGACCGGCACGAAGCCCTGCTCGATGAGGAGCGGGAGGAATTCGTCGGTGGTGCCGCCCGAGCCGGGCCGGGCGATCGGCACGGTCGGCTCCACCACGAGCGCGGGGTGCAGATCGCCCTCGATCAGGACGAGGCCGCTGGTGATGCCCAGCACCGCCTGCCCGCCTCCGCCTCCGCCGCCGGCCGCCTCCTCGCCCGTGATGGAGCGGACGGCGCCCTGCAACTGCTCCTCGGCGACCTGGACGACCTGGGAGGGGATGCAGCTGGCGTGGGCGAAGGCGAGGACCGCGGTCTCCTCACCGACGAACAGGACGGTGCTGGTGCGCTCCTGCTCGGAGTCGCCCGGCGTGCGGCAGGAGGTGCAGTCGTAGCTGCCCGGGGCGTTCTCGCCGGCGAGCAGCCGCTCGGCTTCTTCGTCGCCGATCTCGGCGCGGACGTCCTCACTGACGTCGAGCATGCGCGGCACGGGTGGCTCCTAGGAACTGAGTGGATGCGCCGGGCGGTTCCCGGCTTCTCTCGTACAAACGACAACGGACGATCTGTGGCCGGGGTCACGCGCGAAGTCGAACGGGATCCGACCGCTCCCGGCGGAGGGTGAATCCGACCCCGGAACCCCTCACTCCCTGTCAACACATGCGGGGTGCATGGAAGTTGGCATGGTGAGCTGAGACACAGATCATCTCGAAGCCTGGTCAGTAAATGTCGATATCTGCGCATCAAGTGGGTGTCCGAAAATCACCGATACCCCGGGTAACAGGCAACTGGCCTGCCGGGACGGGGAGTTGGTTGATGCCGGGCCGCGCGGGTCCCTAGATTCCACCGCCGTGTGCATCGAGCACCGCCCGGGACCGCCCACCGGCCGCACAGCCAGTCACGACCTCCCGGTGGGCGGGGGCGGCTCGGGACGTGGCGCCGGACGCGCCGGGGACCGGGCGGCCCAGGGGGACCCCGGGTCCTTCGAAAGGGATTTCATGTCCGTTGGTGCCAGTGGTTCCAGCTCCTCGCGCAGGCGTGGGACGGCGGCGCTGATCGCGGCCGCCACCGTGGCGCCGTTCGCGCTGCTCGCCGCCGCCGGCCAGGCCTCGGCGGCCGACGCCGGGGTGTGGGACCGCATCGCCCAGTGCGAGAGCGGCGGAAACTGGCACATCAACACGCACAACGGCTACTACGGAGGGTTGCAGTTCGACGCCGGGACCTGGCGGGCGCACGGCGGCGGCGCGTACGCGCCCACGGCCGACGGCGCCAGCAGGGCCCAGCAGATCGCCGTCGCCACCAAGGTGCAGCGCGCACAGGGCTGGGGCGCCTGGCCGTCCTGTTCGCGCCACGCCGGGGCATCGGGCAGCGCCCCCGCGGGCGCCGAGCCGGCCGCCGGGCACGCGCCGGCCGCGCCGAAGCCGCACAAGGCGCCCGCCGCGCCGCGCCGGGTCGAGGCCGCCGAGCCCGAGCACAAGGCGGCCGCGCCCGAGCGGCACGCGGCGCCGCCGCGCCCCGAGGCCGCGTCCGCCGCGCCGTCCGGCTCGTACACGGTCCGCGCCGGTGACACGCTCTCCTCGGTCGCCGAGGCCCACGGCACCCCCTGGCAGGCGCTGTACGCGGCGAACCGGGCCGTCATCGGCGACGACCCCGACCTCATCCTGCCCGGGCAGCGGCTCGCCCTCTGAGGTTCCCGACCGGCCCCCGTCCGGCCGTCCGGACGGGGCTCCGCCTCGCGCGCCCCACCCCGCGCGGCCCACCGCGCCCCACCTCGCGCGCCGGGCCGCGCCGGCCGTCCCCAACCGCTCCCGCCCCCGCCTCAGCACCGCCGTGACCTGCGAAGATACGCGGCCGGAGCGGAGGAGGGGCCGACCCAAGTAGAGTCCGTTCCTGACCGAAGGGTTTCGATTCCGACCAATCCGACCAAGGGGACGCGTAGCGCATGCACCTCTCATTCCTGCTGCACAACGCGTACAGCCTGGGCGGCACCATCCGGTCCACTTTCAACCTCGCCGGTGAGCTCGCCCGGCGGCACGACGTCGAGATCGTCTCCGTCTTCCGCCACCGCGACGACCCCACCCTGCCGGCCCCCGACGGTGTCCGCCTGCGCCACCTCGTGGATCTGCGCAAGGGCAGCGCGGGATACGAGGGCGAGGACCCCCAGCACCTGCGGCCCGCCAAGGTCTTCCCGCGCGGCGACGGCCGCCACAGCCAGTACAGCCGGCTCACCGACGCCCGGATAGGCGCCCACCTGCGCGAGACCGGCGCGGACGTCGTGATCGGCACCCGGCCAGGACTCAATGTCCACATAGCCCGCGAGACCCGGCCCGGCGTGGTCCGGGTGGGCCAGGAGCACCTGACCCTGACCGGCCACGGCTACCGGCTGCGCCGCGAGATAGCCCACTCCTATCCGCTGCTCGACGCGATCACCACCGTGACGCGGGCCGACGCGGCCGCATACCAGGAGCTCGGGCTGCCCGGCGTACGCGTCGACGCGGTGCCCAACGCGGTGCCCGCCCCCGCCGTCGCACCCGCGTCGGGCGACGGAAAGCTCGTCGTGGCGGCCGGCCGGCTCACCCAGGTCAAGCGGTACGACCTGCTGGTTCGGGCCTTCGCCCGGGTGGTCGCGGAACGGCCGGACTGGCGCCTGCGGATCTACGGCTCGGGCGACGCCTTCGGAAACGAACGCGACGCGCTGCGCAACCTCATCGACGATCTTGGCCTCTACAACCATGTGTTCCTCATGGGCCTCGTGCGCGACCTCGACAGCGAGTGGGTCAAGGGCTCCATCGCGGCCGTCACCTCCGACCACGAGTCCTTCGGCATGACGATCGTCGAAGCGATGCGCTGCGGAGTGCCGGTCGTCTCCACGGACTGCCCCCAGGGACCACGCGAAATCATCAACGACCACGTGGACGGCCGGCTCGTCGAGACGGGCGACGCCGACGCGGTGGCCTCGGCCCTGCTCGAACTGATCCAGGACGACGGACTGCGCCACCGCATGGCCAAGGCGGCCCTGGACAACTCGCGGCGCTTCGACCCGGCCAGGACCGCCGAGCAGCACGAGGCGATCTTCGAGGCGCTGCACGCCCAGGGCGGCGCGAGCCGCACGCCCGGACTGCTGCGCGACGGTCTGTACCGGGCCAGGGGCTCCGCCATCGACGGGGCCTACGCCCTGCGCCACAAGGCCGTCTCCGTGCTCCGGAAAGGGCAGACCGCATGACCACCACCGCCGAGTCCCCGGACACCAACAGCGCCCCCTCGGCGCCGCGCGCCCACTGCATAGCCGACTCCGCGGGCGGGCTGACCTTCGACGTCACCGGCGCCGGGCAGCCGGGCGCCACGCTCGTCCTGCGCCGCCAGGGCGGTGGGAGCCGCGATGTGCTGCTGCCCCTGACCCCGGCCGCCGAGGGGCTGCTCAGGGCGGTGCTGCCCAGCACCGTCGAGCTCCCCGAGGGCGTGTGGGACGCCCATCTGCGCTTCGGCGAGGGCGCCGAGCGGCGTCTTGAGCCGGGCGTTCGTGACCTGCGCGCCCTGGTCGACCGCGAGCCGGGACCGGACGCCGACGGGGTGGCCGTGCGCATCCCCCACCCCGACCGGGCGGGCGAACTCGTCGTACGCAGCTGGCTGCGCAGGCCGCACGCCGAGACCGGCACGATCGGTTTCGAGGCGGACACCGTCACGGTGCGGGGGCGGTTGTACGGAACGGCGCTCGGCGCGGAGCCCGCCGTCGAGGCACGCAAGCGCGGCAGGGGCAACCGCGTCCACCGGGTGCCGGTGACCGCCGAAGGCGACGGCGGGGACTTCGCGTTCACGCTGCCGTACGCGCCGCTCGCCGACGGCCTGGACGCGAAGGAATGGCTCTGGGACCTGTGGCTGCTCACCGGGACCGGCGCCGCCGAGGTGCGGCTGGCCCGCATCCTGGATGACGTGCCCATGAAGCAGGTCGTCTTCGTGTACCCGGGGACGAGGGTCGGCCCGGGAGTGGTGCGGCCGTACTACACGGGCGTGAACGACCTGAGCGTACGCGTGGACGCGCCCCGCGGCTGAGCGCCGTCGGCCGGCCACCGCCGGTGCCCGTGGCGACAGGGCGCGCGGCCATCGGGCCCCGCGCGACCGGACGGGACGACCGGACGGGACGACCGGAACCGGGACCCGGGCCGGGTAAAGGAGCGTGAATTGCCTACGCCCCGTCAATTACTCGCCGGGCGCCCCGGAGTGGGAATTCGCGGTCGGTCCCGCGAGGGAATTGTTTGCCTTACGCAATTGTGTGCGCGTGGTGCGGGACGCGGCGCTGGATAACCGGGCGGCGCGCCAGGAACTGCCCGTACGAGTGACGGAGTTCGAGGCGAAGGACGCCCACGATCCTGTGACAGAAGTGTGACTGGCGGGGTACCGAGGGCGGACAACGCCCGGCTTGTCCGCACGTCGCGGGCGTCACCACCGCCCCCGCTTCCGTCGTCGCGCCGGGCCGCCTACGGTGGGTCGCATGGCACCCATACCGTCGCACTCCGCACATCCCGACGACGCTCCCGCCGCCTATGTGGGTCTCGCCGCCGACGACGCCGAGCGCCGCGCGGCCGAACGGGGCTGGTCCACCGTCAGGTCCCTGCCGCCGGGTTCGGTCATCACCATGGAGTACATGCCGGGGCGGCTGAACTTCGAGGTCGAGCACGGCACCGTGACCCGCTGCTGGCACGGCTGAGCCACGGCGCCCGGCGCCCGGACACAGCGCCCGGAGACGGCGAAGGCCCCCGGTGGGCACCGGGGGCCTTCGTGACTGGCGTGCCGTCAGCCGCCCAGGGGGCGGGCCGGGGCGGTGCCGCGCGGCGCCCGCTCCGTGTGCGGGGGGCGCCGGGTGCCCGAGGGGACGACCGGGGGCCGCTCCGAGCGGGCCGGCTGGTGGGGCCTGGCCGGGAGCGGCCGGCCCGCGCCGCGCGCGCCCGCCACCCCGACCGGCTCGCGCACCGGCGTCTCGTCCTCGTCGTGCCCGCGCCTGGGCGGCATCGCGGCGGCGGAGGGGACCGGCACCGGGACGGGCAGAGCCACGCGGCGCCCGCGTTCGCGCGCCTTGTCGCGCAGCGCGAGCAGGAAGGCCTCGGCGCGGGCGGTGAGCGGTTCGAACCAGGGCAGGGCGAGCAGGATCAGCAGCCCGGCCGCCCAGCCGAGGAGCACGTCGCTCACCCAGTGGGTGCCGAGATAGACGGTGGTCGCCCCCACGCCGAGGGCGACCATGGCCGAGGTGACCGACAGCCAGCGTCTGGCGCGCGGGGTGGTGGCGAGGTAGCCGAGGATGCCCCAGGTCACCACCGCGTTGGCGGTGTGTCCCGAGGGAAATATGTCGCCGCCCGAGAAGAGCTCCGCGGACCCTATCTGCGTGGCGTAGTGCGGGCCGAGCCTGCCGAGCCCCAGTTTGACCGCGCCGACCGTGATGTTGAGCAGCAGAAGGGCCGCTCCGAGGCTCAGGAGCGGCCGCAGGGTGTGCTGGCGCCAGGAGCGCCAGCCCAGCCACGCCATCACCATCACCGCGGTCGGGCCGCGCTGGCCGAGGACCACGAAGTAGTCCAGGAAGCCGTGCAGCTGCGGCCACCGCTCGTACGGCCGGAACAGCATGACCTTCCAGTCCAGCTCGACGAGCCAGGACGACCCGAGAACGGCCACGACGATGGCGAGGTAGAACGCCAACGTCGCGCCGAAGAGGACCTCGCGGTGACGGCTCATCCGCGGGATCTCTATCTTCGGTGGCTCGGGCTCCCGGTCCAGGCGGGCGAAGATTCGGTCAGTACGCACTCAATCGACGTTACAGCGAGTGAGTGAGTGCCCAGGCCGATCCGGGATCTTCGTGATGACGATGTGATGTGGAGTATGTCTCACCCGGATTTTTATTCCCGGCGCCTCCGAATACCCCGCTTTCCGTTCTCCCATTCATGGGAACGGCTGCCGGAACGCCTTGTCCGTATGCCGCGCAATTCCCTTTCGGGGAGCCGGTCGGTGGAATTGCCCCGCCGGTCACCGGACCGGCACACAGGGTAAAGATCATCTTGGGGTGCCGCACGGCGTGGCGCAGGCCACAGCCGGGCCGGCCATCGCGTGAGAGGTGGACCACGCGCGGTAGGCGCGAACTCGCGTACGCTGACGAATCACCCTCCCAGTACCGCGGGCTGTCGCGGGGCCCCGGACGGACCTGCCGAGCGGGTCCTGCCGCCGGCCCGCCGGGCTCGCCGGCCGCGGGAGCGGTGACGGGGGCGGTCCGCGACGGCCGAGCCGTCCCGGGCCCCGAGGCCCGCAGACTGGGAGGTACGTACATGACAGGGACGACTATGGCCGGCGCACGACCGCGTGCCGCCGCCGGCGGCGCCAACCGCTGGGTCATCCTCGTCGTCCTCTGTGTGAGCCTGCTGTTCGTGGCGCTCGACGCCACCGTGCTGCACGTCGCGATCCCCTCGGTCACCGAGGACCTGCGGCCGGGCTCCGTGGAACTGCTGTGGATCGTCGACGCCTACCCGCTGGTGTGCGCCGCCCTCCTCATCCTCTTCGGCACCCTGGGCGACCGGGTGGGCCGGCGCCGGATCCTGCTGCTCGGCTACGGCATCTTCGGCGCCGCCTCCGCGGTGGCCGCCCTCGCCGAATCGGCGCCGGTGCTCATCGCGGCCCGCGCCCTGCTCGGCATCGGCGGCGCGATGATCATGCCCGCCACGCTCTCCATCCTGCGCGTCGTCTTCCCCGACCGCCGCGAGCGGGCCACCGCCATCGGCATCTGGACGGCGGTCGCGGCGATCGGCGCCGCGACCGGACCCGTGCTCGGCGGCTTCCTCGTGCAGCACTTCTGGTGGGGCTCGGTCTTCCTCGTCAACATCCCGCTGATGGCGCTGATGCTGCCGGTCGGCCGCTGGATCCTGCCCGAGTCCAAGGGCAGCTCCGAGGGACCCTGGGACGTGCTCGGGGCGCTGATGGCGGCCGGCGGCATACTCGCCGCCGTCTTCGGCGTGAAGCGGCTCGGCGCCGGTGACGGCCTCCTCGACGGCCCCGCGCTCGCCGCTCTGTGCGCAGGCGCGGCACTGCTCGTCGTCTTCGTGCGCAGGCAGCGCCGGCGCACTCATCCGCTGGTCGACATCAAGCTGTTCTCCCGGCCCGCCTTCGCGACCTCGGTCGGCTGCATCATCATCGCCATGCTGGCGCTCGTGGGCCTCGAACTCATAGCGGTCCAGTACCTCCAGCTCGTGCTCGGGCTCTCCCCGCTCCAGACCGGTCTGCGGATGCTGCCGCTGACCTTCGCCGCGATGGCGGCGGGCGCGACCGGCTCGTACACGCTGCGCCGGCTCGGCCCGCGCCGGATGGTCTGCACCGGCTTCGTGCTGGTGGCGGCGGCCGTGCTGCTGCTCGTCCCGATGGGCCAGAGCGACTGGCCGACGCTGATGATCGTCTCGTTCGTCGTGCTCGGCTTCGGGCTCCAGACCACCCTGTTCGCCGCGTACGAGTCGATGCTCAGCGAGGCGCCGCCCGAGCGGGCCGGCGGCGCGGCCGCCATCGGCGAGACCTCCTACCAGCTCGGCGCCGGCATCGGCATCGCCCTGCTCGGCAGCGTGATGAACGCCGCCTACGCGCCCGGACTCTCCTCGGTCGGCGGTGTCCCCGCCGCCGCGTCGGCCGCCGCCGCGAACTCGCTGGGCGAGGCCTACGACGTCGCCGCCCGGCTCGGCGGTCCGGCCGGCGCGGCCCTGCGCGGCGCGGCCCGCGCGTCCTTCGTGCACGGTCTGCACGTCACGCTGTTCGTCAGCGCGGGCCTGCTGCTCCTGGGCGCGGTGGCCGGGCTGCGGCTGCCCCGCGTCATGGACTGCTCGGTGGCCGGCCAGGACCACGAGCCCGCCCGCGAGAGCGGCCCCGCGCCCGAGCCCGAGCGGCGGCGGGCCGTGCAGCTGCCCTCCCAGACGCGCCCCGGCGATGTGGCCGCCGTGGACTCTGGACGCACGGGACACTGACCCGTAACGTCAGCGCTCAGGTAATAACTATCACTGCTAGTTTTAGTTGAGCGAGAGCCCGCGGAGGCGCCCTCATGTCCGCTCCTTCCTCCAAGCTGCCCCCCTTCGACCCGGCCGATCCGCTCGGCGTCGACGACCTGCTGGACGCCGACGACCTCGCGATCCGCGACACCGTGCGCACCTGGGCCGCCGACCGGGTCCTGCCGCACATCGCCCAGTGGTACGAGAACGGCGAGCTGCCCGGCATCCGCGAACTGGCCCGTGAGCTGGGCTCGATCGGCGCACTCGGCATGTCCCTGACCGGTTACGGCTGCGCGGGCGCCACCGCCGTGCAGTACGGCCTCGCCTGCCTGGAGCTGGAGGCCGCCGACTCCGGCATCCGCTCCCTGGTCTCCGTGCAGGGCTCGCTCGCCATGTACGCGATCTGGCGCTTCGGTTCCGAGGAGCAGAAGCAGCGCTGGCTGCCGGGCATGGCGGCCGGCGAGACCATCGGCTGCTTCGGCCTGACCGAGCCCGACCACGGCTCCGACCCGGCCGGCATGCGCACGTACGCCAAGAAGGACGGCGACGACTGGGTGCTCAACGGCCGCAAGATGTGGATCACCAACGGATCGGTGGCCGGGGTCGCCGTCGTGTGGGCCCGGACCGAGGAGGGCATCCGCGGCTTCGCCGTGCCCACCGACGCACCCGGGTTCTCGGCCCCCGAGATCAAGCACAAGTGGTCGCTGCGCGCCAGCGTCACCAGTGAGCTGGTCATGGACGACGTACGGCTGCCCGCCGACGCGGTGCTGCCCGGCGTCACCGGACTCAAAGGACCGCTCAGCTGTCTCTCGCACGCGCGGTACGGCATCGTGTGGGGCGCGATGGGGGCGGCGCGCTCCTCCTTCGAGGCGGCGCTCGGCTACGCGAGGACCCGCGAGCAGTTCGGCCGGCCCATCGGCGGCTTCCAGCTCACCCAGGCCAAACTCGCCGACATGGCGCTCGAACTGCACAAGGGCATCCTGCTCGCCCACCACCTGGGCCGCCGCATGGACGCGGGCAGGCTCCGGCCGGAGCAGGTCAGCTTCGGCAAGCTCAACAACGTGCGGGAGGCGATCGAGATCTGCCGCACCTCACGCACGATCCTCGGCGCCAACGGGATCTCGCTCGAATACCCGGTGATGCGGCACGCCACCAACCTCGAATCGGTGCTCACCTACGAGGGCACCGTGGAAATGCACCAACTCGTTCTGGGTAAGGCGCTCACCGGACTTGACGCCTTCCGGTGACCGCGCCGCCCGGCGCCCGCGCGCCGGGCCGGCTTTCGGGGGACGCCGCGGCCCACGGCACGCGCGCCGTGGCCCGGCCCCCCGGCCGGGAGGCGTCCCCGCGTCAGCTCTGGTTGAAGAATCCGCCGGTCTGCCGGCCGGCGGCCTCGCCGTTGACGATCTCGGTGTCGGCGGGGGTGAGCAGGAAGACTCTCGTCGCCACGCGCTCGATGGAGCCGCGCAGTCCGAAGGTGAGCCCGGCGGCGAAGTCGACGACGCGCTTGGCGTCCCCGGCGTCCATGCCCGTCAGGTTCACGATCACCGGCACGCCCTCGCGGAACAGCTCCCCGATGCCCCGGGCGTCACGGAAGCCGTCCGGCGTGATGGTGGCGATGCGGCGGTCGCGCTCCTCGGCCGCTTCGGAGGCCACCCGTACCCGCGGGTCCGTCACCCAGGCCTCGCCGGACTCGGCGGCACCTTCGGTGTACTCGTCGTCGTAGTAGCGGTCGTCGTTGTCCTCGACAAGTCCCAGCCAGGCACTCGCCTTGCGCACCGATCCCATGGACGCCTCCTCTCGCAGCGGTCTTCTTCTTGTGTCTTCTTCTCTTCCCTATCCCTATGGTCGTCCATGATGCGGATCTCGCGCCAAGTGGATAGTCGCCGCGCAGGTGATTCGTGACGGTACTGGCACACAGGATGTGGCGATTCGTCAGGAAACTTCTGGGATAAGGCCGGTACGGGAAGTCCGGTGTAACAAAATGAAGAATCCACCTCCGCATGGGTGACGGACGGGTCGTACGGGTGAACGGTGCACTCGATACGATGCGTGCCGCACTGAAGAACGAGGCGACGGCAACAGCGCTCGCCGCCACCCGGGGGGATGGCCCATCTGTGCGGGCTCTGCCTCGCACTTCGCGCCGACCACGGACGGCCGGCCCGGGTCGTGACCCCTACGACGGCCTGATCATCCCGGTCCTGACGGAGACTCAGGCCGAGCCTGGACGCCGTGGAGCACCTGGAAACTGACGCCGCGTCGGGTGCCGGGCTGCGTCAACTGCTGACCGACTCCCCGGCCGCGCGGCCGGGTTGCCTCAGCGGGCCCGGACGACCCGGCGCTCGTCCCACACCGGCTCCGGCGTCTCGCGCACCACGCCGTCCGAGCCGAAGACCAGATACCGGTCGAAGGAGCGCGCGAACCAGCGGTCGTGCGTGACGGCCAGCACCGTCCCCTCGTACGCCTCAAGACCCTCCTGAAGCGCCTCCGCCGACTCCAGGTCCAGGTTGTCGGTGGGCTCGTCCAGGAGCAGGGCCGTGGTGCCGGCCAGTTCGAGGAGCAGGATCTGGAAGCGGGCCTGCTGGCCGCCGGAGAGCCGGTCGAAGGGCTGGTCGCCCTGGCGCTCCAGCTCGTAGCGGCGCAGGATCGACATGGCGCCGCCCCGGTCGCGGGCGTGCTCGGACCACAGCGTGTCCACCAAGGTGCGGCCCATCAGCTCCGGGTGGGCGTGGGTCTGCGCGAAGTGTCCCGGCACCACGCGCGCGCCGAGCTTGAAGGTGCCGGTGTGCGCCACGTCCTCGCCCGCGAGCAGCCGCAGGAAGTGCGACTTGCCCGAGCCGTTGGAGCCGAGGACCGCGACGCGCTCGCCGTAGAAGACCTCCAGCGAGAACGGCTTCATGAGCCCGGTCAGCTCAAGGTTCTCGCACGTCACCGCGCGCACCCCGGTCCGGCCGCCGTGCAGGCGCATCCGGATCTCCTGCTTGCGGGGCGGCTCGGGCGGCGGGCCGATCTCCTCGAACTTGCGAAGCCGGGTCTTGGCGGCCTGATAGCGCGACGCCATCTCGTCGCTGCGCGCCGCGTACTGCTGCATGTCCTGCACGAGCCGCTTGAGCTGGGCGTGCTTCTCGTCCCACCTGCGGCGCAGCTCCTCGAAGCGCGCGAACCGCTCCTGGCGCGCCTCGTGGAATGTCCCGAAACCGCCGCCGTGCACCCACACGTCGGACCCGGCCGGGCTCGGCTCCACGGCCACGATCTTCTCGGCGCCCCTGGCGAGCAGTTCCCGGTCGTGCGAGACGAACAGGACCGTCTTACGGGTCTCCCGCAGCCGCTCCTCCAGCCAGCGCTTGCCGGGTACGTCCAGGTAGTTGTCCGGCTCGTCCAGGAGCAGCACCTCGTCGGGCCCGCGCAGCAGCGCTTCGAGCACGAGCCGCTTCTGCTCACCACCGCTGAGCGTGCGCACCTCGCGGAACTGCGCCTTGTCGTACGGCGTCCCGAGCGCGGCCATGGTGCACATGTCCCACACCGTCTCGGCCTCGTAGCCCCGCGCCTCGGCCCAGTCGCTGAGCGCCTGCGCGTACTTCATCTGCGCGGCCTCGTCGTCCACCGTCATGATCAGGTGCTCCGCCGCGTCCACCTCGGCGGCCGCCGCCCTGATCCTCGGCTGGGCCACGGAGACCAGCAGGTCACGCACCGTACGCTCGTCGCGCACCGAACCGACGAACTGCGGCATGACACCGACGCCGCCGCTCGATGTCACCGAGCCGCCGTGCGGTTGCAGCTCGCCCGAGATCAGCCGCAAAAGCGTGGTCTTGCCCGCTCCGTTGGCCCCCACGAGCGCCACCACGGCGCCGTCGCCCACCCGGAACGACACATCACCGAGCAGCACCCGCCCGTCCGGCAGGTAGTACTCCAGGTGCGAAGCTTCCAGGTGTCCCATGGTCCAGAATCCTTACCTGCCGCGCGCGACGGCACAAAGCGTTTTTTCGGTACGAGTGGGGTGGGCGGAGCGGGCGCCCGGCGTGCGGGTCAGGGCGTCGCCGCGCCGACCTCGACCCGGAAATGCTCCAGCACGTTCTCCATCCGGGCGGCGGTTTCGGCCACGTCCGCGCCCTCCACGTGCACATATCCCGACGCGGCGTGCGAGGCGCGCTGCGGATCGGTGAACGTGCCCGGCGCGACGGACACCCGCCCGCCCAGCACACCGGGCAGACGCAGCAGTTCCTCGAGCGGCGTGACGCTGCGGATGTGCCCGGCGGGCAGCGGAAGCAGCAGGTCGCCCACGGCGCGACGGCGGGAGTAGCGCAGGTCCGGGACGCGCCCGAGGTAGCTGTCGAGGATGGCGCCGAAGACGTCGAAGCCGTACGACAGCCCGTGGTTGGTGGGGATCTCGCAGCCGGCCAGGCGCGCGCCGATCTCACTCATCCAGAAGGAGCCGTCCTCGTCGAGGAAGAACTCCATGTGCAGATAGCCGTGGTCCAGTCGCATCCCGTCGACCAGACGCTGGGTGATCTCCTTGACGTCGACGGGCAGTTGGGCCGGGTCGGCGATGGTGACGTTGGCGTTCATCGCGCCGTCCACGGTCTCCAGGAGCGCCGCGGGCGTCCACGAGGGCCAGGCGTCGAGCACCTTGCCCCGCGCCACCAGGGCGCACAGCTGGTACTCCTTGCCGGTCAGGAACTCCTCCACCATCCACGCGCGGCCGTCGAGGGCGGGGAGCCGGTCGAAGTCCCGCGGTCCTTCGAGCTTGAAGGTGTCGATGCTGGAGAAGGAGTCGGTCGGCTTGAGGACGACCGGCCAGCCCCACTGGGCGGCGTGCGCCGAGATGTCGTCGAGGGTGCGCACCATCCGGTACGCGGCGCAGGGGATGCCCAGTTCGGCGAAGCGGTCCTTCATCCGGGGCTTGTGCCGCACCCAGGCGACCTGTTCCTCGTCCAGGTGCGGCAGACCGGCCAGACCGGCGAAGGCCTGGGAGATCTCCTGCAACGGTTCCTGCGGGTTGCAGAAGTGGCGCGGCGGCGATGCCTGGCGCGCGGCCCACTCCCGGTAGCGGGCCGCCTCCTGCTCCAGCGGTACGCCGTCGGCGACGGTGAAGGCGGGCAGGTGGCGCGTGCGCTCGCGGTAGTCGAGCGGCAGGTACGACGCCCAGCGCTCGAAGCGGAGCAGGGTCACGTCGATGTCCGTCCGGCCGATCACGTAGTCCGTGAAACTGCCCGGGCGGCCGTCGGCCAGGAGGAGGGAGGGACGGGGTTCTGCCATGGGAATTCCTTCGCTGGAACAGGCGAGGGGCGCCGGTACGGGAACGAGGGGCCGGGGTGGGAACGCGGGGCCGGCGCGGGCGGGCCGAGCGCGGGCGGGGAGGAGGGCCGGACGGTGCGGGACGGCTCGGGTCAAGGACTGCCCGGCCCCGCCCGGCCTTCCGGTCTGGGGTCTCGCGATGGGAGCACGTCGTGGGGACCAAGGCGGTTCGGGGCGTGCGGGGCCCGGCCCCCGGCCCTGGTCCACCAGACACCCCCTAGTCCTGGGGCAGGGCGCTCGCCCCGGTGACGGGGGCGGTCGCGGCCGGCGCGGGCGTCTCGGGGACCCCGGCAGCGGCCTCGTCGTCCGCGCCGCCCGCCCGCACGAACCGATGGCGTACCGCGCAGGCGACCCCCGTGCCCGCCAGGAGCGCCGCGATCGCCGCGACGAAGGCCGCCCACGTCCCGTAACCGCTGATGAGCAGGCCGCCGAGCGAGGCGCCCACGGCGCTGCCGATCACATTGACGGTGATGACCCAGGTGAAGGCCTCGGTGACCGTGCCCGTGGGCGCGGTGCGGGCCACCAGTTCGTACTCCACCGCCGTGACCGGGGCGATGGCTAGACCGCCCACGGCCAGCGCGGCGCCCATCGACCAGTTGTCCCACGCCAGCAGAGGCAGTCCGGTGGCGACGGTCAGGGCCGCGAGTCCGACCGTGAACGTCCGCTCGGCGGGGCCGTGTTGCTTCCTGCTGCCGTACCAGACTCCGCCGATCACTCCGCCGACCCCCCAGGCGCCGAAGATCAGCCCCACGCTGTCGGCCGAGCCGTGCTCCGCCGCGAAGGCCGGCAGGACGAGGTTGAACACGCCCATGGAGACGGCGCAGCAGGCCAGGACGGCGAGCAGCCACACCAGACCCGGCGAGCGCAGGGCGCCCAGCAGATCGCGCTCGGTCGGCTCGGCGCGCCAGGTGCGCGAGGCCCGGGTGGTGGCGAGGCCGATCGCGCCGACGCCGGCCAGCAGCCCCCCGACGATCAGGGCGGTGCCGGGGCTGCCCCAGAACAGCACGGCGCTCAACAGCAGCGGGCCGCCGATGACGAACACCTCGCTGAGGACCGCTTCCAGGGAGAACCCGGCCTCGCGGCCGCTGGGCAGCGCGGTCCACAGTGACCGGATGCACCCGCTGACCGGCGGGATGGTGGCGCCCGCCACGACCGCGCACCCCAGCTGAAGCGCCTCGGCGTCGGGCGACGCGCGCACCAGGCAGATCAGGGCCAGCGGATGGACGATCCCGGTGATGAGGAGCAGCGGCGGCTGGCCGTGCACGTCCACCCGCCGGGCGACGACGGGCGCCAAGGCGGCGCCGCCCAGCGTGTACGCGGCGAGCAGCAGGCCCGCGGATCCGTAGCCGGTGCCGCGCGAGGTGGTCAGGACCACCAGCGCGAGCGTGACCAGGTAGAGCGGGAAGCGGCCGACGACGCTCCACAGCAGGGGCCCGCGGATGGCCCCGTTCTTCAACAGGGTGGCGAATTTGTTCTCGGGGGGCATCAACTTCTCCGGTGCGTGCGGCTGTCGCGGGGCGTCGGGTGGACGGCGGTCAGCGGCGGGTCACAGTGCGGCGAGCACCGAGGCGACCTGCTTGGCCATCAACGTCTGGTTCTCCACGTCGAGTTCGGGAGCCAGGGGGATGCAGAGCGTACGGCCGAGCCGTTCGCGGGTGGCGGTGAAGCCGTCGCGGCTCAGGGCCCGGAAGCGGTCGTCGCCGTCCGCCAGGTTCCACGGGAAGCCGTCGGCGTACAGGGAGGCGCGTCCCGCGACGACGGGGTGGTCGGGAAGCAGGTACTTGTCCAGGCTCCAGCACGGCAGCCCCTGTTCGGTGAGCCGGTCAAGGGCCCGGTCGCGCAGTTCGCGGGAGTCGAGCAGCAGACGCACGCTGGTCTTGACGTCTCCGGCGCGCTTGGGGGAGACCTCGATGCCGGGGCGGGCCGCGACCGTCTCCAGGGTGAGCGCGTAGTGGCGCTCCAGGCTCTCCAGGATCTCGTCGAGCAGGCGGAACTGCTGGAGCTGGACGGCGGTGACCGCCTCGTTGGCGCACAGGTTCTCGCCGTAGAACGCGCCCGGCTCGAACGCCGGGTACTTGCCCTGCTCGCGCGCCGAGCCGTGGTCGGTGTAGGAGCGAAGGACATCCCAGTCGGCGGGGTCGCGGACCACCACGAGGCCGCCCTCGCCGGAGGTGAGGATTTTGGCGTGGTGGAAGCTGAAGGTGCCCGCGTAGCCGACGCTGCCCGCGCACCGGCCGTCCTCGTGCCGGCCGCCCATGGCCTGGGCGGTGTCCTCGATGACGTACGGGACGTGCTCGGGGAGGTCGGCGACCAGGCCCTCCATGTGCGCCACGATCACCCGCTCCGCGCCCTCGGGCAGCAGCGAGGCGTCCAGGCCGAAGCGCTCGTCGACGTCCACCGGGACCGGGATGAGACCGCAGGACAGGACCGCCCCGGCCACCGCGACGAACGTGACGGCCGGTATGTACACGGGCTCGCCGATGCGGGGGCGGGTGCCCATGAGGGCCACCCTGAGGGCCTGGGTGCCGTTGGGCACAGCCAACGCCCGTGCCGCGCCCAGCCGTTCGGCTGCGTGGGCCTCAAGGAGGTCGGCGTTGCTGGGGGCGGGCGCGCTGTAACGGAAGAGGACCTTGTTGTCGAGGGCCTGGCGCAGCTCGGGGGTTTCCTGCCAGCCCAGGTAGTTGGCGCCATAGGGAAGGGGACGCAGCACGGGAACGGGTTCCTCTCTCAACGGACGGAAAAGCGGAGCGGGTCGGCGCGGGCGGCGGCGCGCCGGGTCAGAACGGGGCGAGCAGCAGCTGACGGACCTGACGGGCCACGCGCTGCGCGCCGCGCCGGTCGTCACCGGCCTCGTTCAGGGCCGCCGTGACGCGCTCCCACAGCGCATCGCCGCCCTGGACGGCGGCCTCCACCGCTTCTTGGGGCCGGTCCGGGGCGAGCACGCCGGCCCCCACGGCCTCGGTGATCATGTCGAGGCGCCGTGCCTGGGTGGTGTCGAGCGCGGGGAGCAGAAGCAGCGGTACGCGCGTGGCGTGCGCCTGGTTGACGGCGCTCAGCAGGGGCGAGGAGAGCAGGACGGAGGCCTGCGCGAGCAGGTGCTCGGTGGCGGCGTCGGCGCCGCTGTGCACCGCGACCTCGGGAGCGCCGGGCCCGGCGTCGATGCCCCCGGCGTCCACCAGCGCGTCCCGCACCGCCCGTGGCGCGTCCAGGACGAGGGCGAGCACCGGCAGGCCCGCACCGCGTACGGCGTCGACGGCGGCCCGCAGGACCGCGTGGGAGCGCGCGAAGTCCGGCGTCCTCTCGGACAGCCCGGCGGGCGTGGACAGTTGGATGACCGCGCCGCGCGCCGCACGGGCCCGGGCGGACCGGGGCGGGGCGATGGTCCCCACGCCGTGCACCCCCCTCACGCGCAGGCTCGGCAGCCAGCCGGGCCGGTGCTGACAGCGGACGAGCGCGCTCGGCCAGCCGTCGGCGGCCGCCGCGCCGCCGGCGTCGACGAACACCACCGGCACGCCGGACGCGCTCAGGCGCTCGGCGAGCGCGGTGTCGTCGCACACCACGGCGGCATCGGGGGCGGGGCCGCCCGGCTGCTCACCGACGAGTTCGACCTCGGTGAGATGGGCGGCGATGTAACGCAAGGTGGCGCGCGACTCCAGGTCGTCGCGGGAGGCGGCCACCACCCGCAGCCGGGGCGGCGCGGGTCGCGGTGAAAGGGTGGGAGAGGACATGGGTGCTCCGGGACCGTGGGAAGGGAAGGGCCGGCGGGTCAGTAACTCCAGGCGGGCACGGAACCCATCCGGGCCAGGTCGTCGCTGTATCCGGCGGCGGTGGCCGAACACCCGCCGCACATGGACGGCCCCTGCTGCTTGAACAGTTCGACGTGGCTACGGAAGACGGGGCTGTCGAGCATCACCTTGCCGTCGTCGTCGCGCAGCGGAGCGCCGCCGGGCCCCTCGTCGCCCTCCTTGTGCGGGAGGCAACTGCACGAGAAGGCACGGCCGTTCTTGCCGTCCAGATAGATCACGTCATCGGTGACCAGGCACAACGGCTCGGAGGCGCGCGGCGGCAGCGAGTTCTCGAAGAAGTCGTGCCGCTCCTGGGCGGTGTCGCCGTAGAAGCGCTTGCCGAGCGGGACCACCTTGACGGCGGGGTCGGCCGTGTAGATCGGCTCGCAGGCCTGGACGACCTGCTCAGCCGAGGGGTAGCGGATCTCGCGGTCCAGCTTGATCGCCGAGAGCTCCCACTGCTGTACGCCGATGTCGCTCAGCAGGTTCTGGAGGTCCGGCATCTGGTCGAAGTTGTGCGGGCCCACCACCGAGTTGACGCGGGGGATGATGCCGAGCTCCTTGGCGCGGCGCAGCCCCTCGACGCCGTTGTCGAACATGCCGGGGGAGCGGCGGTAGACGTCGTGGGTGGCCGCCGACGAGCCGTCGAGGCTGACGATCACCTGGGCGAGGCCCGCGTCGGCCAGCCGGTCCACGAAGCGGGGCAGGAACATGCCGTTAGTGATGAGCGACATGCGCATGCCGTGCTCGGTGCCCAGGCGCACGAGCTCCACCACGTCACGGTGCATCAACGGCTCGCCGCCGGTGAACCGGACGTAGCCCACGCCCTTGTCCACGGCGTCGGGGAGCAGTTCGGCGAAGTCCTCGACGCTGAAGCGGTAGCTGTCGCGGGAGAGCGCGAACTCGCACATGAAGCAGTCGGCGTTGCACGCCTCGAGGACGCGGATGAACAGATACCGGTGGCGGTTCTGCATGGGGGACCAGCCTTTCAGGAGGAGTGGGGCGCGGTGCCGGTACGGGCGGTGGCGAGGACGGCGTCGGCGACCTGGCCCGCGCCGCCGGTGCCGACCAGGCGGGCGAGTCCGGTCCACAGGCCCGCGTTCGCCTCGACGGCGGCAAGGCATGCGCCGATGCGCGCGGCGAGGGCGGCGCGCACCGGACCTGGCTCCGCGGCCGCGCGCGCGATCCCGCCGTAGATGAGCGCGAGCGCCGCGTCCTCGCCGGGCGAGCCGCCCGGCTCACCGTCGTCGCCCTCGCCCCGCCCGCCGCCGTCGAGGCGGGCATCCAGCACGTCCTGGGCCCGGAAGACGGTGTCGGGCCAGGCCACGACCGGCGCGCTCGTCGCCTGGGCGTAGAACGTGGCGTTGAGGATCTGGCTGATGTTCTGCGGCGGCAGGCACACCACGGGGACGCCGCGCGTGCCGGCCTCCAGGAGCGTGGTCAGGCCGGGGGAGGCCAGCAGGACGTCCGCGTCGGCGACCGCTTCGAGGAAGCCCTGGTGTCCGAGCGCGCCGCTGCGCACCGTGAGGCCGTCGGGCATGACCTCCTGGAGCCGGTCGCGCAGCGGGGCGGACAGATTGCCGCACAGGGTGACCTCGGCCACCCCCCACGCGGCCAGCGCGCGCAGGGCGGCGGGCACCACCAGCAGGAGATAGTCCAGGGGGTCGTCGAGCAACGGCGAAAGGAGTCCGCCCAGGCTCACCACGGCGCGGCGCGTGCCCGGCTCCCGTACGTCCCGCTCGGGCCGGGCCTGCGCGGGCACCACCACCGACTCCACCCAGCGCAGGTTCTCCACCCGGGCCATCACCGGCCAGGCGGGACCCGGAAGGCCGGGGCAGAGCTGGGCGCAGTAGACGGCGGCCCGCAGCGGGAGGCCGGCCACGTCCTCCTCGGTCCACAGGAAGGGGAGGCTGTCGACGAAGACGACCGGGGCCCCGGCCTCCTGGAAGCCGGTCGCCGCCGCGCGGTCCAGGACGCACAGGGCGACATCGATGGACTGCTCCTCGACCAGGGCCCGCAGCGCGCGGGGATCGGCCAGGTCCACGTCGTGCCACTCGGTGACGCCGTAGCCCCGGACCACGTCGCGGCCGAGCCGTGAGCCGACGCCCACGAAGCGGACGTCGTCACCGAGGCGGTCGCGCAGGGCGCCGACGACCGCGCCGAGCTTTCCCGCGCTGCCCCATCCGAATTCGACCCCGCACAGCGCCACGGTCGGCGTGGTGCTCGCGGGCGGCGCGCCGTGGGCGGCGGGTGCCGTGTCTGGGGTGGTCGTCATGATGCGGCTGCCTCCTGGGGGCGGCGGTGGTAGGCGAGCGCGGTGTCGAGGTCGGCGGCGCCCCACGGCCCGGGGCGGGCGCCGAGCGCGCCGGCCCAGCCGAGCGCCGCGGCGACCGCCGCCCGCACGGACGGCTCGCTCCAGCTGCCGTCGAAGTCGAGCGGCAGAACGGGGGAGACCTCGCCGAGCGCCGAGATCATCGGGCTGTAGGCGGTGCCGGGGTCGAGCAGGAGGGCGACGGGCTTGCGCATCGCCGATGCCCAGCCCAGTTCGAGCGCGACCCCGCTGGAGGCCGGCGTGCCGGGGTAGGCGAGCACCAGGTCGGCGCATTGCAGGGCCCGGAAGTCGGAGGGCACGCACTCCTGCGGGGGCAGCCCCCACTCGCCCCAGCCCTCGTTGTGGTGGGCGTTGAAGACGGCGTGCCCGGCGTCGAGGAGCGCGTCGCGCAGCGACGAGAGGCGGGCGCGCCACAGCGGGCTCACCACACCGTTGTCCGCCTCGATGAACTGGACGAACGGGGCGGCGAGGAAGACCCGGAGCCCGGGCGTGGCGGCCGCGCCGCCCCGGGCGCGCTCCTGTGCGGTGTCGGGTGTCATACCGCCTCCTGGTCCGCGGCGAGCTGGTTGTACTTGAGGGCGTTGCCACGGGCCAGTTCCACCGGGTAGCGCTGCTCGTTGACGGCGAGCTTGTCGCGGGCCGCGGCCAGCAGGTCGATGTCCACCGAATCCGCCACCCGCAGCAGGTAGTTGAGGATGTCGGCGAGCTCGAAGCCGAGCTCACGGCGGAAGGCGGCGTCCTCGGCCGGCTTGCGCAGCGCCTCCTCGGGGGTGAGCCACTGGAGCATCGCCAAAAGCTCCCCGGTCTCGCCGCCCAGTGCCATCGCGAGGTTCTTCGGGTTCTGGAACGCGTCCCAGCCGCGCGCGGCGACGAACGCCCGCAGGTCCGCCGCGTACTCTTCGAGATCAGTCATGTGCTTCTCCGGATCGGGACTGCGCCGAGGGCAGGAAGAGGCCCCACTGAACGGTGCAGGTGTCGGGGTGGTAGGCGGCGGGCAGCAGGCCTTCGAGGGACCATCCGCTGCTCTGCATCCGCGCGGTGATGGCGGGATCGGGCGGCAGGTGCGAGTAGAGCTTGCGGCCCAGTCCCGCGAAGAGCCGGGGCAGTTGGTCCAGGAGCCGGCCAAGGAGCGCGGGGCTGTCCGCGCACAGCGGCATCAGCTTGACCGGCTCGCCCTTCTTCGGCCCGGCCGCGGCGACACCGCGCACCGTGCCCGCCTCGTCCACCGCCACGTAGATGATTTTGAACTTGTTGTTGACGTCGGCCGCGTGGCGCCGGTTGTGGCCGGCCACCAGGGCGTCCACCCAGTCCCCGTCCACGCCCCGGTACGCCTCGGGCATGGTGCGCAGGATCAGATCGCGCAGCCCTTGCGCGTCCTCGGGCCGGAACAGCCGGACCCGGAGGTTTTCCCCCGCGTCGCCCTCCCCGTCGGCGGCGGCCTCGCGCCCGGGAGCGGTGGGGACGGTGGGGACGTCCTTGTACAGCATGTACTCGGTGACGCCGGGCTTGTACTGGCCGGGCGCCCCGCCGGCCAGGACGAAGCCGTGGCCCAGGAAGAAGCCGAGCGCGGCGGTGTTGGCGGCGGCCACCGTGCAGTACAGCTGCCGGGCACCGGCCTCGCGGGCGAAGTCCTCCGCGACCCCGAGCAGGGCCGTGCCGAGCCCGGAGCGGCTGCGCTGTTCCGGTACGAGGATGAGCGGGCTGATCTTCACCGTGCCCTGGCGCTTGACCACCAGATGCAGCACGCCCAGGCGCGTCGCGTCCTGTCCCTCGCCCGCGCACAGCACGAAGGTGCGCTGGGAGAGGGAGAAGTGGCCGAACTTGTCGCGCCCCGCCGCCAGATGCGCGTCCAGGACGCGGTCCGCGTGGGCGATGTGGTCGCCGTTGTAGAACGGGCTGAGCGTGTCGGCGAACAGGGTCCGCAGAAACTCCCGGTCGCTCTCGGTGGCGTGGCGGGTGCGGGGCACGCCGTGCGGCAGCGTCCCGGTCGTGGAGCGAGGGGTGTAGGCAGGGGCTGTCACCGTGTCATCACCTGTACCTGTGGCCTGGTCTCTGGGTGGGCGAAGTGCTTGGCCGTTCATGTCAGTTGGCGCGCGGCGGCCTCCCCGCGCATGTCGCGCGACTTGCGCAGGTCCCGGGTGGACACGGTCTTCTTCAGCCAGCGGTCGGTTCCGTCGTAGCGGGAGGCGAAGGCCTTGCGGCCGTGCACCGCGCGGTAGTTGTCGACGAAGAGCAAGGAGCCCGCCTCGACCACCACGTCGCTCTGGACCCGGTCCAGTTCGGCGGTGAGCAGGCGCAGCGCCCGCGCGGCCTCGTCGTCGCCGCTGAGCTGGGGCATGAAGTAGGGGTCGATCCGCAGATAGGGGTCGTCCTCGGCGCCGAACAGGACGGCGACCGGCTGGGGTTCGTCCCGCATCCGCTGAAGGCGCAGCAGGGCCGGCGAGTCGGGGGCCGTACGCCGCAGCTGCCGCAGGTGCTCGTCGTCGGGCAGGATCGTGAACCGCTGCTGGTGCAGGATGTCGCGGGCGCCCTCGTCGAGGTCGATGTCCCGCACCGAGGCCAGTGTGGTGGGCACGCGGTCGTGGTTGCGTACGCCGAACAGGCCGAGGTAGTCGCAGCGGTAGGGGTGGAAGCCGTCCTCGGTGTGCCAGGCGAGCAGTACGTCGCTGCTGTGGCCGCTCTGCTGGGTCTCCTCGCCCGGCATGGGCAGGACGTTCTGGATGAGCCGCCCCTCCTGGAGCGTGGGCCAGCCGAAGACCTCGCCGAGGCAGCCCGACAGGAGGGAGAGGTAGAACTCCTCGCGCCGGGCGGCCTCGCTCTTGGCCGCCTCGGTCCAGTGCAGCGGGGTCGGTCCCACTCTCTCGTCGTCCACGGGCAGGCCCGTGACCTTGCAGGCGGCGGCGGTCTCCCGGGTGCGGAACTCGGCCAGGAACTCCCGCAGTCCGATGGGCAGTTCGGCGACGTGGCGCCATAGACGGTCGTGGAAGTCGGGCGCCGCCGGATCGTGATCCCCTTGCACCAGTGCGGTGAGCAGGCTGTCGATCTGACAGATCTCAAGGTCCGACAGGCGATAAGTAAGCACATGTGTGGGCGAGCTCATGGGACTCCGCATCGTGTGTCGCCATCTCCCGCGGGGGCTGCACGCCACTCGCCGCGGGCCTCGTTCGACCAGGACGCTAAGGGGGTCTGGACAAATCTGTCAACGACAAATTGATGGTTGTCAATTTTTGGCAAGTGATCTAGCTTGTGGGCAGCACAGCCTCGCCGGACACCGCCGCCGCCCCGTCGCGGCCGGCCCGTCCGGTGAGGCGCGACCAACGAGAACTCCCTGGGGGGACACCTTGAAGAACATGCGTCGCGTCGCCGTAGTGGCCGTCCTGTCGGCCCTGCCTCTCACCCTCGGCCTCGGGGCGTCCAGCGCGGGCGCGCTCGCACAGGCGCCCAGCCGGGCGACGAGCCCGGTCAAGCCCGGTATCGACTGGCCCGCCCGGGTGGACGCCGCCCGCGTGGCGGCCGCTCCCGTCGCGCCGGCGGTCGCGGGCGGCGTGATCGACTGGCCGTAGTCCGCTCCGCGCGCCCACCGGACGCGAGCAAGGGTTTCCGGTGGGCGGAAGGCCGGGCGCATCGCCGGGCCGACCCATGGCGGCAGGCCGCACGACAGTAATTGGCAATGTGTTGACGAGCGTGGCACCATGCTTCGGTTGCCCACTCGGTGGCAAGCACGGCATGGGGTCGGCCCGGGCGATGCCCTACCGGAACCGCCCTGACCTTCTGGTCTTCTGGATCGTGGAGCATGGGATGGCGGAAGTGCTCGAACAAC
This sequence comes from Streptomyces sp. NPDC006711, assembly GCF_042869775.1. Lineage (NCBI taxonomy): Bacteria > Bacillati > Actinomycetota > Actinomycetes > Kitasatosporales > Streptomycetaceae > Streptomyces > Streptomyces sp. NPDC006711. The sequence continues at coordinate 64,662 of NZ_JBIAGO010000025.1, forward strand.
CTTCGTTCGGACGGCTGTTGAAGGCACTCCGGCAAGACCGCGGCCTGTCGCAGGCCCAGGTCGCCGAGGGCGGCATGTCCACGGCGTACCTGTCACGTCTGGAGTCCGGGACGCGGCGCCCGACCGCGAAGGTGCTCACCCACCTCACCGAGCGCCTTGACGTCCCGCTCTCGGCGTTCGAGACGACGCAGATGTCCCCGCTGGGCCGGGCGCTGGCGTCGGCCAGCTCATCGGACGACAGCGACGACGCCGTCAGGCTGCTTGAGGAGGTCGTCCACGCCGAGAGCGGGGAGGACCTGAGCCTGCGCTGGCTCTCGCTGTGGAAACTCGCGCAGCTCCACGCCAAGCTCGGCACCCGCCAGCAGGAGCTCGCCACCGCGCGCCAGCTCACCGAACTCAGCGACCGCATGGCGGTGCCCACCTTCCAGGTGCGCGCCCGCACGCTGCTCGCCCGGTGCCTGCGCGCGGTCGGCGAGATCGCGGAGTCCCGCGCCGTCGCGCAGGCGGCGGTCTCCACCGTCGCCGACCAGGTGCTCCCGGTGTCCGACACCGTCCGCGCCCAACTGGCGCTCATCTCGGTGGAGTCCGAGTCCGGCATGATGGCCGAGGCGCGCGCCCACGCCGAACAACTCCTCGGGCCCATCGAGGAGTTGAGCACCGTCCTGCGCGCCGAGGTGCTGTGGGCGGTCGCCAACGTACGCATCCGCCAGAACGACTACACCGGCGCGTCCGAGCTGCTGGAGCGCGCCCTGGCCGAACTGCCCAGCCAGGACGGACTCATCCTGTGGCTGCGGCTGCGGCTGGCCGCGTGCTCGCTGTATCTGCAAATGACGCCGCGCCGCGTGGCCGAGGCCCGCACCTGCCTCGAAGAGGCCGAACGGGCCCTCGACCTGGTGGGCAGCCCGCTGCACCGGCAGGAAATGCTGGTCATCAAGACCCACCTGGCCTTCCACCAGAGGGACCTCGCGCAGGCCCGCGCCCTGTACGACCAGCTCAAGGACGCCCTGCCGCAGCTCACCTTCCGCGACCGCGTACGCCTTGAGGTGCTGTCCAACCAGATCCTGATCCTGGAGGGCGACCGCGACACCGGCGTACGCAACGTCGAAGACCTCGCCCGGCAGGCGGAGGACGCCTCCAACATCCACCTCGCGTCCGAGATCTGGCGCACCCTCGCCGAGACCCTTGCCTGGGACTCGGAGCCGTAGCCCCCTGTGAAGGAGTTACCCACCATGCAGTCCGCGCCCCACGCCCCCGCCGACGAGCAGGTGACCCAGGCGCCCGCGGTGTTTCGCGTCCTTGAGGACCCCGGCGCGTACGCCGCCGCCGTCGACGGCTTCCTCGGCGCCGCCCGTCCGGGGCCCGTGCCGGTCTGGACCGGCGGGCGCGAGGACCTGGCGGCCTCGGTGCGGCGCTCGGCGCCCCTGTACACGCAGGTGCGCCGCCCCGCCCCGCACGCGCGCGGCGTACTCCTGGGCGCGGACGGCCTGCCGCCCGGCCTCGCCGAGCTGATCGCCCCGCTCGCCACGGCGTGGCTGAAGGAGGCGGAGCTGACCGAGGAACTGTTCGCGCGTGACCACGGCGAGCGCTCCCTGCTCGTGGCCGGTACGTACGAGCACTTCACCCTCTCCCCGCTATGGCGCACGCTGCTCGCCGCCCAGCGCCACCCCGGCATACCGGTCACGTTCCTGACCGGACGCGACGCCGCCTCGCTCGCCTGGTTCACGGCCAAGCAGTACGCCCAGGTGGCGCCGGACGTCACCGAGCTAGGCCTGTTCACCTCCACCGACCGGCCCGCCGCCCCGGCCGGCATCCATGTGCGCGACGAACGCGGCGTGGAGAGCGAGGACGTCAAGGCCGAGATCCTGGGCACGGTCTGGCGGCGCGTCCTCTTCCAGGGCCACGGCAAGGACGACTCCATCAACCTCGCCGACTTCACCGTCTGCGGCCTCAACGAATCCGCGCCCCGGGCCAAGGGCCTGCTCGGCCCCTCCTGCGCCTACGGGCCCACCTGCTACAAGCCCATGGACAAACTGATCCAGCTGCGCGAGGTGCGCGCCGCCGAGGTGGTCCTGAGCTCGTGCAACAACGCCCCGTTCGCCGACGCGGCCATCTACGACCCCAAGTACCAGCTCATGCTCAACGCCATCGACGGCACCGCCAAGGACGTCGTCGCGGCCATCACCGTCCACGACTCCGACCGCCCCGAGAACGACGCCTGGATGGACGCGGCCCTGGCCGGGGCTCCCTCCGCCGCCGTGCTCAACGAGACCATCGCCACCGCCCAGCCCTTCCCCGCCTTCCTCCACTTCGGGATGGCCCCCGCCGACGGCGCGGCCCCCGCCCGGCCGGCGGCGGCGCCCGACCCCCTGCTCCTCACCGCCTCCGCGCGCCTCACCGCCTACCTCGCCGGCGGGCTGCTCCCGGCGAACAACCGGCTGCGCCCCCGCCTGGCCAAGCTCGCGGCCAAGGTCGAGCAGCAGGTCACGCGGCGCTCCCTGGCCGTGCGGGACGCCGAGGACGCCCGGCGCGACCTGCTCGACGACCTCCAGTCGCTCGACCACACCATCGCCAAGGAACTCGGCGAGGACCCGGAGAACGAACTCGCCGACTTCGCAGCCCACTTCGGTGACCGCAGCGTCGCCGACGCCGCCTCCGCGCGGGAAGTGGTGTGCCAGTGCGGCCGCCCGGCGCAGCTCTACACCAAGCGCGCCCTGGTGCCCACGGCGCTGGACACCGAGTGCGTCATCTGCCCCCGGTGCGGCGACGTCTCCTTCCGGCTGCCGGACTCGCCCGCCCTGTGGGTCCACGCCGATGACGAGGTCGCCCAGGGCGGCACCCTGCGCGTCCGGGTCCAGGTGCGCGGCAGCCGTCGAGGACCCGTGCGGGTCGGGCTCTTCGTACCCGGTTATCTGCGCGCCAACTGCCGGGTGAGCCCCGGCCCGCAGAAGGTCCGCGCCACTGCGGAGGAGGACCGTGAGGCGCACTTCACCCTGACCGTGGCGCCCAGGACGCCCTCCCAGGCGTACTACCTCACCGCGTTCGCCGTGCAGGACCTGGCACTGACCACCGCCCGCCGCCACTTCGGCATCGTCCCCGCCGAGGGTGCGCGGACGGCGTGAACGGGCGCGCGCACGCGGCTTGTTGCTCAGGGTGCGTGGACGGTGTGAACGGCCGTGCGCACGCGGCTCGTTGCTCAGGGTGGGCGTACGACGTGAACGGGCCTGCGCACGCGCCTCGTTCGCGGGCCACCGGTGGCCGACGCACCGGCGGCGCCGGCTGATCCCGGCGTGCGCCTGCCCTCGGGATCCGGCCAAAAGGCGCTCTTGCGCGCCCCGGCCGGGCCCCCGAATACTCCTCCGCAGCGCTCGTCAGGAGCACGGCCGGCGCCCTGCTGTGCTGCCGTCATCCTTGGCTGCGCCTCACGGGGTCCCCCCACTTCCATGGGCCCCACGATTCCCCTCGGGAGGAAAAGAGTGAGGATCAAGCGCACCACCCCCGCATCCCCCGCCCGCCCCGCCAGACGCCTCAAGATCGCCGCCGTCGCGTCCGGGCTGCTCGCCGCCGTGGCCATCGCCGTTCCCCAGGCGAGCGCCACCCCCGCCCGCACCTTCGACGCCGCCGCCCTGACCGCCGCGAGCGACGCCGTCCGTGGCGCGGACGTCGCCGGAACCGCCTGGAGCGTGGACAGCGCGAGCGGAAAGGTCCGTCTCACCGCCGACTCGACCGTCACGGCCGCGGACCTGGCGAAGATCAGACACGAGGCCGGGGCCAACGCCGGCGCGATAAGCGTCGAGCGGACCCCCGGCAAACTCACCAAGCTGCTCTCCGGCGGCGACGCCATCTACACCACCAGCTGGCGCTGCTCCCTCGGCTTCAACGTCAAGAAGGGCTCCACCTACTACTTCCTGACGGCCGGCCACTGCACGCAGGGCTACCCGGACTACTACACCAACTCCTCCCACTCCACGAGCATCGGCCCGACCGTGGGCACCAGCTTCCCCGGCAACGACTACGGTCTCGTGCAGTACACCAACACCTCGCTCGCGCACCCGAGCGCCGTGGGCAGCCAGCCCATCACCAGCGCCGCCAACCCCTCCGTCGGCCAGACGGTCACCCGGCGCGGCTCGACCACCGGCGTCCACAGCGGCAAGGTCACCGCGCTCAACCAGACGGTCAACTACGGCAACGGCGACATCGTCTCCGGCCTGATCAAGACCACCGTGTGCGCCGAGCCCGGCGACTCCGGCGGCCCCCTCTACGCCGGCTCCACCGCGCTCGGGCTGACCTCGGGCGGCAGCGGCAACTGCTCATCGGGCGGAACGACGTTCTTCCAGCCGGTGGTCGAGGCCATGAACGCCTACGGCGTGACCCTGTTCTGACGTACCCGACGTACCCGACGTACCCGGCGCACCTGAAGCACCTGAAGCACCTGACATAGCGTCACAATGCTCGCGCCGACCGCGGCCGGGCCGCCGTCCGTGCGTGTCCGGGCGGGGGCTCGGCTCGGGTGGTTTTGCGCGGGTGTGTCAGGGCAGGACGGATTTACGGGCCGAGGACGGCCCGCGCCGGACACACGGGGTGAGACGCAGTGAAGCGCATCGGAGTGACCGGCCATCGCGACATCCCGCCCGACGCCTTCGAGGAGATCCGCGACCGGCTGCGCGCGCTGCTGTGCGGCCACGAGGGCTCCCTCGAAGCGCTGTCCAGCCTCGCCGTCGGCGCCGACCAGCTCTTCGCCGCCATCGCCCTCGACTGCGGCGCCGCCCTCACCGCGGTGATCCCGAGCGGTGACTACGAGGCGGGATTCGCGGACGGCGCCGAACTGGCCCGATACCGGGGCCTCAAGCGCCGGGCCAGCCAGGAGGTCGCGCTCGGCTTCCCTTACGCCACGGACGAGGCGTACTACGCGGCCGGCGCCTACATCGCCGACCACTGCGACCGGCTGGTCGCCGTGTGGGACGGTCTGCCGGCCCGAGGCCTCGGCGGCACCGGCGACATCGTGCGCTACGCCCGCGGCCTCGGCCGCCCGGTGACGGTCATCTGGCGCGACGGCAGCCGGCGGGCCTGAGCTGCCCTCAACTCCGCAGCCGGGCGAGCCAGTCGGTGTGCTGGGGCGAGACGACGCGCTCGGTCTCGTACACGGCCTGCGGCCACTGCCGTTCGGTCACCGTGTTCTCCATCGCCACGTGCATCTCCATCAGGTCCTGCTCCACCAGCGAGTGAGCCGTTATCAGCGGCTGGTGGCGGCGGATCTCGCTCCAGGCCAGACACGCCGCTGCGGAGGCCGAAAGGACGCCCGCGAGGTCCACCCGGTCGGCGACCGAGAAGGTCTGGAGCAGGGCGAACAGGAGGGCGAGCAGCGTCAGCAGGGTGATGGCCGTCGACCACAGCCGGGTCGCGCGCCGCGAGGTCTCCTGGCGGCGCCGGTACCAGTTGCGCTGCTCGATCAGCCGGTCGCGTACGTACGTCTCCTTGCGTACGGTGAACGGCCTGGCCCGTAACTCCCGCATCCCCGGGGTGATCAGCTCCCGCAGGGCCGGCGCGCCCTGTTCGCGCGGGTCGTGCCAGCCCACCTTCCTCAGCTCCCGCAGCCCCTCCTCGACGCGGGTCACGAACACGGCGTCCGGGTCGGGCGCGGCGAGGTAGAAGGGCGCGCCGTGCACGGCGTAGCGCCAGCACATCGACTTGATGAACTCGGCGGCCGAACGGTTGAGTTGCCAGTGCGAGGCGGCGTGCCGCCGGGCCGCTCCGAAGGTCGCCAGCAGCACCCCCGCGTAGGCGAGGGCGCTCACCGCGCTGAGCAGCTGGAAGTCCTGGCCGACGCGCACCCGTGGCAGCGCCGTCGCCGCCGCACCCGCCACCAGGAGCGTGAGCTGGGTGCGGGTGAGCTTGACCGCCGACTGCTGGCGGCCGATCGCCAGCGCGTCCGCGTGGTGGAAGAGGTCCGGCAGATCCGCGTTCCGGAAGACTTTGCTCTGCGGTGGGCCGGGAATCGCCGTCACATGCACCCCCGTCTGCGATTTTGCCTTCATTCCCGGTGCGGGACGGCAGGTCGCGCTCCGTTCGCGGGCTCCATCCGCCGGTGGGGATGAGAGTAAAGTCGTCCCGCCGACACTGCAACGGTGCATGTGCCGGTATCACGGTCCATGTGTGGTTGTCACTCACCTCAGGGGCGCATGTGAAACCCTCTATAAACCCAGTACATTCAGCACCTTCCTCCTCATCGGACGCTACGGAGAAGAACCGGGTGCCGCTGGCCGAACGGGCCGAGCGGGCCACGCGGGAGGCGGAACCGGCCGACGATAGGGTGCTCGCAAGGATCCTGGACGCCCGGCGCGCCCATCCTGTCCCCCAGTACTGCACCTTCAACTCCGCGCTCTGAACGGTCAGTTGGCCCCGGTGCCCCCGGCGCCCCCGGCGCCCCCGGCGGACCGCCCGTCGGGGCGCCGGTGGGGGACGCGGTGGCGGGCGGGTGGAGCGGAGGGCGTGGGGGAGGCCGGGCATTTCTTGAAGGGGCCCGGACCGGAGGGCGTAATTCCCTCGCTGGCGCCGGAGCGGCGGAATTGACGGGGCCGATCCACCCCGCTTCCCTCTTGTGCGCCGGAAAACACGGCCGATTCACGCCACTTGGCACGGCCAGGTGCGCGTGGACACATCCCTGCGGACACATCCGTGCGGACGCATTCGCGCGGTCGCATGCGCGCGGATGTGTCCGTGAGAAAAGGAAATGAGGTTCCGGGTGGCCGAGAACACCGCCGAGGACGGCAGGGCGATGCCCGTGGCGGGCGGCGCCGGGAGCGATGCCGCGACCGCGGGGCGCGGGCCGGTGGGCCCGGTCGCCCAGCTGCGCGCGCTCGGCGTCGCGGAAGGCGAGATCCTTCTCGTGCACGCCTCCCTGCGCGACACGGGGCTGCGCGACGCGCAGGTCCTGGACGCGCTGCGCACCGCGCTCGGCCCCCGGGGGACGCTGGTGACCCCCGCCTTCACGCCGGAGAACTCCGATTCCTCCCCGGCCCACCTCGCCCTCGTGAGCCGGGCCCCGGACCCGGTCGCCTTCCGGGCCGCGATGGCGCCCTTCGATCCCGGGCGCACCCCCTGCCCGGGGATGGGCCGCCTGGCCGAACGGGTCAGGACCACCCCCGGCGCCGCCCGCAGCGATCATCCCCAGACCTCCTTCGCGGCGCTCGGCGCCCGCGCCGCCGATCTGATGGCGGGGCACGCCCTCGACTGCCACTTCGGCGCGGCCTCCCCGCTCGCCAAGCTCGTCGCCGCCGAGGCGCGGGTCCTCCTGATCAATGTCGGGTTCGAGGTGTGCACCGCGTTCCACTTCGCCGAATATCTGGTGCCGTCACGGCCGGCGCGCGCCTACCGGGCGGTGATCAGGGACGAAGCCGGCGCGGCCACCTGGTTCACCTACCAGGACGCCGCACTCGACGACAGCGACTTCGCCCGCATCGGCGCCGCCTTCCCCGCCCGGCACCTGCGGCGCGGCGCCCTGGGCCGGGGCGGCGCGCTGCTCTTCCCCGTCCGGGCGGCCGTCGAGCACGCGGCGGCCTGGATGACCGCCCACCGGCTGTGATCCGCGCGGGCGGCGGCCGCGCGGGCTCCTTCTGATCCGCGCGCCGCCGCCCGCGCGCGTCCTCGTGGTGACCGGGGGCTCCCTCTGGGCGCGCGGCGGAGTTACCGTCGAAGGACACGCCCGATTCGCCCACCTCTGGGGGCCGTGATGGTCGAGGCACTGGTGACGGCAGGCATCGCCGTCGGTTCGGCCGGGGTCGTCTATGTGCTGGCGGCGGCCCGGGTCGTCAAGCAGTACGAGCGCGGGGTGGTGCTGCGGCTCGGCCGGCTGAAGGACTCGGTGCGCGGCCCCGGTCTGACGATGATCCTGCCCTTCGTCGACCGCCTGCGAAGAGTGAACATGCAGATCGTGACGATGCCGGTGCCCGCGCAGGACGGCATCACGCGGGACAACGTCACCGTCCGCGTGGACGCGGTGATCTACTTCAAGGTGGTCGAGCCGGCGGACGCGGTCATCCAGGTCGAGGACTACCAGTTCGCCGTCGCGCAGATGGCTCAGACCTCGCTGCGCTCCATCATCGGAAAGAGCGACCTGGACGACCTCCTGTCGAACCGCGAAAAGCTCAACCAGGGCCTGGAGTTGATGATCGACAGCCCGGCGATCGGCTGGGGCGTGCAGATCGACCGCGTCGAGATCAAGGACGTGTCGCTGCCGGAGACGATGAAGCGCTCCATGGCCCGCCAGGCGGAGGCCGACCGCGAGCGGCGGGCCCGGGTGATCAACGCGGACGCCGAGCTCCAGGCCTCGAAGAAGCTGGCAGAGGCGGCCGCGGTGATGTCCGAGCAGCCGGCCGCGCTGCAACTGCGGCTGCTCCAGACGGTGGTGGCGGTGGCCGCGGAGAAGAACTCGACCCTGGTGCTGCCGTTCCCGGTGGAACTCCTGCGGTTCCTGGAACGCGCCCAGTCCCAGCAGGCCCCCGCCCCGAGCCCGCCCCAGGCCCCCACCCCCGGGCCCGCTCCGGCCCCCACCCCCGAACCCGATCCGGCACCCGCCTCCGCCGCGCCGGAAGCCCTTTCCGCGCGGCCATCCGACGCGACCGGCCCCGAGGGGGACTAAGGGGTGGCCGAGGGGGATCAGGGGGTGGGCGTGACCGGGCGCCCTGCCCCCACCGGCCCGTCCTCCCGGTCCCGCCGGAACGTCGCCATGGCCACGGTGACGGCGCTCCCGAGCACCGCCCAGATCGAGAGCACCAGAAGCGGCCAGGTGACCGCCTCCCCCCTGAAGTACGCGATGGAGCGCGCCGCCCAGGTGCCCGCGCCGGGCGGAAGCCCGGGTCCGATCGTGCGCCAGAACGGAGGCAGCAGCGGATAGGGATAGGCGCCGCCCGCGCTCGGGTTGCCGAGGACGACGATGACCAGGATCGCCAGGCCGATGCCGACGACACCGGCGAGCCCCTGGAAGGCGAGCGTGGTGGCGCCCACCGCGAACACGACGAGCGCGCCGAGCCCGGCCAGAGAGATATAGCTGCCCGGCAGCGCGCCGAGCACCGGCCCGATGATCAGCGAGCCGAGGAGCCCGGCGGCGATCGAGTACACCGCGAGCACCAGGAGCCGGATGAGCGCGCGATGGGTGTTGGCGGGCCGGGCGCCCGCGCTGATGGCCAGGATCGCGGCGCACAGATAGCCGCCCACGCACCAGCCGACGACGAGGTAGAACGAGGACAGGGTGCGCGAGTCGCCCTCGGCGGCCGGGGCGACGTCGGTCACCTTCACGGTGCGCTGCTGCGCCTTCTCGGCCGCCGTCGCGATCGCCTCCACCGCCTGCGCGAGCGAGGCCCCGCCGCCGCTCGCCACGAGCAGCTTGTCGGTGGTGCCGCGCGGGTCGACGATCAGGGCGCCGTCGATGCTCCGGTCGCGCAGCTGCCGGGCGGCGCCGGCCTCGTCCTTGGCGGTGCGTACGTCCAGCGGGCCGCCGGGCAGCGAGCCGAGGCGCTGGGTGAGCGGGCCGCTGATCTGCTGGGGCGCGACCACGGCGAAGGGGATGTCCTTCGGCTTGGGGCTGTGGAAGGCACCGGCGTAGGACGCGATGAAGGCGACCATCAGCCCCAGTACGCCGATGACCAGCAGGGCGGCCCGCACGGTGACGGCGTTCTTCATCTCGTCGACGAAAGTCATGCCCCCACGCTGGGCCGCGCCGCGTACGCGCGCAGTCGGGGCGAGGCCGAATGGCTGAGCCGCGCCGTTCGACTGTCGGGTGGTGGCGCCCGCTGCCACGCTGGGTCCACAGGCTCCCGTGGCCGTGGCCGCCGGGAGGACGACGCACCCGACAGGAGCACCACCGATGCTGACCTCCACACAGGTACCGGGCGGGCTGAACTGGCTCGATCTGGGGACCCCCGACATCGACGCGGCCGCCGCCTTCTACGGGAGCCTGTTCGGGCTCCGGTTCCAGTCGGCGGGGCCGGAGGCGGGTGGCTACGGCTTCCTTCAGAAGGGCGGCAGGACGGTCGGCGCGATCGGGCCGCTGACCGAGGGGAGTGCGAACTCGGCCTGGACGGTGTACTTCCGCACCGTGGACGCCGATGCCACCGCCAAGGCCGTGGAGCAGGCGGGCGGCACCGTGCGCTTCCCGCCGATGGACGTCTTCACGGCCGGGCGGATGGCCGGTTTCACCGACCCGGCGGGCGCCGAGTTCGCCGTGTGGCAGCCCCGGGAGACCGACGGCCTCGAACTCGTCAACGAGCCCGGCAGCGTCAGCTGGATCGAGCTGTACACCACCGACGCCGAGACGGTGAAGGAGTTCTACCGCACGGTCCTGTCGTGGGACACCCAGGACATGCACATGGGCGGGGCCGCCGGCGGTGTCGTGTACACCATCGCCGGTCCGGCGGGCGGCGGTAAGAAGACCATGCACGGCGGCATCATGCAGCTGCCTCAGCAGAACCAGGACGCCGGATCGCGCTCCGAGTGGCATCCCTACTTCGAGGTCGAGGACTGCGACGCGGCCGTGGCCCGCGCCCAGGGCCTGGGCGCCACCGTCATCATTCCCGCCGTGGACACCGAGGGCGTGGGGCGCATCGCGATGCTGCTCGACCCCTTCGGCGCCCCCTTCGCGGTCATCAGGAGCGCCACGGCCTGACCCCGGCCGGGCACCTGCCGGGGCCGGCCGGAGGGTGCCCGTTCGAACATGTCGCACGTACGTTCGAAACTGGTCTATGGTGGAAGGGAGGGGGAGGTGAGAACGGATTGGTAGGAGGTGCGGATGCCCGGCTTCACGCATCTGCACACCGTCTCGGGCTTCTCCCTGCGATACGGAGCCTCCCACCCGGAGCGGCTGGCCGAACGCGCCGTCGACCGGGGCATGGACGCCCTCGCGCTGACCGACCGGGACACCCTCGCGGGCACCGTCCGCTTCGCCAAGGCCTGCGCCAAAGCGGGCATCCGGCCGCTGTTCGGAGCCGATCTCGCCGTGCCCGAACACCCCGGGGACGCGGGCCGTGCCCGGGGCCAGGCCCGGCGCACCCCCGTACGGGGCGGTGCGTTCGTCGACGAATCCGCCCCCCGGGTCACCTTCCTCGCCCGTGACGGCGCGACCGGCTGGGCCGAGCTCTGCCGTCTGGTCAGCGCCGCGCACACCTCCGGCGGCCGCCCGCTCCTGACCCACGCCGACCTGCCCGCCGAAGGGCTCACCGTGCTGCTCGGGCCGGCCTCCGAGATCGGCCGCGCACTCAGCGCGGGCCGCCCCGACCGGGCCGCGAAGCTGCTTGCCCCCTGGCGGGAGCTCTACGGCGACGCGCTCCGCCTCGAAGCCGTCCACCACGGGCTCAGGGGCACCGGGCCCGGATCGCTGCGGCTCGCCGCGCGCACCGTGGGCTTCGCCGCCGAACAGGGCGTACGCGCCGTCCTGACCAACGCCGCGCGCTACGCCGACCCCGGGCAGGGTCCGGTCGCCGACGTGCTCGACGCCGCGCGGCGCCTCGTGCCGGTGCGCGAGCCGTTCGACAGCGGGGAGCGCTGGCTCAAGGACCCGGGCGCCATGTTCAAGATCGCCGAACGCGTCGCCGAGGCGGCCGGGTGGCGCCGCGACGTCGCCCACCGGCTGCTCGCCATGACCGAGGAGACCGCCGCCGCGTGCCTCGTCGATCCCCAGGACGACCTCGGCATCAAGACCTTCGCCCACTTCCCCGAACCGCACCTGGTCGGCGCGGCCGACCGCACCCCCCAGCGCGTCCTCGCCTCGCGGGCCGCCGCAGGCATGGTGCTGCGCGGCTACGCGGACCGGCGCGCGTACTGGGAGCGGATGCACCACGAGCTGGACATCATCGGGCACTGGGGGTACGCCCCGTACTTCCTCACCGTCGCCCAAGTCGTCGACGACGTACGGGAGATGGGCATCCGGGTGGCGGCGCGCGGCTCCGGCGCGGGCTCGCTCGTCAACCACCTCATCGGCATCGCGCACGCCGACCCCGTCGAGAACGGGCTCCTGATGGAGCGCTTCTTGTCCAAGCAGCGGCCGGTGCTGCCCGACATCGACATCGACGTGGAGTCCGCCCGCAGGCTCGAGGTCTACCGCGCGATCCTCGACCGCTTCGGCACCGAGCGGGTCGCCGCCGTCTCCATGCCCGAGACCTACCGCGTGCGGCACGCCGTGCGGGACGTGGGCGCGGCCCTGTCCATGGACCCGGCCGTGATCGACAAGATCGCCAAGTCCTTCCCGCACATCCGGGCCCGCGACGCCCGCACCGCCCTGCGAGAACTTCCTGAACTGCGCTCCCTCGCGGGCGAGATGGGCAAGTACGGCAAATTCTGGGAACTCGTCGAAGCCCTGGACGCCCTGCCGCGCGGCATCGCCATGCACCCCTGCGGAGTGCTCCTGTCGGACGCCTCGCTGCTGCGCCGCACCCCCGTCATGCCCACCAGCGGCGAAGTCCCCCTCGGCAGCGAGGGCCAGGGAAGCGCCCCCATTCCCATGTCCCAGTTCGACAAGGAGGACGTGGAGGACCTGGGCCTGCTCAAACTCGACGTCCTGGGCGTACGGATGCAGTCCGCGATGGCCCACGCGGTCACCGAGATCGGCCGGACGACGGGAGAAGAGCTCGACCTCGACGACCCGGCGCAGGTCCCGCCGGGCGACGCGAAGACCTACCAGCTCATCAGGTCGGCCGAGACGCTGGGCTGCTTCCAGATCGAGTCGCCGGGCCAGCGCGACCTGGTCGGGCGGCTCCAGCCGTCGACCTTCCACGACCTCGTCGTGGACATCTCGCTGTTCCGGCCCGGGCCGGTCGCCGCCGACATGGTGCGCCCGTTCATCGAGGCACGGCACGGGCGGGCTCCGGTCCGCTTCCCCCACCCCGACCTGGCGGACGCGCTGCGCGACACCTACGGCGTGGTCGTCTTCCACGAGCAGATCATCGAGATCGTGAACATCATGACCGGCTGCGGCCGGGGCAAGGCCGACCGGGTGCGGCGCGGGCTCTCCGACCCGGAGTCGCAGGCGCGCATCAAGGTCTGGTTCGCCCAGCTCGCCGAAGAGCGCGGCTACGCGCCCGAGGTGATCGCCCGCACCTGGGGGATCGTCGAGGCCTTCGGGTCGTACGGATTCTGCAAGGCGCACGCCGTCGCCTTCGCCGTGCCGACCTACCAGTCGGCCTGGCTCAAGGCGCACCACCCGGCCGCCTTCTACGCCGGGCTGCTCACCCACGACCCCGGTATGTACCCCAAGCGCCTGCTGCTCGCGGACGCGCGCCGACGGGGGGTGCCGATCCTGCCGGTGGACGTGAACCGGTCCTCCGTCGCTCACACAATCGAACTGGTGTCCGGAACCTGGGGGGTGCGGCTCGCACTCTGTGACGTCCACGGCATCAGCGAGGCCGAGAGCGCGCGCATCGAGGCCGGCCGTCCCTACACCTCGCTGCGCGACTTCTGGCAGCGGGCCAGGCCCAGCCGCCCCGTCGCCGAACGGCTCGCCCGGATCGGCGCGCTCGACGCGTTCGGCGGCAACCGGCGCGATCTGCTGCTCCACCTGTCCGAACTCCACGGCCTGCGCCACGCCGCCGGAGGCCAACTCCCGCTGGACGGCGGCACCTTGACGGCAGGCGCCGGGCTGCCCGACCTGGACGACGCGGAGCGCCTCAGCGCCGAACTCAGCGTCCTCGGCATGGACGCCTCCCGCCACCTGATGGAGGACCACACCACCTTCCTGCGCGAACTCGGCGTCCTCTCCGCCAAACGGCTGCGCGAGGCCGAACACGGACAGACCGTCCTGGTCGCGGGCGCCAAGGCGGCCACCCAGACGCCGCCGATCCGCTCCGGCAAACGCGTCGTCTTCAGCACTCTCGACGACGGCACGGGCCTGGTCGATCTCGCCTTCTTCGACGACAGCCACGACGCCTGCGCCTACACCGTCTTCCATTCCTGGCTCCTTCTCGTACGGGGTGTGGTGCAGCGGCGCGGCCCGCGCAGCCTCAGCGTGGTGGGCGCCCGCGCCTGGAACCTCGCCGAACTCGCGGAACTGCGCCGCGAGGGCGGCCTGGACGCGGTCGCCTCCCGCCTCGCCGCCCCACCCGACCCGCCCGGCTCATCCGACTCGTCCGGGCGGCCCGGATCCGGCTCCTCCGAGTCCCCTGAACCCTCCACGTCCTCCTCCGACTCCGACTCCGACACCGAAACGACTGCGACCTCGACCCCGACCTCGATTGCGACGTCGGCCTCGACTGCGACCAAGCCGGCCGCCGGCAACGACCGCCGCATCCATCTGTCCACCGGCTACGAGCTGAACCCGTGGGCCGACCTGCGCCCCGCCGGCGAAGGGGCACCCACCGGGCGGAAGCTGTGGCACTCCAGCCCAGGGAGCGCGGGATGATCCTCTGTGCGCGCCTCGCCCTCGCGGACGGGGGAGCGGCGCTTCCTCCGCTGATCGCGCTGGCCGAGAACCTGACCCCCGTCGTCCAGGCGCTCCCGCCCGACGGGCTCCTCGCCGACCTGGGCAGCGCCGAGAAGTACTTCGGCCAGGACGCGGGACAGCTCGCCGCGGTCCTGCGGGTGCGCGCCCTCGCCCACTTCGGCCTGGAGTGCGCCATCGGGCTCGCGCCCAATCCGATGCTGGCCAGGATGGCGGCGCGGGACGCCGGGCCCGGGACGACCCGCACGGTGCGACCGCAGGAGGTGGAGCGCTACCTCGCCACGCGGCCGGTCCGCGCCCTCGACGGCGTCGGCCGCTCGACCGCCCGCACCCTCTGCGCGTACGGACTCGACACGGCGGGGCGGCTCGCCGAGGCCCCGCCGGGCACCGTCCAGCGGATCCTCGGCGCGAGGCCCGGGCGAGACCTCCAAGAACGCGCTCGTGGCATCGACCGCGCCCCCGTGGTGCCGGACGCGTCCGCCCGCTCCCTCGCCGCCGAACGTGCCTTCCCCCGCGATGAGTTGGACTCCGTGCGCCAGCGCCGGGCGCTGCTCTCCCTCGCGGAGGAACTGGGCGTCCGGCTGCGGGGCGCCGGCCAGGTGTGCCGCTCGCTCAGTCTCACCGTGCGCTACGCCGACCGGTCCACCACGACCCGCACCCGTCACCTGCGCGAACCCTCCGCCCACTCACCCGCGCTGGCCGACCTGGCCTACGCCCTCCACGCGGCGCTGGGCTTGCAACGGGCCAGGGTGCGCGGCATCTCGCTGCGGGCCGAGGGTCTGACGACGGCCGAACTCGCCGCACACCAGCTCACGTTCGACCCCCAGGACGAGCGGGCCCGCCGCATCGAGGCGGTGGCCGACCGCGCCCGGGCCAAGTTCGGCCCCCGCGCCATCATCCCGGGCTCCCTGTCGGACGCGGCCTGACCTGCCCGGCGGCGTGCACGGTCCCGTGCCGCAATGACCGGTCCGGCGTCGCGATGAACGGTCCCGCGCGGTGCGGACGCCGGTGCCGTCACGCTCCCGAGGCCAGGCGGGCGCCTCCGTCCACCGTCAGGACGACGCCGGTCGTGAAACTGTTGCCCACCAGGAAGGAGAGCGCGTCCGCTATGTCCTCGGGGCTGCCGCACCGGCCGGCCGGTGTCGACTTGGCGTAGGCGGCGAAGGTGTCCGCCTTGGCTTCCGCGTCCATCCAGTCCCACCACGGGGTGTCGACCACTCCGGGGGACACCGCGTTGCAGCGGACCGGGGCCAGCTCGACCGCCAGGACCGGGACCATCGCCGCCACCGACGCGTTGACCGCGGCCAGGCCGGACGTGCCGGGCATGGCGGCGCCGGCCGACGCGGCAGTCACGAAGGTGATCGACCCGGTGGGGGACAGGACGTCGAGGGCGGCCCGCGCGGTGAGGCTGTGCGCGATCAGCTTGCCCTCCGCCGCCTCGCGCAGCGCCTCCGTCGTCACCGACCGGAACGGGCCGGCCGCCGTGGAGCCCGTCGCGGCGACGATCACGTGATCGACCCGGCCGAGCCGCGTGAAGAACTCCCGCGTCGCTCTCTCGTCCCGGGCGTCCACCACCGAACCGCTCGCCGTGGCCGACACGCCCTCGATCGCGGCCAGTTCCTCCAGCGCGGTCCGCAGGCGCTCGGGGGAGCGGCCGGTGACGACGACGTCCCTCCCCTCCTTGAGCTGGCGCCGCGCCGTGGCCAGACCGATGCCGGACGTGCCGCCGACGATCACAACTCGCTCGTTCATGGTGCAGTCCTTCCAGACCTCTCGCGCAGGTCCTCGTTCTTTTCGAGGCTCGCTGTCTCGTAAAGAGTATTCCGAGGCACCGTGTCTTGTAAACTGTCTCCATGAAAAAAACCGAGAACGCGGCAGAGGGCGGGTCCGCGGACGGCTCCCCGCCGCGCGGGCGGCCCCGCAGCGAGGCGGCCCGGCGGTCCGTGCTCGACGCGGCACTGGAGCTGTGCCGGCGCGACGGCTACCAGGAGCTGACGATGAAGGGCCTCGCGGATGAGGCCCACGTCGGCAGGCAGACCATCTACCGCTGGTGGCCCACCAAGCAGGACGTCCTGCTCGAAGTCCTGACCGAGCTCCCGCACCGCAGCCGAGCCGAGCTGTTCCCCGACACCGGCGACGTGTACCGGGACGTCGAGGAACTGCTCGGCCACACCTTCCGGCTGACCCGGGGGCCGACGGGCCGGGCCGTGGTCGGGCTGATGGCCGACGCGCAGGCGGACGCCTCGCTCGCGCGCAGATTGCAGGACGAGGTGATCACTCCGCGCCGGTCCGCGCTGCGCGAGATCCTTCAACGGGGCGTGGCGCGCGGCCAGTTGCGCGGGGACGGCGCCGTCTCCCTCGACCTCGCCGTCGACATCGCGTTCGGCGTGATGTGGTACCGCCTGCTCAGCGGGCACGCCCCCGTCGACGGGGCGCTGGCCTCGGAGATCGCCGACGCGCTGGCGCCACTGCTCGGGAGCGGAGCCGTGGACCGGGGTTGACGCCCCGGCGCCGAAGGCGGCCCCGCCCCACCCCGGCGGGGTGGTCCGACGTGCCCCCGCGTGACCGCCCCGGCGGGACCACGCTGGCGGGCCCCACCCCGGCGGGCCCACCCAGTCGGGGCGCCCCGACGTGATCGCCTCGCGTGACCGCCCCGACGCGACCACGCCGGCACGATCGCTCGGCGGGACTACCCCGGCGGGGCCATCCCGGCGGTCCCGGTCGGCCGGGACCGCCCTGACGGGGCTGCCTCGACGGGACTATCCCAAGCGGTCCCGGCCGACGGGACCACCTCCGACGGGACCGCCCGGCCGAGGGCCGCTCCACCGGAACCCGGCCGCACGGGTCCGTCTTACCGGGGTCTGCGCCGCAAACGGCACGCGCTTCCAGTGCCGCTTGGCGGCCAAGCCCCGCGCCCCGGCCGGGCGCAGACCCTGCCCAGCGATGAAGGGCCGCCCGCCCTGGCCCGGGCTCGGCGGCCCCGTCCAGCGGTGAAGCCCCGCGCCCCGGCCCCGGGCTCAACGGCCCCGCCCGACGGTCAAGCGCCGCGCGCCCCGGCCTCCGGCTCGGCGGCCCCGTGCGGCGGCCAGCATCGCCCGCCCCGGCCCGGGCTCAGCGGCCCGCGCGGTGGCGAAGCACCGCGCCCCGGCCAGGGCTCAGCGCCCCACCCGCCGGCGCCCCCGTTATGTTTTTCGCGGTCCTGCAATGGGGCCGCTGGCCTCCGGGCCCGGTATGACTGTGTTCCCTCTGTCGAACGGATGACCTGGGG
>NZ_JBIAGO010000026.1:0-82035 GCF_042869775.1 Streptomyces sp. NPDC006711
CCGAACCCCCGCCATCACCATCGCCGCATAACCACCCCAAACAGCCCCATACCCGGCACCACGTCCTTGACGAAGGACATAGAGACACCCCCCCCAGGGGCGCGGGGAACTGCGCGACCGGCCACACACGGCCCGCAGCCGGGGCTCGTGGGACTCCGCCCCGGTGGGACGCCGACCGCCGGACGGGCTGAGGCGACTCAGGCGGGGCGGCGCCCCTTTGACGCGGCCACGGGCGCGAACGGGGGCCGGGTCAGAAGCCGGGGGGTTCGGTGTAGGTGCCCCACTCGTCCCGCAGGACCCCGCAGATCTCACCCAGCGTCGCCTCCGCCCGCACCGCGTCCAGCATCGGCGCGATCATGTTCGAGCCGTCACGGGCCGCCGCAAGCATCGCGTCCAGGGCCGCGCGGACCGCCGCGTCGTCGCGGTGCGACTTGCGCTCCGCCAGCGCCCGTACCTGCTCACGCTCCACCTCGTGGCTGACCCGCAGGATCTCCAGGTCACCGGTGACCGACCCGTGATGGCAGTTGACGCCCACCACCCGCTTGTCGCCCTTCTCCAGGGACTGCTGGTAGCGGAAGGCCGACTCCGCGATCTCCCCGGTGAACCACCCGTCCTCGATGCCGCGCAGGATGCCCGAGGTGATCGGGCCGATGGGGTGCTGCCCGTCGGGATGCGCCCGCGTCCCCCGCTCCTTGATCTGGTCGAAGATCTTCTCGGCGTCCGCCTCGATGCGGTCGGTGAGCTGTTCGATGTACCAGGAGCCGCCGAGCGGGTCGGCCACGTTGGCGACGCCGGTCTCCTCCATCAGCACCTGCTGCGTGCGCAGCGCGATCTCCGCGGCCTGCTCGCTGGGCAGCGCGAGGGTTTCGTCCAGCGCGTTGGTGTGCAGCGAGTTCGTACCGCCGAGCACCGCCGCTAGGGCCTCGACCGCCGTGCGTACGACGTTGTTGTACGGCTGCTGCGCGGTCAGCGACACCCCGGCCGTCTGGGTGTGGAAGCGCAGCCACTGCGCCTTGTCGGACTGCGCGCCGTACACCTCCTTCATCCAGCGGGCCCAAATGCGGCGCGCGGCACGGAACTTGGCGATCTCCTCGAAGAAGTCGACGTGCGCGTCGAAGAAGAAGGAGAGGCCGGGGGCGAAGACGTCCACGTCCAGGCCGCGGCTGAGGCCGAGCTCGACGTACCCGAAACCGTCGGCCAGGGTGTACGCCAGCTCCTGCGCGGCCGTCGCCCCCGCCTCGCGGATGTGGTAGCCGGAGACCGAGAGCGGCTTGTACGCGGGGATGCCGCGCGCGCAGTGCTCCATGAGGTCGCCGATGAGGCGCAGATGCGGCTCGGGCTGGAACAGCCACTCCTTCTGCGCGATGTACTCCTTGAAGATGTCCGTCTGGAGCGTGCCGTTGAGGACGCCCGGGTCGACGCCCTGGCGCTCGGCGGCGACCAGGTACATGCAGAAGACGGGGACGGCGGGCCCGCTGATCGTCATGGAGGTGGTGACGTCCCCGAGCGGGATGTCCTGGAACAGGACCTCCATGTCGGCGGCCGAGTCGATGGCGACGCCGCAGTGGCCGACCTCGCCGAGCGAGCGGGGGTCGTCGGAGTCGCGGCCCATGAGCGTGGGCATGTCGAAGGCGACGCTCAGGCCACCGCCGCCCGCGGCCAGGATCATCTTGTAGCGCTCATTGGTCTGCTCGGCGTTGCCGAACCCGGCGAACTGCCGGATCGTCCACGTGCGGCCCCGGTAACCGGTCGGGTACAGCCCGCGGGTGAAGGGGTACTCGCCGGGCCAGCCGATCCGTTCGAACCCGTCATAGGTGTCGCCGGAGCGGGGCCCGTACGCGGGGTCGACGGGGTCCCCGGAGAGTGTGGTGAAGTCCGCGTCGCGCTTGCGGGCCTTGTCGTAACGGGCCTGCCAGCGGCGGCGGCCTTCCTCGATCGCGTCAGCGTCCATGGCTCAAATTTACTTGGACGTCCTAGTAAATGTCGATGGCCGACCGCCACGCGTTGCTCGCGTGGCGGTGGCTCGGGCTGTGGCCTACCGCTCTGCCCCCGGACTGACTGCCGGCGTCAGGCCTTGGCGCGCCGGCCTGGGTGCCCCGGCCTGGGCTGGGTGCCCGATGTCCGGCACTTACACCCCGATGGGGCCTGGCCCGGAGGCTCGGCGCGGCTGGCCGTAGCGGTTCTGGCCGGTGCTCACCCGTCGGACAACCGCTCCATGAAAGCGCGAAACCAGTTGGCCCCGCCCATCCACTGCTCTGCGATGCTGGAGGCCGATCGAGAGGGGCCGCAGCGATGCAGTGGAAGATCCACGGGGAACGTCCGATCTACGAGAACAGCTGGGTGAACCTGTGGCTCACCGATGTCGAGACTCCGGACGGAAACCGCTGGGAGCACCACGTCGTCAAGCTCCGCCACCTGGCCGTGGCCGCCGTCGTCAACGAGCGGCGCGAGGTCCTGATGATGTGGCGACACCGGTTCATCACGGACGCCTGGGCGTGGGAGCTGCCCATGGGGTTGGTCGAGGCGGGCGAGAGCCCGGCGGAAGCAGCAGCCCGTGAGGTGCTGGAGGAGACCGGTTGGCGCCCCGGCCCGATCAAGCCCCTGATCTACGCCGAGCCGGCCAACGGCATCACCGACTCCCAGCACCACATCTTCCGGGCCGACGGGGCGACGTATGAGGGACCGCCAACCGAGAAGAACGAGTCGGACCGGATCGAATGGATCCCGCTGGCAGACGTGCGGGGCATGATCGACCGGCGCGAGATCGTCAGCAGTGGCTCCCTCGTCGGGCTGCTCTACGTGCTCATGGACGAGGCATTTCGCTGACCTGCCGGGAATGGGGCAGCACTTCCCGGAGCCGGGACTCGAACGCCACCGCGGCCGGTTCCCGGCGAAAGGGATCCAACTGCTCGTAGAACTCCCGGAGGTGGCCGGCGACTCGTTGCGAGCTGACGGCTGCCGCCGGGGCCAGGGCGTCCATGGCCGCGTGGCACGCCTCGTCGAGTTTGCCGCGTTGGAGCTGGGTGCGGGCGAGCCAGAAAGCGTGGAAGGCGCGGCCTCGGTGATTCGTCTGGTGTTCTCGGCGCAGAGCGTCCGCAATCAGGGGTTCGGCGAGGGCGGCTTCACCCAGGCGGCCGTGCGCGATACCGGTGTCCACAATCAGCTTCGGCTCATCAAAGTAGGCGACCCAGGCCGGGTCACGATCACCGGTGCTGATCCGTCCGAAGTGGTCGTGCGCTTCCGAGATCGCGGTGTGGGTCGCGCCGTGGTTGCCGAGGGTGGCGTGGGCAAAGGCTTCGCGCATCGCGAGCATGGCCAGCACGCGTGGTGTCGTCCCCGCGGCCGTTCGGGCCTGGTCCTGGGCCGCCGTGACGAGTGCGAGAGCGTCGCCGGGCTAGGGGGTGTCTGGTGGATCAGGGTCGGTCAGGGCGCGGCGTCTGGTGCGGTGCATCGCAAGGCGCCGGAGCGTCTCGATAGCGGAGCTATCGGGGCGATTCGGCAACGCCGCGAGGTGCCGTGCCGGACGCCGCGCCCCCGGCCATGGTCCACCAGACACCCCCTAGACCTGATAGGTGGCCTGGAGACTCATGCAGGCGAGGACGTTGGCCATGAACTGGCGGTCGTCGACGGCCTTGGCCAGACCGAGGGATTCGGTGAAATAGGCGCGTGCCTGGCGGTACTGGCGAGCGTCGAAGTACGTCCACCCGGTGAGCCTGGCCAGTTCGGCCGCGATGCTGTGCAGACCGTTCCGCATGGGTGCGGGGCGCTGTCCCTTGAGGAGATCGACGACGTAGCGGAGCTGACCGACGACCGCCGGCCGTAAGGTCTCGCCACCATGTTCGTCATCCCGGCACCAGTAGTCCGCGATCGACGAATGCAGCGCGTCCAGGGTCGAGGCGCTGAGATCCCGCTCAGCCGCCAGGGCGAGGATGCTGTCGACGTCCGCTCCCGGTAGTCCGGCGGCCAGTGGTTCGACGGCTGAGGT
Organism: Streptomyces sp. NPDC006711; assembly: GCF_042869775.1. Lineage (NCBI taxonomy): Bacteria > Bacillati > Actinomycetota > Actinomycetes > Kitasatosporales > Streptomycetaceae > Streptomyces > Streptomyces sp. NPDC006711. Next base: position 3,986 of record NZ_JBIAGO010000026.1, read on the forward strand.
CGGCACCTCGGCCGGTGCGCGGGGCCCGACCGTCAGGCTGGGCGGTGTCTCCCAGGAGCGCCGGGCCAGTCCGAGCATGTGTCCAGGGATGCGCAGCCCGTCAGAGATCCGTTCGATCACGTCCATGTGCAGCAGTTGCCGCCGTCCGGCGATCACCTCGCCCACGCGGCTCGGGGTCAGGTCGCAGCGACGCGCGACCATCGACGGATGGATGCCTGCTCGCGCCTTGACCAGCTGAAAGATGCGGCCGAAGTCTCTGACCTGGCATGCCTCGATCATCAATGGGTCCGTGAGCAGGCTGACCGGGAGTTCCTTCGAGCGAGATGGCTCGGGCATCGGGCACGCTCCGGCATGAGGACTACGGATCGCTGCGCTTGGTCAACTGAGGGTGAGGTTACCCAAGTTGGGTAATCCGCTTGGCCTTTCTCACCGGTCCCGCGAATCGGGATGCTCCTGGCCATGGCGAACGGACAGAACGACGTACGGATGACGTTGCGGGTCTCCCGCGACTCCGGCCAGACGTGGGGGCCTCTCACGGAGGTACGCGTCGGCGAGAACCCGGTGGCCCCGGAGAACCCGGGCCGCTACCCGCCGTGCGTCTGCCCCCGGTGCCCGCAGCAGGCCCGGAACGCCGTCGCGTCCTTCCGGATGGTGTCGTGATGCGGTGCGTGCACTGGCGCGGGGTGCCCCTCGACCTGGCACGGGAAGCGCGGGAGAAGTCGGCCGCCCCGTACATCGACAGGGCCGTGCAGTGCCAGCTGTCCGCGCACGGCGAGGGTGAGCACTTCGGTCTCCTCACCGACGCCGCCGCGTACGGAACCGCGCTGTGGCTCCGCTGGCACGGTTCAGAGAAGGCGGAACTTGTCGTACTGCCGGACTGCGCAGTCGCCGCCTCGGGTCCTGACGGTGAGGGCTGCTGTCTGTTCGCCGACCACGCCATGCAGCACACCTGGGAAGACGCCCCGGAGGAGGTCTCGTGCCCCAACTGATCGTTTACCCGATTCCCTTCCTCTTGCCATGGAAGGTGCACAGCGGTCCACGCCTGGTCCACACCTCGAACCAAAAGCGGCACACGGGCGGATCAAGGTGAGACAGAGCCCCATGCCGAACGGGTGCCCCTGATAGGAGCACCCGTTTGTGATCAGCGCGTTCGCTGAGCTGGCGATGGGTGTGCGATGTGAACCCACGATGGTATCGCTGCCACGACGGCTTCGCGTCCGGCCTTGGCGTCAGGCGCGGGCGCCGGCGGGGACGGCGTCCGCGACCTTGGGCTCCAGTTCCTTGGAGACCTTGCGCTCCACGAAGAAGGCGGCGGTCGGGATCGTGCCGGCGATCAGCACCCACAGCTGCTTGCCGACCGGCCACTTCGCCTTGGAGCCCAGGTCGAAGGCGAAGACGAGGTAGATCACGTACAGCCAGCCGTGGGCGATGCCGATGATCTTCGTGAAGTCGGCGGCGCCGTTCATGTCGAGGATGTACTTGGCGATCACGCCCAGGGTCAGCAGGACCAGCAGCACGCCGGTGACGTACGCCATCACGCGGTAGCGGGTCAGCACGCTCTTTTTCATGCGGTCGAGCGTAACCGGACATGGGGGGCGATCTTCGCGCGGGTCGCCTGCGGCGAGCCATGCCGGTCACCCCCTCGACGCGGGCCCGCCCGACCCTGGCCGGTCGCGCAGTTCCCCGCGCCCCTGGCGGAGTCGGTGCGGGCCTGCGTGGGCATATTTGGCTCATCCGGCGTTCGGACACCTTGCGGGGCGGAGCCCCGGGACCCCGAGTGCGGGCCGTGGGTGGCTGGTCGCGCAGTTCCCCGCGCCCCTGAGCACGCTGCACTGGTCCCGCGCGGCATGGCCGGCCCGTCCGGCGGCCGGCGCCCTGCCGGGGCGGAGCCCCAAGGACCCCGGCTGCCGACCGTGCGTGGCTGGCCGCGCAGTTCCCCGCGCCCCTGGCAGGGTTCGTGCTGGCCCGCATCGGCATACCTCAGCCTGTCCGGCGATTCAGGACGAGGCCGTTCAGGCCGAACGGGGTCTGGGGCGGAGCCCCAGGGGGCCCGGCTGCGGGCCGTGCATGGCTGGGCGCGTAGTTCCTCGCGCTCCTGAGCACGCCGCACTGGCCCGCATGGGCGTGGCCGGCCCGTCCGGCGGTCGGCGCCCTGCTGGGGGGGGAGCCCCAGGGGGCCGGATGCGGACCCGCCGGCTCTACCCCGAAAAATCCCCTGGGCCGCTCACCGTAAGCGAGGCACAATTCCCTGGGAATCGGGGCGAGGGGGAGTTTGTTTGGACGTGTTCGCGTGTGCCGAGTGCGGCACGGAGCTGACGGCGCCGGTGTCCCGAGTGGCCCTCCCGGTCCACACCCATCACGGGGGCTGGGAGGAACTTCATCCCCCGCTGATGGAGCCCGCGACGTACGCCGTCGACCCTCGGCCCACTGGACCGCCGTGGCGGTTGTGGGAGGAGGTTGGAGAGGACGCGGCTGCCCGGCAGGGCGTGTACGCGCCGGTGTACTCCGTCTCCTTCGGCGCGCGGAACAGGATCGTCATCGCACCCGGCGACTCCCGGTCCATGGCCCTGATACCCGACAAGTGCGAGGGCTACTGCCAGGGTGTGGACGGCCGGGCCGGCCCCAACCTGGCCTGCGAGGGGTGCGGGCGGGCCGTGGCGACCCGCATGGACGACTGCGGACTGTGGCAGTCGGTATGGCTGGAGCCCGACGCGGTCGTACGCCGCCCCTCGGGGCTCCCCACCGGGCCGCCTCCCGACTGGGGCGACCTGGAGCGTGCCGAGCACCGTGTCCCACCCGTCGAACCCGACGGGTCGTGGAGCCGCCGCTGGGAGGCGGCGGTCGGGGTCGCGCTGGCCCACCTCGTGGTGGCCACCGAGGACCACCCCGTGACCCTCCCCGTCGGCCCCGTCACCGAACTGCTCAGCCACGCCGTCGGCCGGTACCTGCCGGCCGGGCCGGATGCCCGTAGCGTGGGTCTTGCCGGCCCGGGCATCCGCACGCCCCGGCCCCGTCCCGACGTCCTCCTCGTCCCTCGCCACCCCCTCACCGGCACACCCTGGCGCCCACCCGGCGATGACGCGGCCGTGGTGCCGCTGGACAGCGGGGTCTGGGCGTACCTCGCCCATCCGGGTGAGACCTCACCGATGCCCGCGACGGGAGTGCTGCCGGACGGCGTCCTGCGCGACGACTACCCCCTGACGCCGCCCCCCTGGCGCCCGCTGACGCCCCACCATCGCGCCTTTGAGTACACCCTGGTCGGGCTGCCTGCCATACGCGCCCCCCGGCTGCACAAGTACCACGACGCGTGCCGATCATGAACGTCTGGCTGGGCGTCCATGGCGCCGCGGTCGCAGCTCGGTGTGCCGGCCCCCGAGGTCGACGGAGCGCCGAGACCTGCTGGACGCGACCGGCACACTCCCGCCAGTCGAGACCCGACCGGGCGCCCCAGGCCAGGAACGGCCTCATCGCGCCCGCGTACGTCGCGGTCGTCGACTCGGCCTGGTCCCGGCCGAACCGGGCTCGGCTACAGGTGCACCGCCCAAGGGCGGAGCCCCAGGGGACCCGGCTGCGGACCGTGCGTGGCTGGGCGCGCAGTTCCCCGCGCCCCTGGCAGGACTCGTGCTGGCCCACCCGGCATACCTCAGCCCGTCATGGGGGTCCCCCCTGGCCCTTAAGGCCTTGGGGGAGATTGAGGACGAGCGCCCTTCAGGCGCGAACGGGGTTTGGGGCGGAGCCCCAGGAGTCCCGGCTGCGGGCCGTGGGTGGCTGGCCGCGCAGTTCCCCGCGCCCCTCGACGGGGTCGGGGCTGGCCCGCGTGGGTATGCCTGGCCATCCGGCGCGGGCCGGGAGCGGGTCAGTCTTCGAAGTCGTTGGCTGCTACCCGCAGGGGACGCAGCATCGCGAAGATTTCCGCGCACTCCTCCGCGTCGTAGACGCCGAGCCCGAACTCCATCGCCATCAGATCGCGCGTGGCCGACTCGACCACCTCGCGCCCCTTGTCCGTGATGGACGCCAACGTGCCCCGGCCGTCGTTGGGATTGGGGCGCTTGTCGACCAGACCCGATCGCACCAGGCGGTCCACCGTGTTCGTGACCGACGTCGGGTGCACCATCAGCCGCTCGCCGATCTTGGACATCGGCAGCTCCCCCTCCTTGGAGAAGGTCAGCAGCACCAGCGCCTCGTACCGCGCGAAGGTCAGCCCGTACGGCTTCACCACCGCGTCGACCTCGGCGAGCAGGATCTGGTGCGCCCGCATGATCGAGGTGATCGCCCCCATCGAGGGCACGGGGCCCCAGCGCTGCTGCCAGAGTTCGTCGGCGCGGGCGATGGGATCGAAGGGGAGGCTGAGCGGCTTGGGCACGCGTCGACCTTACCCACTGGTCACATGCCGGTCAGCTCCGTCTCGGAGTTCGGTACCCGGGCGCCCGGCATGGCGCTCCCTCGCCCCAAGTGCCCCATATGTCAGGATTGCCCGGTCCCGTGCCCTCCCCTCACGACCCCGAGGTGGCCGGATGTCCCGGTACCGCGTCCCGCACACCGCCGTCCTCAAGACCGTCGCCCCGCTCGCCGCCGTGCTGCTCACCGCCCTCACCGGGTGCTCGTCCGGTGCCGCACCCGGCGAGGCCCCGCCGGCCCGCGTCCGCTCGCACGCCGCGCCCGCCCCCGCACCCGGTTCCCCCTTCTGGGTGGACCCCGAGAGTGACGCCGCGCGGCAGATCAAGCTCTGGCAGGGGCAGGGCCGTACCGCCGACGCCCAAGCCCTGCGGCGGATCGCCGAGCGGCCGGTCGCCACCTGGCCCGCCGGGGACGACCCTGTGCCGCGCATCCGCAAGGCCGTCGCCGGGGCCGCCAAGGAGAAGCGGACCGCGCTCTTCGTGGCGTACGACATCCCGCACCGCGACTGCGGCAAGTACTCGGCGGGCGGCGCGGAGGGCGCCGAGGGCTACCGCGCCTGGACCGAACGGTTCACCGAGGCGGTCGGGGACGCCCCGGCCGTGATCGTCCTCGAACCCGACGCCATCGCCCACATGGTGGACGGATGCACCACGCCCGACCACCACGCCGAGCGCTACCAGCTCCTGGACGAGGCGATCGAGACGTTCAAGAAGCTCCCGCGCACCAAGGTCTATCTGGACGCGGGGAACCCGTCCTGGATCCCCGACCCCACCAGCCTGGTCGAGCCGCTGCGGCGGGCCGGCGTCGACAAGGCGGACGGCTTCGCCCTGAACGTCTCCAACTTCCAGACCGACGCGGCGGTACGGGCGTACGGGGCGAAGGTCTCCCAGGAGCTCGGCGGCAAGCACTTCGTCATGGACACCAGCCGCAATGGCGAGGGACCCCTGTCCGACGGCCGCGACCAGGCCTGGTGCAACCCGCCCGGCCGCTCCCTCGGCGCTCCCCCGACCCTCAGCACGGGTGACCCGCTCGTGGACGCGTATCTGTGGATCAAACGGCCGGGCGACTCGGACGGGCCCTGCCGCGGGGGCCCGTCCGCCGGGACCTGGTGGCCGGAGTACGCACTCGGGCTCGCCAAACGCGCCCGCTTCTGAGGCCGGGCCACAACCCGTGGACGACATCAGTCCACGCGGAGCCACTTCGCCTCGGACGGCGTGCCCTCCTGGTCGGTCACGAAGACCATGTACCAGCCGGGCGGCACCAGCGCCCGGTCCTCGGGGACGGTCACGGTGACCGTGCCCTTGTCCTTGGTCAGGCCCAGTTCGATCGAGCGCTGCTCCACGTCCGTGGTGTGGGTCACCGCGCTCGGCCGCATCAGGCGGGCCTTGACCACGCGTTCGGGGTGGTCGGTGCGGTAGGTGGCCCTGCCGCCCGCCGCCACCGACTCGGGGCCGTCGCCGAGCGCGGGACGCTTGTTCTTGTCGCGGTAGAGGTAGGGCGGGGTGTAGATCTCCATGCGCTGCTCGAACTTGCCGAGCTTGGTGTTGTTCTTGTCACCGAAGAGCGAGTCGGAGCCGAAGGTGGCGACCCGGCCGTCCGGGAGCAGCAGCGCCTCGGAGTGGTAGTTGCGGCCGATGGTGGGGTCCGCGGCCTCGCGGAAGGCGTTCGCCTTGGGGTCGTAGAACTGGGCGCGGAAGATGTTGGAGCCGCCCCTGCCCCGGTAGTCGGAGGAGCCGCCGGTGGTGAAGACGGAGTCGTCCGGCATCAGGACGCTGTTCAAGTACCGTGTTCCCTGCGGGAGTTCAGGGCCCGACTTGAAGACGGGGTTGTCCTGGTTCAGGTCCACCACGGCGGTGCGCGGGGTGGCCTTCTTGGACTCGCCGATGCCGCCGCCGCCGAGCAGCATGAACCGCTGGTCCTGCGCGGGCGGCAGCAGCAGGGAGCTCGCGGTCTCCAGCTGGTCGGCCGCGTCCAGGCCTCCGATCTTGGTGAAGGTGTTCTTCTCGACGTCCCACAGACCCGGCTCGCGGCCCTTGTTGGCCGGCCCGTACCCGGAGTTGGCGCCCGAGTAGAAGAGCTTGCCGCCCTTGGTCAGGAAGAGCGAGGGGTAGGTCGGGAAGTAGCGGAAGGGGCCGGGGGACCACTTCTTGGTCTTCGGGTCGTAGATCTCGTTGTTGCCCGCGAGGATGACGCCCACGTCGTCGAGCCCGGAGACGGCGAGCACCCGGCCGTCCTTGAGCGTGGTGAGCGTCGGGTACCAGCGGGCCTCCTGCATCGGGGTGACGGGCACGTACTTCTCGGCCTTCGGGTCGAACTCGTAGGCCGCTCTGATCCCCTGGTAGTCCTGCTTGTCCAGGGTGATCTTCTCGGCGAGCCCGTACACGTTGTCGGCGTCCTTGCCCGTCAGGCCCTCGACCTCGTACTGGGCGCGGTCGGTGGCGACCGACCGGGGGCCCTCGGCGACCGCCTCCACGAAGACCCGCGCCTCGGCGGCGGTGGTCTTCGTCTTCCAGGGCTTCATCTGCCCGCTCGCGTAGTACGAGACCTCGAACTCGCGCTTGGCGCGGGGCACCGTGACGTCGAATTTCGACACGTACTCGACGCCTGCGGGCGAGCGGAACTTCGTGCCCTTCTTGAGGGTGACGGTCTTGTTCGGGTCCTCGTTCTTGACCCGCATGCCGCCGCCGGCCCGCTTCACCTGGCCGTCGAGGACTTCGTAGCGCGCGGTGCCGCCGGCCACCAAGAGCTTGCCGTCCGGGAGCTGGGCGTGGCCGCCGCAGAAGAAGTCCTCGGGGGTGTGGATCTTCTTGAAGGTGTTGTCCTTCGGGTTCCACAGCACGGTGTCGAAGGTGCCCGCGTCGAAGTGGTCCTGCTTGTTGCCGGAGCCCGCGATGATCAGCACCTTGCCGGTGTGCAGGAGGGCCGCGTGAATGGCGTTGGTGCGGTACTCCTTGGGGATCTCGGCGTCGTGCCAGGCGCCGTACTTCCGCATGTACCCGGGTCGGGAGATCTGGTACGCGTGGTACTGGTCGGTGGCGAAGGACAGCGCGGCGGGCGCGTTGAGACCCGCCAGGATTACGACGGCGCCACCGCCGAACAGGGTCTTCTTCATCCGTTTCGAAGGCCGGTAGGCCATGACTCAGTTCCCTCCGGTCGTCGTGGCGACGGCGGGTTCGCTCTCGCCGCCGGGCTGCTGTCGCGGGGCCGGCTCGGCCGCGCGGGTCCCCGCTCGCTCGCGCCGTGCCGTCCAGGCCCAGATCGCGGCCGGCGCGAGCGCGATGCACAGGGCGAGCACGGCCCAGGTGCGCATGGCGGCGTGCGTGTGGCGGTAGTGGACGGAGGCGATCAGGGACGCGGCGAGGACCCCCGCCCAGAACAGGTGGATCCGGAACGTCCACAGCCGGTCGGGGCTGGCGCGGCCGCCCTTGGGGGTGACGACGAACCGCCCGCGCGTGCGCAGCACGGCCGAGCCGAGCGACTTGAGGTAGATGGGCGCGGAGAGCGCCGACATGCCCATGCCGGCGAGTCCGCCGGAGCCCTCGGGTTCGTGCGGCGAGACGTTGTGCCGCCGGTTCCACAGATACAGGCCGATCTGGAGGGCGGCGGCGTCGCTGTAGAGCATCAGCCAGACGGAGGCCGTGACCTCGGTCCCGGACGCGCCGAACCAGAGGAAGAGGACGCAACTGACAATGCCGAGAAGCCAGTTGATGGCCGTCATGGGGTAGTAGACGAGCATGAGGGTGTACGAGAGCAGCCGGCCGGGCGGCATGGTGAGGGGCGCCTTCCAGTACTGCTTGACCAGCGTCTCGTAGGTGCCGCGCGACCAGCGCATCTGCTGGGTGAAGAAGTCGGTCCAGGAGGCCGGGCCCTCGCCGACGGCCAGCACGTCCGGGGTGTACACGGAGCGCCAGTGGTGGCCGGTGCTCGGGTTCTTGTGCCGGTGCAGTTCGAAGCCGGTGGCCATGTCCTCGGTGATCGAGTCGTACAGGCCGCCGATCTGGCGCAGCGCCGAGATGCGCACCACGTTGTTGGTGCCGACGAACATGGGCGCCTGGTAGCGGTTGCCGGCCCGCTGGATCAGCGCGTGGAAGAGGAACTGCTGGGACTCGGCGGCCTTGGTGACGGGCGAGTCGTAGTTCCCGTAGACCTGCGGCCCCACGACGAAGGCGACGTCGGGGTCGCGGAAGTAACCCATCATCCGCTCAAGGAAGTTGGGGAGCGGGGCGTGGTCGGTGTCGACGGAGGCGAAGAAGTCGTAGCGGCCGCCGTGCTGGGCGAGCCAGGCGTTGTAATTGCCGTGTTTGGTGCGGGCCCGGTGGGCGCCCTTGGCGCGGTTCCACTCGGGGACGCCCTTGCGGGTGAAGTGGCGTACGCCCAGTTCCGCGCAGAGCGCCTTGGCCTGTTCGTCGTCACCCTCGTCCAGGAGCCAGATGTCCAGGGGCCCGGTGTGGGTGAGCCGGACGGCCGCCTCCAGGGTGGCCCGCACCATGGATATGGGTTCCTTGCCCGGCACGTACGTGGTGAGGAAGGCGACCCGGGTGCCCTCCTCGGGCGTGACGGGGACGGGGTCGCGGGCCACCAGGGTGGCGTGGGCGACGGAGGCGACATTGGTGACCATGAAGAGCTCGATCAGACCGATCGAGACGAGCATCGTGATGTCGAGGGCCACGAGCCAGCGGTCGCCGCCCTCGCGCTCGACCCAGTGGCTGGGCCACACGAGGTAGACGAGCAGCAGGCCGGTGAGTATCGGCGCCAGGGTCATCAGCAGGACGGCGCGTATGCGGTGCGGCTCCCGGGAGAGCAGGCTGCGGTACTGCACCCGGTAGGGCTTGGCGCCCGGCTCCGTGAGCGGTCCTGCCAGTCGGCTGTGGGTGTCGTATTCGTAGCCCTCGGGGCGCACGTGCCCTCCAGCTGATCGTCGAGCGGGGTTTCCGTACTGGGGTGATACATCCACAAAAGTGGAGAAAGCCCGGCGTGTCGACTGGAGTACTCCGAGTGAGGGGTTCTGCGGCGGACCGCGTTTTCGCCGCCCCGGGCCCGCTCCGGTAGGCCAGGTGCGCACACACGAGAGCCCCCGGCCGGGGCGGCCGGGGGCTCTAAGGGGTGTCTGGCGGGGGTGTCTCGCGCGGTGCGGGGGCGAGGTCGCCTACTCAGGCGGACAGGTGGCGCTCCACCGTCTCGACCTTGGAGGTCAGGCCGTCGGTGACGCCGGGGCGGATGTCCGCCTTCAGGACGAGCGAGACCCGGTTCGAACGGGCCTCGACGGCCGCGACGGCACGCTTGACGACGTCCATGACCTCGTCCCACTCACCCTCGATGGAGGTGAACATGGCATCCGTGCGGTTGGGCAGGCCGGACTCGCGCACGACGCGCACCGCCTCGGCCACGTACTCCCCCACGTCCTCGCCGACCCCGAGCGGGCTGACGGAGAAGGCGACGATCACGCGTTGACCACGCCTTCCTTGCGGGCGCGGGTGGCGATCACCGCGTCGTCCAGCTCACGCCGGATCTTGCGCTCGGCGAAGAACCCGCCGAAGGGCAGCACGGCGAGCACGAAGTAGAGGATGCCGGTCTTGGCGGACCACTTGGTGCGGTTCCAGGCGTCGAGCCAGAAGAGCACGTACAGGGTGAACAGGATGCCGTGGACCATGCCCATCACCATCACCCCGTCGAAGGACGTGGTGCGCTTGAGCACGGAGCAGACCAGCAGGATCGGGAACGAGATGGCCTCCGGGAGCGAGATCAGTCGGAGGCGGTGCAGGGCGGAGGCTGTCTTGAGGTCCACGTGAAGGGCACCTTCGCTGAGAGGAAGCGGACGGCAGTGATCAAGGGAGGGCTGTCACCGGTCGGTGATCGTTTGTGAACGCGTGCACAAACATCCCTCATTCTGACATCGCCCCTCCGCCCCTGTCGGGGCGGGTCCCCGGCCCGCTAACGTCGGGGCCGTGGCAATGTTCCGACTCCAGGGCAGCAAGGTGCTCGCCGTCGACATGACGGGCGACGCCGTGAAGGCGAAGAACGGCTCGATGGTCGCCTATGACGGCCAGATGGCGTTCAAGAAGATGACCGGCGGCGGTGAGGGTCTGCGCGGCATGGTGACCCGCCGCCTCACCGGCGAGCAGATGACCGTGATGGAGGTGAAGGGGCACGGCACGTGCTTCTTCGCCGACCGCGCGAGCGAGATCAACCTCGTCAGCCTCCAGGGCGACACGCTCTACGTCGAGGCGAGCAATCTGCTCGCCACCGACGCGGGCCTTCGCACCGGCACCACCTTCACCGGCCTGCGCGGCGCGAGCCAGGGCAACGGCCTGTTCACCACGACGATCGAGGGCCACGGCCAGGCCGCGATCATGTCGGACGGGCCCGCCGTGGTGCTGCGGGTCAGCGCCCAGTACCCGCTCTGCGTCGACCCGGGCGCCTACATCGCGCACCAGGGGAACCTGCGCCAGCACTTCCAGTCCGGGGTGACCTTCCGCACCTTCATGGGCGAGGGCTCGGGCGAGGCCTTCCAGATCCGGTTCGAGGGCGAGGGCCTGGTGTACGTGCAGCCGAGCGAGCGCAACACGATCGGCGGTGACGTCTGATGCCGTTCCGCGAGATCAACTCCAAGATGGTCGAGGCGACGGTGCTGCCCGGCCAGAAGATGTACAGCCAGCGCGGCGCGATGCTCGCGTACAAGGGCGAGGTGTCCTTCACGCCCAACATCCAGGGCGGCCAGGGCGGCCTCATGTCGATGATCGGCCGCCGGGTGGCCAACGAGGCGACGCCCCTGATGACGGTCGAGGGCAGTGGCACGGTGATGTTCGGCCACGGCGGCCACCACATCCAGGTCATCAACCTCCAGGGCGACACCCTGTATGTCGAGGCGGACCGGCTGCTCGCCTTCGACGGCACCCTCCAGCAGGGCACGATGTTCCTGGGCTCGCAGGGCGGCGTCATGGGCATGGTGCGCGGCCAGGTGAGCGGCCAGGGCCTGTTCACCACCACGCTCAAGGGCCACGGGGCCGTCGCCGTGATGGCCCACGGCGGCGTGATCGAGCTGCCGATCACCCCCCAGCGTCCGGTGCACGTGGACCCACAGGCCTACGTCGCCCACCACGGCGACGTACGCAACAAGCTCTCGACCGCGCTCGGCTGGCGCGACATGGTGGGCCGGGGCTCCGGCGAGGCCTTCCAGCTCGAACTGTCCGGCCAGGGCGCGGTGTACGTGCAGGCCTCGGAGGAGAAGCTGTGAACGGCCCGGGGATCTTCGACCCGTACTCGCTGCCCAGCGACGACAACGTCAACAAGTACACGTTCTGCGTGGAGCTCAAGTCGAGCCAGTGGTTCCTCCAGAAAGGCAAGATGATCGCCTACTACGGGCGGATCGAGTTCAACGGCATCGGCCACGGCCGGCTCGACCGGCTGCTGCGCACGAGCTTCCACTCGCCGCTGCACGCGGCCGACTGGGTGGTGGCCGACGGCAGCGGAAAGATGCTGCTCGCCGACCGCGCCTTCGATGTGAACAGCTACGACCTGGACGACGGCAATCTGACCATCCGCTCCGGCAACCTCCTGGCCTACCAGCCCTCGCTCGCGCTCAAGCAGTCGATCGTGCCCGGTTTCCTGACGCTGATCGGCACCGGCAAGTTCGTGGCCGCCTCCAACGGGCCCGTCGTCTTCATGGAGCCGCCGATCCGGGTGGACCCGCAGGCGCTGGTCGGCTGGGCGGACTGCCCCTCGCCCTGCCACCACTACGACCACGGGTACATGACCGGCGTCCTGGGCGGAATCCGGTCACTGACCGGGCTCGGCGGCACCTCGGGCGAGGAGCACCAATTCGAGTTCGTGGGGGCCGGTACGGTGCTGTTGCAGTCCACCGAAGTGCTCATGGCGGAGCAGGCGACCGGGCAGGTCGACGCGGAGCCGGGCGTGCCCGGTGGCGGCCAGGGCGGGCACGGGCCGGGCGCGGCGGGACCGCGCCTTCCCGGCCAGCTGGGGGACCTGCAACGTCGCTTCGGCCTGTGAGCGGTAGTCTGCGGAGTGTGACGTCGAACGCCTGAGCCCCTGCGGCGACGGTCGCGCCGACGCGTGTGCCCGGATGCCGGGTGCCGGGCGTCACATACCCATACTTGGTTCAGAATTCAACTTCTTAGGTAGAATCCACATATGGAGACCGAGACGGCCACGAACTGGCTGAGCGACGACGAGCAGTGCGCCTGGCGCACCTATCTGGACGTCAACAGGATGCTGACGTACCAGATGGAGAAGGACCTTCAGCCGTTCGGCCTGACCAACAACGACTACGAGATCCTGGTGAACCTCTCGGAGTCGGCGGACAAGCGGATGCGGATGAGCGACCTCGCGGCCGCCACCCTCCAGTCCAAGAGCCGTCTCTCGCACCAGATCACCCGCATGGAGACCGCCGGCCTGGTGCGGCGCGAGAACTGCGAGTCGGACCGGCGCGGGCTCTTCGCCGTCCTGACCGAGCAGGGCGCCGAGACCATGGAGAAGGTCGCCCCGCACCATGTGGCGTCCGTGCGGCGCCACTTCATCGACCTGCTGTCCGGCGAAGCGCTCGCGGATCTACGCGAGTCACTGACGCCGGTCGCCGAGCACCTGCGCGGGCATCGCGGCAAGATCTGATCCCGGCGGCTCCGGGTTGCGTCAGGCCCCAACTCCCGGTGCCCGCAGGTCGGTTGACGGCGGGCCCGGGGCTGTCGCGGGAGCGGGCCAGGCGGTCGGGCGGCCAGGCGGTCAGGCGGTCTCGGTGAGGCTCGCCACGAGTTCGTCGGCGGCCGCGTACGGGTCGAGTTCGCCGTCGACGATGCGCTGGGCGAGCGCGTCAAGACGCCGGTCGCCGTGGAGGGATCCGATGCGCTCGCGCAGGGCGGTGACCGCGATGGTCTCGACCTCGCGGGCGGCGCGGGCCCTGCGGCGCTCACCGAGGACGCCGTGCTCGGCCATCCACGCGTGGTGCTTCTCCAGGGCCTCCACGACCTCATCGACGCCCTCGGCGCGGGCCGCCACCGTCTTGACAATGGGCGGGCGCCAGTCGCCGGGGCCGCGCGCTTCGCCGAGGCCCAGCATGTGGTTGAGCTCGCGCGCGGTGGCGTCCGCGCCGTCCCGGTCCGCCTTGTTGACCACGTACACGTCGCCGATCTCCAGGATGCCGGCCTTGGCCGCCTGGATGCCGTCGCCCATGCCGGGCGCGAGCAGCACCACCGAGGTGTCGGCCTGCGAGGCGATCTCGACCTCGGACTGCCCGACGCCCACCGTCTCGACGAGGATCACCTCGCACCCCGCCGCGTCCAGGACCCGGATCGCCTGCGGCGCGGCCCACGCCAGCCCGCCCAGATGGCCGCGGGTGGCCATCGAGCGGATGTAGACGCCGGGGTCGGACGCGTGGTCGGACATCCGGACCCGGTCACCGAGCAGGGCGCCGCCGGAGAAGGGCGACGAGGGGTCGACCGCGAGCACGCCGACCCGCTTGCCCGCCCTGCGGTAGGCGGTCACCAGCGCCGAGGTGGACGTCGACTTGCCGACACCGGGCGATCCGGTCAGGCCCACCACGTACGCGTTGCCGGCGAGCGGGGCCAGCGCCGCCATCACCTCGCGCAGCTGCGGGGACGCCCCCTCGACCAGCGAGATCAGCCGGGCGACGGCCCGGGGCCTGCCCTCTCGCGCCTGGGCCACCAGTTGGGGGACGTCCACCATTGCCGCTCCGTTCAGTCGCGTACGCACCGCAGGGATCAGGGAACCGCTCGTCCGTGACTACTTGCCCGGGACGCGCACGATCAGCGCGTCGCCCTGGCCGCCGCCGCCGCACAGCGCGGCCGCGCCCACACCGCCGCCGCGCCGCTTCAGTTCGAGGGCGAGGTGCAGCACCAGGCGGGCGCCCGACATGCCGATCGGGTGGCCGAGCGCGATCGCGCCACCGTTGACATTCACCTTTTCCAGGGACACCCCGAGGTCCTTCATTGACTGCACGGCGACCGCGCCGAAGGCCTCGTTGATCTCGATCAGGTCGAGGTCCCCGACCGTGATGCCCTCCTTGGCGACCGCGTGCTTGATCGCGTTCGAGGGCTGCGAGTGGAGCGAGCTGTCGGGGCCCGCCACATTGCCGTGCGCGCCGATCTCGGCGATCCACTCAAGGCCCAGCTCCTCGGCCTTGGCCTTGGACATCACGACCACCGCGGCCGCGCCGTCGGAGATCTGCGAGGCGGTGCCTGCCGTGATGGTGCCGTCCTTGGCGAAGGCCGGGCGCAGCTTGGCGAGCGAGGCGACGGTCGTGTCCGCGCGGATGCCCTCGTCCTTGGCGAACAGGACCGGGTCGCCCTTGCGCTGCGGGATCTCGATGGGGGTGATCTCGGCCTCGAAGACGCCGTTCTTCTGGGCGGCCGCGGCGCGCTGGTGGGAGGCGGCGCCGACCTCGTCCTGCTCGGCGCGAGCGATGCCGAGGTGGACGTTGTGCCGCTCGGTCGCCTCACCCATCGGAACGTGGTCGAAGGGGTCGGTCAGACCGTCGTGCGCCATCGAGTCCAGCATCTCGATCGCGCCGTACTTGAAGCCCTCACGGGACCCCGGCAGCACGTGCGGGGCGTTGGTCATGGACTCCTGGCCGCCGGCCACCACGATCTCGAACTCACCGGCGCGGATCAGCTGGTCGGCCAGCGCGATCGCGTCCAGACCCGAGAGGCACACCTTGTTGACGGTGAGGGCGGGCACGCTCATCGGGATGCCGGCCTTGACCGCGGCCTGGCGCGCGGGGATCTGGCCGGCGCCCGCGGTGAGCACCTGCCCCATGATCACGTACTGCACCTGGTCGCCGCCGATGCCGGCCCGGTCCAGGGCCGCCTTGATGGCGAAGCCGCCGAGGTCGGCGCCGGAGAAGGACTTGAGGGAGCCGAGGAGGCGGCCCATGGGCGTACGGGCGCCCGCGACGATCACTGAGGTGGTACCGGTCGTTCCAGACATGAGGCACGGCCCTTAGGGAGGTGAGGTGTGAACGAGAGGGGGTCTGGGGGGCGATACCCCCAGGCAGGAGGTGCACTGCGAATGTACTGAGCGGTACTGCCCACGTCACCGGGCAGCCGGTGTGATCGCGCGCACGTTGCGTAACCGCCCCCGGGGGCGCTGCACTGGACCCATGCTGACGCGAATCGACCACATCGGGATCGCCTGTCTCGACCTCGACAAGACCGTCGAGTTCTACCGTGCCACCTACGGCTTCGAGGTGTTCCACACCGAGGTCAACGAGGAACAGGGCGTGCGCGAGGCCATGCTCAAGATCAACGAGACGTCCGACGGCGGCGCCTCCTACCTCCAGCTCCTCGAACCGACCCGCGAGGACTCCGCGGTCGGCAAGTGGCTCGCCAAGAACGGCGAGGGCGTCCACCACATCGCCTTCGGCACCGGGGACGTCACCGCCGACTCCGAGGCCATCCGGGACAAGGGCGTACGGGTCCTGTACGACCGGCCGCGCACCGGATCCATGGGCTCGCAGATCACCTTCCTGCACCCCAAGGACTGTCACGGCGTGCTCACCGAACTCGTCACGTCCGCCCCCCAGGACAGCACGGACACCACCGCCCACTGAGCCCGCACGGATGGAGGCCGGACCTCCGGATACTCGGCCCGGTACAGTGGGCGGTTCCGGGCCGGGGTCGGGTCGGGGCCTGGGACCCACGCCCCTGCTGTGATCTGACACCATCACCGGGGGCCCCGTCCGTCGTGAGCGGTCGGACGGTGCTCGTTGGGGCAGTGTTCGCGACCAGGGGACGGATGGGACCGCGCAGTGCGGGGCTACGAACGCCAGGAGAGCCAGAGCCACCGGCCTGACGACCACCTCTCGCGGTTCGAGGCCGAGATGGAGCGGCTGAAGACCGAGCGGGAGAAGGCCGTTCAGCACGCCGAGGATCTCGGCTACCAGGTCGAAGTGCTGCGCGCCAAGCTCCACGAGGCGCGCCGCAATCTCGCGACCCGTCCCGCCTACGACACGGCGAACGTCGGCTACCAGGCCGAACAGCTGCTGCGCAACGCCCAGATGCAGGCCGAGCAGTTGCGCACCGACGCCGAACGCGAACTGCGTGACGCCCGCGCCCAGACCCAGCGCATCCTCCAGGAGCACGCCGAGCACCAGGCGCGCCTCCAGGCCGAGCTGCACGCCGAGGCCGTCAACCGCCGTCAGCGCCTCGACCAGGAGCTGGCCGAGCGCCGCGCGACCGTCGAGTCGCACGTCAACGAGAACGTGGCGTGGGCCGAGCAACTGCGCGCCCGTACCGAGGCGCAGGCCCGCCGGCTCATGGAGGAGTCGCGCGCGGAGGCCGAGCAGTCCCTCGCCGCCGCCCGCGCGGAAGCCACCCGGATCGCCGAGGAGGCCCGTCAACGCCTCGGCGCCGAGGCCGAGTCGGCGCGTGCGGAGGCCGAGGCCACCCTGCTGCGCGCACGCAAGGACGCCGAGCGGCTGTTGACCGCCGCCTCCGCCCAGGCCCAGGAAGCCACCGCGCACGCCGAGCAGTTGCGTACGACCACCACCGCGGAGGCCGACCAGGCACGCCAGCATGCGGCCGAGTTGAGCCGCGCCGCCGAGCAGCGGATGCAGGAGGCGGAGGCCGCGCTGCGCGAGGCGCGGGCCGAGGCCGAGCGCGCGGTCAGCGAGGCGAAGGAGGCCGCGGCCAAGCAGGTCGCGAGCGCCGAGTCCGCCAACGAGCAGCGCACCAGGACCGCGAAGACCGAGATCGCGCGTCTTGTCGCGGAGGCCACCAAGGAGTCCGAGACCCTCAAGGCGGAGGCCGAGCAGGCGCTCGCGGACGCGAAGGCGGAGGCCGAGCGGCTGCGCACCGAGGCCGCCGAGTCGGCCCGCACGAGCGCGGCCGAGGACACCGCGGCCCAGCTCGCCAAGGCGGCGCGCACGGCCGAGGAGGTACTGACCAAGGCGTCCGAGGACGCCCGTGAGACCACCCGCAAGGCGTCCGAGGAGGCCGAGCGGATCCGCCGGGAGGCGGAGGCCGAGGCCGAGCGGCTGCGCGGCGAGGCGGCCGAGCAGGCCGACGAGCTCAAGGGCGCGGCCAAGGACGACACCAAGGAGTACCGGGCCAAGACGGTCGAGCTCCAGGAGGAGGCGCGTCGGCTGCGCGGCGAGGCCGAGCAGCTGCGCGCCGATGCGGTCGCCGAGGGCGAGCGCATCAGGGGCGAGGCGCGGCGCGAGGCCATCCAGCAGATCGAGGAGGCGGCCAGGACCGCCGAGGAGCTGCTGGCCAAGGCGAAGGCGGACGCGGAGGAGCTGCGCACGACGGCGGGCAACGAGTCCGAGCGGGTGCGCAATGAGGCCGTCGAGCGGGCCGGCACGCTGCGCAAGCAGGCCGAGGAGACCCTGGAGCGCACCCGCGCCGAGGCCGAGCGGATGCGCGCGGAGGCCGAGGAGCAGGCCGAGCGGACCACCGCGGACGCCGAAGAGGGCGCCGCGCGCCTGCGCGAGGAGACCGAGCGGGCGATAGCGGCCCGTCAGGCCGAGGCCGCAGAGGAACTGGCCCGGCTGCACGCCGAGGCCGAGCAGCGCCACGCCGCCGCCGAGCAGGCCCTCACCGACGCCCGCGCCGAGGGCGAGCGGATCCGGCGCGAGGCGGCGGAGGAGACCGAGCGCATCCGCACGGAGGCCGCCGAGCGGATCCGTACGCTCCAGGCGCAGGCCGAGCAGGAGGCCGAGCGGCTGCGCGCCGAGGCCGCCGCCGACGCCTCGACCGCGCGTTCGGAGGCGGAGAACGCGGCCGTGCGGCTGCGCACCGAGGCCGCGACGGAGGCCGAGCGCCTGAAGTACGAGGCGCAGGAGGCCGCCGACCGGATGCGCGCCGAGGCAGCGGCCGCCGCCGAGCGGGTCGGCGCCGAGGCAGCGGAGGCACTGGCCGCAGCGCAGGAGGAGGCCGTACGGCGCCGCCGCGAGGCCGAGGAGACGCTGGGCTCGGCGCGCGCCGAGGCCGATTCGGAGCGTGCCCAGGCCCGCGAGCAGAGCGAGGAGCTGCTTGCCTCCGCCCGCAAGCGGGTGGAGGAGGCGCAGGCCGAGGCGCAGCGGCTCGGCGAGGAGGCCGACCGGCGCGCCACCGAGCTGGTATCGACGGCCGAGCAGACCGCCAAGGACGTACGGGACTCCGTGGCCGGGCTCCGCGAGGAGGCCGAGCAGGAGATCGCCGGGCTGCGCAGCGCCGCCGAGCACGCGGCCGAGCGCACCACGAGTGAGGCGCAGGAGGAGGCGGACCGGGTCCGCGCCGACGCGCACGCCGAGCGCGAGCGCGCGGGCGAGGACGCGAGCCGGGTCAGGGCCCGGGCCCAGGAGGAGTCCGAGGCCGCCAAGGCGCTGGCCGAGCGGACCGTCGCGGACGCCATGGCCGAGGCGCAGAAGGCCCGTTCGGACGCCGCCGAGTACGCGCAGCGCATGCGGACGGAGGCCTCCGACGCGCTGGCCTCCTCCGAGCAGGACGCGGCCCGCACCCGGGCCGAGGCCCGCGAGGACGCCAACCGGATCCGCTCCGACGCCGCGAGCCAGGCCGACCGTCTGGTCACCGAGGCGACGGCGGAGGCGGAGCGGCTCGCCGCGGAGTCCACCGCCGAGGCGGAGCGTCTGGTCGGCGAGGCCCAGCAGGTCCGCGTGGAGGGCCAGGCCGAGGCCGACGCGCTGCGCGCCGAGGCGCGCGAGGAGGCCGAGCGGGTCACCGCCGCCGCGATCGCCGAGGCCGACGCGGTCACGACGGCCGCCCGCGAGGAGGCCGAGCGCGTCACGAGCAAGGCGCACGCGGACGCCGAGCGCACCACCAACGAGGCGAACGCGTATGCCGAGTTGGTCACCACCGAGGCGCGCGCCGACGCCGGTTCCACGCTCGGCGCGGCCAACGCCGAGGCGGAGCAGACCATAAGCGAAGCCCGTGCCGAGGCCGAGCGGCTGCTCGACGAGGCACGCCGGGCCGCCGACAAGCGGCGCTCGGACGCGGCCACGCAGGCCGACCAGCTCATCGCGGAGGCGAGCGGCGAGGCCGAGCGGCTGCGCGCGGAGGCCGCGGAGACGGTGGGTTCGGCCCAGCAGGCCGCCGAGCGCATCCGGGCCGAGGCCGAGAAGAACCGTGCCCGCGCGGACGAGGCCGCGGAGAAGACGCGTACCGAGGCGCGCGAGGAGGCGGACCGGCTGCTCGACGAGGCACGCACGGCCGCCGCCAAGCGCCGCGCCGACGCCGCCGAGCAGGCCGACCAGCTCATCAACAAGGCGCGGGAGGAGGCGCTGCGCGCCGCAACCGAGGCCGAGGAGCAGGCCGACACGATGGTCGGCGCGGCCCGCAAGGAGGCGGAGCGGATCGTCGCGGAGTCCACCGTGGAGGGCAACACGCTGGTGGAGAAGGCCCGTACGGACGCGGACGAGCTGCTGGCGGGTGCCCGTCAGGACGCCACCGCCATAAGGGAGCGCACCGAGGAGGCGCGGGCGCGCACCGAGGCGGAGATCGAGGAGCTGCACGACCGGGCCCGCCGCGAGAGCGCCGAGCAGATGAGGACGGCGGGCGAGCGCGTCGACAAGCTGGTGAAGGCGGCGACCGAGCAGGCCGCCGAGGCGGAGGCCAAGGCCAAGGCGCTGGTGTCGGACGCCAACACCGAGGCGGGCAAGGTCCGTATCGCCGCGGTGAAGAAGGCGGAGGCGCTGCTCAAGGAGGCCGAGACCAAGAAGGCCGAGCTGATCCGCGAGGCGACCGCGCTGCGCGACGAGGCCGAGGCCGAGGCGCGCCGCACGGTGGAGGAGGGCAAGCGCGAACTGGACGTGCTGGTGCGGCGCCGGCAGGACATCAACGCCGAGATCTCCCGTGTCCAGGACGTACTTGAGGCGTTGGAATCCTTCGAGGCGCCGGCCGGGGGCGGCAAATCCGGGTCGGGCGGCGGTTCCTCCGCAGGTGTCAAGGCTGGTGCGGCGGCCGGAGCAACACGTTCGAGTGGCAAGTCCTCCGAGGGCTAGCCACTCAAAAGGCTGGACATTCTCCAGATCAAACGGGCATCCGCTCGATGACACGCCGCTTGGGCCCCTAGGATTCCCTTATCACCTCACCGGTCTCATTCGACAGGAACCCCATGAGCGACACTTCCTCCCCCTTCGGCTTCGAGCTCGTGCGGCGCGGTTACGACCGCGGTCAGGTGGATGACCGCATTACCAAGCTCGTCGCCGACCGTGACAGCGCTCTGGCACGGATCACTTCTCTGGAAAAGCGCATCGAGGAGCTTCACCTCGAAACGCAGAACGCCCAGGCCCAGGTGAACGACGCGGAGCCGTCGTACGCGGGACTCGGCGCGCGGGTCGAAAAGATCCTGCGGCTCGCCGAGGAAGAGGCCAAGGACCTGCGCGAGGAGGCCCGCCGGGCCGCCGAGCAGCACCGCGAACTGGCGGAGTCCGCCGCCCAGCAGGTGCGCAACGACGCCGAGTCGTTCGCCTCCGAGCGCAAGGCGAAGGCCGAGGACGAGGGCGTACGGATCGTCGAGAAGGCGAAGGGTGACGCCTCTCAGCTCCGTTCCGAGGCGCAGAAGGACGCGCAGTCCAAGCGCGAGGAGGCGGACGCTCTCTTCGAGGAGACCCGCGCCAAGGCCGCCCAGGCCGCCGCGGACTTCGAGACCAACCTGGCCAAGCGCCGCGAGCAGTCCGAGCGCGACCTGGCGTCGCGTCAGGCCAAGGCCGAGAAGCGTCTCGCGGAGATCGAGCACCGCGCGGAGCAGCTGCGCCTGGAGGCCGAGAAGCTGCGTACGGACGCGGAGCGCCGGGCGCGCCAGACGGTGGAGACGGCGCAGCGCCAGGCCGAGGACATCGTGGCCGACGCCAACGCCAAGGCGGACCGCATCCGTTCGGAATCCGAGCGGGAGCTCGCGGCGCTCACCAACCGCCGCGACTCGATCAACGCGCAGCTCACCAACGTCCGCGAGATGCTGGCGACGCTGACCGGCGCGGCCGTGGCCGCCGCCGGTTCCCCGGTCGACGACGAGCCCGTCTCGCGCGGCGTTCCGGCGCAGCAGTCCCGCTAGTTCGCGGACCTTCCCCCGTGGGCCGCGAAAAAAACGTGAAGCCCCCTGCCATTCCAGTGGCGGGGGGCTTTGTCGACGTCTAGCGTGGCCGCATGATCGAGCTTGAGGGCCTTACCAAGCGCTACGGCCGCAAGGTCGCGGTCGACCAGCTCTCCTTCCAGGTCAGACCGGGTGTGGTGACCGGCTTCCTGGGGCCCAACGGAGCCGGCAAGTCGACGACCATGCGCATGCTGCTCGATCTGGACAACCCGACCAGCGGCACCGTACGCATCGACGGCAAGCACTATCGCGAGCTGGCCGAGCCGCTGAAGTACATCGGGGCGCTGCTCGACGCCAAGGCGATGCACGGCGGCCGCACCGCCTACAACAATCTGCTGTGCCTGGCCCAGTCCAACCGGATCCCGGCGTCTCGGGTCTTGGAGGTCCTGGACACGGTGGGTCTGACGGCGGTGGCGAAGAAGAAGGCGAAGGGGTTCTCGCTCGGCATGGGCCAGCGCCTGGGAATCGCCTCCGCGCTGCTCGGCGACCCCGAGATCCTGATGTTCGACGAACCCGTCAATGGTCTGGACCCCGAGGGAATTCACTGGATCCGCAATCTGATGAAGCAACTCGCGAGTGAGGGACGGACGATCTTCGTTTCGTCCCACCTGATGAGCGAAATGGCGCTCACGGCGGATCACTTGATCGTTATCGGGCAGGGCCGACTGCTCGCCGATACATCGATGGCCGATTTCATCCGGCAGAACTCGCGGAGTTTCGTACGGCTGCGTTCGCCGCAGTGGGAACGGCTTCTGGACGTGCTCGGCGAGGCCGGCATCGCCTTCGTCCAGACCGGCGACGGCGCCGTGGAAGTCGACAACGGCAGGATCGAGGCACTGGGTGAACTGGCCGCCCGCCACCAGCTCGTCCTGCACGAACTGTCCGGCCAGCAGGCCTCGCTCGAAGAGGCGTTCATGCAGATGACGGCGGGTTCCGTGGAGTACCACGCGCACGGCGCCACCACACCGGGCGGGCCGCCCGTGGCGCCGCCCGACTGGGGCGCGGGGCAGCCGACGCCGCGCTGGGGCGCGACCGACCAGGGCAAGGGGGTCTGAGCCATGGCAGCGGTAGCCGCGGTGCTCAAGTCCGAGTGGACCAAGATCCGTACGGTCTCCTCCACCATCTGGACGCTGGCCAGCGCCCTGATCGCCACGGTCGCGATCGGCGCGGCGCTCTGCGCCCTGATGCGGACGCAGTTCGACGACCTCAAGCCCGCCGAGCGGCTGACCTTCGACCCGACGCTCATCAGCTTCTCCGGAATGATCCTCGGCCAGCTGGCGATGGTCGTCTTCGGCGTCCTGGTCGTCGGCACCGAGTACAGCTCGGGCATGATCCGTTCCTCGCTCGCCGCCGTACCCCGGCGCGCCACCTTCCTCTTCTCCAAGGTCACGGTGGCCACCGCGCTGGCACTCGTGGTGGGCCTGGTGACCAGCTTCCTGACCTTCTTCCTCGGCCAGGCGCTGCTCGGCCCGCACAGGACCACGATCGGCGAGCCCCATGTGCTGCGCGCGGTCATCGGCGCCGGGCTCTACATGGCGCTGATCGCGCTGTTCTCGATGGGCGTGGCCGCGATGCTGCGCAGTTCCATGCTCTCGCTCGGCATCCTGATGCCGTTCTTCTTCCTCGTCTCGCAGATCCTGTCCGCCGTGCCGGGCGCCAAGGACGTCGCCCGCTACTTCCCGGACCGAGCCGGCTCGAAGATCATGCAGGTGGTCCCGGACGCCATGAACAGCGACCCGGCGCCGTACGGGCCCTGGGCCGGTCTCGGCATCATGGCGCTGTGGGTGATCGCGGCGCTGGCCGGGGGCTATCTGGTCCTCAGGCAGCGGGACGCCTGAGGCACGCGGTGACCGTGGGGCCGGCGATCACGACTGAGCCGGAACCGTCAAGGCCTGGATAAGCTCCTCACTCATACGGGGGCATGCCGGCCGTGCGCCGGACACCGCCCCGACGACCACACCGTCGATGGGGCTGGAGAATGATCGAGGCAGTCGGCCTGACGAAGCGCTACGGCGCCAAGACAGCCGTGCACAACCTTTCCTTCGAGGTGCGGCCGGGCGCGGTCACCGGCTTCCTCGGGCCCAACGGCTCGGGGAAGTCCACGACCATGCGCATGATCCTCGGCCTCGACCAGCCGAGCGCGGGACACGTCACCATCGGGGGCCACCCCTTCAACCGCCTGCCCAACGCCCCGCGCCAGGTCGGCGCCCTGCTCGACGCCAAGACGGTGCACGGCGGCCGCAGCGCCCGCAACCACCTCCTCTCGCTCGCCCAGCTCTCCGGCATCCCGGCCCGCAGGGTCGACGAAGTGCTCGGCGTGGTCGGGCTCCAGGACGTCGCCACCCGGCGCTCGAAGGGCTTCTCGCTCGGCATGGGCCAGCGCCTGGGCATCGCCGCCGCCCTGCTCGGCGACCCGGCGGTGCTGCTCTTCGACGAGCCGGTCAACGGCCTCGACCCCGAGGGCATTCTGTGGGTGCGCAACCTGATGAAGCGGCTCGCCGCCGAGGGCCGCACCGTGTTCGTCTCCTCGCACCTCATGAGCGAGATGGCCCTGACCGCCGACCATCTCATCGTGATCGGCCGGGGCCGGCTCCTCGCGGACCTGAGCGTCACCGAGTTCATCTCGCGCAACTCCGCGGACTTCGCGCGCGTCCGCACCCCCGCCGCCGAACCCGCCCAGCGCGAGAAGCTGACGGCCGCGCTGACCGAGGCCGGCGGCCAGGTGCTCCCCGAGCCGGACGGCGCGCTGCGGGTGGCCGGGCTCGCGCTGCCCCGCATCAGCGAGGTGGCCCACGAGGCGGACGTACGCCTGTGGGAGCTCTCGCCGCACCAGGCCTCCCTGGAGGAGGCGTACATGCGGCTGACGCAGAGCGCGGTCGACTACCGCTCCACCACGGACGAGAAGGCGGGCCTGCGGGCCGAGACGCCGCCCGGGTACGCGCCGCCGCCGGTGATCCCCGAGGTGCCGACGCGGGGCTGGTACGCCCCGCCGCCGCCCAGCCCGAACCCGTACGCGGACCCGTCGGGCACCCGGCGGCCGACGACCGGGGCGCCCGAGCCGCAGCCGCCGCTCCCGGAGGCCGCAGGGCTCCCGGCCGCTCCCCCGGTCCCCCAGGAGCCCGCCGGCCCCGCCGACGCCGCACCGACCACGCCCGAGGACACCCGATGACAACCCCTCACCAGCAGCAGCCGCCCCTCCCGCAGGGGCCGGGCGGACCGCTCGGCACGTACACCTCCCCGATCGCCGTGCGGCCCGCCACCTTCCGCGACGCGCTCGCCTCCGAGTGGACCAAGATCCGGTCCGTGCGCTCCACCCTGTGGACGCTCGGCATCCTCCTCGTGCTCCTGCTGGGCCTCGGCCTGCTCATCGGCTTCGTCGTCAGGTCCACGAGCCACGACACCAAGGACACCTCGGTCCTGGTGCTCGGCGCCTACGGTGTGCTGCTCGGCTCCCTGTGTGTGATCACGCTCGGCGTGCTGACGATCACCTCGGAGTACGGCACAGGGATGATCCGTACGACGTTCATGGCCTGCCCGAGCCGGGGGCGGATCCTGGCCGCGAAGTCGGTGGTGTTCTTCCTGATCGCGTTCGCCATCGTGACGGCGGGCGCCACGATCGTGGCCGTCTGCCAGAACGCGATGGTGCCGTACGGATCGACGCCGTCCGGCGATGAGTGGCTGCGCGCCACCGTCGGCATCGGGCTCTACGTCGCGATGCTCGGGCTGCTCTCGCTCGCGGTGGGCACGGTGATCCGGCACTCGGCGGGGTCGATCACCATCATGATCGGGGTGGTGCTGCTCCCGATGGTCCTGGCGCTGTTCATGTACACCGATTCGCTGACCGACGTGCGGAACTTCCTCATGTCCTACTCGATCCCCAGCCAGATGATCTCCTTCTACGGCGGCTACGTCACGAGTTCGGGGCCGAGCGGCTGGGGCTCCCTGGGGATCATCACCGGGATCACCGCCGTCGCGCTCGGCGGGGCCTACCTCTCGCTCAAGACGCGGGACGTATAGGCGCGTTCGGCACCGGCCCCGGCGGCTCTCAGTACCGGGGCGCGTTCCTGGACCGCTGCACCCGCGTGGTGCGGCGGTCCTTCGCGTTCCAGCAGGCCTTGTGCCAGTGCCTGCGCTCGTCCACGCCCCCGTACTCGGGCCAGGCGACCAGGTGCGGCGCGCCGGAGGGGATCTCCTGGTCGCAGCCCGGGCAGCGGTAGCGCTTGCCGGCGGCGCTGGCGCCCGCCACGTGCCGCACCGACCACTCCTCGCCCTGCCAGAACTCGGTGCCCTGGAGGCCGAAGCGGTCACCGGTGGCCGCCCGGCTCTCGGACTCGGACGGCTTGTCGCCGCCCTTGGGGCGGTTGCGGCGCGGGGACACGTGGACACCTCATGGGGCGGGCGGACGTTTCTCTCCAGCCTAGGCCCACGCGGTGCGGGTACCCGTCCGGGGAGGACCTGCGACCGTCACCCTTTCGAGGGACTTTTAGCGGACAATCGCAAGAAGTTGGCGCCTGGCCGTGCCCTTGGCACTTGTCAGACGTTCTTGCCAGTAAGAGGGGGGAAGCCGCGTCGGCCGCAAGGAGGCAGAAGGCGATGCGTGTGGGCACTTTTGTACTGGCAGCCCAGTTCCCTGGCCAAGGGCAGGGAGAAACGCTCCATCGGGCGGTCCGGTCCGTCGAAGTGGCCGAGGAGGCCGGGCTCGACGCGGTGTGGCTGGCCGAGCACCACTTCGTACCGTACGGCGTGTGCCCGTCCGCCGTGACGCTGGCGGCGTTACTGCTCGGGCGCACCCGGCGGATCAGGGTCGGCACCGCGGTCTGCGTGCTGCCGACGTCCCACCCGGTGACGCTCGGCGAGCAGGCCGCGCTGTTGCACCTCACCTCCGGCGGACGGTTCTCGCTCGGTGTGGGGCGGGGCGGGCCCTGGGTCGATCTGGAGGTGTTCGGCTCCGGACTCCCCGCGTACGAGCAGGGGTTTCCGGAATCGCTCGATCTGCTCCTGCGCTGGTTGCGCGAGCCCCGCGTCGGCGCCCAGGGTGAACGATTCGCCTTCCGGGAGGTCGCGGTGGTGCCGCGGCCGGCCGAGATTTTGGACGGCGGGCCCGACGACGCCTGCCCCGAGGTGATCGTGGCCTGCACCTCCCCCACGAGCGTGCGGCTGGCCGCCCGGCGCGGGCTCCCGATGCTGCTCGGGATGCACTGCGGCGACGAGGAGAAGGCGGAGATGGTCGCGCTGTGGCGCGGGGAAGCGCTCGCGGCCGGTCACGCGCCGGAGCGGGTCGCGGCGGCGGGCCATGTGTCGGCGGGCGTCGCGCAGATCGGCGACCGGGGTGCCGGGGCCGCCGAGACGGTGCTCAAGTCGATGCCGGGATGGCTGAAGCAGGGGCTTGACGCCCATGTGACGGTGGACGGCCGCCGGCGCGCGATGCGCGACCCGGTCGCGTACACCGAATTCCTCTGCGGCATCCACCCGGTGGGCACCCCCCGGCTGGCCGCCGACCGGCTGGCCGCCACATCGGAACGCACGGGCATCACCCGCTTCGCCCTCCTCGTCGAGGGCTCGGGCGACCTGGCCGCCACCGAGGAGAACGTCCGCAGGCTCGGCTCGGAGGTACTGCCGCTGCTGGCCTAGGCACACCAGGGGCAAGCGGCGCGGTCCCTCAACCGGCCCCCGCCCCGCGTCAGTTGTGCCTCCCGCGACGCGGAGCGGTGGCGAGCCCGTCAGCAGTCCCGAAGCTCCGGGGACTGGTTGAGCAGCTGACCCCTGATGGAGGTGAAGCGGGCAAGCCGCTCATCGGACGAGGGGTCCAGAGGGAACACCGCGACACGGTGGCAGTTCTGGAACGCCAGACGGACACCGAAGTGCCGCTGGAGCGCACCGCGAATGGCGTCACTCGCAAGAGCGCGCAGCAGCTGGCCGCGCGCCTGCTCGTCCGGCGGTGGCGTCTGGTTGTCGGCGAACGCTCCGCCGTCGACCTTCAGCTGGGCCACCAGAGAGCTGATCATCTCCCACGCGTAGGGCAGGGAGGTCCGGACGCAGTCGACGAAGGCGGCTTCGTCGACCTCGCCTCGCTCGGCCTGTTCGAGTAGGGCCGGTGAGACGTCGAGCGACATGGTTTCTCCTCTCGCGACCCCGGGGAGCGGGGCCTTACGGGCAGGGAAAGGGAGCATGACGGCCGTCTCTTTCGACAACGCAGCGTGCGCGGCCGACAACCTCCCGCGTCCACGGTAGGCGCGATACGGGGCCGATGGCAGGTACTTGGCACATAACCGGCCAATAACGAACAGTGCACTCCTGGGCGAATCGCGTTCGACGGGGGGAGTCGAGTAGCGTTGCGCCCCATGCGTCTCGTCATCGCCCGCTGCTCCGTCGACTACGCGGGCCGGCTCACCGCCCACCTCCCCTCCGCCCCCCGTCTCATCCTGGTGAAGGCGGACGGCAGCGTGTCCATCCACGCTGACGACCGGGCCTACAAGCCTCTCAACTGGATGTCTCCGCCCTGCACCCTCAAGGAGGGGACCGGGGACGACGAAGGCGTCTGGACGGTCGTCAACAAGGCGGGCGAGAAGCTCATCATCACGATGGAGGAGATCCTTCACGATTCCGCCCACGAACTGGGCGTCGACCCGGGCCTGATCAAGGACGGCGTGGAAGCACACCTCCAGGAACTGCTCGCCGATCGCATCGACACCCTCGGCGAGGGCTACACCCTGATCCGCCGCGAGTATCCGACGGCCATCGGCCCGGTGGACATCCTGTGCCGGGACGGCGACGGCCGGACGGTGGCGATCGAGATCAAGCGGCGCGGCGAGATCGACGGCGTCGAGCAGCTGACCCGGTATCTGGAACTGCTCAACCGGGACCCGCACCTCGCTCCCGTCCAGGGCGTCTTCGCGGCCCAGGAGATCAAGCCCCAGGCCCGCGTGCTCGCCACCGACCGCGGCATCGGCTGTGTGGTGCTGGACTACAACGCCCTGCGCGGCATCGAGGACGACAAGCTCCGCCTGTTCTGAGCCCGGTCCGACCCCTGTCCGGCCCAGGCCCGGCCCCGGTTCGGAGCACGGCGGAAGGGGCCCGCGGAGTGCCGCGGGCCCCTTCTCGTGTGCGTACGCGTACGGACGCGCGCGCGGGCTGTGCGTGGCCTACGTCGAGGGCTGCGTGGATCCGGCAGGCGCCAAGGACGTGGGAGGGGCGGAGTTCGAGCCCCCCGGCGGACTGGTGCCCCCGCTGCCCGGCGTCGACGAGGAGGCCGGCGGCGAGGGGGTGGTCGGCGGCTCGGACTTGGTCGGGTTGGGTGTCGGGTCCGGGGGCGTCGGGTGCGTGGGCGCCCCCGTGCCGGTGCCGGGGGGCCTGCCGGGGGTCGAGGACTTGCCCGGGCCCGGGGTCGACGCGCCGGGGGACGGACGGCCCGTGGCGCCCGGGTGGCTCGGGGTCGTGCTGGTATCCGGGGCGGGCCGGCCCGAGGTGCCGGGCCTTGGGGTGGCGCCCGGCTTGCTCGGACTCACCGGTCCGTGCCCCTTGTTGTCGCCGGGCTTCGCGCCGGTGCTCGGGCTTTCGGTGCCCGTGTCCGCGTCGCCGCCGCCGTCCTCGTTCGCGGACTGCCGCTGTTTGACGTCGTCGCCCTGGCCGTCGCCGCCGCTGTTGGAGGTCGCGCCGAGGGTGACCACCGTGCCGAGCACCGCGGCGAGCAGCGCGCCCGCGCCGGCCGCGACGAGGTTGCGCCGGGCGCCGCCGAACAGGGCGCGGCGCGCCTTGGGCATGGCGGCGCCGACCGGGGTGTCCCTGCGGGTGGTGGGCGGGCCCGCGTGGCTGGGGAGTTGGGCGGTCACCACCGCCGACGACGGGTCCGTGTGCGGCGTGCGGGGCCCCTCTGGAGGGGCCGGCGGCGGCTCCTGTCCGAAGAGGGCGCGCCCGCCCGGCAGCGGCTCGCCGGAGCGGTCCTCGACCAGGGCGAGGGCCCGGCGGCCCGCGACCGTGCCGCGCTTGTCGGAGAGCGCGCCGCGCAGCCCGATGGATGCCTCCAGCTCGGCGCGGGCCCGGTCGAGCCCGCCGTTGCAGAGCGCGAGGACGCCCAATTCGTGGTGGAAGTACGCCTCTTCGGCGACCTCGCCGGTCAGACGGGCCGCCTCGGAGCCGATCCTCAGGGCCCGCTCCCACGCGCCCCAGTGCAGTCCCGCGGCGAAGACGGGCGCGGCGGTGCGGGCCAGTTCGACCGCGGCGGCGGGGTGGCCCGGCTCGTCGCCGGGCACGAGCGCGCTCATCGCGGCGAGCACCGCGTCCGCCTCCATGGCGGCCCGTTCGGGGGCGACCGAAGGGTGCCCGGTCCACCAGGTGTAGTGCCGGGCGGCGCTCTGGGCGAGCTCGCCCGCGTCCGCGGCGTAACCGCTGTTCTCCAGCTGGGTCAGGACGCCCGCCGCGAGCCGGTAGCGGGAGCCGGCCGGGG
Source organism: Streptomyces sp. NPDC006711 (assembly GCF_042869775.1). Lineage (NCBI taxonomy): Bacteria > Bacillati > Actinomycetota > Actinomycetes > Kitasatosporales > Streptomycetaceae > Streptomyces > Streptomyces sp. NPDC006711. The sequence goes on from NZ_JBIAGO010000026.1 coordinate 33,885, forward strand.
AGAGGAGTCCGCTGTCGAGGAGTTCGCCGAGGCTGGCGTCCGCGTGGGTGTCGCCGACGAGGGCCGGCAGGTGCGCCTGGTGCGGCACCTCACCACCGAGCGCGACGGCGAAGCGCAGGGTGGCCCGCGCGGCCTCGCTCAGCCGGGAGGCGAGCAGGGCGGCGGGGGCGGCGCCTTCGCCGAGCGAGGGCAACGGCACCTCGCGGCCCTCGCCCGTGAACACCGACGCCTCGGCGGCCTCGTCCTTCGGAAAGCCGTACGGGTCACGGGAGTTGGGCTCGCCGCGCAGCCGGTCGCGCCGGCGCAGCAGGGCGCCGGCCTGGACGAAGCGCAGCGGCAGGCCCTGGGACTCGAACCAGAGGTCGCCCGCCCAGTTGGCCTCCTCGTCGGTGAGCGGCCGGTCGACGGCCTGCTCCAGGAGTTCGAGCGAGGCGTTGCGGCCGAGGCCCGCGAGCGGGACCTCCTCGACGCCCGACTCGGTGTGCGGGGCCTGCACATCGGGCGTGGCGGCGAGCAGATAGGCGCACTCGGGGGTGGCAAGGAGCAGTTCTTCGAGAGTGGACCCGCCGAACTCCAGGTCGTCGAGCACCACGACCGCGCCGATGTCACGGACCCGGCCGAGCAGGGTGGCACGGTCGAGCCGGTGCAGGGGGGCGTCGAAGACCGTGGCGTACAGCTCACGCAGCAGCTCGGTGGGGCCGCGCCGGTGGCCCGAGAGGCGTACGACGCCGTCGGGGGCGAGCTCGGCGCAGTCGGCGGCGACGGCGTCCAGCAGGGCGCTGCGGCCTGAGCCTGCGGCCCCGGTGAGCCGTACGGAGCGGCCACGGCCGAGGAGGCGTACGAGCCTGGCGCGCTCCTGGGCCCGTTCGAGCAGGGCGGGCGTGGGGCTCATGAGCCCCGGCGGCAGGGGCGGCAGGGCGGCTCTTTGGTGCTCGGCCCGGTCGGCGGCGGCGCGGCGGGGCGCGCGCCGGGGTATCGCGCCGGGCGGGCAGTTCTCGATCTCGCTGCCGTCGACCGGGTTGACGGTCAGCAGGAAGTCGCCGGCGACGAGCTGGACGGTGCGGGCCTGGGTGGCGGCGCGCGGGGTGAACTCGGCGGAGGCGGGCTCCTTGTCGCGCGGCGGGCGCTGCGGCCCGGCGCCCGGTTGCGCGTGTGCGCCCGCAACGCCTGCCGTGTCGTCGGCACGGTTGAACTCTTCCGGTCCCCGGCTCGTCGGGTCCATGGTGAAAGCCCCCCAGATGCGTGGTGCGTAAGGAATGCCCCTCCGGCCCTTACGCACTTCGCTCTTCGCTGTCGCTTCTGGTCCGATGCCCGCCGTGTGGGTTCGTCGATCGGCGGGAAGCCGAACCCTAGACCGTGGGACAGTATCTCCGAACGGCCGGGGTGCCGCCCCGTCCAGGACGTCATGGTCTCGTGAGGATTGCGCGCGGAGTCCGTTTACCGCACCCCTGTCATGACAACGCCCGTCTTCGGCAAGGGGATAGGCCCCCGCGCCCGACGCATCCGGGTCGTACGAGCGCTCGCGCGCCGCGTGCAGCCGCCTTCGCGCTCGCGGCCGGCTACACGCGGGGCAGGGCCTCCGCCACGATGCCGCCCTCGATCGCGAGGATGCGGTGCAGCCGGGTGGCGACCAGGAGGCGCTGCATCTGGGGCGGCACGCCGCGCAGCACGAGACGCCGGCCGCACCGGCCGGCCCTGCGGTGCGCGCCCATGATCACGCCGAGCCCGGTGGCGTCCCACGAGTCGAGTTCGGTGAGGTCGAGCACGAGATCACCGGCCCCGTCGTCGACCGCCGAGTGCAGGGCCGTACGGGCGTCCGCCGCGCTGCGGACGTCGAGGCGGCCCCCGACGACCAGCTCGACGTGGTCGCCCCTGATGTGCATATGCGCTCCTGACAGATGCTCTGGCTTTTACGACAACCGACTCAACAACTGACTGCCGCACGGGCAGGGAAGTTGCCGCCCGTGAGCGAACCGATACCTAATTCACCCCATGGGGTGAGGTCGGGGGGTGCCGGGCGGTTCAGTGCTTGTAGAAGCCCTGCCCGCTCTTGCGGCCGATGTCACCGGCGTCCACCATCCGGCGCATCAGCTCCGGCGGGGCGAACTTCTCGTCCTGGGACTCCGTGTAGATGTTGCTGGTGGCGTGCAGGAGGATGTCCACGCCGGTGAGGTCGGCGGTGGCGAGCGGGCCCATGGCGTGGCCGAAGCCCAGCTTGCAGGCGAGGTCGATGTCCTCGGCGCTGGCCACGCCCGACTCGTACAGCTTGGCCGCCTCGACGACGAGCGCCGAGATGAGGCGGGTGGTGACGAAGCCGGCCACGTCGCGGTTGACCACGATGCAGGTCTTGCCGACCGACTCGGCGAACTCCCGGGCGGCGGCGAGCGTTTCGTCGCTCGTCTTGTAGCCGCGCACCAGCTCGCACAGCCGCATCATCGGCACCGGCGAGAAGAAGTGGACGCCGACGACCCGCTCGGGGTGCTCGGTGGCGGCCGCGATCTTCGTGATCGGGATGGCGGAGGTGTTGGAGGCGAGCACGGTCTCCGGGCGCACGATCTTGTCGAGCGTGCGGAAGATCTCGTGCTTGACCTCAAGCTTCTCGAAGACGGCCTCGACGACGACATCGGCGTCGGCGGCGGCGTCCAGATCGGTGGTCGTGGTGATGCGGGCGAGCGCGGCCTCGGCGTCCTCGGCGGCCAGCTTGCCCTTGCTCACGAACTTGTCGTACGAGGCCTTGATGCCGTCGGTGCCCCGGGTGAGGGCTTCGTCGGTGACGTCGCGCAGGACGACGTCCCAGCCCGCCCGGGCAGAGACCTGCGCGATACCGGACCCCATGAGTCCGGCTCCGATGACGGCGAGCTTCCTGGCCACGACACTTCCCTCCAACAGGTTTCCACCCAAGCCTTCTTGGCGGAGGCTATCGGCCGAGCGGCCTTCTGGGAGGGCGAAGAGATACGCGTCACGCCCGCCCGCCTCCCGGCCGCCGCCCCTTTACGAGGCTCTTCGAGCCGCCCACGCCTTTTTTCATGACGGACATCACACACCGGTTCACCAGTCGGCGTGAGGTGGGTCTCAGCGGGCGCCCCGTACGGCGTAGTTGAGCACACCGTCCCCGAGCAGCCCCTCCATCTCGTCGATCAGGACCAGCACCTCGCGGGAGACCTCCCTCGGGTCGCGGCCGGCCATCATCTCGCGGCCGATGGCCGCCATCGCCGTCTGGTGGACCCAGCTGATCTGCCCGGCGACCAGTGAGGGCAGCGGCTCATCCGGGCGCGCTTGGACCTCTTGGCGCAAGGTGGTGTCCAGGTTCTCCAGGACTTCCTGGCCCACCGCCCACAACCGGGCCTTGAGCGCGGGCGAGTCGTGGATGACGGCCATGAACCGGCTGTAGTCCTCCATCAGGCCGACCCGGGGCGACACCGACTCCACCTCGGCGCGCAGCTCGCGCAGGACGGCGGCGGCGGCCGACTCCCCCTCGTCCCGACCGCGCACCCAGCGCGAGAGCCGGTCCACGACGCCGTGGCTCCGGTCGAAGAACAGGTCTTCCTTGGCGGGGAAGTAGTTGTAGACGGTGTTCACCGAGACGTCGGCCACGTCGGCGATCTCGGCGATGGTGACCGCCTCGAAGCCGCGCTCGATGAAGAGCCCGGTGGCCAGATCCGAGATCCGCTGCCTGGTCTCGCGCTTCTTCCGCTCCCTGAGCCCTTCTGCCATGCCGCCAGCGTAGACGAACCACTGCACCCCCTTAAAACTTAGAGGCATTGCAAAATTGGTGAGACTCTGTTTTTCTGGAGCCATGGCAATCATCAGCACGGCCGGGCTCGCCCGGACCTTCCAGGGCAGGGGCGGGCCTGTCGAGGCGGTGCGGGGCATCGACCTGACGGTGCGCGAGGGCGAGATCCTGGGCTTCCTCGGGCCCAACGGCGCGGGCAAGACCACGACCCTGCGCATGCTCACCACGCTGCTCCCGCCGACCGGCGGCGCCGCGACCGTGGCCGGGTACGACCTGGTGCGCGAGCCGTCGGCGGTGCGCGCGGCGTGCGGATACGTGGCCCAGTCCGGCGGCCTCGACCCCACCGTCTCGGTACGCGAGGAGCTGGTCACCCAGGGCCGCCTCTACCGGCTCACCAAACCCCAAGCCGCCCTGCGCGCGCGGGAATTGGCGGCGGAGCTCGGCCTCGAAGACCTCCTGGAACGCAAGACGTCCACGCTCTCCGGCGGCCAGCGCCGGCGGCTGGACATCGCGATGGGCCTGACGCACCGGCCCAAGGTGCTCTTCCTCGACGAGCCGACCACCGGGCTCGACCCGGGCAGCCGCGCCGACCTGTGGGACCTGGTCCGGCGGATCCGCGCCGAGCACGGCACCACCGTCTTCCTCACCACCCACTACCTGGACGAGGCCGACGCGCTCGCCGACCGCCTGGTGGTCGTCGACCGGGGCGTGGTCGCGGCCGAGGGCACACCGGCCCACCTCAAGACCCGGTACGCGAAAAGCGCGGCCGCCTCGCTCCAGGACGCCTTCCTCGCCATCACCGGGCGCAGCGCCACCCCCCAGGAAACCGCCCCCGTAGCCGTCTAGGACTCCCCCATGACCGTCTCACCTTTGCTGCGTGACACCGCGCTGGTCTTCGGCAGGTACGCCCGCCAGACCCTGCGCTCCAAGTTCCAGATCTTCTTCGGCGTCCTGATGCCGCTGCTCTACCTGCTCTTCTTCGGCCCGCTTCTGACCGGCATGCCGCTGGGCTCCCGGGGCAGCTCCTGGCAGGTGCTCGTGCCCGGCCTGCTGCTCCAACTCGCCCTGTTCGGCGCCTCGTTCACGGGTTTCGGGGTCATCATCGAGAACAGCTGGGGCGTCGTGGAGCGCCTGCGCGTCACGCCCGTGTCCCGTCTTGCGCTGCTGCTCGGCCGGGTCCTTCGGGACTGCGCGCTCTTCGTCTTCCAGGCGGGCTTGCTCGTCCTGACCGCCCTGGCGATGGGCCTGCGGGCCCCGCTCCCCGGCATCCTCATAGGCTTCGCCTTCGTGGCCCTGCTGGCCCTGGCGCTGGCCTCGCTGTCGTGCGCGCTGGCCATGAAGGTGCCCACGCCCCAGGGGTTCGGCCCGTTGGTCAACGCCATCGCCATGCCCTCGATGCTGCTCTCCGGTCTGATGCTGCCCATGACGCTCGCGCCAGCCTGGCTGAACGTGCTCTCGCATTTCACGCCGCTGCGCTATCTGGTGGACGCGGTGCGCTCGGCCTATCTCGGCGCGTACGCCACGCCGGCCATGCTGTACGGGGCCCTGGTGGCGGCGGGGTTCGCGGGGGCGGCCGTGACGGTGGGCACACGGGTCTTCCGGACGGCCGGAGCGTAACTACGCTGGCGGCATGGTCAATCTGACGCGCATCTACACCCGCACCGGCGACCAGGGCACGACGGCCCTGGGCGACATGAGCCGGACCGCCAAGACCGATCTGCGGATCGCGGCGTACGCCGACGCCAATGAGGCCAACGCCGTCATCGGCACGGCCATCGCGCTCGGGCAGCTGTCCGAGGAGGTCGTGAAGGTGCTCGTCCGGGTCCAGAACGACCTCTTCGACGTCGGGGCGGACCTCGCGACGCCGGTCGTCGAGAACCCCGAGTACCCGCCGCTGCGGGTCGAGCAGTCGTACGTGGACAAGCTGGAGGCGGACTGCGACCGCTTCCTGGAGGACCTGGAGAAGCTGCGGAGCTTCATCCTGCCCGGCGGCACGCCCGGGGCGGCGCTGCTGCACCAGGCGTGCACGGTGGTGCGGCGGGCGGAGCGCTCGACGTGGGCGGCGTTCGAGGTCCACGGCGAGGCGATGAACCCCCTCACCGCCACCTACCTGAACCGCCTCTCCGACCTCCTGTTCATCCTGGCCCGCGTGGCCAATGTGGGGGTGGGGGATGTGTTGTGGGTGCCGGGGGGAGAGCGGTAACGCCGCTATTTGGGGGCGAGTGCGGCCGGGTTGAGGGTGCGGGGGGTGGCTCCCCGGCCCCCTGGCGGGATGGCATCCGGTCCACACGGATCGCGGGCCGCGCGCGCCCGTTCGCGCCGTTCCCCGCGCCCCTGACGGGGTCCGTGCTGGCCCGCGCGGGCATAGTCAGCCCGTCCGGCGTTTGAGGACGAGCGCCCTTAAGGCGCGAACGGGGTCTGGGGCGGAGCCCCAGGGAGCTCGGGTGCGGACCGTGGGCGCTCCTCGCGCAGTTCCCCGCGCCCCTGGGCGGGGTCCGTGCTGGCCCGCATCGGCCACCTCAGCCCGTCATGGGGGTCCCCCCTGGCCCTTAAGGCCTTGGGGGAGATTGAGGACGAGCGCCCTTCAGGCGCGAACGGGGTCTGGGGCGGAGCCCCAGGGAGCTCGACTGCGGACCGTGCGGGGCTGGGCGCGCCGTTCCCCGCGCCCCTGACTACTCGGCGCCGGCCCGCATGGGCATACCTAGTGCTGTGACCGGGAAGGTCTGCTGCGGCCCAGCGCACCACGCCGGGTAGAGCGGAACTGACCGTCGTCAGGATCGACGGCCTCAAGGAGTTCGTTCGGCCAGGTCTACGACGCCGTCGAGGCCGCCCCCGGCGGCACCACCCACGGCAAGGACAAACAGAAGGTAGACCCGTCGAGCGCTACGTTCTCGCCAGCGAGCCGGAAACGATCTCCCAGATCCTGTGAACTACCTGTATGTTTCGCGGGTGTTCCGTGAAGGGTTCGTGTGCGGCGTTGCGGCGGCACGGGTCTGTGCGGTTGGCGCTCGGTGTGTGGACGTCTCGTTTTGGTGATGTCGCCGGGTGCCTCGTTTCCTGTGGGGGGATTCGCGATGCGTAGGTATGGTGCGCTTTTGCGCCGGTTCGCGGTGGGCGCGGCGGTTGCGATGTTTGGGCTGGGAGCGTTGGCGGCGCCAGCCGCGGCGGATGGCCAGGTGAAGCGGCCGGCTCTGGCCAAGCCTGTGCAGCCGCGCTGGACAGCGCCGGGCCTAAAGCTTCCCTCTGGTCCCCGCTCTTCGCCGGCAGCTGGTGTGCGTGCGGCAGGGGCGGTCACGCCGCGGTTCGACGCCGACAAGGACGGCGTCAGCGATCTGCTGATGCGTGGCCTGGACGATCAGCTGTATCTGGCGCGGTGGAAGACGGGCGAAGCCGAGCTTTATGTGCCGGGGTACACACTTCCGGATCCGTCGGGAACGTGGAAGGACGTCATCGAACCCGGTGATCTGGACGGTGACGGAGACCCCGAGCTGCTGGTGCTGGGGCCGGACGGCTCGTTGAAGCTGGTGCCGTCGAACAACTACGGCAAGCCGAATTGGTCAGATAAAGGCTGGCAGATCTACAACAAGGTCTTCGTGCCGGGCGACGTGACCGGCGACGGCAAGAACGACCTGATGGCCCGCACCCCCAACGGCGACCTCTACCTCTTCGCAGGCACCGGAAACCTGGCGGCACCGTTCGCCAACCGGATCCAGGTCGGCTGGAGCTGGAACATCTTCGATCAAGTCGTGGGCGCCGGAGACATGAACGGTGACGGCTTGGGTGACGTCGTAGCCCGCACCCCGGCCGGCGACCTGTTCTTCTACGCCGGCACCGGCAACGCCTCGGCCCCCCTGAAGTCCATGGTCAAAATCAGTGGCGGCTGGGGCGACTACAACCAGATCCTCACCCTCGACAACAACACCGGGCACGTCGACCTGATCGCCCGCGACGTCGCGGGAACCCTGTGGATGTACCCCGGCGACGACAAGGGCGGTCTCGGGGCCCGCGTCCAGCTCGGCACCGGCTGGCGGGGCGCCACCCTCGTGAACTCCGGCGGCAACCCCTTCTTCGGCAAGAACGAACTCATCGGCTGGGACACCACCAACACGCTCAACTACTACCTCGCCCGGGGCGACGGCTCCCTCGCCGACCGGCTCCTCATCGACGGCGACATGACCAGCTACGCCCTGAACAAGCTGTCCAGCGCCTCCTCGATGAACAACACCTCCCGCTGGTCCACCCTGACCCTGGTACGCGCCGACGGCCATCTCGAGATCAGCGGTAAGGACGTCGGCGCCGGATGGAACGTCATGACCGCCTTCGCAGGCATCGGAGACCTCAACAACGACGGCAACGGCGACCTGTTGGCCCGAGACTCTGCCGGGCACCTCTACTTCTACCCCGGCAACGGAGCCGACGGCATCGGATCCCGCACCGACATCGGCGGCGGATGGAACGCCTTCGACATCCTCGTCGGCGCCGGTGACGTCACCGGCGACGGGCTGCCCGACCTGCTCGCCCGGGAACCCGCCACCGGCCATCTGTGGCTCTACCCCGGCGCAGCGAAGGCCGGGTTCGGCGCACGCGTCGACATCGGTGGCGGCTGGAACATCTACAACAAGATCGCCGCCCCCGGCGACATGAACGGCGACGGCCTCGCCGACCTCGTGGGTACGGACGCCGCGGGTATCTCGTGGCGCTACGACGCCGACGGCACCGGGACCTTCCACACCAAGAGCAAGTTCGGCTCCGGCTGGAACATGCACAAGGCGATTTACTGAAGATGAGATCGCACTCTTCGAAGCATTGAGAGCGGTAAACCTTCGCCACAAAAGCACAGCGGTGTTGCGGCGCGGGGGACTCTCTCCGTCGACCCCGCGATATAAGTCGTAGATCCGGCAGTTTGGCGATTCCCCGTCAGGGCGCAAGCGTATTCCGCGCGATGGGGTGGCGCCTTTCAGACGTCGACAGCATGGGCTTTAGATTGCGTTGGCTTTACCCTTCCGTAGAGGTGTGAGCCGTGTAAAGATCGGTGAGCTTTCGGGGGGAAGGCTCACCGATCCATGGTTCTGACGCAAATAACGCAGGGCGGCCGCCTGTCGCGCCTTGTCCGACTGTGACAGCCAGGATTCCGTTCGCTTTCTCCTCATTGGCTCAGCCAGCACCTTCGAGGAGTGCACCGATGCGACGAAGAACCCTGTTCGGATCACGACGCGGCAAACGCGCCGCCCTGGCACGAGGAATGAGCGGCACTGCTTTGGCAACCGCTGCCGCCGTCCTGGCGGGGTTAATGGGCGCCATGCCCGCGCGGGCGGACGAACCTGGAGGCATCCCGCCCGACCCGTTCGCCCGCCCCCTGCGCATGAGCCTGGGGGAGAGAGCCCGGCAAGACCGCTGCTCTCTGGGACTGGCCGTCCACTACGGCGGACCGGAACGCAAAGTCTTCGCCAACGCCACCCTGGCCGGTTCCGATGCCGGCATCGAAACCGCACTGCGTGGAGATGGCGGCGTATACCCCAGTAAGGAGTACTCCGACGCCTCTCAAAAGGACCTCAACGCGGCCAACGCATACAGTGCCGAGTTCCAGCGACGACAGAAACAGCTCGAAGACGACCACGTTCCCTACGCCGGGGCCAACGCTGATGGCGGACGCCCCTACTTCGCCCCGCGGATTGGCGATGACATCGCCGGTTTCACGCTGGAGGGGTGGAAGAAGATACCTGGCAACGTATGGACGGATCCCTCGCCGCACCCCGGTGCGGAGTCCATCGCTCAGGCCAAGAAGGTCTATGACGCCTTCGATACGGGTGGTGATTACTGGGCCACGGAATACAAGTACTTGGCGGGTGGCAGCGCGTTCAGCGGCCTCGGGATAACCGATGGCAAAGCCAACTCGGCCAATGACATCGCCACCTTCCTGCGCTTTGGCGGTTTTGCCACGAAGGCGCCCGAGCCGGACTCGCTTGAGTTCCGGACCGAGGTCGAAAACCTCAAGATGGCTTGGTCGGCCTGCGACAGTCGTAACCCCGTGGACCATTACAGCGCTCTGAACGGGCCTGTCATGCAAGCATATGGTGAATGGGAGACCGAATACGCCTCTCAGACCACCCAGCGCAAGGACATCGTCACCGCCGAGGCGGCTGCTTCCCAGGAGGCACGCACCACAGCGGACTTGATGATCGAAGCGATACGCCAGTCCTGGCTCGCCGACCAGATCCTCTTCTGGCAGCAGTGGTTTCGTGACCACCCCGATGCCTGGAACAAGCCCTCTCTGACCGCCCAGAAGAATGCGGCGCGTCAGTTGGCACTGATCAGAGACCGCGCCCCCCAGCTGGTCAAGGACGCGAACGCCGCGGTAGCACGGGCCAAGACAGCGGCAGACCAGGCGACTGCCGCCCAATCGGCGGCCTGGACGATCGCCGACCAGAACAACGTCCCGCGCGGTCGTGCCCTCATGTACGCCCAGACCTCCGTACAGATCGCCAAAGCGGACTACGCCGCCGCCCAGGCAGCCGCCGCCACGGTCCTGACCGCCTCCAAGGCCATCCAGGCCAACATGGCCGACAGCCAGGCCCTCTACGCCCTGGCTCAAACGCAGTCGCACGCCATGAACACCGAGTTCAGAAAGGCCGCAGCGCTGGAAGCCCGCGCCCAGGCCAAGGCAGCAGCGGACTCCGCCGAGAAACTGGCCAAGGACGCCGCCGCCAATGCGGTGACGGCCAAGAGGGCTCAGTCGACCGCTGAAACCGCTGAGCAGACAGCGAAGAGCGGTGCCGCTGAGGCCAAGAAGCAACGCGGCATCGCGGAGAGCGAGAAGGCCAACGCAGAGCGCGAACGAGACACCGCGGCAAGCCAGCACGAGAAGGCCTCCGCAGCCGAGCAGCGAGCCCAGACCGAACGCGACGCAGCAGGCCGGCAGCGCACCTTCGCCGAAGCTGCCGCCGGCACGGCAAATGACAGGGCGTCTGAAGCGGTTGACGCCGAGCAACGCGCGTATGAAGCACGGGACAGGGCGCAGGCGGCCGAGCGAAACCGAAAGTCGAGTGAAGCCAGGGCTGCCGCGCTGGAGGCCGCTGCGGCGGCAGCTGAAGGCACCGCAGCTGCGACTGAGACCCGTGCTGCCGCCAATGAGGCACGTACGGCGGCCAACGAGGCCACTGCGGCAGCGGGGCGCGCCCGCACGGCGGCCGACGAGGCGTCCACGGCGGCTCAGAACGCTCGGGCGGCCGCAACCCGTTCCGAAGCAGCGGCGTTCCGTTCGAACGCCGCGGCGGAAGCGGCGTGGTCCGCGTTCCAGACCACGAACTCCGCTGCTGCGACAGCACACGCTGCGGCGGGCGAGGCCGTCGATGCGGCGGCGGCGGCAAAGGCGAACGCCGACAAAGCAGATACTCAGGCGAAGGCGGCGCAGGCCGCAGCGGCCAAGGCACATGCTGATGCGGAAGGCGCGAAGGCCGAAGCAGCCAAAACCGCAGCATGGTCCGCGAAGACCGCAGGCTTTGCCTCCGCGGCCTCACAAGCTGCTCTAGGCGCTCGAGATGCATCAATCACTGTTGCAAAGGCCGCTGACGAGGCGGTGGGCCTCGGATCCTCGTATCGCGAAACAGATACCTCGGCGGCCTTCGCGGTCTTGATCGGACAGACGGCCAAGCCGCTCGCTGAGCAGCAGGCATCAGCGGCGGAAGCCAAGAGCAGAGAAGCTTCAAAGGCATCTGCCGACGCGGCGACTCTGGCCGCCAAGGCGAACGGTGACGCCAAAATCGCGCTACAGGCTGCGGCTGACGCAGCCGTTGACGCGCAGCGAGCTCTGACTTCCTCTGCGGCTGCCCGTGCTTCAGCGGGAGAAGCCGCCAAAGCAGCCGAGGCAGCCAAGAAATCCGACGCCAACGCCCAGAAGTACAACGCTGACGCTGGTGCAGATGCGATGTACGCAGGCTTCGCTGCGGCAGACGCCACCTCGGCTGCCGCGCAAGCTGACCGCGATGCAACGGAAGCTGAACGTGACGCCGTCAGCGCCCGATCCGCAGCAACCGCAGCCGAGTCCGATGCTACTGGCGCGCGAACTGCAGCCGCTGAAGCGGAGAAAGACGCCTCATCGGCTGAGACCGCGGCCGTAAATGCGGAGGGTGCAGCTTCGGAAGCAGAAACAGCTGCGACCAACGCAGAGGCAGAAGACCGCAGAGAGCTTGAGGCCGAGCAGGCCGCCCTGGCTCAAGAAAGTTCACCGGACAGCGGACCAGACCTTTCAGGAAGCGATGAGTCCCTACTCCGCGCGGAATGCGGAGAGAGCTGCGTCGATGATTACCGTTCAGCCAAGGCTCTTGCGTCCCTGGATGTCATTGACTGGGCCAAGCAGAACGGCGGAGAAATCCTGCTCGGCCTCATCGGCGTACCGGACTTTCGGCGTTGTCTCAGTGCGGGGGATGTTGAAAGCTGCCTATGGTCACTCGTTAACGTGGTGAGCCTGGTCGCAGTCGTAGGCAAAGCTCCTGCCGTAGGGAAAGCGGTATGGAAAGTCAGCTCCGGGATCGCCAAGTTCTTTGAAGACGTGAGTCAGGCCAAGCACACCCTCGACCGTCTTCGTAAGCTCCTCGAACTTCTGCGCAAGGGGGCGGCCCCTGCACAATGCCTGCTCAACCTCGCGTCGGACATCGGTGGAGCAGTGTCGTTCTCCGCGCAGAAGGCGCCCCTTCGGGCGGCACCGGCTGCTCGGGCGGGAGTAAAGATCTGCATGAAGTCCTCCATCGGTAAGGACTCTGTTCTTACTAAGGAGGCTCGGAAGGCAGGTCGCAACATGGACGCCCAGAGGGACTTCGACCATCTGTTTGAGGAGTTGTCGAAGGGGAATGATGCGCCCGGTCTGTACAACAAAGTCCTCACTACAACCAAGGATGTAAGATATTCGCGAGGAAAGAATGGAGGACGGCTCTTCTTCCGCATGGTTGAAGGTGGGGTGGAAATTGTCGCAAAAGCCGACAAGGGTAACGAGCCCAAGGTAATCGCCCGATTGGAGAAGATTTTTGCGAAGTGACACCACGAGGGAGATCGGAACTCTCGGGCTGAAGGTGGAATTCTCGATTTCAGAGGATGAGGATCCAGGATCTATTGCTGACGTCGACGCCATCATCACGGCGAAGGATGGGACGCGTTGGAGTGCTACGCTCATGACGGTAGAGCGGATCACCTCATTGATGGATCGTTGGTCCACCACAGGGGAATCCCTCTCGGGGGCCTACTTCCAAGTGCGTGATCTGGTGATTGTGCGAAACGGAGGCATCGATGCCATGGCTCTCGCGCTGGAGGACATCTTCCGGGAGTATGGCCTGGCCACACACGTCCTGCCCCAACTGGACTGAGAGACAGGTTCGGTAGGCGTCGAGTTCCGCGCCTCCTGCGGGGCGCGGAACTACGAGGGGCGCCGAGCGCGTTGCGGTGGACTGTTGGATGCCGCGATGCGCCGGCCTTGCCATCCACGAGTAGCGCGTCCTGCTCCTGCGCAGCCGCCGGCCCGACGGATCAACTGGGCGTGCCTCGACAGCAGACTGTCGGCTATTTCGCGGCCGAATGCCGCTTCCTTGGAGGCGGCCCACCCAGCCTCGACCGCTCGGCAGTGCTGCGACCGGGGTCTGGGGCGGAGCCCCAGGGGCGTCGGCTGCGGGCCGTGGGCGCTCTTCGCGTAGTTCCCCGCGCCCCTGGGCGGGGCTGGTGCTGGTCCGCACGGCATACCTCAGCCCGTCCGGCGATTGAGGACGAGGCCGTTCAGGCCGGACGGGGTCTGGGGCGGAGCCCCAGGGACGTCGGCTGCGGGCCGTGGGCGCTCCTCGCGCAGTTCCCCGCGCCCCTGGGCGGGGCTGGTGCTGGCCCACCCGGCATACCTCAGCCTGTCCGGCGATTGAGGACGAGGCCGTTCAGGCCGGACGGGGTCTGGGGCGGAGCCCCAGGGGGCGGGGTTATTGGTTTGCGGTGGTGTCCGCGTCTGCCGCCGCCGCCGCGGACTCCGCGTCGCTGACCTTCCGCTCCATCTGCCGCTCCGTCCCGGAGGACGACGCCCCGGATGCCGGATGCCCATGCCCGCACCCCGCGGCGAGCACACCGGTGAGAGCCACCGCCGCCAAGCCGAAGCGCACCCGCCGCCCCCGCATCACTTCGTCCCGTTGTTGTTCGCCCGGCACCACGCCGTCACGTCCTTGAGGTCCTTCTGACGCTGCTGAAGGGTCGTCACCAACCCTTTGCGGTAGGCGAGTTTGTGGTCGAGCAGGGTCGCGATCGCGGTGTGCCCCTCCTTCTTCGCGTTGTCCTCCCGCTGCTGCATGCGCGCCACCGAGCCCACCGTGGTCGCGCCCCCGTCGAGCCGGTTCAGGGCGCGCTCGATGCGCTGGTCCGCCTTGGGCGCCCGCTTGCAGATGCCCTTGGCGCCGTCCGTCGTGGGCGCCGGCGCGGTGGCCGCCTTCGACGGCGTCGAGTCCGCGAAGGCGCTGGGCGCGGTCACGGTCAGCACCGCCGCCGCGGCGAGCGCGGCCGCCGCGATCCGGCGGTGGTTGGAGATGGGATTGTTCATGGCTGTTGCCTCCCAGAAGGTGGGGACCGGTACGCCCCACAACCTAGGAAGGCTCTTTGTGGGAACTCTGTGACCGCTCGGCGGTGAGCGTCAACCAGTCCCGCCGCCCCGGGAGTTCCCCGGCCCGGCCCGGGTCTTCGCGGGGCAGCCGTACCGTGCACCGGGTCCCGGCGCCGTCGGCCCCCGCGCCCAGCTCCACGCGGCCCCGGTGCAGCGCCGCCTGCTGGGCGACGAGGGTGAGCCCGAGCCCGGATCCGGTGCTGCCGGGCCCCCGGTGGAAGCGGCGGAACACCTCCTGGCGGTCGGCCGGCGCGATGCCGGGCCCCCGGTCCTCGACGGTGATCAGCACCTCGCTCCCGGCCACCGCGACGGCGACCGCGATATGGGCGCGGCCGAGCGCGTCCCTGCCGTGCGCGAGGGCGTTGCCCAGCAGATTGTCGAGCAGGATGCGGATCCCCGGCTCCCAGCCGTGCACCGGCGCAGGCCCCGCCGCCAGCGTGATCACGGCGTCCGGGGCGCGCCTGCGGGCCTCGGCGACCGCGGCGTCGGCGACCTCCGCGACGTCGAGCACCCGGAACGCGTCGGCCTCGACCAGGTCCCCGCGCCCGAGCTCGCGCAGCGCCACCAGCATGCCGAGCAGCCGCGCGTGCTCGCGGCGCAGGTCGTCCACGACCTCGGCGCGCTCGGCGTCCGCGAGGCCGGGGTGGGCCAGGACGTCCAGGTTGGTGCCCATGCTCATCAGCGGGTTGCGCAGTTCGTGCGACGCGGCGGCCGAGAAGGAACGGGCGGTGTCCAGGGCCTCGGCGGTGCGGGCGGCCTGTTCGTCGTAGCGGGCGAGGACGGTCTGGAGGGTGGCGGCCAGGTCGTCGACCTCGGCGATCCGGGTCGGGCGGTGGGCCAGGCGTACGGAGGTGGCGCGCGGGTCGAGTCCGGCCGCCGCCTTGCGCAGCCGCCCCAGCGGACGGGCCGCGCCGCTCGCGATCGCCCAGGCCAGCAACGCCGACAGCGGGGCGGCGAGCAGCGCGGTGGTGACGACGCGCCCCCGGACCAGGGCGATCTGGGCGCGGCTCGCGGTGTCCGGCGCGAACACCCACAGCGTGGCGGAGACCTGGGCCCCCTTGACGGGCAGTGCGTACGCCCGCCAGCTCCGGCCGCCGCCGCGCACGGTGACCGGTCCCTTGCCGGGCGCGGGCAGCGTCACCGCCGGGCCGGGCTGGGGGCCGCCGCTGAAGGTGCCGTCGGGGCCGGTGAGACGTACGCCCACGTCCAACGCGGCGTTGAACAGCCTGCGTTGGCGGTTCTCCTCCGCGCTCGGCTGCCCGTTGGCGGCGGCCCGCAGCAGCGTCCGGGCGTCCGGGGCGATGGCGGCGGCCCTGGCCCGCAGATGACTGTCCTCGGCCTGGCGCAGATCGCGGGCGACGAGGGCGAGCAGCAGCCCGCCGCAGGCCAGCACCAGGAGCGGAACGGTGACGCCGACGGCGAGCGCGATACGGGTGGAGAGCTTCACGGCCGCTCCCGCAGGACGAAGCCGACACCGCGCACGGTGTGCACGAGCCGGGGCGCGCCGTCCGCCTCCAGTTTGCGGCGCAGATAGCTGATGAAGGTGTCCACGGCGTCGGTGCGTACGTCGACGTCGTACCCCCAGACCCGTTCGAGCAGCTGGTCGCGGGTCAGGACGATCCCGGCATTGCGCGCGAGCACGTCGAGCAGCGCGTACTCGCGCCGGGTGAGGTCGAGGGGACGGCCGTCGCGGTGCGCGGTGCGGGCCGAGGGGTCGATGACGAGGCCGAAGGCACGGACCACGTCGTGCTCGGCGGGCGGCCGCCGGCGCAGCAGGGCGCGCAGGCGCAGCACCAGTTCCTGCAAGGCGAAGGGTTTGACCAGGTAGTCGTCGCCGCCCGCCTGGAGCCCGGCGATCCGGTCGGCGGTCTCGTCGAGCGCCGAGAGCATCAGGACGGGCAGGTCGTGCCCGTCCCGCCGCAGCGCTGCGCACACCTCGATGCCGCTCATGCCGGGCATGGACACATCCAGGACAAGGACGTCGGGCGGGCGCCGGGCGATCGCGGCGAGGGCGGCGGGGCCGCCGTCGGCGGTGCGCACGCGGAACCCGTGCAGCCGAAGCCCCCGGTCGAGCGAGCGGCGTACGGCGGCGTCGTCGTCCACGACCAGGACGTCACCGGCCCGATCCGTCCCGCTCATCCGCGCTCCCTCACTTGGTCCCGCTCACCTCGTCCGCCCATCGCCGGGTCAGCGTACGGTCCTCGGCTGTGTGCGCCGGGGAGCGCTCGTAGCGGTTCGCGGAGTGCGCCTCGGCTGTTTTACGCGCTGACCGCGGCCCGTCCCGGCAGGGCGGAGGCCCCGGTGAAGGCTTCGGTGAAGCCCCACGTCAGCGGCCGCCCGGACAGGCCGGAGACGCGCGGCCGGGCTCAAGTGGGCGTCCCGACACGGCAATTGCCGGGCCGAGGCGGATGCGGGTGTCGGAGGTCTGGACCTCTTGACGGTTGGTCCAGACCTTTCTACGCTCGCCGCACACTGCTGTGGTGAGCATGCCATCCCTGACGCACCCAGGCACGCTCACCGGACGGAGCAGGGTTCCACCCCCACCACCGTCGCACCATTCGGGAGCAGCCTTGAGTACCGCACGTCGCATCCGTACGGGCTTCAGATCAAGAGCCGCAGCGGCCCTGACCGCACTCGCCCTCCCCGTGGCCGCCCTCGTCGGCCTCGCCTCCCCCGCCCACGCCGCCACATCCGCGACCGCCACCTACGCCAAGACCTCGGACTGGGGCGGCGGGTTCGGCGCCTCCTGGACCATCAAGAACACCGGCTCCACGGCCCTGAGTTCCTGGACCGTGGAGTGGGACTACCCCTCGGGCACGTCCGTGACCTCGGCCTGGGACGCGGACGTCACCAGCTCGGGAACGCACTGGACCGCCAAGAACAAGTCCTACAACGGCACCCTCGCCCCCGGGGCGAGCCTGAGCTTCGGCTTCAACGGCGCGGGCTCGGGTTCCCCCTCGGGCTGCAAGCTCAACGGCGGTTCCTGTGACGGGAGTTCGACGCCGCCGACCGGCGACAACCCGCCCTCCGCCCCCGGCACCCCGGCCGCGAGCAACGTCACGGACACCGGGGTCTCGCTCTCCTGGTCGGCGGCCACCGACGACAAGGGCGTCAAGAACTACGACGTCTACCGGGGTTCGGCGAAGATAGCGACCGTCACCGGCACCTCGTACGCCGACTCCGGCCTGACCAAGGGCACGACGTACACCTACAGCGTGACCGCGCGCGACACCGCCGACCAGACCGGGCCCGCCTCGGGGACGGTGACGGTGACGACCACCGGCGGTGGCGGCGGGCCCGCGCCCAGCGGTGACAAGGTGCGGCTCGGCTACTTCACCGACTGGGGCATCTACCAGCGCAACTACCAGGTGAAGAACATCGTCACCTCCGGCTCGGCGAGCAAGCTGACCCACATCAACTACGCGTTCGGCAACGTCACCAACGGGCAGTGCGCCATCGGTGACGCCTACGCCGACTACCAGAAGACCTACGACGCCTCCTCCAGCGTGGACGGCACCGCCGACACCTGGGACCAGCCGGTCGCGGGCAACATCAACCAGCTGCGCGAGCTGAAGAAGAAGTACCCGAACATCAAGATCCTCTGGTCCTTCGGCGGCTGGACCTGGTCCGGCGGCTTCGGGGCGGCGGCCGCCAACCCGGCGGCGTTCGCCGACTCCTGCTACTCCCTGGTCAAGGACCCGCGCTGGGCCGACGTCTTCGACGGCATCGACATCGACTGGGAGTACCCCAACGCCTGCGGCCTGTCCTGCGACACCAGCGGACCCGCCGCCCTGAAGAACCTGCTGGCGGCGCTGCGCGCCAAGTTCGGCGGCTCGGCCCTGGTCACGGCGGCGGTCACCGCCGACGGCTCCACCGGCGGCAAGATGGACGCGGCGGACTACGGGGGCGCGGCAAGCTACGTCGACTGGTACAACGTGATGACGTACGACTTCTTCGGCGCGTGGGACGCCAAGGGCCCCACCGCCCCGCACTCCCCGCTCACCTCCTACAACGGCATCCCGATCGCCGGCTTCAACACGGACGCGGCGATCCAGAAGTACCTGGGCAAGGGCGTCCCGGCGAGCAAGCTCAACCTGGGCATCGGCTTCTACGGACGCGGCTGGACGGGTGTCACGCAGGACGCGCCCGGCGGCACGGCGACGGGGCCTGCGCCCGGCACGTACGAGCAGGGCATCGAGGACTACAAGGTCCTCAAGTCCTCCTGCCCCGTGACCGGCACGATCGCGGGCACGGCCTACGCCCACTGCGGGTCGAACTGGTGGAGCTATGACACGCCGTCGACGATCACCGGGAAGATGAGTTACGTGAAGAACCAGGGGCTTCGCGGCGCGTTCTTCTGGGAGTTCAGCGGCGACACGTCGAATGGCGAGTTGATCTCGGCGATCGACAACGGCCTCAAGTAGCCCGGGCCCCTGCCCGACCCTGCCTGACCCGGAAAGCGGGCCCGTCCCCCGCCCCGGGTCAGGCTTTCGTCTGCGGACCGTGCGTGGCCATTCGCACAGTTCCCCGCGCCCCCGAAACCCGCTGTTCGGTGCGGACCGTGCCCGCTTCTCGCGCAGTTCCCCGCGCCCCTAGGGGGTGTCTGGTGCCGACCCGCATGGAGCCCCAGGGGGCACCGGGGCCTACGCCACGTTGACGCGCTGGCCGGGCGGGGCGGCCTCCAGCCAGGCCAGGAAGCCCGTCAGCGCGTCCTCGCTCATCGCGAGCTCCAGCCGCGTACCCCGATGGGTGCAGCCCAGAATGATCGCGTCGGACAGGAGCGCCAGCTCCTCCTCGCCCTCGGGCAGCCGGCGCGAGACCACATCGATGGCGGACCGCTCCAGCACGCGGCGCGGCCGAGGCGCGTAGGAGAACACACGGAACCACTCGATCCGGTCACCGTTGTAGCGGGCCACCCCGTACACCCAGCCCTTGCCGCTGGTGTCCGGCGTCTCCGGAAGGCCCCAGCGCAGACTGCAGTCGAAGGTCCCGCCCGAGCGCTGGATCAGCCGCCGGCGCAGACCGAAGACGAAGAGTCCCACCAGTACCAGCGCGACGACCAGACCACACACAAGCAGAGCGAGGGTCATCTACACCGACCTCCTCGCTCAACCAGTAATCCAGCAACGGAAAAATCTGCCTGCATCGCCTCAGCCGCGACCGGCTCCGGAAAGTTCCGGACCGTGCCGCGGCTGAGGGAAATCTCCGGCGGAGTGCTAGCGCACCGCCACCGCACGCAGTCGTACGTCGGCACGCCGCTCAGCGGCGGCGTCCGACTCCGACTGCGCGCTCTCCAGCGCACGCTCGGCGCGCTGGACGTCGATCTCGTCCGCCAGCTCGGCGATCTCCGCGAGCAGCGACAGCTTGTTGTCGGCGAAGGAGATGAATCCACCGTGCACGGCCGCGACGACGGTGCTGCCCTCGCTCGTACGGATCATCACCGGGCCCGACTCCAGCACACCAAGGAGCGGCTGGTGACCGGGCATGACGCCGATGTCGCCGGACGTGGTGCGCGCGACGACCAGGGTGGCCTCGCCGGACCAGACACTGCGGTCCGCGGCGACGAGCTCGACGTGCAGCTCAGCAGCCATGGTTGGCTCCTCGGGTCACCACCCGGCGGTTCGGCCGGGTGTTGGGTCGATTCTAGTCAGTTCTTGGGTGGCGATACGGAGAGGGGCGGGACGCGCCCGCCCCTCTTCGTGGCCGGAGCGTCAGGAGACGCCCAGCTCCTTGGCGTTGGCCTTGAGGTCTTCCAGGCCACCGCACATGAAGAACGCCTGCTCGGGGAAGTGGTCGTACTCGCCGTCGCAGATCTGGTTGAACGCGACGATCGACTCCTCCAGCGGGACGTCCGAACCGTCGACGCCGGTGAACTGCTTGGCGACGTGCGTGTTCTGCGACAGGAAGCGCTCCACGCGGCGGGCGCGGTGCACGACCAGCTTGTCCTCTTCGCCGAGCTCGTCGATGCCGAGGATGGCGATGATGTCCTGGAGGTCCTTGTACTTCTGAAGGATCGTCTTGACGCGCATGGCGGCGTCGTAGTGCTCCTGCGCGATGTAGCGCGGGTCCAGGATGCGGGACGTGGAGTCCAGCGGGTCCACGGCCGGGTAGATGCCCTTCTCGGAGATCGGACGGGAGAGAACCGTCGTCGCGTCCAGGTGGGCGAACGTGGTGGCCGGGGCCGGGTCGGTCAGGTCGTCCGCGGGGACGTAGATCGCCTGCATCGAGGTGATCGAGTGACCGCGGGTCGAGGTGATGCGCTCCTGGAGGAGACCCATCTCGTCGGCCAGGTTCGGCTGGTAGCCCACCGCGGAGGGCATGCGGCCGAGCAGGGTCGACACCTCGGAACCCGCCTGGGTGTACCGGAAGATGTTGTCGATGAAGAAGAGGACGTCCTGCTTCTGGACGTCACGGAAGTACTCCGCCATCGTCAGACCGGCAAGGGCGACGCGCAGACGCGTGCCCGGCGGCTCGTCCATCTGACCGAAGACCAGGGCGGTCTTGTCGATGACGCCCGAGTCCTGCATCTCCTCGATGAGGTCGTTGCCCTCACGGGTGCGCTCGCCGACACCGGCGAACACCGACACACCGTCGTGGTTGTTGGCCACGCGGTAGATCATTTCCTGGATGAGGACGGTCTTGCCGACACCGGCACCACCGAACAGGCCGATCTTTCCACCCTTGACGTACGGGGTGAGAAGGTCGATGACCTTGACGCCGGTCTCGAACATCTCGGTCTTGGACTCGAGCTGGTCGAAGTTGGGCGCCTTGCGGTGGATCGGCCAGCGCTCGCCGATGTTGGCGTTCTCCTCGGGCTTGTTCAGCACCTCGCCGAGGGTGTTGAACACCTTGCCCTTGGTGAAGTCGCCGACCGGCACCGTGATGCCGTTGCCCGTGTCGATCACCGGGGCCTGGCGGACCAGACCGTCGGTGGGCTGCATCGAGATCGCGCGGACGATGCCGTCACCGAGGTGCTGGGCGACCTCGAGCGTCAGCGTCTTGAGCTTGCCGTCCTCGGCCGGGTCGGCCACCTGGACGTGCAGCGCGTTGTAGATCTCCGGCATCGCGTCGACGGGGAACTCCACGTCGACGACCGGGCCGATGACCCGGGCGACGCGGCCCGTGGCAACGGCCGTCTCAACAGTGGTCGTCATTACTTGTCACTCCCCGCGGTCGCGTCGGCCAGCGCACTGGAGCCACCGACGATCTCGCTGATTTCCTGGGTGATTTCGGCCTGGCGGGCCGCGTTGGCAAGCCGGGACAGGCTCTTGATGAGCTCTCCGGCGTTGTCGGTGGCCGACTTCATCGCACGGCGGCGGGCGGCGTGCTCGGAAGCGGCCGACTGAAGCAGCGCGTTGTAGATGCGGCTTTCGACGTAGCGCGGCAGCAGGGCGTCGAGGACGTCCTCCGCCGACGGCTCGAAGTCGAAGAGCGGAAGGATGTGGTCCTTCGTGCTCGTCTCGTCCTGAGCCTTCTCCAGCGACAAAGGCAGCATCCGGTTGTCGACCGGCGTCTGCGTCATCATCGACACGAACTCCGTGAAGACGATGTGCAGTTCGTCCGCGCCGCCCTCGGCCGTCTCCGTCTGGATGGCCTCGATCAGCGGCGCGGCCACCTGCTTGGCGTCCGCGTAGGTCGGGCTGTCGGTGAAGCCGGTCCACGACTGTGAGACCTTGCGCTCACGGAAGCCGTAGTAGGCGACACCCTTGCGGCCGACGATGTACGTGTCGACCTCCTTGCCCTCGCCGCGCAGCCGCTCCGACAGCCTCTCCGCGGCCTTGATGGCGTTGGAGGAGTAGCCGCCGGCCAGACCGCGGTCGCTCGTGATGAGCAGGACCGCGGCGCGGGTCGGGGCCTCGGCCTCGGTGGTGAGCGGGTGGTTGGTGGTGGAACCGGTCGCCACCGCGGTCACCGCACGGGTGAGCTCGGTCGCGTACGGCGTGGAGGCCGCCACCTGGCGCTGCGCCTTGACGATGCGCGAGGCGGCGATCATCTCCATCGCCTTGGTGATCTTCTTGGTCGCGGTGACGGATCGGATGCGACGCTTGTAGACCCGGAGCTGCGCTCCCATGAGTCAGGTCCCTTCCGTCGTCGTCACTTGCTGGTGCTGACCGGCACGTCGTCGCCCAGGAGCTTGCCGTCCGAGGTCTCGAACTGCCGCTTGAAGCCGGCGATGGCGTCGGCCACGGACTGAAGGGTGTCGTCCGACATCTTCGCGCCCTCGGCGATCGAGGTGAGGAGTTCCTTGCGCTCGCGGCGCAGGTACTCCAGCAGCTCGGCCTCGAAGCGGCGGATGTCCTCGACCGGCACGTCGTCCATCTTGCCGGTGGTGCCGGCCCAGATGGAGACGACCTGCTCCTCGACCGGGAACGGCGAGTACTGCGGCTGCTTCAGGAGCTCCACCATGCGCTTGCCGCGCTCGAGGGAGGCCTTGGAAGCCGCGTCCAGGTCGGAACCGAAGGCGGCGAACGCCTCCAGCTCGCGGTACTGGGCGAGGTCGACACGGAGACGGCCCGACACCTGGCGCATCGCCTTGTGCTGCGCGGAACCACCGACTCGCGAGACGGAGATACCGACGTTCAGGGCGGGGCGCTGACCGGCGTTGAACAGGTCCGACTCCAGGAAGCACTGGCCGTCGGTGATGGAGATGACGTTGGTCGGGATGAACGCCGACACGTCGTTCGCCTTGGTCTCGACGATCGGCAGACCCGTCATCGAACCGGCGCCCATGTCGTCCGACAGCTTCGCGCAGCGCTCCAGCAGACGCGAGTGCAGGTAGAAGACGTCGCCCGGGTAGGCCTCGCGGCCCGGCGGACGGCGCAGCAGCAGGGACACGGCGCGGTAGGCGTCGGCCTGCTTCGACAGGTCGTCGAAGATGATGAGGACGTGCTTGCCGTCGTACATCCAGTGCTGGCCGATGGCCGAACCGGTGTACGGGGCGAGGTACTTGAAGCCGGCCGGGTCGGACGCGGGCGCGGCGACGATCGTCGTGTACTCCAGCGCGCCGGCCTCTTCCAGGGCGCCACGCACGGAGGCGATGGTCGAGCCCTTCTGGCCGATGGCGACGTAGATGCAGCGGACCTGCTTCTTCGGGTCGCCCGAGCGCCAGTTGTCGCGCTGGTTGATGATCGTGTCGACGGCCAGAGCGGTCTTGCCGGTCTGACGGTCACCAATGATCAGCTGACGCTGGCCACGGCCGATCGGCACCATCGCGTCGACGGCCTTGTAACCGGTCGCCATCGGCTCGTGCACCGACTTGCGGACCATGACGCCAGGAGCCTGAAGCTCCAGGGCGCGGCGGCCGTCGGTCTCGATCTCGCCGAGGCCGTCGATCGGGTTGCCGAGCGGGTCTACGACGCGGCCGAGGTAGCCCTCGCCGACGCCGACCGAAAGCACCTCACCGGTGCGCTGCACCGGCTGGCCCTCTTCGATGCCGCTGAACTCGCCGAGGACGATCGCACCGATCTCGCGCTCCTCAAGGTTGAGGGCGAGACCGAGGGTTCCGTCCTCGAACCGCAGCAGCTCGTTCGCCATGGCCGAGGGAAGACCCTCGACCTTCGCGATGCCGTCGCCGGCAACGCTGACCGTACCGACCTCCTCGCGCGAGGCCGCGTCCGGCTGGTACGACTGGACAAAGGTCTCCAGCGCGTCCCGGATCTCCTCCGGCCGGATCGTGAGCTCCGCCATCTGGGTTCCCTGCTCTCCTTGTTGGGCCCGAAGTTTCTAAGGGGTCTGGGGGCCGACCCCCAGGAATCTTCCGCAATTTCTGCACGGCCCAACCGGGCCGCTGGTGTTGCTGAATTCAGTTGGTGCGCGACCCGGGGGTCAGCGCGCCAGCCGCCGGTTCGCCTCTTCGAGGCGTTCCGCGATGGTGCCTTCGATGACCTCGTCGCCGACACGCACCGAGATCCCGCCAAGGACCTCGGGGTCCACGTCGAGGTTCAGGTGCATCTGACGGCCGTAGATCTTCGCCAGAGCCGCGCCGAGGCGCGCCTTCTGGATGTCCGTGAGCGGGATCGCCGAGGTGACGACCGCGACCATCCGGTCCCGGCGGCCCGCGGCGAGCTTGGACAGGGACTCGAGGCCCGCTTCCAGGCTACGTCCACGCGGCCGGGTCACCAGACGGACGACCAGGCGCTCGGTGACCGGGTTCGCCTTGCCGCCGAGCAGACTGCGCAGCAGCTCGCTCTTGGCCGCGACCGTGGCGGTGCGGCTGGTGAGCGCGGAGCGCAGCTCGGGGCTCGAGGTGACGATGCGGCCGAACCGGAACAGCTCGTCCTCGACGTCGTCGAGCGCGCCCGACTGCTGCGCGGCGGTGAGGTCGGCGGTGCTCGCCAGCTCCTCGAGCGAGTCCACCAGGTCACGCGACTGCGACCAGCGCGAGCGGACCATGCCGCCCACCAGGTCGGCGGTCTCGCCGCCCACCTGGCCGCCGAGAAGGCGCGCGGCCAGCTGGGCCCTGGCCTCGCCGGGCTGCGCCGGGTCGGTCAGGACCCGACGCAGCGAGACCTCGCGGTCGAGCAGCGTGGTGACGGCGGCCAGCTCGTCGCCGAGCTTCGCCGCGTCGACGGACGTGTGGTCCATCAGCGCGTCAAGACGCTCCCGTGCGGCGGCCAGTGCCTCGCGGCTCGCACCGTTCATCGGACGGCCTCGGCCTTCTCCTCGAGCTCGCCGAGGAAACGGTCGATGGTGCGGCTCTGGCGGGCGTGGTCCTCAAGGGACTCGCCGACCAGCTTGCCGGCCAGGTCGGTCGCCAGCTTGCCCACGTCCTGACGGAGCGAGTGCGCGGCGGCCTTGCGGTCGGCCTCGAGCTGGGCGTGACCGGCAGCGATGATCTCCTCACGCTGCCGCTGGCCTTCCGCCCTCATCTCCTGGATGAGTGCGGTGCCCTGCTCAGTCGCCTCCTGCCGCAGGCGCGCGGCCTCGTGGCGGGCCTCGGCGAGCTGCGCCTTGTACTGCTCAAGGACGCTCTGCGCCTCGGTCTGAGCGGCTACCGCCTTCTCCATCCCGCCTTCGATGGCCTCACGACGCTCGTCCAGAACCTTGTTGATGTTCGGAAGGAGCTTCTTGGCGAGGAAGCCGAAGACGATGACGAAGGCGATGAGGCCGATGACGAGCTCAGGCCACGGCGGGATGAGCGGGTTTTCCTGCTCCTCGGCCGCCAGCTGAACCATGGTGAGGTTCACATCAGTGCCTTTCGTCTAAAAATGCAATCCGAGGACTGCGTCAGACAGTCGGGTAGACGAACGGCATGACCAGGCCGATGAGGGCAAGCGCCTCACAGAAGGCGAAGCCGAGGATCTGGTTGGCGCGGATGAGGCCGGCGGCCTCGGGCTGACGGGCCAGCGCCTGCGTACCGTTACCGAAGATGATGCCGACGCCGACGCCGGGGCCGATGGCGGCGAGGCCGTAGCCGATGGAGCCCAGGTTGCCCTTGATTTCGACGCCAGCGGCGACGGTCTGCGCGAGAGCGGACATGCCGGTTCTTCCTTTTCTTTCATGGACCGGTGGGGGTTGGCCACCGGACGTCTGATGGCTTGGGGGGTGGAGCTGGGTCAGTGGCCCTCGGCGAGAGCGCCCTGAACGAAGCTGCAGGCCAGCAGCACGAAGACGTAGGCCTGGACAGCCTGGATGAAGAGCTCGAAGGCGGTCATGATGATGACCATCACGAACGAGACCGCCGAGTACGCGATGCCGATGCCGTTGAGCATGTACCAGCTGGCGATCGTGAAGAGCAGCAGCAGCGTGTGGCCCGCGAACATGTTCGCGAACAGTCGCACGGTGTGCGTGAACGGCCGGACGATGAGGTTCGAGAAGAGCTCGATCGTCATCGAGAGCGGCAGGACCGCGCCGAGCGACTTGTCGTAGCCCGTGAAGTTCTTGAAGGCGCCGACGAATCCGTGCCGCTTGAACGTCAGGCTGACCCACATGATGTAGACGATCGCGGCGATGGCCGCCGGGTAGGCGATGATCGCCGTCACCGGGAACTGGGCGAGCGGAACGATCGACCAGAGGTTCATCATCCAGACGAAGAAGAACAGCGAGACCATGAAGGGCACATACTTCTCGCCCTCCTTCTTGCCGATCGTCTCGTACACGATGCCGCGGCGCACGAAGTCGTAGCCGGCCTCGGCGACCATCTGCAGCTTGCCGGGGACGAGCTTCGGCTTGCGGAAGGCCGCCCAGAAGAAGGCCACGACGACGACCGAACCGAGCAGGGCCAGCAACATCGTCTTGTTGAAGTACAGGTTGCTGTCGCCGTCGCCCCAGAGGGGCTTGAACAGGAACGAGTGCAGGCCGGGAGCCGGGAAGCCACACCCGTCGAAAAGGTGGCAGTTGGTCTCGAAGGCGAGCACCTGCGTCGGATCAGCACTCACCGCGGGCTCCTTCAGCGTGGCGCATGGGTACGGCAACCTCGTTGTGTCGGCGCGGCGCGCAGCCGCGGTTCGGCACTGGACTGGTGTTTCGGATGATGGGGCGGCGGTCGGGCATCAAGCCTCGCGATCGAGCAGGCGTCAGCTCAGATGCCCAGGCCCGCAGTGCCGCAGTTGGCACCGGACGATAGCAGGGTCCGGAACTCGCACTTATCCCGCCCCTACCGTTCACGATTTCGATCCCGGCGTTACGGACTTTTCGGTCTTGGCGGAATCCGGCTCGACATAAAGGATCTTGGCCTTCATGTGCGCGCGTGCCTGCGCGCCGATCCATGCGAGGGTCAGCGCAACCAGCGTGATGGCAAAGGCCTTTGGGTTGAACAGCGTCGTGTTCTTGAAGACCGCGACGAAGATGAACAGCAGCAGCAGCTGGGCCGTGTACAGCGCCAGACCCATGGCCTGGAACAGCTGCGGGTAGGACCTGGCGGTGCGTTGCAGGACGACGAGTCCGATGCCCATGAAGAGGATCACGACCAGCGTCGCGACGATGGCACCCAGCGCCCCCTTGCCGCCCGCGACCACGCCGCTGACAACGGTCGCGACAGCGCCGGCGGCAGCGGTGGGCAGGGCGGTCTGGAGAAGGGTGCGTGCGTCGTTGGACGGCATGGCGGCAGCTCCGCTTGCTGGTGGGGGCAAAGTGGTGTCGTCATGGACGAGCGTAAGCCCGGGCCGAGTTGGTATCTCAGGCCAACGGACCGTCGCACTACGGTCCTTCGGCTCTGGCGCCGGGTCTCGTGAACCGTATCACAAACTATTTGATGAGGTCTTTACCATGGGGGTGTGCTGCCCATCACACTTGAGAGTGATGCTGCGCGTTTGTGCGCAACGGGCGGTGAGATGTCTGCTATTGGGCGTCGACGCGGCAATTCGTCAGCGCGACGCACCGGTCTTCCGTCGGTCGGGGAAACGCGAACGGGGGCCGATGGCGGTCGCTCCGTTGACGCCGGAGACACCGGCCGCCACGGGAGTGCGCTCCTCGGCCGCCTCGGCCGCCTCGTCGTCCTGTGCCGTCCCCTCCTCGTCGGCCTCTTGGTGCGCCGCCGCTCCGCGCGAGGCCGCCGACGCGCCGCCCTTGACCCGCCGGTAGCGCGGCGGCACGAACCGCTCGGCCCACCGGGGGGCGCGCGGCGTGAACCGCGGCAGCAGCAGCAGGACGAGCCCGACCGCGCTCAGCGCGACGATCATCAGCACGATCCACATCGACGCCGAGTGCACCGAGTAGGCGACCGCGCCGAACGCGATGAGCGCCGACCAGAAGTACATGATCAGCACCGCCCGGCTGTGCGAGTGCCCGATCTCCAGGAGCCGGTGGTGCAGGTGGCCGCGGTCCGCGGCGAACGGCGACTGTCCGTTCCAGGTCCTGCGCACGATCGCGAGCACCAGGTCGGCCATCGGAATGGCGATGATCGTCAGCGGCATGAGCAGCGGGATGAAGACCGGCAGCATCGCGTGGGTGGCGTCGCGGGTGCCGCCGAAGTTGAGCTTCATCGCGTCCGGGTCGACCTGGCCCGTGATGGAGATGGCGCCGGCCGCCAGGACGAGCCCGATGAGCATCGAGCCGGAGTCGCCCATGAAGATCCGCGCGGGGTGCATGTTGTGCGGCAGGAAGCCCAGGCACATGCCCATGAGGATGGCGGCGAAGAGGGTGGCGGGGGCGGCCGCCTCGATTCCGTACCCGTACCAGAGCCGGTAGGCATACATGAAGAACGCCGCGGAGGCGATGCACACCATGCCGGCGGCCAGGCCGTCGAGGCCGTCCACGAAGTTCACCGCGTTGATGGTGATCACGACGAGGGCCACCGTGAGCAGGGTGCCCTGCCAGGAGGTCAGCGAGACCGAGCCGATGCCGGGGATGGGCAGCCACAGGATGGTCAGACCCTGCATCACCATGACGCCTGCGGCGATCATCTGTCCGCCGAGCTTGATCAGCGCGTCGATCTCGAACTTGTCGTCCAGGACGCCGATCAGCCAGATCAGGGCGGCGCCCGACAGCAGCGCCCGTGGTTCGTTGGACTGGCTGAAGACCGCGTTGAGCCCGTCGAGGTGGTCGGCGACCAGCAGTCCCGCGCACAGGCCGCCGAACATGGCGATGCCGCCGAGTCTCGGCGTCGGCTCCCGGTGCACGTCGCGCGCACGGATCGCCGGCATCGCGCCCACGGCGATGGCGAACTTCCGCACCGGCCCGGTGAGCAGATAGGTCACCGCGGCCGTGACGCAGAGCGTCAGCAGGTATTCACGCACGGGCTGCCCCAGAGGTATCGCTGGCCATCTCAGCCCCACACCCTAGCTTCGCGCGCATGTGGTTGAGGACATCCGGATCCGGCGGATGGTTGCGGGTACCCCCCGGAAGCGGGGATAAGCCTGCATTTTTCCCGTATGCGCACCCTGTGAATGCGGGCCGGAGCGTGCATTCGGGCCGTCTTTCCGACCGCTTCCGGCCCCTTAAGGAGGAGGAAACCGTTCCGCCAGCTCCCGTACGCCCGCCCGCGCCCTCGGATCCTCGCGCATCGCCATCGCGAACAGCACCGCGATTCTGGCCATCTCCGTCTCCCCCATGCCCTGGGTGGTGACGGCGGCGGTGCCGAGCCGGATGCCGCGGGCCTCGGCGTGCGGCAGCGCGCAGCTGTCCAGGATGAGACCGGCGCCGGCGAGGCGCCCGCGCGCGGCGCGGCCGTCGACGCCGAACGGCGCGGGGTCGGCGAGCACGAGGTGGGTGTCGGTGCCGCCGGTGGCCACCCCGAACCCCTCGGCGAGCAGCCCTTCGGCGAGGGTGCGGGCGTTGGCGACGACCTGGTGGGCGTAGGCGGTGAAGGCAGGTGTGGCCGCCTCGCCGAAGGCGATGGCCTTCGCCGCGATGGTGTGCATCTGCGCGCCGCCCTGCGTGAAGGGGAAGACGGCGCGGTCGATGCGGGCGGCGAGGTCGGCGCCGCACAGGACGAGCCCGCCGCGCGGGCCGCGCAGCACCTTGTGGGTGGTCGCGCACACCACGTCGGCGTACGGGACCGGGCTCGGGGCGGCTCCTCCCGCGATCAGGCCCATGGGGTGCGCGGCGTCCGCGATGAGGTAGGCGCCCACGTCGTCCGCGATCTCCCGGAAGGCCCGGTAGTCCGGGTGGCGGGGGTAGGCGATGGAGCCGCACACGATGGCCCGGGGCCGGTGTTCGGCCGCCAGGTCCCACACCTCGCCGTAGTCGATGAGCCCGGTGTCGGGCTCGACGCCGTAGCCGACGAAGTCGAACCAGCGCCCCGAGAAGTTGGCGGGTGAGCCGTGCGTGAGATGTCCGCCGTAGGGCAGGCCCATCGCCAGAACGGTGTCTCCCGGCTTCAGGAGCGCCGCGTAGGCCGCGAGCACAGCCGAAGTGCCCGAATGCGTCTGTACGTTGGCGTGGGCGGCCCCGAAGAGGGCTTTGGCGCGTTCGACGGCGACGCGTTCGGCGACGTCGACGACCTCGCAGCCGCCGTGGTGGCGGGCGCCGGGATATCCCTCGGCGTACTTGTTGCCCAGGTGCGAGCCGAGAGCGGCGCGCACCGCCGGCGAGGTGAAGTTCTCGGCGGCGATCAGCTGGAGCGAGGTGGCCTGCCGCTCGGCCTCACCGAGCAGCACGTCGGCCATGTCGGGGTCCTGCCGCCTCACGGCGTCGAGCCCGGCGAGTTCAGTGCCAACTGCGGACGTGACGGACATGCGTCCAGCGTAGGTCGCGGGTGCGCCGCGCGCCCGGCATGCGGGCGCGCGGTACTCCGGCTGGTGCTTCGGGTGGCGTCAGGGGGGTGTCAGTGGTGGTCACAGCGGTGATGACAGCGGTGGTGTCAGTGGTGGGTCGAGACGCCCGTCAGCGCGGTCACGACCGGGTCGAGCGCCTGGTTGATCTCGTCGCCGATGGAGCGGAAGAACGTGATCGGGGCGCCGTAGGGATCGTTGACCTCGTCGGCTTCGGCGCTGGGCGCGAGCAGCCACCCGCGCAGCGCCGCCGCGGCCCGCACCAGGGCCCTGGCCCGCTCGACCATGCCCTCCTGGAGCGGGTCGGGCAGGGTGGCCGGGTCTATGGCCCGCACCAGGCGCGTGAACTCCTTCAGGGTGAAGGTGCGCAGGCCCGCCGAGTGGCCCATCGAGATGACCTGGGCGCGGTGGTCCCGGGTCGCGGTGAGGACCAGGTCGGCGGTGATGACGTGCTCGTCGAGGAGTTCGCGCCCGGTGAAGCCGGTGGCGTCCGCGCCGAAGTCGGCGAGCACGGCGGCGGCGTTGGCCTCCATCGGGGCGCCTTCGTGCCCCCAGGTGCCTGCGCTCTCCACGATGAGGCCACCCGTGAACGGGTCCCCGAGGCGGTCGCTCAGGGCATGGCGGGTCAGCCGCTCGGTGATCGGCGAGCGGCAGACGTTGCCGGTGCTGACGTGGAGGATGCGGAACGAGTCCACCGCGGGGTGGACCGTGCCTATGCCACGCCCCTCAGGGGCGGTCAATTGGCCACCTCGAGGTCGGGTACCACCTTGCGCAGCTCGTCCGCGTCGAGCGCGCCGGCGCGCAGCAGCACCGGGACCTTGCCGGTCACGTCCACGATGGAGGAGGGCACGATGCCCGGGGTGGGGCCGCCGTCCAGGTACACCGAGACGGAGTCGCCGAGCATGCCCTGGGCCGCGTCGCAGTCCTCGGGCGAGGGGTGACCGGTGAGGTTGGCCGAGGACACGGCCATCGGGCCGACCTCGGTCAGCAGCTCGATGGCGACGGGGTGCAGCGGCATCCGGATGGCGACGGTGCCCCGGGTGTCGCCGAGGTCCCACTGGAGGGACGGCTGGTGGCGCGTGACCAGGGTCAGGGCGCCCGGCCAGAACGCGTCGACGAGTTCCCAGGCCTGCTCGGTGAAGTCGGTGACCAGGCCGTGCAGGGTGTTGGGCGAGCCGATGAGCACGGGCGTGGGCATGGTGCGGCCCCGGCCCTTGGCGTCGAGCAGGTCGGTGACGGCCTGCGAGCTGAAGGCGTCCGCGCCGATGCCGTACACGGTGTCCGTCGGCAGCACCACGAGCTCGCCGCGGCGGACGGCGGCAGCGGCTTCGCGCAGACCGGTGGTGCGGTCCGTCGCGTCGTTGCAGTCGTATCGCCGAGCCATTAGCGGGCCTCCTCGTACACGTACGCGGTCTGGGGGGTGGGGCGGGTCACGGTGTGGCCTTGCGGGCGGTGGCGAAGCGCGGGCGGTTGTTGAGGTCGGGGTGGTCGGCCGCGTCCGCCCAGCCGGCCTCCTCGTTGAAGATCCACGGCACTTGGCCGCCCTGGGTGTCGGCGTGCTCGATGACGACGAGCCCGCCGGGCCGCAGGAGGCGGTGCGCGGTGCGTTCGATGCCCCGGATGGTGTCGAGGCCGTCCTCACCGGAGAACAGCGCGAGTTCGGGGTCGTGGTCGCGGGCCTCGGGGGCGACGTACTCCCACTCGGTGAGCGGGATGTACGGCGGGTTGGAGATGACCAGGTCGACCTGACCGTCGAGCTCGGGCAGCGCGGTGAGGGCGTCGCCGTGGTGGAGAACGACGCGGGACCCCTCGACGTTCTTCCGTGTCCACGCCAGGGCGTCCTCGGACAGCTCCACGGCGTGCACGCGCGAGCGCGGCACCTCCTGCGCCATGGCGAGCGCGATGGCGCCCGAACCGGTGCACAGGTCGACGATCAACGGCTCGACGACGTCCATCGCGCGGACGGCGTCTATGGCCCAGCCCACCACCGACTCCGTCTCGGGGCGGGGCACGAACACCCCTGGCCCGACGTGGAGTTCGAGGTAGCGGAAGAAGGCGCGGCCGGTGATGTGCTGCAACGGCTCACGCGCCTCGCGGCGGGCGATGGCCTCCCAGTAGCGGGCGTCGAAGTCCGCGTCCTTGACGTGGTGCAGCTCTCCCCGCTTCACGCCGTGGATGTGCGCGGCGAGCTCTTCCGCGTCGAAGCGCGGCGAGGGCACGCCCGCGTCGGCCAACCGCTGGGTGGCCTGGGCCACTTCGGCAAGCAGCACGCTTCGGGGGCCTGGGGGTCGCCCCCCAGAGTTTTGCTGCACGCTGGTCCTCCGGCAGTCGTACGGGGGTGGGGATTACTGGGCGGCCGCGAGCTTGGCGGCGGAGTCCGCGTCGACGCAGGCCTGGATCATGGCGTCCAGGTCGCCGTCGAGGACCTGGTCCAAGTTGTACGCCTTGAAGCCGACCCGGTGGTCCGAGATGCGGTTTTCCGGGAAGTTGTACGTCCGGATCTTCTCGGAGCGGTCGACGGTGCGCACCTGGCTGCGGCGGGCGTCGGCGGCCTCCTGCTCGGCGGCCTCCTGGGCGGCGGCCAGCAGCCGCGAGCGCAGGATGCGCATGGCCTGCTCCTTGTTCTGGAGCTGGCTCTTCTCGTTCTGGCAGGAGGCGACGACGCCGGTGGGGATGTGCGTGATGCGCACGGCGGAGTCGGTGGTGTTGACGGACTGGCCGCCGGGACCCGAGGAGCGGTACACGTCGATGCGCAGGTCGTTCATGTTGATCTCGACGTCCACCTCCTCGGCCTCGGGCGTGACCAGCACACCGGCGGCGGAGGTGTGGATGCGGCCCTGCGACTCGGTGGCCGGCACGCGCTGCACGCGGTGCACACCGCCCTCGTACTTCATCCGTGCCCAGACGCCCTGGCCGGGCTCGGTTGCGCCCTGGCCGCCCTTGGTCTTCACGGCGACCTGGACGTCCTTGTAGCCGCCCTGGTCGGACTCGGTGGAGTCGATGATCTCGGTCTTCCAGCCGACGCGCTCGGCGTAGCGCAGATACATGCGCAGGAGGTCGCCGGCGAACAGGGCCGACTCGTCGCCGCCCGCACCCGCCTTGATCTCCAGGAGTACGTCCTTGTCGTCGCTCGGGTCGCGCGGGACCAGGAGCAGACGGAGCTTTTCGGTCAGCTCCTCGCGCTGCGCGGTCAGGTCCTTGACCTCGGCGGCGAAGTCGGGGTCGTCGGCCGCGAACTCCCGGGCCGTCTCGATGTCCTCGCCCGCCTGCTTCCAGGCGCGGTAGGTCCCCACGATCGGCGTCAGCTCGGCGTAGCGCTTGTTCAGCTTGCGCGCGTTGGCCTGATCGGCGTGGACCGAAGGGTCGGCGAGCTTCGTCTCGAGATCGGCGTGCTCGCCGATCAGGTCCTCGACCGCTTCGAACATCGGTGGCTCCTGGGATTTCAAACGGAGAAGAACAGAGAAGAGCAGAGAAGAGCGGGGAAGAGCTGGGAAGAGCGCAGAAGTAGGTCGTGACGGCAAAGCGCCGGTCGCGGCGCCCCCGGGAAGGAGGCGCCACGGACCGGCGCAGTGGGCTCGCTACTTCTGGGCGGAGCCGGCAGCGGCCTTGCCGAAGCGGGCCTCGAAGCGGGCCACGCGGCCGCCGGTGTCCATGATCTTCTGCTTGCCCGTGTAGAACGGGTGGCACTCGGAGCAGATTTCGGCGCGGATGGAGCCGCCGCCGATCGTGCTACGGGTGGTGAAAGCCGCGCCACAGGTGCAGCTGACCTGGGTCTCGACGTACTCGGGGTGGATGTCGCGCTTCAAGGTGTCTCCTAGGTTCGGGAGGGCGCCGGGTCGCAGACGCGGATTGCGCATACGTGAACCGGGGCCGACGTACCAGTCTGCCAGGACTGGGCGCATCTCCCAAAACCGGGGTGGAGGCGGAACTATTCCCCCGCCAGCGCCGGGGCTCTCCCCCGGCGCGGCCCTGGCGCCCCCCTGGCCTCTGCGCAGCCCTACTGACCAGCCACGTAGCCGCCGGCCGTGCCCTTGTCGCCCGCCGAGTCGGCGGTGGCGGACGCCGGGATCGGCTGGTCCTTGGCGAGGGCGTCCCACACCTGGCGCGACTGCTCCTCCAGGGGGCTGACGCGGTTGGGGTCGCGCTTGTCGTACTGCACCGGCAGCGTGATCATCTTGACGTTGGACGCGTCCAGCCCCTTGAAGCCGCTCGCGAAACCGATCAGCGAGTTCACCGAGCTCAGGTCGGTGTCGGTGGTGATCGCCTTGGTGGCGGCGTCGGCGAGACCGTAGAGCCTGGCGGGGTTGCCGAAGACGCCGACGCTCTTGACCTGGCTGATCAGTGCCTTGATGAAGGCCTGCTGGAGCTGGATGCGGCCGAGGTCGCTGCCGTCGCCGACCACGCCGTGACGGGTCCGTACGAGGCCGAGCGCCTGCTCGCCGTTGAGGGTGTGCTTGCCGGCCGGCAGGTCGAGGTGGCTCTTGTCGTCCTTGATCGGCTTGTTGGTGGTGACGGGCACCCCGCCGAGCTGGTCGATGAGCTTCTTGAAGCCGGTGAAGTCGACCTCGACGTAGTGGTCCATGCGGATGCCGGACATCTGCTCGACGGTCTTGACGGCGCAGGCCGGGCCGCCGACCTCGTACGCCGTGTTGAACATCTGGCGCTTGCCACCGGGGTCGCTCTTGCCGTCGTCGGTGGTGCAGGAGGGGCGCGTGACCAGGGTGTCGCGCGGGATGGAGACGACGCTCGCGCTCTTGTGGCCCTGGTAGACGTGGACGATCATCGCGGTGTCGGAGCGGGCTCCGCCGTCGTCCGTGCCGTACTCCTTGTTGGCGCCGGCCCGCGAGTCCGAGCCGAGGACCAGGATGTCCTCCGAGCCGTTGTCGACGTTCTGCGGGCGGTCGGTGCCGAGCTGGGCGTTGATGTCGACGCCCTTGAGGTTGCCGTTGAGCTTGAAGTACACGTAGCCGAGGCCGGTCCCGCCGACGAGTACGACGCCTGCCGCGCTCCACGCGGCGATCCGCACGGCGCGACGGCGCCCGCTGGGCTGCTTGCGGCGCTTTCCCGCCCCGCGTATTCGACTGTTGCGTGCGCCCTGCTCGGCCATGGTCTCCTCAGTTCTCGGTGCTTCCCGATTGCCCCCTGCCCCGGTGTTCAGGCACGGATTGTCGACACTCGTCAGACGTCGAAGCACCAAGAAGGGTTGCACAGGGTTCTAAGAGCCCCCTAAGAGAGCGCCGGGCCCCGCGCGCCCCTCGGCGTCGCTTTCGCCGCTCTCACCTGCGGGTTCTCGTGGGCGCCGCCGGCCACCCCGGGCCCGGGCGGGCGCGCGGCGTGTGTCGAATGCCTCAGCCGGCGCGCGAGCGGCCCCGAGCGCCCCGCACGCGACGGCGCCCCCGGCACCGAAGTGCCGGGGGCGCCGTCAACTGGCTCTGGAAGAACCGGAGTTGCTAGTCGTTGCCGTTGCCCGGACCCGGAGTGGTCTTCTGGATCTGGAGCAGGAACTCGGCGTTCGACTTCGTCTGCTTCATCTTGTCCAGGAGCAGCTCGATGGCCTGCTGCTGGTCGAGGGCGTGCAGCACCCGGCGCAGCTTCCAGACGACCGCGAGCTCGTCGCTGCCGAGCAGGATCTCTTCCTTGCGGGTGCCGGACGCGTCCACGTCCACCGCCGGGAAGATGCGCTTGTCGGCGAGCTTGCGGTCGAGCTTGAGCTCCATGTTGCCGGTGCCCTTGAACTCCTCGAAGATCACCTCGTCCATGCGCGAGCCGGTCTCCACGAGCGCGGTGGCGAGGATGGTCAGCGAGCCGCCGTCCTCGATGTTGCGCGCGGCACCGAAGAAGCGCTTCGGCGGGTAGAGCGCGGTCGAGTCGACACCACCGGACAGGATGCGGCCGGAGGCCGGGGCCGCCAGGTTGTACGCACGGCCCAGACGGGTGATCGAGTCGAGCAGCACGACCACGTCGTGGCCGAGCTCGACGAGACGCTTGGCGCGCTCGATGGCCAGCTCGGCGACGGTGGTGTGGTCCTCGGCGGGACGGTCGAAGGTCGAGGAGATGACCTCGCCCTTGACCGACCGCTGCATGTCGGTGACTTCCTCCGGACGCTCGTCGACCAGGACGACCATCAGGTGGCACTCGGGGTTGTTGTGGGTGATCGCGTTGGCGACCGCCTGCATGATCATGGTCTTGCCGGTCTTCGGCGGGGCCACGATCAGGCCTCGCTGGCCCTTGCCGATCGGCGACACGAGGTCGATGATCCGCGTGGTCAGGATGCCCGGGTCGGTCTCCAGACGGAGCCGGTCCTGGGGGTAGAGCGGGGTCAGCTTGTTGAACTCGGGGCGGCCGCGGCCCGAGTCGGCGGCCATGCCGTTGGAGGAGTCCAGACGCACCAGGGCGTTGAACTTCTCGCGGCGCTCGCCGTCCTTGGGCTGACGCACCGCGCCGGTGACGTGGTCACCCTTGCGCAGGCCGTTCTTGCGGACCTGGGCGAGCGAGACGTACACGTCGTTGGGGCCCGGCAGGTAGCCGGAGGTCCGGATGAACGCGTAGTTGTCGAGGATGTCCAGGATGCCCGCGACGGGGATCAGGACGTCGTCGTCGGCGACCTGCGGCTCGGCGCCGAACTCCTCGCGGCCACCGCGACGGCCGCGGCGGTCGCGGTAGCGTCCGCGCCGGCCACGGCGGCTGCCGTCGTCGTCGAAGTCGTCCTGCGGGCCGTTGTTCTGCTGCTGGCTCTGCTGGCCCTGCTGGCCGCCCTGGCGCTGGCGCTGGCCGCCCTGCTGGTCGTCGCCCTTGCCGCGCTCGCCGCGCTGACGCTCCCCGCGCTCGCCACGGTCGCCGCGCTCACCGCGGTCGCCCCGCTCACCACGGTCGCCGCGCTCGCCGCGCTGGCGGTCCCTGCGCTCGCCACGGTCGCCGCGCTCACCGCGGTCGCGGCCACGGCGGCCCTCGGCGGTGTCGACGGCCTCTGCGGCCTTGGCCTCGGGCTGGTTCTCGGTCTTCACCTCGGCCTTGGCCTCCGTCTTGGTGACGGTCTCGACGGCGGCCGAGGTGGACTCGGGGCTGCCGGAAGGCGCGGTGGCCCGACGGCGGCGGCGCTCGCCCGCGGGCTGCTCGTCGCCCGCGCCGGACTGGTCGGACGCCTTGGCGGACGGCTGGCCCGGGATGTCGATCTGCTGCTGCGCGGCCTGCTTGTCGCCGGCGGGGGCGGCGGCGTCGTCGCCGGTGCGCGCCTTGGAGGTGGCGCGGCGCTTCGGCTTGGTTTCGGCGCCGTCGGCGGCCGGGGCGCTCTTGGCCGACGCCGATGCGCCCCCGGCCTGCGCCTCCTTGATGACCTCGATCAGCTGGCTCTTGCGCATGCGCGCGGTGCCCCTGATGCCGAGGCCGGACGCGACCTGCTGCAGCTCGGCCAGGACCATGCCGTCGAGGCCGGTGCCGGAGCGGCGGCGCCGTGCGGTGGTGCCAGAGGCAGCACCTGCGGCGGGCGCGGCGTTGTCGACAGAACTGTCGGCACTCACGCCCATCAGATCGGTGGTGTCGCTCACGAAGGGTCCTTCCCTGGAGCGGACGTCGGCCTGTCTGGCTCGGCGACCGGTTGTGCTGTCCGGCTGCGGCCCGTGATCTTGTCGATCACTGATCGTGCCGGGGCGGTGGTCCGCCGCGTACGGCGGAGAGACAAAAGTGCGTGGGTTCCGGCCCGAGATCCCCCTGCTCGGCCCCTGCCGGGAAGGAGCGTGGGGTGTCGTGCCGGTTCCGGAGCGTGCTCGAAACTGCTCAGGCAGGCTGCGCTGGCAGTTGGGGAGGCTCTCGGAAGAAAGGCGGTCCCTGAAGGGGACACGAAGCACCGCGCCACGAAGACGACCGATGCAGACTTGAGGTTAACACTACCGGATCCAACAAACATTCCCCCTCTCGTTCACCGGCAAGCCGTGCTCCCTGACGCCCGGCCCCGGCCCTAGGACCCGAGCGGCAGGACGCTCGCGCCCGCGGCGTCGAGACTGAGCCGGTTGGCGGCCCACCCCTCCCCCGCAAGGCGTGCGACCTTGTCGGCCGCACCGTCCTCGACCAGCGCGAGCACCGTGGGGCCCGCGCCGGAGATGACCGCGGGGACACCGTCCGCGCGCAGCCGGTTGACCAGTGCCACGCTCTCCGGCATGGCCGGCGCGCGGTACTCCTGGTGGAGCCGGTCCTCGGTGCCGGCGAGCAGCAGCTCGGGGCGCCGGGTCATGGCCTCCACGAGCAGGGCCGCGCGTCCCGCGTTGGCCGCGGCGTCGACGTGCGGAACGGAGCGCGGGAGCAGCCCGCGCGCGGTCTGGGTCAGGACCGCCTTGCCCGGCACGAAGACCACCGGAACGATGGAGTCCGCGGGATCCATCCTGATCGCGCGGGCCGCGCCGCCGTCCATCCAGGACAGCGTGAAACCGCCGAGCAGACAGGCGGCGACGTTGTCGGGGTGACCCTCGATCTCGGTCGCGAGTTCCAGCAGGGCCGCGTCGTCGAGCCGGGCGTCGCCGCCTATGGTCACGGCGCGCGCGGCGACGATGCCGGCGCAGATGGCGGCGGAGGAGGAGCCGAGCCCGCGACCGTGCGGGATGCGGTTGGCGCAGACGACCTCGAGGCCGCGCGGCTGGCCGCCGAGCAGGTCGAACGCGGTGCGCAGGGACCGTACGAGCAGGTGGCTCTCGTCGCGGGGCAGGCTCTGGGCGCCCTCACCCGCGATGTCGATGCCGAGGCCGGAGTCGGCGACGCGGACGACCACGTCGTCGTAGAGCCCCAGTGACAGGCCGAGGGAGTCGAAGCCCGGGCCGAGGTTGGCACTGGTGGCGGGGACGCGCACCCGTACGGCGGCGGCGCGGAATGCGGGACCGGCCATCGCTCTGATGACTCCTTGTGAGGGCTGCTGCTGGGGTCTGCTGCGAGGTTTTCCGAAGACGTACAAAACACCCGAGGGGCCACGTGGGCAACTGCACCACGGCATATGCGGCGGGGCGGGTTGGGTACAGCCTATCGAAGGAAGGTTCCGCGGCGACATAGGGCGCACAGGAGGCGCACGATGCGTGTCGCGAGCCCCCTGTGCCCCTTCGGGCGGGCTTGCCCCGCTTTACGTACGCGTCCCGGCTCGGCGGGACGCGTACGCGGGGCGGCGCGTAACCGCGATCACGCGCGGTGTGGCACTACACTAGGCCAAGACGCTCGGCCGCGGCGGCCGCGTCCACCGGGACGGTGACGGGCTGCGGGGCTCCGGCGACCGCCCAGTCGGGGTCCTTGAGGCCGTTTCCGGTCACCGTGCACACGATCTTCTGGCCGGGGTCGACCAGACCGCGTTCGGCGGCCTTGAGCAGACCCGCGACGGAGGCGGCGGACGCCGGCTCGACGAACACGCCCTCCTGCGAGGCGAGCAGCCGGTAGGCGCGCAGGATCTCACGGTCCGTCACTTCGTCGATGAAGCCGCCGGATTCGTCCCGCGCGGCCAGCGCGAACTGCCATGAGGCGGGGTTGCCGATGCGAATCGCGGTGGCGATCGTCGAGGGGTCCTTGACGACCTCGCCGCGCACGATCGGCGCCGAACCCGACGCCTGGAAGCCCCACATGCGCGGGGTGTGCGTGGAGACCTGGTCGGCGGCGTACTCCTTGTAGCCCTTCCAGTACGCCGTGATGTTGCCCGCGTTGCCAACGGGAAGGACGTGGATGTCCGGGGCGTCGCCCAGCGCGTCCACGATCTCGAACGCGGCGGTCTTCTGGCCCTCGATGCGCACCGGGTTCACCGAATTGACCAGCGCCACCGGGTAGTTGTCGGAGAGCGAGCGCGCCAGCGTGAGGCAGTCGTCGAAGTTGCCGTCGACCTGGAGGATCTTCGCGCCGTGGACGAGGGCCTGGCCCATCTTGCCGAGCGCGATCTTGCCCTGCGGCACCAGGACCGCGCACACCATGCCGGCCCGCACCGCGTAGGCGGCGGCGGATGCCGAGGTGTTGCCGGTGGAGGCGCAGATGACCGCCTTGGCGCCCTCCTCCTTGGCCCGGGTGATCGCCATCGTCATGCCCCGGTCCTTGAAGGACCCGGTCGGGTTGGCGCCCTCGACCTTGAGGTGGACCTCGCAGCCCGTGCGCTCGGAGAGCACCTGCGCGGGTACGAGCG
Source organism: Streptomyces sp. NPDC006711 (assembly GCF_042869775.1). NCBI lineage: Bacteria > Bacillati > Actinomycetota > Actinomycetes > Kitasatosporales > Streptomycetaceae > Streptomyces > Streptomyces sp. NPDC006711. The sequence continues at coordinate 74,522 of NZ_JBIAGO010000026.1, forward strand.
GCGTGCCGCCCTCGCGGAGGGTGACGACCGGCGTCGTAACGGAGACGGGGAGCCGGTCCCGGTACTCCTCGATGATTCCGCGCCACTGGTGGGTCATTGCTGGTTACTCCCCTTCAACACGCATGATGCTGGCGACACCACGCACGGTGTCGAGCTTGCGCAGCGCTTCCACGGTCCCGGTGAGGGCCGCGTCCGCCGCGCGGTGGGTGACGACGACGAGGGAGGCCTCTCCGCCCTCCTGGACGCCGACCGCGTCGCCGCCGCCGGAATTGCGGCTCTGCTGGCGCACGGTGTCGATGGACACGCCGTGCTCGGCGAAGACCGTCGCCACCTGGGCCAGCACGCCCGGCTTGTCGGCCACGTCGAGGCTGATGTGGTAGCGGGTCACGACCTCGCCCATGGAGCTCACGGGCAGCCGCGTGTACGCCGACTCTCCGGGCCCGGTGGCCCCGGCGAGTCTGTTGCGGCAGACCGCGACCAGGTCGCCGAGTACCGCCGACGCCGTCGGGGATCCGCCGGCGCCCGGCCCGTAGAACATCAGCTGGCCGGCGGCCTCGGCCTCGACGAACACCGCGTTGTAGGCGCCCCGCACGGAGGCCAGCGGATGGTCGAGCGGGATCATCGCGGGGTGGACGCGGGCGGTGACCGAACCGCCGTCGGCGGCGCGCTCGCAGATGGCGAGCAGCTTGATGGTGCAGCCCATGGCCTTGGCCGACGCGAAGTCGGCGGCGGTCACCTCGGTCATGCCCTCGCGGTAGACGTCGTCGAGGCGGACGCGGGTGTGGAAGGCGATGCCGGCGAGGATGGCGGCCTTCGCGGCGGCGTCGAAGCCCTCGACGTCGGCGGTCGGGTCCGCCTCGGCGTAGCCGAGCGCGGTGGCCTCGTCCAGGGCCTCCTGGTAGCCGGCGCCCGTCGAGTCCATCTTGTCGAGGATGAAGTTGGTCGTGCCGTTGACGATGCCCAGCACCCGGTTGACCTTGTCACCGGCAAGGGACTCGCGCAGCGGCCTGATCAGCGGGATCGCGCCGGCGACGGCGGCCTCGTAGTACAGGTCGCGGCCGTGCTCGACGGCTGCCGCGTGCAGCGCCGCGCCGTCCTGGGCGAGCAGCGCCTTGTTGGCGGAGACGACGGACGCGCCGTGCTCGAAGGCGGTGGTGATGAGCGCCCTGGCGGGCTCGATGCCGCCGATGACCTCGACGACCACGTCGATGTCGCCGCGTTTGACCAGGGCCGTGGCGTCGGTGGTGACCAGGGCGGGGTCGATGCCCTCGCGCACCTTGGAGGGCCGGCGCACGGCGACGCCGGCGAGCTCGACCGGGGCGCCGATGCGCGCCGCGAGGTCGTCGGCGTGCGTCGTCATGATGCGCGCCACCTCTGAGCCGACCACTCCACAGCCCAGCAGCGCCACCTTCAGCGGACGCGTACGCATCATCCGACCTCGTTTCCTCTTCAAACCTGCAATGCCAACCAGTCTCACTCACCGGACCGGGGTTTCTGCCCTCGGTCCGGATCCTGAGACAACTATTTCATTTACCCGACGTCGAGACGCAGGAGATCTTCCTCCGTCTCACGCCGGACGATCACCCGCGCCGCTCCCTCGCTCACCGCGACGACCGGCGGGCGCAGGGCGTGGTTGTAATTGCTGGCCATGGAACGGCAGTACGCGCCGGTCGCCGGCACCGCGATCAGGTCGCCCGGCGCGAGATCGGCGGGCAGGAACGCGTCGCGCACCACGATGTCACCGCTCTCGCAGTGCTTGCCGACCACCCGGACCAGCATCGGCTCGGCGGTGGAGGTGCGCGAGACGAGCGAGACGGAGTACTCGGCGTCGTACAGCGCGGTGCGGATGTTGTCGGACATGCCGCCGTCCACGCTCACATACGTCCGCAGCCCTTCGAGCGGCTTGATCGTGCCGACCTCGTACAGCGTGAAGGCGGTCGGCCCGACGATCGCGCGGCCGGGCTCGACGGAGATGCGGGGCACGCGCAGCCCGGCGGCGTCGCACTCGCGCGTGACGATCTCGGTAAGGGACTTGGCGATCTCGTGCGGCTCGCACGGGTCGTCGTCCGAGGTGTACGCGATGCCGAGGCCGCCGCCCAGGTCGATCTCGGGAAGCTCGACGCCGTGCTCGTCACGCACCTCGGCCAGCAGCTGCACGATGCGGCGCGCGGACACCTCGAACCCGGCCATGTCGAAGATCTGCGAGCCGATGTGGGAGTGGACGCCGACCAGTTCGAGCCCGTCGAGCTTGAGGGCGCGGCGCACCGCCTCGGCGGCCAGGCCGTCGGCGAGCGCGATGCCGAACTTCTGGTCCTCGTGCGCGGTGGCGATGAACTCGTGGGTGTGGGCCTCGACGCCCACGGTGACCCGGATGAACGCCTTCTGGACGGTGCCCAGCTCCCGCGCGATGTGCGCGACCCGCACGATCTCCTGGAAGGAGTCGAGCACGATCCGGCCCACGCCCGCCTCGATGGCCCGCCGGATCTCGGCCTCGCTCTTGTTGTTGCCGTGGAAGGCGATGCGCTCGGCGGGCATCCCCGCGTCGAGCGCGGTGACGAGCTCGGTGCCGGAGCACACGTCGAGGTTGAGCCCTTCCTCGCGCAGCCAGCGCACCACGGCCCTGGAGAGGAAGGCCTTGCCGGCGTAGAACACGTCCGCCTCACGGCCGAAGGCGTCGGCCCAGGCCCGGCAGCGCTCACGGAAGTCGGTCTCGTCCAGGATGTAGGCCGGCGTCCCGAACTCCTCGGCCAGACGCGTCACTTGGAGCCCGCCAACGGTGAGCCGGCCGTCCGCGTCACGGCCGACGGTGCTCGACCAGATCTTCGGGTCGAGGACGTTGAGGTCGGCGGGCGGCGCGGAGTAGTGCCCTTCGGTCAGCACGTCGGCGTGGCGGGGGCCGGCGGGGTGCGCGGATCGGCTCATGTTCTGTACGTCTCTTCTCTTGCACGGCTTGGGTCATGACGGTGGCCGACGGTGTCCTCGTGCCCGGTCACAGAAATTCCGGGGCGTCGACGCCGAGCAGGGTCAGGCCGCCGGCCAGCACCGTCCCGGCGGCCTCGGCGAGGGCGAGCCGGCAGCGGTGGGCGGCCGAGGGTTTCTCGTCACCCAGCGGCAGCACCGCGTGCTGGAACCGCAGCAGTTCGTCGGCGACGGCTTCGAGGTGCCGCGCGAGCCGGTCGGGAGCCCGGTGCCGGGCGGCGCCTTCGAGCACCGCCGGGTGGTCTCCGAGGAGCCCGAGCAGCGCCGCCCCCTCGGGCGCGGGTCCGGGCTCCGAGGCGAATCCCAGCTCACCGGCGTTGCGCGTGAGGGCGCGGGAGCGGGAGTACGCGTACCGCACCCGGAACAGCGCGTTGCTCTCGCGCTGGGCGAGCAGTTCCCGCGGGTCGGTACGCGGCCGGTCGTGCCGGGCGGCCCGCAGCATCGCCCAGCGGGCGGCGTCGCCCCCGACGAGCCCGGCAAGATCCGGCACGGGACAGGCGACGACGGGCAGGCTCTCCCCGCCGCGCTCCACGACCCGCGCGCCGGCTCCCTGGGCACCGAGCAACCGCACGACCACCTCGGTGACGATCCGCGCCCGCTCCTCGGGGACGGCCGCGAACGCGAAGCTCCGGCCGGCCAGCGCCTCCCCGTACCCGTACCGCGCGCCGGCCGCCCGGACCTGCCGTACGACGTCGTCCTGGGCGGCGCGGTCCAGGGTGATGTTGAGGAACCCCGGCCCGCTGATCTCGACGAGGGCGATCCCGGGCTGCGCGGCGATGCGCGGGCGCAGTGTCTCGGCGACCCGGCGCGGCTCAAGCCCCGTGACGGCGGCGAGCTTGAGCGCGATCCCGCTGGCGTAGTCCCCCCGGCCCCCGGGCCGGGGCCGCTCCACCTTGACCATGGCGGGCGCGAGCTCCCCCACCCCCGCGATGGCACCCTCGTCCACCGCGCTGCGCACGACGCGCACGACGGTGAGGGAGAGCTCTGCGGGGGTCACGGGACCAGCGTAGGCGAGAAGGGGGGCCCCTTCGCGAACCGGTTTCGCCATGCGGGCAGATCGGGGGCGCGGCCGGGGCGGGGGTCGCGGCGCGGGCTCGGCGCGCACACGGAGGAGGCGGTGCGAGGAGCGCGCACACGGAGGTGGGGGGTGGTGAGACGAGGGCCACAAGGGGCGAGACGCACGCCGGGGGCGGGACTCGCGCCGGGGTGGGGCGCACGCCGGGGTGAGGCGCATGCCGGGTGAGGCGCCTGCGCGGGCAACGGGCGTCGGGCGCGCACGGGCGGCCCGGCCGTGGCCAGGGCGTGGCGGCGTTCAGCCCCGGGTGCTGCCGGCCCGCCCGGGCGCCCTGCTGCCGTCGGTGGACGGCGGAGCCTCCCGGTGTGCCAACTGCCGTACGAGCCGCACCAGCTCGGCGGGCTCGAAGGGCTTCGCGAGGAAGGCGTCGACCCCGGCCGCGAGCCCGGTCTCCACCTCGTACTGGTTGCAGGCGCTGATGATCGCCACGGGCAGCCGGCTCGTCCGGGGATCGGAACGCAACCGCGCCGCCGTCCGCAGCCCGTCGAGCCGGGGCATCATCACGTCCAGGGTGATCACATCGGGGCGGACCTGGTGCACGACCTCCAGGCACTCGGCACCATCGGCCGCGGTCACGACCTCGAAGCCCTCCAGCTCCAGGTTGACCCTGATCAGCTGCCGGATGACCTTGTTGTCGTCCACAACAAGAACCCGGCCCGACGCGCCTGACACACTTCGAGGTTAGGTCCGAGGAGGGCGCCGCGTCCGGGTTTTCCCCACTTCCGCCCCGCCCGGGGGACGCGGCCCACAACCGTGCCGGAAATACCTGTTCACAGGCACCCCGGCAGAGCTGGTAGTGTTCAACCCGTCGCCGCCGAGAGCGGCGAACGCCCCCGTAGCTCAGGGGATAGAGCAACGGCCTCCGGAGCCGTGTGCGCAGGTTCGAATCCTGCCGGGGGCACCTTGTACGAGGTGCCCAAAGACCCCGCCATCAGCGGCAACGCTGAGGACGGGGTCTTCGCGTATGTGCGGTCGACTCGCACGTCCGCTACACGACGCCGAGCCCGCGCTTCGCCAGGCGTTTGAGCGCACGGGAGAACTGGTCGACCGCGTCGCCGAGTTCTTGGTGGAGGGCGCGTACGGCCGCGTGCGCGCCGGGATCCAACGTGCGGGCGCCCCGGGCCTGGTGGGAACGGATCTGGCCGTCGACCTGGTGGGCATGGCCCCGGACGAGCACCGGTTTCTCGAACAGCGCCAGCGGGTCGGAGGCCATGGAACACCACCTGGGCGCGGCACGCGGCAAGGTGGACGCGATCCCGATCCACCGGTCGGCCGGGGTCTGTCCCCCCAGCACCGGCATGAGTTGGATCCGTGCCTCGATGAACGGCGAGGTGAAGCAGTGGAGTTCGGTCTGGAGGGGGTCGAGCTGCGTGATGGTCGCGGCCCGGACGCTCCCGAGTGACGTATATCGGGCCCCCAACGCGGTGGCCACGGCACCCACCAGCACTCCGCCGAGACCGATCCACGCCACCGGAACTTCGGACTGGGCCACCGGCTCCCCCTCAGCGCTCCCGTCACACAGCCCCACCCATGGTGCCAGGGGGCGACGCGACCAGGGAATACAGCGGAACCGTGCTGTCGAAGTGCCGGCCGGGCGGTGATGGCCCGTCCGGCTCAGCGGTCGATCACCACGGCACCTCCCCCTCGTCGTCGAAGAAGCGGCCCGTCGGGCCACCGTCCGGCAGGGAAGCGAGCCGGATCGCGATGGCCGCGCCCTGGGCCGGCGTTCGGACGCCTCGGAACCCGTTGAGGTCGGTCGCGCAGTACCCGGGGCAGCCGGCGTTGATCAGGATGTCGGTGTCCGCGAGCTCCTTGGCGTACTGCACGGTCACCGCGTTGAGGAACGTCTTCGACGGCGAGTACGCGACGGAGATCGGGCCCACCTCGACGCCGGGCGTGGTCTGGAGGGTGAGCGAGCCGACGCTGCTCGACATGTTCACGATGCGGGGCGAGGACGAGCGGCGCACCAGCGGAAGCATCGCATTGGTGACGCGGATGACGCCGATCACGTTGGTTTCCACCGCGGCCCGCACCGTGCTCACGTCCACCGTGGTCGGCATCTGCGGCGCGTTGCCCGTGGTCCCGGCGTTGTTGACGAGCACGTCGAGCCGTCCGGCGCGCTCCTCGATCAGCCGGGCCGCCTCGGCCACGCTCGCGTCGTCGGTCACGTCCAGCGGCACGGCGAACGCGTCCACACCGGCCGCCCGCAGCTTCGCCACAGCGCCCTCGCGCCGCTCCTGGTCCCGGGCGCCGACGCCGACGCTCCAGCCGAGAGCGCCGAGGCCCGCCGCGATCTCGTATCCGATGCCTTTGTTCGCGCCGGTCACCAGCGCGATGGTCTGTTCCGTCATACGTCGATCCTGCCCGGGCCCGGCTACGGACGGCCAACACCCGTTGGGTGCGGATCAATACCCGGCGAGTATCGGTCCAGCTGGGAGGGGTCCGAGCAGTACGCTGAGGGCGTGGAGACCAGGGAGTTGCGGTACTACGTCGCCGTCGCGGAGGAACTGCACTTCGGCAGGGCCGCCCAGCGGCTCGGGATCACGCAGCCCCCGCTGTCCCGGGCGATCCGCCAGCTCGAACGGCGCCTGGCGGCAACCCTGTTGGAGCGCAGCAGCCGTGCCGTCACCCTGACCGAGGCCGGCGCGGTGCTCCTGCGCGAGGCCCGGGCCGCACTCGACGCGATCGAGGCCGCCGAGCGCCGTACGCGCCGCGCCGCTCTCGCCGCGAGGGGCCAGGCCGACGTCGTCCTCGCCATCAAGGCGGGCGCCTCCAGCGACCTGCTGGCAAAGCTCCTCGACGCCTACGCCGCCGAACCCGACGCGGTCACCGTCGATCTGCTCCTGTGCGGCATCGGCGAGCAGGAACGCATGCTGCGCGACGGCCGCGCGGACGTGGCGATGCTGCATCTCCCCTACGACACGACGTCCGGTTTCGACACCGAGGAACTGCGTACGGAGGGGCAGGTCGTGGTGGTCCCGGCCCGGCACCCCCTCGCCGAGCGGGCACATGTACGCATGGCCGACGTCGCCGACCTCGCCGATCTGCCCACACCACGCTGGCCCGGCCGGGACGGCTCCTACCCGGACGGCCCCGGCCCCGAGGCCCGCGACCACGCGCAGTTGCTCCAGCTGATCGCGCTGGGCCGCGCCTGCTTGATCGCGCCGGAGTCGTGCCGGGCCCAGCTGAACGAGGATCACGCCGCGGTGCCGGTGCTGGACGCGCCGAAGATCACGACAGTGATCGCCTGGCCGCCGCACAGCCGCTCCCGCGCCGTGGCCGGCCTGGTCAGAACCGCCGCCCGCATCTGAATTCGCGCCACGTGGGTCTCTCAGGAACCTGAGACGCAGCACCTGGACGCCGCGAACGCGAAAAAGCCCCGCACCGTCGACCGTATTCCTACGATCGGGTGCGGGGCTTTTCCCACAATTTGTTCGGCGGCGTCCTACTCTCCCACAGG